>JAEEQP010000016.1 GCA_016285355.1 Bacteroidales bacterium
CCGCCGCTTGGACAACTATTGCTACTATATGATGATGGATGGTCTCGAAGACCGCTATCAAACCCATTACCAAAGCCTTCAGGCCGCCCGCAAATGGGGTTTCAACATTTCCAACTTCATGGCTCTCTGCAAGACCATCGACGAAATCTTCGAGTTCATCGACTATTGGGACGAAGCCCGTCACCAATTGCCTTTTGCCATCGACGGCATCGTGCTGAAGGTCAACAGTTACGCACAACAGCAAGCTTTGGGCTATACGGCCAAGTCACCGAAATGGGCCATCGCATACAAGTTCAAGGCCGAGGAGGTGGAAACCGAGTTGCAAAGCGTCGACTTCCAAGTGGGACGCCACGGCACCATCACGCCTGTGGCCAACCTCGCTCCCGTGCAATTGGCAGGAACTACCGTGAAACGCGCCACCTTAAACAATGAGGACTTCATTCGCCAGTTCGACCTGCATTACGGCGACACTGTCACTGTGGTGAAAGGCGGTGAAATCATCCCGAAAATCATTGGGGTGAACTTCGACAAACGTCAAGCAGGAGCGCAACCCGTGACTTTTACAAAGGTCTGTCCGGTATGTGGCACCGAGTTGGTAAAGAACAAGGACGAAGCCGCTTGGTACTGTCCTAACGCACAGAGCTGTCCTCCCCAGGTGAAAGGCCGTATCGAGCATTTCATCAGCCGCAAGGCCATGAACATTGAGAGCCTTGGAGAAGGCAAGGTGGAGTTCCTATACGATGCCGGCTTGATCAAGGACGTGGCCGACCTCTATAGCCTCACTTTTAGCAAACTCTACGGTCTGTCCAACGACAAGGTCAGCTTCAAGGAGAAGACCGCAAAGAATATCATCGACGCCTTGGAGAAGTCGAAATCCGTTCCCTTCGAGCGGGTGCTGTTCGCTTTGGGTATTCGCAATGTGGGCGAAGTGGTGGCTAAGACCATCGTGGCCGAATATCACGACATCGACAGTATCATCCGTGCCTCCGTCGAAGAGTTGAGCGCCATCAACACCGTAGGCGAAGTCATTGCACTTTCAGTGAAAGCCTTTTTTGAAAATCCTGTAAATCTGGACATTGTACAGCGCCTAAGGGCTGCAGGTTTGCAGTTCGCCAAGGCCGAGACGCCCAAATCTGACAAAGAACAGGTGCTGGCAGGCAAGTCGTTTGTGGTGAGTGGCGTATTTGCTCACTATTCCCGCGATGGTATCAAAGAAACCATTGAGGCCTACGGCGGCAAAAACGTAGGCAGCATCTCTGGCAAGACCGACTATGTGCTGGCCGGCGACAAGATGGGTCCCGAGAAACGCAAAAAGGCCGAGTCATTGGGCATCCCCATCATCACAGAAGCAGAGTTCGACGCCATGATTGGGATGAAACGCGAGAAGGAAGAAGCAGGACTTCTCTTTTAAAACACCTCTTTCAACCGCCGCATCGCCTCCTCCACTGTCGACCTCGGACAAGCCAAGTTGATGCGGAAGAAACCGCTTCCTGCTTCACCAAAGTCTTTACCACGATTGAAGCCCAATTGCGCTTCCTGCGTCATCTTGCGCCACAATTCCTCTTCCGAAAGGCCGTAGCCGTTGAAGTCGAGCCACATCATATAGGTAGCCTGCGGCTTGTGGAACTTCACCTTGGGAAGGTTTGTGGTCAGGAAGTCCGCGACATAGTCGATGTTGCCTTGTACATAGTCAAGCAACTGTCCCAGCCATTCATCGCCGTCTGTCATGGCAGCCTGTGTCGAGACTTTACCGAAGATGTTGCCGAGATGCGCCTCCATATCTTCAACGTAGGCCACGTAGGTCTTGCGCAATGCCTCGTTTGGGATGATGGCCGTGGAAGTGGCCAAACCCGCCAGGTTGAAGGTCTTGGAAGCTGCATGGAAGGTGATGCTGTTCAAAGCATACTGATGTCCCAAAGTGGCAAAAGGCGTATGCTTGTAACCAGGCAGCACCAAATCACAATGGATCTCATCGGAGATGACAAGCACATGGTTTTTCAAGCAAATCTCGCCCAAAAGCAGCAACTCGTTTCGCGTCCAGCAACGGCCAACGGGATTATGAGGATTGCAGAGGATCAGCATCTTGGCTGTCTTGGCTTGCTCGACCAGTTGGTCAAAATTGAATTCATAGCCATCACCTTTATTAATTAAGGTGTTGTAGACCAACTTGCGTCCGTGGCTGCTCACGGCATGATGGAAAGGCGGATACACTGGCGGCTGGATGATAACCTCGTCGCCAGGCTGAGTGAAGGCCATCACGGCCAAATTGAAGCCACAGACCACACCAGGAGTAAACGACAGCCACTCCTGCTTCACTTCCCACTGATGACGGCGTTTCAGCCATCCCATAATGGATTGGAAATAGGCATCATCCTTGAAATGGTAACCATACACAGGATGCTCGGCACGTTCGATGACTGCCTTGCGGACAAAGTCGGGAGTCTCAAAGTCCATATCGGCCACCCACATGGGCAACACGTCGGGATTGCCGAACACCTGTTGGCGCAAATCATACTTAACGCAGTTGGTATCAGCGCGATTGATGATCTTGTCGAAATCGTATTTCATCGTAGCTTGTTTTTGATGCCGCAAAGTTGCGAAAAAAATCGCGGTTTTTGCCGTGGATAAGGAAAAAAGATGTACTTTTGCGCCGTCAAACAAAGACAAAACGTTCTTTCATTCTTGGGGGAGTCGCATAGTGGCAATTGCAACAGACTGTAAATCTGTCCGGGTATCCGTTCGGTGGTTCGAGTCCACCCTCCCCCACTTCAAAGCGAAGTGTTCGGCTTCGCTTTTTTCATGCCCTTTTCACAGAAAACAAAATTTCTCCAGCTTTTTTTCATCGCATTAAAATAATTGTATATCTTTGCACTACAAATACGTATGTTATGAAGATTTTTGTCGCCAAACTAGCATTTAAGACCACAACGGAAGATTTAAGAGCCCTGTTCGAGCAATTCGGCACGGTGGAATCCTGCAAGGTCATCATGGATCACGAGACAGGCCGTTCAAAATGTTACGGTTTCGTTGAAATGCCCAACGACGATGAGGCATACAAAGCCATCGTGGAGACTGACGAGACCGTCTTCATGGGTAACGAGCTGCAAGTCAAGAAGTCACGTCCACAAGCTGCTGCGGCTCCCAAGCCGGAAAAACCGGTACGCCCAAAGCGCCCACACCATCCTTACGTACCCAAGACGGAGGAATAATAATGCGGTAGCGCATTTTTTTCGCCCAAGTCGCCTACATATTTAAAAATATTCCGTATTTTTGCACCCGCAAAACGATGGCCTGGTAGCTCAGCTGGATAGAGCAACAGCCTTCTAAGCTGTGGGTCTTGGGTTCGAATCCCAACCGGGTCACGAAAAAGAAAAATCCCAACTCCTTTGGAGCTGGGATTTTTCATTATCCTAGGAACAATAGTGCGACTTACTTCACTTGGTCGACGATGGCCTTGAAAGCCTCGGGGTTGTTCACAGCGAGGTCAGCAAGGACCTTGCGGTTGATTTCGATGCCCGACTTGGTGAGCTTGTCCATGAATTGGCTGTAGTTCATGCCAAATTCGCGCACGGCGGCGTTGATACGGACAATCCACAGGCTGCGGAATTCGCGCTTCTTGTTTCTTCTGTCGCGATAAGCGTAGGTTTGACCCTTTTCGTAAGAGTTCTTCGCCACAGTCCACACGTTCTTTCTCGTGCTGAACTGACCTTTGGTCTTCTTCAGGATTTTCTTTCTTCTGGCTCTTGAAGCCACTGCATTGACTGATCTTGTCATTTTGTTTGATTTTTTCGTCCAGCGCCTCGCTCCTTTCGAGAACTTTTCTGCTGAGACAAATTACACATTGGGTTAATTACATGAGAAGCATTTGTTTCACGACTTTCTCGTCTGCTCTCTCAACGATTGCAGTGTGGTCGAGGTTACGTTTTCTCTTCTGGCTCTTCTTGGTCAGGATGTGGCCATGATAAGCATGCTTTCTCTTCAGCTTGCCGCTACCCGTTACTTGGAAACGCTTCTTGGCAGCGGACTTTGTCTTCATTTTCGGCATTTTACAAATAATTTAAAGTATTAAAAATGAGTTATTTCTTCGTCGATTTAGGAGCTATCATCATCTGCATGCGCTTGCCTTCCAACTTGGGCATCATCTCCACCTTACCGAACTCCTCCAACTCTTGCGCAAACTTCAGCAACATAATCTCACCCTGTTCCTTGTAGACAATGGAGCGGCCTCTGAAAAAGACCTCCACCTTGACCTTTGAACCTTCCTGCAAGAAACGTTTGGCGTGGTTCAGTTTGAACTCGAAGTCGTGCTCATCGGTCTGGGGTCCGAGGCGGATTTCCTTGATGACGACCTTGGTGGCTTTGGCTTTCTGTTCCTTCAGGCGCTTCTTCTGGTCAAAGACGAACTTCTTGTAGTCCATCGCCTTGCAGACCGGCGGATTGGCATCGGGTTGGATTTCAACGAGGTCGACACCCAATTCTTCTACGATTCTCAAAGCCTCGCGCAAGGGGTAGATGTTCGGTTCGACACCCTCGCCCACCAGACGCACCATAGGGGCTCTTACCTCTTCATTGATTCGATGGTTGAATCCGTCCTTATCCTTGTTCGGCTTCTGGCCGGGTCTTCCTTTTTGTGGAATCTGTGCTATTGTTTTAGTCTCCTATATTAAGTTTATATTCAGTTAGTTACTTATCTCTTATTCTGTTCCTCCTCGACTTGCTTGCGAATCAATTCGGCAAATTCGGCAGTCGGCATCGTGCCGAGGTCGACTTGACCGTGCTTACGCACCGACACCGAGTTCTCCGCTTCTTCCTTCTCGCCCACGATGAGCATGTAAGGATATTTCTTCATTTCGGCATCGCGGATCTTACGACCGATTTTCTCGTTGCGCTCGTCAATGAGGGCGCGAATATCGGACTTTTTCAGATACGATTGCAAATTTTTCGCAAAATCGAGATATTTTTCGCTCACAGGCAGGATGACGACCTGGTCGGGAGCCAGCCACAGCGGGAATTCACCAGCGCAGTGCTCGAGCAACACGGCCACGAAACGCTCCATGGAACCAAAGGGTGCGCGGTGCACCATCACAGGACGGTGTTTCTCGTTGTCAGCACCGATGTAGGTCAGGTCGAAACGCTCAGGCAGGTTGTAGTCCACCTGAATGGTACCCAACTGCCACTTGCGACCCAGGGCATCCTTCACCATGAAGTCAAGCTTGGGACCATAGAAAGCGGCCTCGCCATATTCCACATGGGCGGGCAGACCCTTCTCGGCGCAAGCCTCCTGAATGGCAGCCTCAGCCTTGGCCCAGTTTTCGTCCGTACCCACATACTTCTCGTGGTCGTTGGGGTCACGGAGCGATATTTGTGCTTCAAAGTTCTTGAAATCAAGGGCCTTGAAGATGATTTCGATGATTTCCATCACGCGGATGAACTCTTCCTTCACCTGGTCAGGACGGCAGAAGATGTGGGCATCGTCTTGGGTGAACGAACGCACGCGGGTCAAGCCGTGGAGTTCGCCGCTCTGCTCATAACGGTACACCGTGCCGAACTCAGCGCAGCGGAAAGGCAGGTCTTTATAGGAACGCGGCTTCCACTTAAAGATCATGCAGTGGTGAGGGCAGTTCATGGGCTTCAGCAGGTACTCCTCGCCTTCTTCGGGCGTGGTGATGGGGCGGAAGCTATCTTCGCCGTAGTGATCCCAGTGACCCGAAGTCACATACAGCTGCTTGCCACCGATATGGGGCGTGATGACTTGCTCATAACCGTATTCCTTCTGGATCTTGGTCAGATACTCTTGCAGGCGGAGGCGCAACTCGGTACCTTTTGGCAACCAAATCGGGAGACCTTTACCCACGATGTCATTGAACATGAAGAGTTCCAGTTCGCGACCCAGCTTGCGGTGGTCACGTTTCTTGGCTTCTTCGAGAAGTACCAGATACTCATCGAGTTCCTTCTGCTTCGGGAAGGTGATACCGTAGACGCGAGTGAGTTGCTTGCGCTTCTCGTCGCCACGCCAATAAGCACCAGCCAATGAAGTCAGCTTCACAGCCTTGATGACGCTCGTGTTCGGGATATGGGGACCGCGGCAGAGGTCGGTGAAGTTACCACATTTATAATAGGTGATGGTACCATCTTCCAGCTCGCTGATGAGTTCCTGCTTGTATTCGTCGCCTTTGTCGGTGAAATACTGCAACGCCTCGGCCTTGCTCACGTCGACGCGCTCAAAGGTTTGCTTCTCGCGGGCCAGTTCGAGCATCTTCTTCTCGATGGCGACGAGGTCGGCCTCGGTTAAAGTGATGTCGCCTGTGTCGATGTCATAATAGAAACCAGCATCCACAGCAGGACCGATACCGAACTTCACACCTTTATATAATGCCTCGATGGCCTCAGCCATGAGGTGGGCCGACGAGTGCCAGAACGTGGCCTTGCCTTCGGGGTCGTCCCAAGTGAAAAGTTGAATGGTAGCATCCTCGTTGACGGGGCGCATGGCATCCCACATCTTGCCATTCACTTTGGCAGACAGCACGTTACGTGCCAAACCCTCGCTCAGGCTCTTGGCGATATCCAACGGCGTTACACCGGCTTCATATTGTCTGACACTATTGTCAGGAAAGGTTATGTTTATCATAAGAATAGGTCTTTTTGAAAGCGGCTGCAAAAGTACAAAAAATTCTCTTACAAAATACAGATTATTAGGGTTTGAAAAGATTTTTTTCACCTTATTCATAAAAATGCTACATTTGCGCCAAATTTATAATCATCATGAAGAAAACTATCATCTTAATTATTTTTGCAACCATGTCGATTTTTTGTTATTCACAAGATTGGTTCCGTTTCAATGATTACAAAGCTGACAACGAACGGATTATCGCTAACGAGGCGTACCCCGATGTGGTGTTTATGGGCAACTCCATCACCGAAAACTGGGCCTATTTCCATCCCGATTTCTTCACCTCGCATAACTTCCTTGGCAGGGGTATCGGCGGACAGACCTCGGCCCACATGCTGGTGCGTTTCAAGACCGACGTCATCGACCTCCATCCCAGAGTTGTGGTCATCATGGCAGGCACCAATGACGTGGCACACAACGACTTCTGGGTGGCTCCCGAGCAGGTGGTCAATAATGTGATTTCGATGTGCGAACTGGCCCAAGCCCATGGCATCATTCCCATCATCAGTTCCATCACGCCCTGCACCTCGTTTGTGTGGAGAACCGAAATCGAGAACGCCGGCCAGACCATCGTCGACATCAACAAGAGCCTGAAAGCCTACGCCGAGGCAAACAATATCATCTATGTAGACTATCATTCAGCCCTCGCCGACGAAAACCTCGGATTCCCCCAAAACCTCAGCGAGGACGGCTGCCATCCTGACCCTGACACGTATTTCATTATGGAAGGGTTGGTTTTGGAGGCGATTCAGGAGGCTCTGAAATAACAAGGCCAAATTGTCGCCTCACCATTAGCAAGAAGATTTCTAGTACAACAGAGAAAGTTTTTTCAAAAAATCCAAAACAACTTGCTAACTTTGCGGCAAAATTTCAACCTATGAAAAAACTATCTCTCGTACTATTACTGGTTTTCGCATCGCTTTCCCTTGCGTTTTCACAAACCGCACAAAAGGTCAATGAAGCATCGGCCTACAAAACCGCACAAGCTTTCATTGCTTCCCAGCAAACCCTTAAAGGACAAGACCTGAACTTGGTATCCTCCGATGGAAATTACATCTATAACATTGGAAACCAAGGCTTTGTAATTATTTCAGGCAATACGGTTTTACCACCTGTGTTAAGTTGGTCAGACCAAGGCAATTTCCCTGATTTGGAAAATGCGCCAGAGAATTTTGCCACATGGATTGTGCATTATTCCGAAATGATTGACTTCGCCACGGCCAATGGCATTCAACCCGAAGCCGAGATATTACGCCAATGGGACGAGGCTGCACAGGGCATTTTCGGCTCACGCAATGTCCGAACAGTGGATCCTTTAGTCAGCACGCGCTGGAACCAAGATTGCTATTACAACGAATACTGCCCGGCCACTACAGGCGGCTGGTGGTGGGGCGGTCCCTGCGGACACTGCTATGCGGGCTGCGTGGCTACCGCCATGGCACAAGTGATGAAATACTGGGACTATCCCGAAACAGGCTTTGGCTCACATAGTTACATACACAGCGAATACGGCGAACAGAGTGCCAACTTTGCCGCTACAACCTACCATTGGGACGAGATGCCGAACGATGTTTGGGACCACAACGATGCCGTAGCCACGCTGTTGTACCACTGCGGCGTGAGCGTCAACATGAACTATTCGGGTTCGGGCAGCGGTGCACAGTCACAAGATGTGGAGACCGCCATGCGCTCCTATTTCGGTTACTGCGGTGCCAAATACCGCCAAAAGAGCAGCTACCAGGACGAGGCATGGAACGCGATGCTGAGAGCAGAACTCGACCTGTCGCATCCCATCTATTACTCGGGCGCCAACGGTGAAAGTGGCCATGCCTTCGTTTGCGACGGCTACGACAACAACGACCTCTTCCACTTCAACTTCGGCTGGAGCGGCAGCGGCGACGCATATTATTCGACCTACGATGTCAACGGCTTCAATCAAGGTCAGGCTGTGGTGAGCAATGTCTTCCCTGTCAGCATCCAAGCCGACGCTAACGGCATCATCTACGTCAGTGAAGACGGTGAGGGTGACGGCTCGTCGTGGGACAACGCCACCAACAAGCTCCAATTCGCCTCTGCCCTCTCAAGCGGTGGCGCGACCAAGGTGTGGGTGAAGGCCGGCACCTATTACGGCGACACGACCGACATGGAAGGCGCGTTTTATATCACAGCCAGCAACCGCGTCTACGGCGGGTTCGAAGGCAACGAAGCCCCCGACTATGACCTCTCGCTCCGCGACTACGACAAGAACCCCACCATCCTCGACGGTCAAGGCGCAAGACGTGTGCTGTTGCAGAACCAGGCCTTTACTTCGGCCTCGATGCCCATTTGGGATGGTTTCATCATCCAAAACGGTGCCATCGGAAGCGGCGCAGGTGCCTATCTCAATAATTACGTTACGCTCAACAACTGCACCATCAAGGATAATGTCGCGACCATGTACGGCGGCGGTGTTTACATCAACTCGACAGGTGGCACGGCCCATGTGACGCTCCACAACTGCGTCATTGCCGACAACAATGCCTCAATGGGTGGCGGCGTGTGCGACCGCGTGGGTGCCGACTATACCAACTGCCGCATCAACAACAACATAGCGACAACCAAAGGCGGCGGCATCTACCTTTATAATAATACCGAGCCGACCCTTAAAAACTGCATCATCAACAACAACACGGCACAAAGTGCCGGCGGAATGTATGCCCGCGGCCAGTTCACCGCCTACAACTGCGACTTCGTGATGAACCTCGCCACAGAGAGCATCGGTGGCATCTACCACGAAAACAGCCACAACAAATACTACAACTGCATCGTGTGGGGCAACGTGGCCAACGGACTGCCCAACCAGTTTGCCGGACTGAGCGATTTCGAGTACTCTGCCGTTTGCGGCATCGTCAACGGGTCGGACAACTACAACATTCCCAACGAGAACAATGGCGACGAGCCTGGCGTCTTCGTCCGCTTCAACCATCCTGCCCAAGGAGCTGGAGCCGAATACCACAACAACAATTGGAGCATTCATCCCCGCAGTATCTGCCTCAATGCAGGCAAGCCTAACACTACAGGTTTGGGCAACACCGACATCGCCGGCAACACCCGCATTCAGAAAGGCCGCGTCGACATTGGCGCTTACGAGAGTTGTGCTTCGCTCACCCAAATCGAGGATGCGTTTTATGAAAGCGATAGCCCGTATTGGTTCTTCAACCACCCCTTGACTGAGCCAGGCTACTACACCCAAGTCCTCGATGGCCCTGATTGCGACAGCGTCATCGGCCTCACTTTGATGGTTTTGGAGGGTGTGGAAGAGGACGGCCCTTCGACTCCTTCGACAGGCTCAGGAACCGCAGGGACCTTTGCGGTATGGCCTAACCCGACGAATGGTCTCTTGCATATTGAGGCAGAAGACATTGACAAACTGGAAATCCGCAATCTTTTGGGGCAGTTGGTCTTGGAAGCAAGAAAAGCTGAAATCCTCAGCCTTGAAGGATTAGAAAAAGGCGTTTATTTTTTGATTGCCAGCAATAAAAACGGGACAAAGGTCGTTACCAAGGTAATTAAGGAATAAAACCATGAAAAGACTTGCTTTCGTTATTGTCCTTGTACTTATTGCCTTCGCATCGTGCAACAGGACACACAATTACATCATCCCTGTTGATTACGAAAAGTATTACGAGGGTGTTACCAGTCTGACCGAAAAAGAAGACCAAGAACTCAGCCAAAGAATTTATATGGACTGGTATCACAATACCGTAGGCAAAGAAATTCCCGACATTCAAGTGAAAGACCTTGACGGGAACACCATAAAACTCAAGAAATGGCTCAAAAAGGAAACTATACTCATTTTCACCAGCCCTCACTGCGGTTTTGGCAAAGAGGAGGTTGAAAAAGAGTTTCCCTTCGCACTACAAAACATGAAAGACGAGTTGGAAGACATTGACATCCTTTGCCTTATTGAATCGGTAAAAGAGTCCGACCAACAAGTAACATTTGATTATGCCAAAAGTCTTCAAGGAGCATACGACAACCTATTCATCATCGACCAAGAGGATGCCTTGAAGACCAATCTCACCGCTTGTCCGACCAAGTTTTTCATCGACAAAAAGCAAATCGTCAGACATGTTCACGTGGGCATGACGATGGAGCAAGACAGATGCGAAAATGAAATCCGACAAGGAATCTCATCAATGAAAAAGGAAAAACAGAAATGAAAAAAGCCTATTTCTCAGCAGGATGTTTCTGGGGCGTTGAATATTATTTCAAGCGTCTTAAAGGTGTGTCGAAGACCGCTGTTGGCTTCATGGGCGGCGAAATCGACTATCCGAGCTACAAGCAAGTCAAGACAGGTACCACAGGACATTTGGAGACCATCGAAGTGGAATACGACCCCGAACAAGTTCCCTACGAAACCCTAGTGCGTTATTTCTTTGAAATCCACGACTTCGAGCAGTTCGACGGCCAAGGCATTGACATTGGGACGCAGTACCTCTCCGCCATTTGGTTCAACAACACCGAGGAGCGCGACACGGCCATAAAAGTCTTTGGCGAACTCATGCAGATGGGCTATCATCCCGCCACGCAAATCCGACAGGTCATGCCCTTCTACCCCGCCGAGGATTACCATCAGGATTATCTGGACGAGCGTGGAGAGACACCAGAATGCCATGTTTGGAGGAAGATATTCTGATGGTAAACCAAGTTAGCCCTTGTTTCCTTCAAGTTTACGATAGAAAAGAAAGGCCTCATTCTTGACATAGTCGCGCAATACTCTATAGTCCTCCACAGTATCAGGGCAAATCATGTCGGGGCATTGAAAAACTGCATCAAAGTCTGATTCAATAATTTCGTTTACGTCGCGAGGGATATATGCTTCAAGGTCAATCAGACTCTCTCGCATCACAGTAACGACCAATGGATCAATAGCTTGAAATGGATTCAAACCTGCTGATAGCACTTCTAATGAAGGGGAAAAATCCCTCAAGAACGCCGCAGCCATCGGACCACACGAAGCATCCGATTCAGAAAGCACCAAAACCTTCATACCTTTATAATTTAAGGCTGCAAAAATAGTCGAAAATGGCAAAAGAAAAGTTTTTTATACAGAAAAGCCGTCAATTTCTGACGATTTACTATCTTTGCGCCCTAAAATAAAAAATCTAAAAATCTACATAATGGGAAGAGCATTTGAATACCGCAAAGCGGCCAAGATGAAAAGATGGGGACACATGTCAAGAGTGTTCCCGAAACTCGGAAAACTGATTACCATTGCTGCCAAGGAAGGCGGTCCAGACCCCGACATGAACCCCAAACTGCGTCAGGCCATCCAGAACGCCAAGGCAGAAAACATGCCTAAGGACAATATCGATGCCGCCATCAAGCGCGCCACCGACAAAGATGCCGCCAACCTCGTGGAAATCTGCTACGAAGGCAAAGGCCCCTACGGCATCCAATGCATGGTGGAATGCGCCACCGACAACACCACGCGCACCGTGGCCAACGTGAAGTCATACTTCAACAAGTGC
Source organism: Bacteroidales bacterium (assembly GCA_016285355.1). Next base: position 12,184 of record JAEEQP010000016.1, read on the forward strand.
GGCGGTTCGTTCCTGCCCATCGGCTCGTTGGAGTTCATGTTCACGCGCAAGGCTGTCTTCGAAATCGAGATGCCTGCCGGCATGGATAAGGACGAACTGGAGCTTGAACTCATCGACTACGGTCTGGACGAAATCGTCAGTGAGACTGACGATGAAGAAGGCACCACCACGACCACCGTTTACACCGCCTGGACCGACTACGGCACCATGCACGACGCCCTCGAAGAGCGCAAAATCAACATCGTGAAAGCCAACTTGCAACGTTTCCCCAACTCGACCGTCAGCTTCACCGACGAGCAAATGGTTGAAATCGAAAAGTTCTTGGACAAACTCGACGAGGACGAAGACATTCAGGCCGTTTACACGAATATGGAATAAGCCCATAAACCGTTGGAGACAGTATCTTTTGCAGGTACTGTCTCTTTTTTTTGCAAAATTTTCTACCTTCATTCCATTCATAAAGAAAAAAAACCTAATTTTGCGGACATTTTGAACTTTTTTATTATGAGTTGGAAAGAATCCTTAGACGAAAAAATGAATTCGTTGGCCAATACCGAATTCGACTATACTGAGACCAGTGATATCCAAAAAGCCGCCAACATTGGTTTAGACAATTCGGGCATTTACATGGAAGCGACGGTCATCTACTTCGAAATCAAGAACATCGTATACATTTTAAAGGAAAACGGAAGACGCAAGGCCGCGCAAGCCTATACCATGTACAGCGAGGTGCTTTCCGCCATTGCCGCTCAAACAGGAGGTTTCCTCAACAGCTTCTCGCCTAACGCATTCCTTGTCATCTATCCTGGTAAAGACGACTCGCTTATGAAAGCCGTTACAGGAGCCTTGAAAATATCATACGCCTTGACCGAAACATACAAGCACCAGTTTTCCAGCATCAACGGTTTGGAATTTGCCATGGGCCTCGACCACGGTCACATCATGGGTACGAAAACCATCTCTGACAACGGTATGGAGACCCTGTCATGGTTCGGAACCTCGATTTACAAGGCATCGCGCATCTGCAAGGAGTGTGCTCGTCCGTTCTATGTCGGAACATCAGGCATCGTCTACCACAACCTCGGTGAAGGCCTCAAAACCACCACGCGCCGCATCTTGGGCATCAAGAAGAGCGTCGACATGTGGACGAAGGTCACCTACAATTACGAGAACGTGAAGAAGCACCTCTACCAGACCAACCACAAAATTTCGATTGAAGAAGAGTAATATTTTGCAATAAAACTGCGTTTGTTGTGAAAAATCGCATATCTTTGCGATTGAAAACAATGATTCATCCGATGAGTTCAAAGACAAGGCAGTTTATCCGCATCCTATTGATTATCATATCAACATGCTCCACTTTTTCGCTTTTCGGACAAAGGGGGTATGTTTTTTTTACGCCTGAAATCGATACTATCTGTCGTCATACACTTGATTACATTCAAATCAAACAATCGCTTGTCCGCCAACAAATTAAAGCTGAATTAGATGAGCAAGAGTTACGATACACCATTGACGAGTTGAACCAACAGCTTGAGGATGTCATCAACGAAAGCTACATCATCGACGCAGAGTTGGCCACCGTCAATCATTACATCGATTCCATCACGCCCAAACGACCCGATGGTCCCCGACCTAAAGAAAACATCATCAACATTCTTAATGAAAGGCTTTCCTTCCATGGTAATTACGGATTGAATATCAACCAGTTGACACTTTCAAACTGGGCAGCAGGCGGTGAAAACACTTGGAGTGGAAAGGCTTTTGCCAACTTCTCTCTTATCTACCACAAAAGGAGATTTGAACAAAGGCTCGTAGGAGCTTTCGCTTTTGGCATCTCGCGTTTCGGAGACAAACGACTTGAAAAGCAGGATGACAAAATCGACCTCACTTATGCGCTTTCTCTTGACAGCAAAACCCAATGGAACATATCGGCCGTAGCCACATTCAACACGCAGTTTGCCAATGGATACAAGTATCCTAACGACTCCACTGTAATATCCAGTTTCCTTGCTCCTGGCTACCTGACCCTTTCCGCCGGTTATTCCTACAAAACCAAAAACGAGCGTTTTCAGATTCTGTTAAGCCCTTTGGCAGGAAAAGTCACCTTCGTGATGAACCAGGAACTGGCTGACAAAGGTAACTTCGGTGTCAAGAAAGGCTATTATGAAGAAGACGGAACCTGGGTGCCTGGTGAGAACGTTGCAGCATCCGTCGGTGTCAATGTCATCATCAACTACAAGCAGCCCATCGGCAAAAACTTCAAATACATCACGATGCTCAACACCTTCTACAACTACATCGAACGACGCAACGACGACCGGTTGCCCATCGACGTGAACTGGGAAAACACTCTCGAATTCTCCATTACCAAATACATCTCGACCATACTCTTCGTCCATCTGAAATACGACCACAACACCACCTTCCCCATCTACGAAGAAATTGAAGGCGTGCAGACCGTGGTCGACAATGTGCCCAAGCTCCAATTGAAAGAGTCAGTGGGCATCGCATTCATACACAAATTCTAACACGATAAAAATGAACATATTAGTCACAGGCTGTAAAGGTCAATTGGGAACCGAACTTCAAAAAATCGCAGCGCGAGATACGCAGCATCAATGGGTGTTCACCGACATCGACACCTTGGACATCTGCAACAAGGCCGCTGTGGAAGACTGTTTTGATGCGCACCAAATCGATGCCTGCATCAATTGTGCCGCCTACACTGCCGTCGACAAGGCTGAGGACGAGCCTGAGTTAGCCACGCTCATCAACAGCTTCGCGCCCAAAGTATTAGCCGAAGCCTGCCTGCGCCATAACGCCTTGCTCATCCACATCTCCACCGACTATGTCTTTGGCGGCGATGCCAACGAGCCTTATAAAGTCAATGACCCCATCAACCCGCAATCAGTATACGGCAACACCAAGGCCGATGGGGAGCGACTTATCCGCGAAAACGGCTGCAACTACATGATTGTAAGGACGGCATGGCTCTATTCTTCGGTGGGCAAGAACTTCGTGAAGACCATGCTCATGTTAGGCGACACGAAAGACGAAATCAATGTGGTGGCCGACCAGAAAGGCTGTCCCACTTGGGCGCATGACCTTGCGGTTGCCCTCGTGACTTTGCTCAATAAGAACGGCAAAAATGAAGTCTGCGAGACTTTCCACTTCACCAACGAGGGACAAATCACTTGGTACGACTTCGCCACGGCCATCATGGAAATCGGCGGAAAGTCTTGCAAAGTGAACCCGATAACGACAGACCAATATCCTACCAAGGCCAAACGACCTGCTTATAGCGTGTTGGATTTGAGCAAGATAAAAGAGTTTGCTGGAATCGAGATCCCGTTTTGGCGGGAGAGTTTGGTCAAGTGCATAGAAGAGCTGAGCCCCGAAGGGGCGACAGCCAATAAGCAGGCGACGTAAGTCCCTGCCAAGCGACGTAAGTCCCTGCCAAGCGACGTAAGTCCCTGCCAAGCGACGTAAGTCCCTGCCAAGCGACGTGAGTCCCTGCTAGGCGACATGAGTCCCTGCACATAGAACATAACAAACAACATAATATATAACAATATGGACCCTAAAATCATCGAAAGAGCAAAATCGTGGCTCACAGAGCAATACGATGAAGAAACGAGAAAGAGCGTGCAAAACATGCTCGACAATGACCCGAACGAACTCACCGAGAGCTTCTACCGCAACCTCGAGTTCGGCACCGGCGGACTGCGCGGCATCATGGGTGCCGGCACCAACCGCATGAACATCTACACCGTGGCCATGGCCACCCAAGGCTTCGCCAACTACATCAAGAAGATGAATCCTGACAAGAAGGAGCTCAGCATAGCCATCTCCTACGACGGGCGCAACAACAGTCCCGCCTTCGCCAACGTCACCGCTGACGTGATGTCGGCCAACGGCATCAAGGTCTACATCTTCGATTGCCTCCGCCCCACCCCTGAACTCTCGTTCGCTGTACGTGAGTTGAAATGTGATGCCGGCGTGATGGTCACCGCCTCACACAACCCCAAGGAATACAACGGCTACAAAGCCTATTGGAACGACGGCGGACAATTAGTCAGCCCCCACGACAAGAACGTCATCGCCGAGGTGGAAAAAATCACTGACCCCTCGATGGTGAACTTCAAGCGCAACCCTGAACTCATCACTGTCCTCGACGAAAAGTTTGACGACATCTATTTAGATAAGGTGTACGGCCTGTCCCTCTCCTTGGACCTCATCAAGAAGCACAAGGACCTGAAGATTGTTTACACCCCCATTCACGGCACAGGTCGCCGCTTGGTACCTGCCATCCTGAAGATGAAAGGCTTCGAGAACGTCTACTGCGTTGATGAACAGATGGTAGTCGACGGCAACTTCCCCACCGTGAAATCGCCCAATCCCGAGGAGCCTGCAGCGATGGCCTTGGCCGTGAAGAAAGCCCAAGAGGTGAATGCCGACCTCGTCATGGCCACCGACCCCGATGCCGACCGCGTAGGTATCGCCGTGAAAGACGACAAAGGCGAGTACATCCTCCTCAACGGCAACCAGACTGGCAGCCTCTTTGTCTACTACCTGCTGACCCGCTGGAACGAGTTAGGCAAACTCACTGGAAAAGAGTTCATTGTAAAGACTATCGTCACTACTGAATTGTTGTTTGAGATGGCCAAGAAATACGATGTGGACCGTTACGACGTGCTGACCGGATTCAAATACATCGCTGACAAGATCCTTGAACTGGAAGGCAAGAAGCAGTTCATCGGCGGCGGTGAAGAGAGTTACGGCTATTTGGCTGGCGATTTTGTCCGCGACAAGGATGCCGTCATCGCCACCAGCATGGTTGCCGAGGCTGCAGCCTGGGCTGCCGAGCAAGGCAAGACGCTCTATCAACTGCTCATGGACATTTACAACGAGTTCGGCCTCTACAAGGAGAAGCTTGTCTCCTTGACCAAGAAAGGCATCAGCGGCACCGAGGAAATCAAGGCTTTGATGACCAAATTCCGCAACACTCCGCCCACCGTCATCGCTGGCGAGAAGGTCGTTGAGACACGCGACTACAAATTGCAGGAAGCCAAGGATTTGGCTACAGGTAAAGTCACGCCCATCACCTTGCCCAAAAGCGACGTGTTGCAGTTCTTCACCGAGAGTGGATCAAAGATTACCATCCGTCCTTCAGGCACCGAGCCGAAGATCAAGTTCTATTTCAGCATGAAGGGCGACACCTCTAATGGTCTTGAAGCGGCTATGAAGACACTCGACATCAAACTTGAACAAGCCGCCAAAGAACTGACGGAATGACATTTAGCGTATCAACAAAAAAGCGGAAAACATTTTTTCCGCTTTTTTTGTTGACCGTAACAAAAAATTATCTACTTTTGCACCCCGAAACGAGGCGGGATAGCTCAGCAGGTTAGAGCGTCGGATTCATAACCCGGAGGTCTCGAGTTCAATTCTCGATCCCGCTACTGATAAGAGCAAGGCGAAAAACAAGTCTTGCTCTTTCTTTTTTCCTCCCATTCAACATTTTTTTCGTACTTTTGTCGCACATCAAAAAATATTGGCCATGAAAAAGCACCTCTACACCGCATTGATTCTTCTGTGTTTGAGCATGTTGACGTTCTCATGTGGCGGCAGAAGCAATTCCTCGGAAACGCTTGAAGAGACTACGGATTCCATAGCAATAGACACTGTTCCGTTGACTCCATCGGGAACAAACGGAGATTTCGTGAAATCGGCCTCGGTCGATGCCATGAAAATGGTGTTGGACAACACAGGAAATGTGGTGGGGCGTTATGTGCGCACCAACGAGAACACCTATACCGTCAGCGTTCAGGATGATTTTGAAGTTCCGAAGGCAGGACATAAAGTGGTGGTTTTCAGCGCGGCCAACAAACAAGGTATTCTGTATACCAAACGTACCCATGTCAACATCAGGCAACAGCCCACAACAGAGTCCCCAGTGGTGACACAGATTTCCTACAAGAAAGGCTCAGTTCCAGAGACTTATCCCTGCATCGGAAAGGTCAACGATTGGTACAAAATCCGCGTTAAAGGAAAAGAGGGCTATGTCCGCCAAGACTTGGTGGAATGGGATGGCATGAACTCATTTTGACGGCATCACGCCCATAGCAGCAGTCCGCCACAGATAATCAATCCGGTTACGAACAAGTCGATGATGCAGAAACCCATGATGTCTTTCGCATTGAGTTTCGCAATGGCCAAAGCTGGCAAAGCCCAGAACGGCTGAATCAGATTGGTCCAAGCATCACCCCATGAAATAGCCATACCAGTGAGACCTGGAGCCACACCCAAAGTGGCACCTGCCGTGAACATAATCGGTGCCTGAATGGCCCAGTGACCGCCGCCTGACGGCACAAACATATTGAGGATAGCCGCACAGAAGAAGGTAAACAATGGATAAGTCTTTGGCGTTGAAATAGATACACAAGCATTACTCACCACTTCACCCAAGCAGATACCCGACTCTCCTACACCAGTGATGATGCCCATGATACCCGCATAGAAAGGAAATTGCAGCAATATGCCCGCTGCGCCGCCCACCGACTTTCCAAACGCTTTGACGTATGCCACAGGCGTACCATGCAAGATGACACCCAAAAACAGGAACAACATTATGACTGCGCCAAGGTCGAAACTGCCGCCTTTGAAGAACAACTTGAGGACCAAATACGACAGGCCCAACAAGGCGATAATCCAGGAAAGGACAGGGCTGTTCTCCAATTTCTCAGCAGGGGAGGTTGCCTTTGGCGCAGGAGCAGGTTCTTCCTCAAAAAGTAAACTCGGATCAATCGCAACCACTTGATTTCCTTTGGGATGCATGAACGCATTGACTACCACAATGGCCACAATGACCACCGCCACCATGATGAGGTTTTGCGGTGCAAGTATAGTTTGACCAATCGGAATGGGATGTGTCAGTGCACCTTTTGTGACTGCTTCAAGGTTGGAGCCTTCAGTGGCCATCGTCAGCGGAATGGAACCCGAAAGACCAGCGTGCCACACCACGAATCCGCTGTATGCCGAAGCGATGAGCAAACGGTAATCCACGCCACGCAACTTCTTGGCGATTTCCTTCGCAAAAATGACACCGACGATGAGGCCAAAACCCCAGTTGAGCCAGCAGGCGATGGCCGAGATACCTGTCACCAAAGCGATGGCGCCAGCAGGCGTCTTGGGCAACTTAGCTAAGGCACTGATACCACGTTTGATGGACGGTGCGGCAGCCAATGCCGAGCCTGTCACCAAAACCAAAGCCATCTGCATGGCGAAGGCCAACAGCGACCATACGCCGTTGCCCCAATGTTCAACCACCTCAAGCGGCGATTGCTTGCACACTGGCATGGCGATAATGAAAGCCAACAAGGTCAGCACCACGGCAAAAATGAAAGGTTCAGGCAAATACTTCTGGACTAGCTTTACACAAAAACGGATGATTTTCTGGAACATAGTTGGAATTTAAGATTTAAGATTCAAAGATTCAAAGATTTAAAATTGGTCGGCGTTTCGACAGGCTCAACGACCTTAGGTCCCTGAGCTTGTCGAAGGGCTGGTATTGTATTCAACTTCTTCAAGGAACAAAGCATGGGCAGGTACCGAGGTTCCAGCCTCGCAGCGGTCTTTACACTCGATGACGGCGCAGAATTCCTCCAAGGTCATGCGGCCCTTCCCTATCTCCAATAACGTGCCGACAATGGCCCGCACCATATTGCGCAAAAACCTATCCGCCTTGATGCGAAACACTAATAAACCATCTTGTTCAAACCAACGTGCTTCCATGATTTTACAGTTGTTGGTTTTCACTTGAGTGTGCACTTTAGAGAAACTCGTAAAATCCTCATACTCAAAGAGCATATTGGCGGCTTCCTGCATTTTGGCGATGTCCAAGTCACCATATAGGAAATACGCATCGTTGATATGGAAGGGATTCTTCGTGCGCGTGATATAATAATGATAGGTACGCGAAACGGCATCGAAGCGGGCGTGCATCTCAGGCGCGACTTGCCAAATCCGATAAATCACAATGTCCTCCGGAAGGAAGGCATTCATCTGATGGGCAAGGTTTTCCGTGTCTTTCAGTTCTTGTTCAATGTCGAAATGGGCGTAATAATTCCGCGCATGGACACCAGTATCCGTGCGGCCACAACCTGTGATGGAAACTGGTTGTCCCAACTTCAGGCTGAGGCATTGCTCCACCGTGGCCTGCACACTCTCGGAATGCGGCTGAATCTGATAACCGTGGTAGCGGCTACCGTTGTAGGCCAGATGAATGAAATATCTATGCATTGTTAATCGGAGCGCAAAAATACGTATTTTTGCGCTCCGATTAACCGATATGAACATTTTATACCAACTCAACGACGACGATTGTTTCTTTCCTCCTGCCAGCCATGCCAATAGCGAAGGCTTGCTGGCTTTTGGCGGCGACCTTTCGCCCCAACGCCTGATTGTGGCCTACGCCAACGGCATCTTCCCTTGGTACAGCGAAGATGAGCCGCTGCTTTGGTGGTCACTCGACCCGAGACTCGTCATCCGCCCGGGCGAAATGAGAGTCAGCAAGTCGTTGAGGCGCACACTGAAATCAGGGAAGTTTGAGGTGCGAATCGACACCAATTTCCGGGAGGTCATGCTGCATTGCGCCGAAACGCCGCGCAAAGACCAAGACGGCACCTGGATTCAGGACGAGATGGTGGACGCCTATTGCGACTTGCACGGACTCGGCATCGCCCATTCTTTCGAAGCATACCAAGACAACGAGTTGGTCGGAGGGCTGTATGGCATTTCCATTGGCAAGGTGTTCTTCGGCGAGTCGATGTTTCACACGGTCACTGATGCTTCCAAAGTCGCTTTCTATCACTTGCATCAGTTTTTGCTGAAACACGGCTTCAAACTCATTGATTGCCAACAGGAAACAAGCCACTTAATGAGTTTGGGAGCCTATTCCATTTCCCGTGAGGATTTCCTTGATGAACTCAAAACCTTGACGGTGGAACCCACCTTGGTCGGCAATTGGGGCACAAGGAAATTCGAGCCTCTCTATCTCAACATCCATCAACCCGAGAAGCTTCATTTCAGGGCGTACAACATGGACGAAGACACTGCCCTATCCGATGATTGACAGCCGTTTAACAGAAAGGGAAACGGATTATCTTTGGATTTTTTTTGCATTTTTCATTGAGATTCACGGAAAAACCGTATCTTTGCAACTTATTCGGAGCAAGGGTAACATCCGTGCTCTTATTGTTTCACCAAATCGCTTTTTATGGATTCACAAGGAATCAACGTCAATGTAAACTCCGAAATCGGAAAACTCCAACATGTATTGGTGCACACGCCAGGCCCCGAACTGGAGAAAGTAACCCCCGAAAACGCACATACTTTCCTTTTCAGCGACATCTTGAACATGCAAGTCGCTCAAAAAGAATACGGATATTTCAAGAAGGTGCTGCAAAAAGTGGCGCAAGTCCACGAGATTGCCGACTTGCTGACCGACATCCTGAAGATGGACAACGTCAGGACGAGTATGATCGATCGGATTTGCAAGGCTGAGGACAGGGCCTTCCTTGCCCCTTACCTGAAGTCGCTGCCCGCCGAAGAACTCTCGCGCCAGCTCATCGAAGGTGTCCGCTTGGATGATGTCACTTTCATCAACAACGAACCCTACGCGCTGCTGCCCATACCGAACCTGTTCTTCATGCGCGACGCCTCCTTCACCATGTTCGACAACATCATGATCAGCAACATGGCCACCAAGGTACGCGCCCGCGAGTGCATGATCCTGAGCAGCATCTATAACCTCCATCCCTTGTTCGAGACCAAGGTCATCAACCCGGTGTTGAGCTACGACATCCACGGCGAAGGCACGGTGGAAGGCGGTGACGTTCAGATTATCCGCGACGATGTGGTGATTTGCGGTTTGGGCTCACGCACCAACATGCACGGCGTGGAAGCCATTGTGGAGCACCTGAAGACCAAACCTGGCGTGAAACACCTCATTTTCCAAGAGCTGCCGCTCACGCCCGAATCCTTCATCCACTTAGACATGGTGTTCACCATGCTCGATGTCGACAAGTGCATGATCTACGAACCTGTCATCATGAGCAGCCTCTATAAGACCTTCCACATCACTATCGACGGACAGAAGGCTGTCGGTCAGGAAGTGCCCAACCTGCTTGCCGGACTGAAGGATGTCGGCATCGACTTGGAGCCTGTGTACTGCGGCAACAGAAACGACGACTGGGCTGCCCGCGAACAATGGCACAGCGGCTGCAACTTCTTCTGCTTCGAGCCTGGCAAGTTCATCGGCTACGGTCGTAACCAACACACTTTGGAAGCCCTGAACAAAGCCGGTTTCAACATAGTCACGGCTGCCGATGTGGCCAACAACAAGGTCAACCTGAACAACGTGAAGAAGTGCATTGTCGCCTTCGAGGGCAACGAGCTCTCACGCGGCGGCGGCGGCGCACGCTGCATGACGATGCCGGTACAGCGAATGGCGGTGGAGTGGTAAAACAAAATGAAAAAGGCACCTTGAGCGCCTTTTTTCATTCAATCATAAACTATTTCCATACTTATCCAACCACGCCTGCGCCTGCTCGCAATCGGGACAATGCGAACGCAACAAGGTTTGGAATCGTACGGTGTGTTTCATGATGACCGTATGGCACAACTCGTGTGTGATGATGTAGTCAATAACGAACTTGGGAGCTTTGATGATGCGCCAGTTGATGGAGATGTTTTTCTCTTTTGAACAATTCCCCCACTTCCGTTTCTGACTGCGAATGTAAAGTTTGTTGTAAGGCAGAAGCAGTGCCTCGGAAAGCGTCTCGACTCGTGATAATATATACTTCCGTGCCACCGATTTCAGCCATTTTTCCTGCACAGTCGCATCCAACAAGTCACGTTTTGCCTGAATGGTCTTGCTTTCGTGATTGACGACCACCTTATTATGATATTTGGACGAATAGAAATAGGCATAACGGTTCCCAAAAAGCAATATCTCGTTGCGTCGCAGTTGAATCCTGGTTTTCTGCTCAAAGAATTGCCGTTTCGAGGCTATCCATTTGGCCTTCTTCTCCAAAAGCTTTTCGACATCCTCATCCGTGAATGCCATTGGTACAAACAACTGCATAGTGCCATCTTCGCGAACACGAAGACGGGCATTTTTGACTTCTCGACGTATGACTGAGCAATTATCGGGCAACATATCAATTCAAGCTGAAGTTTTTCACAATAGAATCCATGATGGTCTCTTGTAAGATGTCGTTTTCATCCAAACTCAAAGCAACATATTTGGGGTTGGCAGCAATCAGTGCCACATCGCCTAAAAAGCGGTTGTATTCCTGTTTTACTTCTTGCCAGCCAATGTAAATCTTCGACCGAACTTTCGCTGCCAGTTCATTGGCGAAATCTCGTGCCAATGATTCGTCAAAGGTCGGAAGTTCATTCTTGAGAATCTGATAAATCTCGAAAGTGCCTTTGTCGTCGAAGCCCATCTTCTTGGGGATTGCAACAGCTTCATCCACTTCGGTGTAAAGATCGCTGAGTTTCTTCAAAAGTCCCTCTATCTCAACGGCATTGGCGTTCTTCATGCGGATAAGCGCATCCAAACGCTCCTGAAACTCGATATAAATGGCGCTACTGTTTTGGTTGGTGCGAATCATCGTCTCAATGTCGCGGATAATCTTCTCAGCTTTGTCGGAAGGCGACAACTTTGTCTCTTGCAACTTAGTGAGATAGTCCGCGTCAATGGCGATTTCGGGCAGATGGCCTCGGAAATCCAGCAGGGTGGCACTCTCTTCCAACAACTTGCGCGTCTGTGCAGCATAGAATTCGGCATCGAAATCCGCGCGACGGAATTCCTCCATGTAGAGTTCGTAAATGGTCACCAACCATAGGTATTTGTTTCGGAACGGACGCAAACCTGGATTGGGACTGATGGCTTCCCACAACTGCACCACGCGGTGGAAACGGTTCTCAAACTGGCCTTGGTCTATCTCGCTCAGCTTGCGGATGATAGCCATTTCGCACTCGTAACTGTCTTCCAACTTGATTTCGGCAAAAGGCTCAAAAGCGGCATCCAATTCCGTCGGGAAGGCCTCCAACAGCGCATCCACATCCTCAAACTCACCAATGTCCTCGGGATCGTAGTTCAACGCCTCCTTATAGTTCTGGAATACGCCCACATAATCGACGATGCGGCCAAACTCCTTGGAGAGTTTGTTTTCGCCCTCGCCATAGTCATACGGGCGGTTGGTGCGAGCCACAGCCTGCAACAGGTTATGGTCTCGCAAAGGGCTGTCCAAGTACATGGTTTGCTCAATAGGCGCGTCAAAGCCAGTCAGCAGCATATTGCATACGATGAAGATTTTCAGGTTGTTGCCTTTGGCTTTCTCCTCATCGGTAATGCGTTTCTTGAAGTTGTCAATCAGGCGTTTGCGTTCCTTGTCGTCGATGTAGAACGGCGAAAAAAGGTCGTAACGCTCACTGGTTTCGTATTGTCCTGTGGAGAAGATAATGCGGATTTCCGATGGGTCGAAATAGTTGAGCAATTCGTTGTAATACAACACACAAGCCTCCTTGTCGATGGCCACCACCTGTGCTTTGAAACCTTGTGGCTCCAGACGCTCGCGGAAATCTTTGGCGATGTCGGCGGCGATAGTCTTAATTCTTTCCGACTTCTTCATCAGGGTTTTCCAGGGCTGCACGCGCTGCTCCACCAAGCGTTTTTGGTCTTCTTCTAAATCGGCGGTGATTTCCTCGTAGCCTTTTTTAAGTTTTTCCTTGTCCAAAAACCACTGCGAAGGGCCCAAAGTGTAACGGATGGGCTTGGTGGCACCGTCGTTGATGGCATCGATGACACTGTATTTGTCCAAATAATACTCTATCTTGCCGTTCTCATCCTTGATGCCAAACTCCCGATGGGTCTTGGGAATCGGCGTACCCGTGAAGGCGAAACGCTTGGCGTTGGGCAACACGGCACGCAGTTCCATCTGATAGTCGCCGTATTCGGTGCGGTGGGCTTCGTCGATGAGCACGATGACATTGTCGCGCTCGTCCTTGATCTCGCCCAGCTCTCTGAATTTATGAATGGTGGTGATGAACACGCCAGCAGGCTTTTTCTTGATAATAGAAATCAGATCGCCAATACTCAAAACAACCCGAGCGTTAGGAAACACACAATTGATAAAGTTGTCATCCATATCATCTTTCAAATCCTTGCGGTCCACCACGATGAAAATGGTGGGGTCGTTCAAGGTTTCGGTCTTGCGGAGTTTGTAGGCAGTGTAAAGCATGGTGAGCGACTTGCCCGAACCTTGGGTGTGCCAAATCACGCCTTGCGCCTTGTCGGACTGCACCACCCTATCCACAATCTTGTTGGCGGCACGCAGTTGCTGGTAACGCGCCACTTTCTTGATGATCTTGTTGTCGTCGCGCTCAAACACGATGAAATGTTGCAGGATGTCGAGCACACGCTCAGGCTGCAACAAACCAATGATGCCAAACTTCATCTGCTCCAATAGCTGTCCGTTGGGCAGCCGTTCTACATCGAAGTGTATCAGGCCATCGTTTTCATCCTTATAGACACGGCACAACTCGTTTTCGGGGTGCAACAACGGATTGTCGTATTTGTCGGCGATGACCGAATCCTTCCACTCGTTGAAATAGGACGATGATGCGCCCGGAATGCCGTATTTGCTCAGTCGTCCGTTGCAGGCCACGCCGAAGAGGTGGCACATAAACAGTTTCTCGCTTCGGCGGTCGTAGGTCTGGAACTGACGCACGCCCTCAAGCCAATTGGTGCCACGCCGTGCGCACTGCTTGGCCTCGATAGGCACTAACGGTATGCCGTTGACCAACAGGCAGATGTCTGCACGAACCTGTTGCACCGCATATTGGTTGGTGACGATGAGGCTGTTTTGCCAAATGTCCTCAAAGTTGATGAAGCGTATGGTGCAGTCTTTATGGTCGATCGTGATATTGACGCCGTCGCAGAGCTGGTTGAGGAACTTCTCGTTGCCCTCGATGGGGATGGGATTGCGCAGGTTGTTGAGCAAAGTCTCCACCGCCATTTTGGCTGCTGGCTGGCTGATGCTGTTCAACGCCATCACCTTTTCCACCAATATCGGCTCAATCACCGCATTCATCTGCAAGCGGTTATAGGGTTTCAAATCCTCCGCCGAGCGATACTCCCAACCCAATTGGGTGAGCCATTCGGTGACTTTGGATTCTACGGATTTTGATTCGGATAATTTGCTCATATTCAATTCTCCTCGTAATAATATGAATAATCAATGCCTTTCATGAATAATTCACGGTCATTAATCTTGTCGGTGAGGGCTCCGATTAACAACTGACGGATGAAAGTGCTGTCGGCGGAGCTTAGTTCCATAGCACGGAGATAGTCGTTCTTGTTGATTTTGCTCCAATCAACGCATCTTTTCAGCCGTTTTTTCAGTATCATGTCGAGCCAAATGCGGGTGCTGCGACCGTTGCCTTCCATAAAGGGATGCGCCACGTTCATTTCCACGTATTTGTCCACGATTTCGTCAAAGGTGTTTTCGGGCATTTTGTCAATGGTTTGCAGGGCTTGGGGCAGGTATTGGGCCACGCAGAATGTGAATCCGCCTTTTGAAATGGTCTTGGTGCGGATTTGTCCGGCAAAATCATACAAGCCCCCGAACAGGAAGGCGTGGATTTGTTGCAGGCCTTTGGTGGTGCCCACGTCGCTATCCTCCACCAAATGGCTTTCCCAAAGTTCGTATGCCTTTTTGCGGCTCTGTCCGTCGATGGTATTGTCGCTGTAGGTGAACCAATCGAGGAAATCGGAAGCTTTCTTGTTGGGGAAAGATTTGGCAAGTTCCATAACTCCTTCCATGTCAAGCACATCAGTGTTATATTTTTTTCCGTCTGCGGCAGTCAGTTTCAGTTGGGTAGTGACACTAACCAACTCATTGCCTTCTTTTTTCAGTTTGGCTTTCAGATATTTCCAGTAGTTGCGGTTTTTGACGTGGTCGTCTTGCACGTTAATTGCGCCCACCACATCCAACACCGAGAACCACCATTTGTTTAGGCTCTCGTCCCACACAGCCCGCACCTCACGGTCGTGATAAAAGCGGATGGAAGATTTCATTCTCCTATTAATGATTTATTTAGACTTTTTAGATTGATTATTGGATTCCTTGATCTGTTGTGAGATGAGTTTGGCAGCTTGTCTTGCAACCTGATTTATCCATTGAGCTTGATTTTTATCTTCACATACTGAATACCTTGATTCATTCTTATTTGATTCTCCAGAAAAAGAGTTGTTATTCAGATAATTATTCATTGTTTGCCTCCTTTCTATCATCGGAATCGATATAGTATTTGCCAAAATAATTTTTATTCAATGTTTCTTCAAAATAATGTTTGCGCTTTATCCAAATAAAACCATCTCCTTTTGAAACCAAAGCAACATCTATTGGACCACCAACACTTTCCTTGTCAGGAGTAATCCTTCTTATAAGAGAAGTGAGATATATTAAATTCTCGGCCACTTCAGCCAAGTCTTCTTTTTGCAGAATTGCAATAGTGTTAATAAGTGGAAAAACATGATTACTGTCAATAATTGCTTTTAGATTATTATTGAATAAATCCAAAGTAGGCTGAACACTTATTGCCGAAATACTTTTTGCCAACGACTTGTCTGTTTTTCCAGCTATTGAGGCTATTTGCTTAATGTTTTCCGTTATAACTTGAGATGTTAATTGGACTATTAGTTGCTGCAATTTGGGTTCAATACCGCACAAAACAGTCATCATGACATCCTGTTGAGCCATTGGGCATACAATTCCTGTGTTATTATTATCAATTATACATTTTTCCTCAATATACCATTTTAGTTTTCCACAAATGGCCCCATATATTTTTAATCTGAACAACCGCGGATATATCTCGTCTTCCCCATATCCAAAAATTGCTACTCCTGAATGGTTATGCATATTCTCTTTTCGTGTAAAAGACAAATACAAAACTTCTTTTAATTCATTTTCAATTGTTTTATAATCAAAACCATTTTGGGCGAGAGTTTGTTTTATTTGTTTCAGAGCAATCCCTATACTTGAAACAAACTCTTCTTTGGTCACATCTTTAATTGAATCAATAACTGGCGAAGTCGATATTTCTTTCTGAATCTCTTTCAATACTGTTGGTAATTTTGTCAAATCAATCCCATTAGGATTTCCATGACAAATTCGATTGATAATAATGTATTCATTGAAATAGGATAAAATATTGTTACACAAACTATTCTCTAATTCTTTGGCCTCAGAAAAGAATTGCTTTTCTTCAATAAAAGAAATAAGACTATTAACATAATCTTCTGTTTTGTTCAAGCATTGCTTGCCTATATTTTCCCGATACAACTTAAAGATTATATCCCATGGAGTTAAATCACTAAAATTTGCACTCCCATATACTGCTGCCCCCACGGGATGATATTTGGACAAATTGAATATTTTATTCGCCTTATTGTAAATCTTTATTCCATTACCAATAGTTTCAGCACTATCAGCCGCAACCGCAATGCCATGTTTGTTTAATATTCCTACAATTGCCGTCATTTTATTTATTGTTTAAACTGATTATTTTCCAGTATTGCAGCATCCATTAAAGGTAAAACTCTTTGGATTTTTTTTACCCAAATCCATCTGTTTCCAGATGTGCTAACTGCACATGCTATTCCTATTAATTTCCCTTCTTGATTCAAAACAGCAGAGCCACTTAACCCTGCCCAATCTTCATAAATCACCTCATCAGGATATTGTAAAATGTAATAGTTTTGAGAATCGTCTTCATCAACTAACTTTAATCCAGTTTTAAACGTTTGTTGAGAATTTAATACAACTGTTCCATTAATTTCAACTAATGAAAACTTCACTCTCCCAAACACAGAATAAGTATCTTCATTATTTGCACTAATTATATCAGTATCTTTAATATGAATCTTTCTATCTCCGACAGGAACATCCGCACCTTCAATTTTAACCTCACACGTAATACATTCTGTATCTATTTGCCAATCTTGAAGGATGCAAAATGCAGCATCAAATAATGGCATATTACCTACGGTTGCTTTATCAATATCTACTTTAAATTGATCAAAGAAATAAATACCTCCAATTGGGATCATCTTTGTTTGAAGTTTCCCTTCAATTATTGCTGGTATGTTTGTTGATATCGCAATCATGTTATTTTCAATCTTCCTAACACCATTATCGTGAGTGTTAACAACATGATCTGCTGTAACAAAAAAAGTCAATCCTTTATATTCAAGCATAAAACCACTTCCAACAGATTGTGGCAATGGCGATGTTGCATCTTTAGAGAATACAACAATTTGATACCTAATGTGTTCAAATAATGAAATCAATTCTTGATTTGTCATATTACATTTCCTTTCTTTTTTAATGTCTATTGTTCGTTATTCTTTTACCCTCACCCTCCCCGTCAGCAAATTCTGCATCAATGACTTCTTCAGCCTTTCAAGGACAGCGATTTTGTTTCTCTTTTTGTTTATTATGTTATGGCTTTCATCCAACAACAGTGCTATTTGTTGTTGCTCCTCAAAAGTTTCAGGAATAGCAACTTTCAATTTGTGTATATCATTTCTATTTAAGGTGGGAACCGTTGTTCCTGCATAATACCTACTGAAATCCATTGAAAGAATCAAATAGTAGATGTATTTTGGCACATTACCTTTGAAATCTTTCACATACAATGTCGTATTATGCGCCCAGAATTTTTCTTCAATATAAAACGCTTTGCCAATAGTTCCTGATCTGCCTGTTACTACTCCTGGCGGTTCAACAAAGTATCGATTATGTCTAATTGAAACCCCATTAGATTTTACGACAGGATAAATTCCAGAAACTACATCATTATCTGTTAAATCACTTCCTCTTTGTAATACAGCAAACTCCTTGAACTTATCGCATCTCCACCCCTTCGGCACTCTTCCAAACTTCTCATCCACATAAAATTCATCCTCTTTGCGGAGTGTGCCATCGGGTTTCATGCGGCCGGTGAGGAGGTTCTGCATCAGGCTCTTTTTCAGTTGCTCGGCGGCGGATATGCTGGCTTGCACCGCCGCTATCGCCTCGTCAACCTTCGAGAGCATGGCGGCTATGGCGGTTTGTTCATCGGAAGAAGGTTTGGGAAGTGCCACCTTTATATATTGCTTCCAATCTAAATTCCGAATGCCCGTTGTCTGCGATTGCATTCCTGCCGTAATGCCCATTTCGTACATTTGTTGAAGACAATAATAAACGAACTTGGCGTTTACTTCATCATTCAAACTTATTCTTTGGATAAAATTGGCGAAAGCGTAATCGGTTTTCGCCAACTCATCTGTAATAAACCCAACTCGCCCAACAGGTTGTGTCTCACTACCACCGCTTCGTTCTATCAAAATATCAGAAGCATGCAACTTCTTTTCCTCAAACTTCCGCTTTGACAAAGTACGATAAGCGATGTCCGACAAATCCAATTTTCCGTCATTATTGAAATTAGTGCTTCGAATAACACCAATGGCATCTTTGTCAGGCTCGCTTCCCCAATCGCCAGCATCGTTTTTCACAAGCATGGATTTCAACTGAAATGTATCGAAATCGCTGCAAACAGTTCCTATTTTAGTCTGTTTCTCCATCATTGTTCCTTGTCAATTGTTCCTTGTTCATCCAATCCTCGTGCTTTTGCGGCTTCCAAGGACTTGTGAATCTGATGTATCAAGACCTCTCTTGGCGGCAGCTCCGTCATGTATTGCGCCACCTTGATGCCCGACTTGTCGAGCTGTAGCAACTCAATCTGTTCCTCGCCACCTTCCGTGCATAGCAGCAGACCGAGGGGCGTTTCTTCCCCTTCCTCCATCTCGTATTGCTCCAACCAACGCAGATAAAGCTCCATCTGTCCCTTATACTGCGCCTTAAAGCGGCCAAGTTTCAAATCGATGGCAATAAGACGATGCAGACGGCGGTGATAAAACAACAAGTCGAGATAAAAATCCTCGCCATCGATGATCATCCGCTTCTGCCGTGCCACAAAACTGAAGCCATTACCCAACTCGATGATAAACTGCTCCAAGTGGGCTATCAGGCTATCCTCCAAACTCTTCTCGCTATACATGCCTTTCAACCCCGTAAACTCAAGGAAATAAGGGCTCTTGAAAACCAAGTCGGGCGAAAGCACATTGTCGTCGCGCAGTTGCGAAAGTTCCTGCTTGATCAACACATCAGGCTTGCCGCTGATGGCCGTGCGCTCGTAGAGCATTCCGTCGATTTCTTTGCGAAGCTGACGGATACTCCATCTCTCAGAGGCTGCCAATGTTACATAAAACTCGCGTGCCAAGGGATCTTTGATGGGAAGAACACCCACAAAATGAGACCATGACAATTGTGTCGCAAGTTGCGACACAATTTGAAAGTCTGGAAAAGACTGTGCAAATTGCATCATTCTTCTGATGTTTTTCTCATCAAATCCTTTTACGCCATACTCCTCTTGCAATTGTCGTGACACTGTCGCGACAATTTGTTTTCCATAATCAGCGCGTTGATTATCAAGCACTTCACGATTGATACGCTCGCCGATATGCCAGTACATCATGGTCAACTCGCTGTTGACGGTGAACGCCACACGGTTGCGCGCCTGCTCGATAATCTGACGCAAATCGCCAATCAGGGATGCTGGCACCACTGTTGACACAATTGGTTGGGGAGTATTATTATTGTCCATTGTTCATTTGTTGGCTTTTCATTGCAAATTCTTCAATAACTCATTCAGTTCCTTCTCCGCATCCGATTCCGTTTGCATCTCCTTTTGGAAATTGGCAATTGCCTCCTTCAGGTCTATCTGCTCCTCAGGCTCGAAGGTGTCGACATAGCGCGGGATGTTGAGGTTGAACTCGTTTTCCTCAATCTCGTCCATGTCCACGATGGAGAAATAACGCTTGCGCAACTCAGTGTCGCCAAACATTTGCATCAACTCCGATTCCACCTCGGCGATAGCTTGGCATTGTTTTTCGGCTTTCTCATGGGCGGCTTTTTCACGGGCTATCCTGTCGGCGGTCAGCTTGTCCAAAGCCTTTTGCGCCGTTTCCACCGCTTTCTTTTCACTCGCCGTCGGCTTCTTGTTTGTAGCCAACTTGTCATTGACGGTTTTCTCGGCTTTAGCCAAACGGCGTCTTGCTTGGGCCAACTCCTCTGCCGTATCGTTGTCGATTTCAGACATCTGAAAATCAAGGTCTTCGTCTATCTGGTTATAAAGCCTGTTCTTCTGTAACGCGATCCAAGCCTTGGCCTTGTCGATGTCGCCCCAACTTTCCAGCATGGTGGAAATCCGCAGCACATCCTGAGGCTCCAACACACTCATGTTGGCATCTTCGCGATACCAGCCTTTCTTGGCGGCATACACCATCAGCACCTTGTTTTTATGCTCCTCGGGCTTGTTCTTGTCGAAGAAAATGATGGCACCGGGGATGGTGGTTCCGTAAAACAGATTGCCAGGTAGCACCACAATGGCATCAATGATATTGATATGCTGCTTGAAATCGACACCTTGCAAGAAACCACGACGAATCATATACTCCACATCGGCCTTGCGATTCTGTCCGTCTTCCTCTTCGGTCTTCTCAGGCTGGCCACGAAACAGCACGCCTTGCGGACACACCACGCCTGCCTTGCCTTTGTCATCCAACGAGGCAATGATATGCTGTAAGAAGGCGAAATCGCCGTTGCTGTAAGGTGGAACGCCATAAACGAGGCGGTTGTATGGGTCGGTAAACTCCTTTTTGTATTCAATCTGCGGTGTACCGTCCTTTTTGTTGACGGTATTGCCTTTTTTGTCCTTCTTGGGCTCACCGTTTTGTGCCCAGTTCTCCAAAGAAAACGGGAAATTGGCCATCACCTTGTCGAAAGTGCGGAGTTCCAGTTCGTTGTCTTCATCCTTGAATTTCGGGTCGCGGATGGTGTCGCCTTGTTCGATGCGGGCATCCAAACCATGAAGGATCATGTTGATATTACAGATAGCCCAGGTGTTCCACACCAGTTCTTGTCCGAAAAGACGGACACCTTTTTGCGTATCGTAGCTGGCACGGACATATTTGGCCGCATTCAGCAGGAAACCACCGGAACCGCAGGTGGGGTCATATATGGTTTCGCCTTTTTGCGGTTTCAAGTATCGGACAATAATGTCGACTACTTCCTGCGGCGTGTAAAACTGTCCCGCCATGGTTCCGCCCTTGTTTTCATCAGCAAAACGCTTGATGAGGTATTCGTAAGCATCGCCCAGCACATCCACCGTCACATTCTTGTTGCTCAAATCCACGGCACTCAAATAGTTGATGAGATTGGTAAGCACCTCAGGGTCAAGTTTCTTTCCGCCAGAGCCATCAGGAGCAGGCTCATTCCAACGCACGGTATTGATGATGCCTTTGAGGATGTATTTGCCGTTCTTGTCAACATTTTGTTCCGCTATATCAGTGACAGCTTTATCCAGTTTTTCGTTCTTCTTGTCGATGGAAGCCAAGCGGACATCTTCCCAGAAACAACCTTGAGGGATGGTGAAATCGTGTTTTTTCTTGGTAATCACCTCCAGCTCCCTTGGCGTAGGCTCACGCATATAATCCGCCACAAACTGTTCTCTTCCGTTTTCTATTTCCCATTGGTAATTGTCGGAAAGCCGTTTGAAGAACAACAAAGAAAGGATGTATGACTTGTAATCCTCCACTTTGTCGCGAAGGATGTCGGCCATACCGAAAAGGAGGTTGCCTAAGGCTTGCTTTGTAATCATAACTACATGTATTATCCTGCAAAGATAGTTTTTTATTCAACACTCACCTCATCCACCATAATCCAAGACTTCTGCCCAGCGTAGGGATGCCACTCAGGCAACATACCTTGGTTCTCCACTTTGACGCGGACGAATTTTGCTTGCTGCATGTTGACGCGGGCGCGAGCCTCAATCCTACCGAAACCTTTCATTTTGTCGGGACGGTCGAAGACAGGTAATTCGGCCATCTGCCAGTCGGTGAACTCCTTGCCGTCGTTGGAGAAACAAACCCTCACTGACTTGGGCCACACCACCCAGTCGTTAGGCTCGTGGCAAATACCCACTTTCACCGTTTTGATGTCTGTTGGAGCGGCCAACTCAATGGTGGCCTCCATGTCGACACCTTGGAAGCCTAACCAATCGTTGTAATAGTCACCAGGTACACCTTTTTTGCCGTCCATCAGAGCAATGTCGGCATTTTTACCATATCGCTCCACAGGCGGGGTGACAAAGGTCGTGTTCTTGATATTCAAGCGGTTGAACTGACGCATCGTCACAAACGATGAAATCTTGCCATTTTTGAATGCTTTGGCCTTCACTATACAAGAATTTCTTATAATGAACGGTTTGTCATATATCTTTGATTCTGTCGTCGGCTCAGAGCCATCCAAAGTGTAACGGATTTCCGCATCTTTGTCAACACAAGTCATTGAAATGGTGAGCGGATGATTGTAGATGCGATACGCTTCATCACCCTGCATGGATGACTTGATTTCGGGTGTCGGAACCATCATTTGGGTCAATTCGGGCACTTGGAAACGGCTCAACTCTATCGGGTCTTGCATCTTGTCGAAAGCGCAAAGCATCACCGTGTATTCATACACCTGATTGCCCAGCACATACTTCTCATCCACGCCTGGACCACAGGTAGCCGTTCCGATGGGTGCCACCTTGTAATCGATATTCACTGTCAGGTAATCCTTGGGATTCAGTTGGTTGATGCGGCGGGCTGCAGTGAGGTTGTCGTCGCTGTAGTTGTAAATGCTGAAATTGAAAGGCTCCAGCATTGTAACGAACAATCCGACCTTGCTCTTGTCGCTCGTCAAAGCCATCCAACGCGTGTCGGCATGGTTACCGTTGTCTTGTGGCACAACATGTTGCTCAAACAAACTCAAAGCATCCACATGGTATAATCCCATCTTGCCCGAAGCGTTGCGGTCTGGATAGTTTTCCGTGTCCTTGCCGAAATAGGTCAAATTTCTGTAATCCAATGGCATACGGAACTGCATTCCGATTTTCGGGAAAGAAGTCACCGTTTCCATCGGCTCAATGCGATTGGTGAGGGTGACGTTGCCATTGCCGTCGATGCGGTAAAACGAGTTGACCAGGGCTTGCAATGCACCTTGCTCATCACGAAACTCCTTAGTTACTCTGATATATACCGAATCATTGTTCATGTCGTAATTGTGCCATGTAGATGTAAAATGCACCAAGCTAGCTTTCTTCCAACGCGGTAAAGCCCAGCCGTCCACCTCATCGTTCAAGGTAGGCGCACGCCAGAAGTTATCCTTCAAGTTTCCAGCCAACAACTCCTGATTTTCATACCGATACGAAGTCATCTCACCAGTTTTCTTGTCGAAAGTGATATCAAAATGGTCGCCAAAAACATGGAAGTCACTACCGTCGCCTGAATCGACAACCTTCGTTAAGGCCTTTCCTGCTTTAGGCAAAGGCTCCTTGTCGGCAAAAGGCCAATCCAACTTGAATTCATCATACGCCATTTCCGTCCCCGCAGGCATAAAGGGCTGGTCTTCTTTCAGTTTCACCGAGAAACGTACAAAGAATTCCTCGCCAGGATGGCCATAGATGCGCAAACGCTGGATGTTGATATACGTGGTGTTATAAGGCGCAAGATCAAGGTCGAATTTTTCTTTGAGCAATGTCCGTTCGGCAGAGAAAATGGTATAGTCGCAGTCGTAGGCCGAAGCGTCGGTGAAGGCGTTCCAATTCGTAACCTCGAATTCGCCTGCCTTCAAATCAATGGCTTTGAACTTGATAGGCTGATACACCTTCTTCACCTCGGCGGCATGATGGTGCGGTGTCCTGTCCGAGCTGACCACACCGTTGGCGCAGAAAGCATCATCATCGCCCACGCCGTAAGCATGACCAAAGTCGCCGCCCACGGCCAACCAATCCACATTCTTGTCCTTGTCGTGGACAATGAAGCTCTGGTCCACCCAATCCCAGATGCAGCCGCCTTGCAGTTGCTCGTTGGCTTCAATCACGTTCCAATAGTCCTGCAAACCGCCCATGCTGTTGCCCATCGCGTGGCAGTACTCCACCATGATAAAAGGACGATGCAGGCTATCAAGTCCCTCGTCCACAAAGCGTTGCAAATACTTCGGGCTGGCATACATCAGGCCTATGACATCGGTATTGCGGTCGTAAACGGCTCTCTCGTAAGTGACAGGGAGCATTTGGACGCGTTTCTTCATCCAATCGTAGGTATTTTCGAAATTGACACCGTTGCCGCACTCATTGCCCATCGACCACATAATCACTGAAGGGTGGTTCTTGTCGCGTTCCAACATGTTGCAGTTGCGTGACAAAACCATGTTACGGTATTGCGGATCTTTGGCGAGGCTTTTTTCACCGTAGCCCTGGGCATGGGATTCACAGTTGGCCTCGTCCCAGACATACAGACCATATTTGTCGCAGAGTTCGTACCAATAGGGGTCATCGGGATAGTGGCAGGTGCGCACCGTGTTGATGTTCATCTGTTTCATCATGGCGATGTCGCGTTCCATCGATTCGCGCGAAATGACATGGCCCGTGTAGGGGTCGTGCTCGTGGCGGTTCACACCTTTTATTAATACGTACTGTCCGTTGATGAGCAGTTTGCCATCCTTGATTTCCGAAGTGCGGAAACCGATGTGGTTTTCAAGACATTCCACTTCCCTACCCCTCTTATCCAAAATCTTCATTTCCAAACGGTAAAGATTCGGATGCTCTGCCGACCAAGGCTTGATTTCGGGCAAGACTCGATTGGCCTTCATCTTGAATATGCCTTGCACGCCAGCCAAATCCTTTTCCAACCTAAGGATTTCGTTCTCTCCATCATAAACAGCGACCTCCAGCCTCTCCTGCTTCAATGCTTTCCCTGTCCGATTGTCAAGTTTTAAATCCATGCTGAACGTTCCATTGCGATAGTTCTGATCCAATCCCGCATGAACCTCGTAATCAGCAATATTCACTTTTGATTTGGAATACAGTACCACATCGCGCTCAATGCCACTCAAGCGCCAAAAGTCCTGGCACTCGAAATAGGAACCATTGGAGAAACGATACACTTTCACTGCCAACTTGTTTTTGCCCACCTTGACGTATGGTGTGAGGTCAAAGTCGGCGTTGGTCTTGGCATCCTCGGTGAAACCCACAAACTGTCCGTTCACCCAAAGGTAATAGGCCGACTTCACCGCACCGAAATTGATGAAAGTCAAGCGGTCTTTCCATGATTCAGGAATCTCAAACTCCGTCACATAGCAGCCCACAGGATTGTCGACCGTCGGGGCAAAAGGCGGCTCATTAGGACGGAATTCGTTGTCCACATTGACATAAATGGGCGTTCCGTAGCCGTTCAGTTCCCAGTTGGCCGGCACTTGGATGGTTCCCCACGCAGAAACATTATAGTCCATTCTGTAAAACTCAGCAGGAGCATTTTCGGGTGTTTCCGACCAATAGAATTTCCAGTCGCCGTTGAGGCATTGCGACCATTGTTCTCCCACAGGGATGACATTCGTCCGCGGATACAGTCTGTTGATTTCATGAATGTTGACATCGTTCCAAGCGTTCAGTTCGGCTTCGGTTTGGGCTTGGAGTGCCATTGCAGCGATGAAACAGATTAGGGTAAAAGTCAGTTTTTTCATTGTCAAATCATATTTTAGGTTTACCCGTCACTGCGAGGAACGAAGCAGTCCAGAGAAAAAGCATCTTTGTAAGCACCTACTCTGGATTGTTTCGTCGTTCCTCCTCGCAATGACGCAAAGAGTATCATAGTTTTTCACTTTCCAAGAGCATTCGGTCATTATCCGGAATCCGTTCCGCCTTGTTAGCCTCGCGGTCGAAATAGACCACCACGGCGTGGCACAGCGTCTTGACCTCACCTGTCTCGGCATCTTTCAGGCATTGCTCCATCCTGAAGCTGGAGTTGCCCATCTCCGTGACGCGGTTCTCGCAAACAATCGGGTCGTGGAAATGCACTGGCTTGCGGAAATCAAGGTCGACATGGACGAGGACATATTTGAAAGTCAGCCAGTCGATTCGGGTTTGGAAGGCATGCTCGAAGTAGCGGCTTCGGCCCATGTCGAAATAGTTGCATTGCGCCCCGTTGTTGACATGGTTGTAGGGGTCGAGGTCGCTCATGCGGATTTGGATGGGACAGGAGAACATGGTATGTTGAAATGTTGATTGTTGAATCGTTGAATTGTTGAGACCACAAAAATAGGAAAAACTTTCATACACACTAATTTTTCAGACTGCCAAAACTGCTTTCATCATTTTTTACGAACAAATGGCATGTTCCTCAAAATAGATTCTTTTTCCAAAAAATGACATTTTTTGCCCCCGAAAGAACAAAAACTGTACTTTTGCGGCTTCAAAAATGGCAAATCTTCACTAATTATAATTCTAAATTACTAAAAATGAAAAGATTAACTATATTTCTATTGGCAATGATAGCCACATTTGCGCTACATGCCCAAGAGGTCAATGATTCTATCAACAACAATGCCTCAAACGGCCGAGTCATGTATTTCACTGGTGAAGTAAACTGCGAGTGGAATACCTTGGGAAACTGGCGCGTTGGCAGTCCTGATGGAGCACTGGCTGACTCACTCCCCGTAGAACCAAATCCTGATCTGGGCTGGATAGGTGATGATGTCATCCTCCTTAGCAATTGCAACCTCAACTTCTATGAATGGTGGGAGATATTAGGCTACCGTACCCTTACCATCGAAGACGGTGTCCAATTGCATTGTCCAAGTGGTGAGGAGTTTAAGGCCACTATGAAGAAAAACATCGAACCTTATGATCTCCATGTGAACGACTTTGGTTGGAATCCGAACGGCTGGAATCTGATTTCCATTCCGGTGACGGCGAATTATATTGAAATTCAAGAAGATACCCAAGACCATCCTGATGAAGCACCCTTCATTGATTACGAAGAGGCTGGATTCTTCTACGGTGAAAACTTTGACTTCTACCACTTCAACCAGGAGTATCCGTACGCAGAATGGAGAAACTATAGAGATTATGTCGGGCGTGACTCGACTTTTGTCGTGCATGACTTGGCTTATTACGATTATGACTCGGTTTGTAATGTCGTGTATGACACGGTTACTCACAATGATACGCTTTGGTATGTCGTGCATGACACGGTTTATGTCGCGCAAGACGCGAACTTTGTGGCTGAACGCAACGGCTATTTGTATGCCAACTACCTGCCCACCACCTTGAGTTTCACGGGTTATCTATATACCTGTGCGAAGAAAGAACATCGCTACCTTCGTTATGATAGTATTAGCCCCAAGTATCATTATAGTGGCTATAACTTGGTGGGCAATCCTTATCCTTGCAATGCTACAGTGGAAACAGGCAGCTGGGAAACAGTTGGAGACAAAACCTATTGGATTAATTATATTCATAGTTTCTATACGCTGAATGAAGCCAGAAACAATGTTATGGTATTAGATTATAATCCACAAGATCCAACAGGAACAGGAATAGTCGTTCCCCCTATGACGGCCTTGTTTGTAGTTGCAACCAGAAGCCATAGGTTGTCAAACGTGATCTTTAGGCCTGCGGAAAGTTTTGATATCGATGAAGGAGAAACATTGGTCAGAGGCAATGGTGTTGAAAACCTGCAGATTGAATTGACCGCCAACGGTGTCCTACTAGACAGGGTCTTTATGAAGGCTGGCAAGGGTGAGAATTGCAGCAAGCTCAGCTTGAGCCAGTACGCCCCAATAATTTACGTTCCCGAGGACGGCAAGGAATATGCCATTGCTTACAGGGAAGGGGCCAACATGATGCCGCTGTGCTTCACCACCGCCAAGAACGACATCTTCACGCTGGAATTCGACACGAGGGGCTATAATGGCAGCTACCTGCACCTCATCGATAACGCCACGGGCACCGACATCGACCTGCTGGCCGCCACTTCGACTCCTTCGACAGGCTCAGGAACCGAAGGCTCAGTGGCCAGTTACACCTTCAATTCAGAAGATGCCCACTATGCCGCCCGTTTCAAAATCGTTTTCGCCGAGGAAGCCTCCAATGACATCGTCGATAGTTTCGCTTTCATCAGCAACGGTGAGCTCATAATCAACAACAGCGGTGCAGCCACCTTGCAAGTGATGGACATCACGGGCCGCATCCTGAGCAGCGAGAACATCAAGGGTAGCCACAGCATGAGCCTCAACCTGAGCGCGGGCGTATATGTGGTCCGCCTTTGCAACGGCAGGGATGTGAAGACGCAGAAGATTGTTGTTAATTAAGATACGAGACTACGAGACACGAGACCGCGAGAAGTTTGGTTGTCCCGTGTCACGAAGTCCCGCGTCCCGTGTCAAATGATATTGAAGTTTAATTTTGAACAGTTTATTAACGAATTAAAAACACACACAATATGAAAAAACTAATTTTGACTGCAGCAATCATTCTGGGCTTTGCTATGGGCTCATATGCACAAAAACTCTTCATGGATGAGAAAGAAATCCAAGATGGCCTTTTCGCACGTGATAATTTCTATTATTTGATGATGAGTGATGATGAAATAGAGTATGATAGAATAGAGAATGATAACGTACCCCAAGGTGGTCTTTTCGGGCTTGGTGATTTAGGTCTTTTTGGGATGTCGAGGGATGGTGGGACCTTTAGTCTTTGTCTTCCTGGCCACAACTTCACCACCAATTGGAATGGCGGATCGCAAGGACATGATGACGACCTGCTACCACTCGGCAACGGTGCCTTGCTGCTCATAGGCTTTGGCGCCGCCTACGCCCTATCGAAGAGAAAGAAGGAAGACTAATCTATTGGTGTTAAGTAGATGAGTGAATGTCGTTGGACACAATTTCCACCACACGACGGACAATACTCTCCGCATCCAAGCCAAACCTGTGCATCAAAGCGGAAGCCTGTCCCGACTCGCCAAAACAATCATCCATACCGATACGGCATACTCTAATGGGATGGTTTTCAGCCAAAAACTCCGCCACAGCCCCTCCCAAGCCACCAGCCTTTTGATGCTCCTCGATGGTGAAAACCATTCGGGTTTCATCGGCGGCCTTGTTGAGGATGTCGCCATCCAACGGCTTGATGGTGTGCATGTTAATGACGCGTGCCGAAATGTGCATCTGTTCGAGCATGCGCGCTGCTTCAAGAGCCTCCCACACCGCGTGACCTGTGGCGACAAGGGTAATATCATTACCCTCACGCATCAGTTGGGCCTTTCCTATTTCAAAGTCCTGGTTTTCATCAGTGAAATCCGGCATAGGCTCTCGTCCAAATCGGATATAGACTGGCCCTTTGCATTCCAAGATGGCTTTCTCCGTGGCGATTTTGGCCTGCGTGGCATCACAGGGTGATATGACGGTCATGTTGGGCAACACACGCATGGCGGCAATATCTTCCAACGCCTGATGCGTGGCTCCGTCAGGGCCAACCGAAACACCCGCATGGGCACCTCCTATGACGACATGCACATTGTTGTAACACACCGAGATGCGGATTTGGTCGTTGGCACGATGCGCCGCAAACACGCCGTAGGTGCTGAACACAGGTATTTTTCCGCTCAAGGCCAGTCCCGCAGCCGTTGTCACGGCATCCTGCTCGGCGATGCCCATGGAGAAAAACCGCTCGGGAAAAGCCTCCGCAAAGAGGTTCATCCCTACCGAATTGGTGATGTCGGCACCCAGACCGACCACCCTGTTATCCTTTTGCGCCGCAGCGAGAACGCCCTCGCCGAAGCCAGTTTTTGTGGGTTTATTTCCTTTGTTGATGTAATTCATATCTTGGAGCTTTGGGCCCTTCGACAGGCTCAGGGACCCTGACGGTCGTTGAGCCTGTCGAAACGCCGTTATGTCAATTCATTTAAAAACTCAGGCAATTGTTCCTTGGTAGGTACCTTGCCGTGCCATTGGTTGTTGTTTTCTATTGACGGAACACCCTTGCCCATAATAGTATCAGCAATGATGACAGTCGGTCTACCCTGCTCTTTGTCAGCCATTTCCAAAGCCATCTTGATTTGGCTCATGTCGTGACCGTCAATCTCAATCGTATGCCAACCGAAAGCCGTCCATTTGTCTTTTAGCGGGTCGATAGCCATCACCTTTTCGGTATTACCATCTATCTGCAAACGATTACGGTCGATGATGGCGCAGAGGTTGTCTACCTTGTGATGCGCCGCCGCCATAGCCGATTCCCACGCGCTTCCCTCCTGTTGCTCACCATCACCCATGATGCAAAATACACGGTTCGGCTTGCCATCCATTTTGGCCGCCAAAGCCATACCCAAAGCCACGCCAAGACCTTGTCCCAACGAACCCGAGCAAGTCTCCAAGCCTGGCAATTGGAACTCATAGCTTGGATGGCCTTGCAGTCGGCTGCCCAACTTGCGCAAAGTCAGCATTTCCTCTTCAGGAAAATAACCTGCCGCCGCCAAAGTCGCATACAACACAGGTGCCGTGTGCCCGATGGAAAGCACTACTTTGTCGCGGTCTTCCCAATCAGGGCGTTTCGGGTCATGACGCAAATGATTGAAATACAACACCGTGAAAATGTCCACCAAGTCTAAGGAGCCGCCTGTATGTCCTGAGCCAGCCTCCGCCAAGGCAGTCAGTATCAATTCGCGGATATGCCGTGCCTTTTCTTCCAATTGATTCATATCAAACAAATTAAATCCCTAACAATGAAGTATATACATACACAAGCATACACTATTTTGATTCCAGTCCCCAACAAAAAACCGATGAAGGAACCAAAGGCCGATTTCCACGCCTTGTGGTCGTCGGTGCCTGCATTTTTTTCGCCGAGATAAGCCCCAATGAACGGCCCCAACAAGACCGCGATAAACCCGATGGGGAAAACAAAAGTGATGAGAAGGCCGAGGAAAAGACCTATTGTGCTGCCCCGGACACCCGCTTTTGTACCGCCGAATCTCTTTGTACCCCAAATCGGAACAACATAATCCACCGCAAAGACGACGGCACCTATGACACCCATAATCACCAGAAATTCAGTGGAATAATTGATACCTTTGACAAACGACAACGCCAAAAGGCCCAGGAAACTGAACGGCGTTCCCGCAATCCCAGGCACGACTGCCCCGACCAATCCAATAAGCACCAAAATAATGGCGACGATAATCAAAACGACATTCATATTACGACAAGCTCAATAACCTAAATCTACTTTCAGCTTGCGAAAATAAAGAATTTTACCGCCTATTGCGACAAAAGTTTTGAATTTTTACAAAACACCGTTACATTTGCACCATCAAAACGCTGCCTATGAAGAGATTTTTACTCCTTATCCTCATAACCTTCACCGTTTCGACCGTTTTCGCCTACGACATCATTCATCCCATCGGAGGTCGCGCTGCTGCCATGGGTGGTTCCACGGTAGCCTCGCAAGGGCTGTGGGCCATGCAGAACAACCCCGCCGGCATGGCCAATTTGGAGAAAATCAGCCTCGGATTGTATTATGAAAACCGCTGGTTGCTGCCTGAGACGGCTTACAAATGCGGTGCTTTTGCCGTTCCGACCAAATTCGGAACCTTGGGACTGAGTTTCAACCAATTCGGCTCCTCAAAATACAACGAAAACAAGTTCGGCTTGGCCTATGCCAAAGACTTCGGTCGCTACCTGCAAATCGGCCTCCAACTTGACTATTTCCTGCTGAAAATCGGCAACGACTACGGCAAATTCAGTGCGGTCACCTTTGAACTGGGCATACAATCACATGTTACTGACAAACTGACCCTTGGCACTTACATTTTCAACCCTGTCAATTTCAGTTTCGAGCAGACTTTGAACCATGAGAAGCTGCCCATCGTGTTTCGTTTCGGCATGGCCTATCAATTCATCAAGGATTTTGTCGGGCAATGCGAGATTGAGAAAAACACAGAAAGAGAAGGTGTTAGCTTACGCGGCGGATTGGAATACGAAGCCTTCAAGAGCTTTTACATCCGAGCAGGCGTGCAAACCAACCCTGGAATCTTGAGTTTCGGTCTCGGTTACGCTATTAGCTTTGCACAAATCAATGTGGCGGCACAATTACACAACGAATTGGGAGCTTCCCTACAAATCGGCATGATTTTCAGCATTGGAAAGTAATATGAAACGTCTGGTTTTCATCATATTATCCCTTTCATTCACCTTGTTTGCGAAGGCACAAATCGCCATTGACACGCTCAGCACCGAGGCCTTGAACACTTTGCTCATCGAACAGGTGGAACGACTGGCAGAGGATAGTGACGAAGACATTGATTTTGAAGACCTTTTGGAGAATTACATCTTCCTCAGCGAGAACCCTGTCAACCTCAACAGTGAGGAGGTCATGCAGTTGGTGGAACTGCGGCTGCTCACCGTGTTCCAATATGAGGCATTGCAGCAATACCGCAACTATTACGGTGATTTCCTCTTCCTTGACGAGTTGGAGATGGTGGAAGGCTTCGACGAGCAGACCTTGGCCATCATCCGACCTGTGGTTTGCATCGGACAAGACCAAAGCAAAGACAAGCTGACATTCAACAAGATGGCGCGTTACGGCAAGCATCAGATTGTGGGTCGCTACGAACAAATCCTTGAAAAACAGCAAGGTTACATGCCAATCGACGACTCTGCCCTATTGGCCAAACCTAACTCACTCTATCTCGGCTGTCCGCAGAAATACCAACTCAGATACACCTATAATTATAGGAACAAGATTCGCGCAGGATTCGTGTTGGAAAAAGACCCAGGTGAGATGTTTTTCACCGACAAGGTCAGCGACACGATTCAAAAACTATTGGGCAGCAACTACCGTCGCGGTTTTGACTTCTTGGGTTTCCATCTCTATGCCAAGGACTTGGGTATCGTGAAAGCTGCCGTTTTGGGTGATTATCAACTCTCTTTTGGTCAAGGGCTTACCATGTGGTCGGGCATGAGTTTCGGCAAAGCGGGTGCGAGCGGCAGCGTGATGAAACAAGGACGCGGGATTACACCCAAAGCCTCGGCCAGCGAGTATGCTTTTATGCGCGGCGCAGCAGTCACATTGGGCAGTGGTCCATTCAGTGGCATCGTGTTCTATTCCAATCGCTGGATTGATGCCAATGTGAGCTTAGCCGACACCATAGACAATGAAGCCGAACTTGTCAGCAGCCTGCAAGAGACTGGCTATCATCGCACTATAGGCGAACTGCAAGACCGTCATGCCATACGGCAACGACTCATTGGAGGACACTTTTCTTATGCCATCGCGCATTTTGAGGTCGGTTACACCGTTCACCACACCTGGCTTAGTGCCCCCTTGCAACTCAGGCCAAGCCACTACAACCAGTTCTATTTCCAAGGCCAAAGGCTTACCAACCAAGGGATTGATTTCAAGTATATTAAAGGCAAATTTGCAGTTTTTGGTGAAGCTGCGATGAGTTACAATCATGATGCTAAGGTCCCTGAGCCTGTCGAAGGGCCGACACAAACACAACCAATCGTTCCAACAGGCTCAACGACCCTCGACCGCTTTGCAGGCTTAATCGGCCTAACTGTCAAACCCGCTGGTTACCTGAATTTTACCCTCATGTATCGCGACTACGGCAAGGTCTACCAGAACCTCTATTCCAACGCTTTCGGCGAAGGCGGTCGCAACCAAGGGCAACGCGGCATCTATCTCGGTGTGGAAGCCGCACCTGCACCCTATTGGAACATCCTCGCCTACGCCGACCAATTCCAATTCACATGGCTGACCTCGCAAGTCAACGCACCCAGTCGCGGCCACGACTATTACTTGCGCATCAACCACAGTTTCAATCGTAGAACCCATGCCTATTTGCAATTCCGCTCCAAAACCAAGATGAAGAACTCGACGGACGGATTTGTTTTCACCCACTACCCCATCCTCTACACCAAGAACTCCGTGCGTTTCAACATCAACTATCAGATAGGCAGAGACTTCCATTGCAGCAACAAAGCTGAATATGCCCACTACCACAACGAAGACGGCAGCAACGAACACGGCTATTTCCTCTGTCAGGACATCGCTTACAAGCCTGAGAACAAACCCTATAGCCTCTCCTTCCGTTACGCTATCTTCGATGCCAAAGACTACAATGCCCGCATTTATGCCTACGAAAGCGATGTGCTCTATTCCTTCAGCGTGCCCGCCCTTTACGGCAAAGGCATGAGAGTGTATCTCTTAGGCAAAGTAAAGCTATTCAACGCCTTGACACTTTATGCTCGCATTGGATGCACCATCTATAGCGACCGCGACGAGATTGGCAGTGGATTGACACTGATTGAGGGGAATCATAAGACAGATTTGAAGGTGGAATTTATATGGAAATTGTAGAGACGCAAAATTTTGCGTCTCCTGATCACAAATGAATCATTCAGAAACGCACAATAAAATAATAATCACAAGAGACGCAAAATTTTGCGTCTCTACCAACAAAACGAAACGGCAAAAATGACCGACAAATTCAAAAACAAATATCGCATTCAAACCGTACGCGCCACATGGCATGATTACAAGAACGGTTCCTATTTTGTTACCATCTGCACAAAAGACCGCGAACCCTATTTTGGGCATATTGTCGATGGACAAATGTCATACACCGATTTGGGCATATCCGCAAACGATTGTTTACAAGCAATACCATCGCATTTTCCAGATACAGAAATTCCTGAATGGATTGTAATGCCCAACCACATTCACGCCATAATTATCATCAACGCCCCTGCCCCCGTTGTAGAGACGCAAAATCTTGCGTCTCCTTTACAGCAAACCACACATCATTCCAAGACGCAAATTCTTGCACCTCATCAATTAGAAACAACCGATAATGAGACGCAAAATTTTGCGTCTCTACAGGGGGAACCTCTACAAAAATTCGGCCCACAATCCAAAAATCTGGCATCCATCATTCGGGGATTCAAAATTGGTGTCACCAAATATGCCAACGAACACAACCTTTCTTTTGCATGGCAATCCCGTTTTCACGACCACATCATTCGCAACCAATATGAAATGAATCGTATTGCCGATTACATTAATAACAATATCGTCCGCTGGAAAGGGGATTGCTACAACCAAAACGCAAACAATAGAAACGCCATATTACCAGAAGAAGCATACCTTCAGTATTTCTAATTGTTGCATTTCCTATTATTCATTATTCTACTCCGAATAGTACAACAATTCTATTTTCTTCTACTTTTTTTCACCACATCCCCTTGCCCAATCCAAATTTTGTCTATTTTTGCCCCTGCTAAGCCGAGAGAAAACGGCTGGCCAGAGAAAGCGCATTCTTCCTTTGTTCCTCAGCAGTGAATCTGGACAATTCACATATAAAGGGGAATAACAAGTGGGGTAGCGACTTTCGCTGTTATGTTTGCATGTGTCTTATGCACAACATAAACAGCGGAGTTTGACCCTATCCGTTATTTTCTTTATATGGGAGTCCAGACCCAACTGCTGGAAATAAGGATAAGTTTGGGAGGCTCCGCTCTGTTTACCATTGAATAATGTCGTCTTATGAGCCAAGGACGCAAATAAAACTAATCAAAATGGAAAACGGAGAAAACAATGATCTTCAAGGAAGAAGAGAGTTTTTCAAAAGTGCTGCAAAAAAGACATTGCCCATTTTAGGAATGGTAGTTATGGGTACTTTTACCCCTACATTTTTTCAATCATGTACAAAATCACTTGATTGCATAGATGCTTGTACAAATGCGTGTCAGAATACTTGCAGAACCACTTGTGTCGGTAGCTGCAAAACAACATGTACGGGAGGTTGCGATACCTCTTGTAAAGGTGACTGCTACACTACATGTAGAGGAGGTTGCGATGGAACATGCAAAACAGGATGTACTGGGAGTTGCACAGGAGGATGTACCAGTACTTGTAGTAAATTATGTAATGGCTCTTGCAGAGGACCTTATTGAAAAAGGATACTTGTATTATTGAAACAGAATGCATAGTAAAACACAAAATGAAATTTTAATGTAAATACTTTTTTATTGTTTACAAAAAGATACAAAAATATAAATGGTTTATATTAAGAATAACCAAACCCCATGGCGATCTGGCATGGCAAAAAATATCACCTTCATCGTCACCAAAGACTGCCAGTTGGCCTGCAAATATTGTTTCCTTGTTGGAAAGAACATGAAAGAAACAATGTCTTGGGAAGTGGCCAAAACGTTCATCGATTATGTACTAGACCATGAGACCGACCCCGATTTCGCCTATGAGTCGGTGGTGTGGGACTTCATCGGCGGCGAGCCTCTTCTCGAAGTAAAACTCATCGACAGGATTTGTAACTACATCAAGACGGAACTTTTCCGTCGCAACCATCATTGGTTCAATTCATTCCGCTTCAACTTCTCCACCAACGGCATCAACTACCATGAAAAGGCTGTACAGGACTTCATCCAGAAAAACCAAGACCATCTTTCCATCGGCATCACCATCGATGGAACGGAGAAGAAGCACGACCTCAACCGCGTGTACAAAATCACCGAGAAAGGCTCCTACAAAGATGTGATTAAGAATATTCCGCTGTGGTTAGAACAATTCCCAGATGCTGGAACCAAAGTCACCGTCTCATCTGCTGACATTCCCTATATCACCGAGAGTGTGCTACATCTCTATTCCTTAGGCATCCACGAGGTAAATATCAACGTGGTGTTCGAGGACGTATGGCAAGAAGGCGACGACCTCAAATTTGAGGAACAACTGATGCAACTCGCCGACGAAATCATCGATGGCGGCTATTATCAGGACTACGCTTGCTCGTTCTTCTCGGAACACATCGGCAAACCCATGGACCCCGAGCGCGACAACCAGAACTGGTGCGGCGCGGGCAAGATGCTATCTGTTGATGCAGCTGGTAACCTCTATCCCTGCACCCGCTTTGCGCAATACTCCCTCCGCGACAAGGAGACATGGACCATTGGCAACATCAAGGATGGCATCGACAAAAACAAGTTGCGCCCCTTCCTCACTTTAGATAGACTGACACAAAGCAAGCCGGAATGTATCACTTGCGAGGTGGCCAGCGGTTGCGCCTGGTGTCAAGGTGAGAACTACGACGCGGCACAGACACACACCGTATTTGAACGCGCCACCGCCATCTGCAAGATGCACAAGGCAAGAGTGAGAGCCAACAACTACTACTGGAACAAGCTCTTCCGCAAGCTCGAATTAGAGGACCTGCGCGAGCAGTACGAAGCCAACAAACGCGAAGTGAAACCCGAAATCTGCTAAAGCCATGCTGCAATACCTTGTTATATTATTAGACGACACCAGCGTGGCCTACTGCCATGCTGACAATCCGCTGAAAGAAAGGCACCTGATGCCTATCGAGACCTTGGAGAAGGGCATCCTCTTCGGAATGAAGCAAAACTTGATGATTCAGTATGTCTTCCCAGACTATGCCTTGCCCGAAGAATATGCTTCTGTCATTGAGAGCATCGACAATGTGAAGATTTATCCTATTGGTTGCAAGCCTGTTACGGGCATTTCGGACAACGGAGAAACTGATGTCATTGTCGCCAACTCCGTCTCGGAGTTGGAAAAAAACACGGCGACCATCTTCGAGACGAAGATGGCGACAGTGATTCGTCTCACTTTCAGCGAAATGCTGAAACAAAAAGATGCAATTGCAAAATTGTTCGCCTCTGGAGCAAGAATCAACTTTTGCATTACTGATGTGGAGCAATTCTCAGACGAGCAAATTGAGACGTATAAACAGATTTTGAACGAGTGGAACGCCGCTTTACTTGGTCTCTATAAACAAGGCCAATCACCTCAATTCAACCTTTTGACGAACAGGATGATGCTGGAGAAGATGCACAACTGTGAGGCGGGTGTGAGCAATATCACCCTTGCCCCGAACGGGAGTTTCTACCTCTGCCCTGCTTTCTATTATGATGAGCGGATGAAGGTCTTCAACCAATTGAATCACCACAATCCATCATCGGATAATTCAGTTGGCGACTTGGAGAAGGGTTTGGACATCCCTAACCCACAACTATTGCAACTCGACCACGCGCCCTTGTGCCGTAACTGCGACGCCTACCAGTGCCGCCGCTGCATCTGGCTCAATCGCAAGCTGACTTGGGACAACAACACACCCTCGCACCAGCAATGCGTAATGGCACATCTGGAGCGCAACGCATCCCGCGATCTGCTGAACGACATCCGCAAAGTTGGTGAGTTCATGCCGCAAATCGACATCAAGGAAATCAACTACTTGGATCCGTTTGAGGTTAGGAAGGAGTTTTAGGACACGCTTCGCGTCACTGCGAGGCACGAAGCAGTACATTCGCTCAATTCGTCAGATTCGCCGACAAAGAAAAACGGCGAATTAAGCGAATGAAACGAATTAGATTGCTTCACTTCGTTCGCAATGACGCAAAGCGACGATCAAGCAACAACAATTAAACGATTAAACACTCAACAATTCAACAATGAAGAAAAAAGTAGGTCAGGTAACCCCTGAAGAAAAGAACGAAATCCAACAACTCTTCGAAAGAAGAAACGGCCTGAACGAATTGGCGAAAATCCTCACCGCGGACAACACAGAGCTTTACGAGAAACTCGTCAAGGACATGGGCGAGACCGGCACCAAGTTCCAGAGCTGGTGGGACCGTATGTCACAGAAGTACAAGTGGGAATCCGCTGAAAATGGTAACTGGGAAATCAACTTTGAAACCAACGAAATCTATTTGGTAGCATGACACTCTTATTCATCGGCACGACAGAATTATTGCTCATCGCGGGCGTGGCCTTGCTCATCTTCGGCGGAAAGAAAGTGCCAGAGCTGATGAAAGGCTTAGGCAAAGGCGTACAGAGTTTCAAGCAAGGCATGAATGAGCCTATAGAGGAAGACAAAACGCAAGAGGTGACGGATGAAGCGCAAGCCGAGCCCAAAGAAGAAAACAGAGTCGGACAATAACCCCGACCCGAACCTGCTGACCTTCGGCGGACACCTTGAAGTGCTCCGCCGAATGTTGTTCCGCATCATTGCCGTGGTGATGGTGTTGGCTATTGCTATTTTCTGCTTCAAGAACAAGACCTTCGAGCTGCTCCTCGCTCCAAGCCAATGGGATTTTGTCACCTATCGTTATATTGAGAAATTTCTTCATAGACTTGGTTCCAACTTCGTCTTCAACCAGTTCCACATCAATCTGATTGCCACGGAGTTGTCGAGCCAATTCATGACACACGTCACAACTGCACTCTATATTGGACTATTGGGTGCATCTCCTTACATTTTGGTTGAACTGTTTCGCTTCATCACACCTGCTTTGTATGATAACGAGAAGAAATACTCTGTTCAAGTCGCCGCCACGATGTACCTGCTTTTCATCATCGGCGTGCTGATGTCGTACTTCATCCTTTTCCCCATTTCATTCAGGTTCTTAGGCACTTATAGCGTTTCAGGAATGGTGGAAAGCAACATCACCCTGAAATCCTACATCAGCACCTTCACTACCTTAACTTTGGTCATGGGATTAGTATTCCAACTGCCTGTCATCGCATTTTTCTTGGGCAAATTGGAAATTGTATCGGCCTCAATGTTGAAACAATACCGCAAATACGCTTTCCTCGTCATCATGGTCGTTGCCGCCATCATCACGCCGCCCGACTTGATGACGCTGATTTTAGTCACGATTCCGCTTTATCTGCTTTACGAAGTGAGTATTATTGTGCTGAAGCGGATGGAGAAACGGAAAGCGTAATCACTCCACCACCACCCTATCCACCTGCTGTTTTCCACCTACATTAGTCACCAAAGTATAAACACCTTGGCTCAGACCTTGTGTCGGAACGACAATGGCTTGCACTGAAACAGCATTGGAATGCACCAACCGCCCCGTCATGTCATACAGTCTGACGAAGGCTTCAGAAGTTTCCGCAAAACGGATATTGATGCGGTCTTTGGCTGGATTCGGAAAGACTTCAACAAATTGAGTCGGCCCTTCGATGGGCTCAGGAGCCTCGATGCCCCAAGTGCCGCATCCCGCATTGATTTCACCATCCAAATAGTGGAAACGGTTGTCCAACCAATTGCGCATATACTCAAGTTGGCTTTCATCAACGGTAAACTCAGGCCAAGCCTCATGCTCACGCTCGTATGCACCACTTTCAAGCAATTCTTCGTATTGCTTTTGAACCAGTTCCATGATATGTTCAGTGGTCAGGATGTCACTGCGCAAGCTGTTGTATCGCGTTTTGGCCGAGGCCACGAAGCCATTTTCGTTACAGTCTTGCATCAAACGGTCGAAGAAGCCGTTGCTCATCAAGCCTGCCGTGTTGTAAGTCTTGTTACCGTCGGTGTCCAAGCCCCAAATGGCATCCAAGTCCCAAGGCAAGTACATGTAGGTGCTCGACTTCTTGTAACGCGCCAAAAACAGGTTGCGTCCCATGTTGTCCATGGCCATTAAACTATTGATAAACAGGTAGTAATCTATGGCATTGTTCTTGTCGAACTGGGCGGCATACTGCGAGTAGAATACGTTATCGGAGGCATTGATTACAAAGTTGGTGAAGCTATAGAGGTGGTTCCAATTGATAGCGGTGTCGCTCTCGTTGGGATAAACCCATTCGTAATTGTCCCAAGTGTCTTGTGTATTGTCGTAGTCGGGCAAACTTTCGAATGTGGGAGCGCCTGGGCCATTGCCTTTGTAAAGCACGCCACGAATATCACCGTTGTATTTGCGCAGGCCGAGTTGTTTTCGGTCCATGCGTTCGGTCAAGGCATAAACGCCTAAATACTGGTTATTTATGAATAAGTCAGCATACACCATACGTATACCTGGCAAGGCATCGGGTTCGCTTTCGGCGTAAGGTAGCTGATACATCTCCATCCAAAGCTCGTTGGCTATCTTGTCACGGAGACGAAGCGGTTGCGCCCACATGGCTTCAAGGTTCCAGTCGTCGTCGCTGCGCATCCCTAAAAAAGTGGTGTCGGCCATCAAAGTGCCTGTCTCATCTGCCCACAACTCAACACGATAGGATTTCTTGTCGTACTGCTGCGAAGAAGTACCACGAATCTTGAATCCAGCGTGCATTGTAATAACATTGCCATCAGCATCGGCCACATTGATGACACCATGCACAGCAGGCGAGTTGACAATCGGGCCATCAGTGGTAATGGTAATCAACGGCATCTCGCTACGATAATAGGTATAAGTCTCGCCCAAAACAATCATTGACTCCTTGTATGGCTTCATACCCTCCAAAAACCGACCTGTAGCAACGACAATCTTCTTCTCATGGTCGATGCCATACATCTTATCTAATTCCTGCGCCCTCATCGTGACTGACGCAAAAACCAATATTGCTATTAACGTTAACTTTCTCATTTATTGTAATCTTATGTATATCAATCAATTCTAACTACTTCCATAATTCCATCAATGGCTTTAATCTTGAGAATCAGTTGCTCCAAAGCCTCCACATCGGAGATTTGCAGCACAATCTTGCCTTCAAAATAGCCTTCCTTGTCGGAATTAAAAACGATGTTTTTCATGTTCACCTCCAAATCCTCGGAAATGACCTTGGTAATCTTGCCCAAAAGTCCAATCACGTCGTGGCCATAGATACGGATGGTGGCTTGCGACCCTGTCTCAATGCCGTTCCATTTCACGTTGATGATACGGTAGCCGTAACGTTGCTGCAAACTCTTAGCATTGGGGCAGGTGATACGGTGTATGCTGATGGTGCCGTCGCTGGTGACAAAACCAAACACATGGTCGCCAGGAATGGGATTGCAGCACTTGGCTAATTTGTAGGTCACATTGCCAATGTCCTCACCAATGCAAAGCGACTCCTCAGCTTCAGGTTGCAGATCTTTCTTTGTGGATTCAATCTGCTCAGGCACAATTTTTTCCGTTTTCTCGGCACTCTCCCCAAATTTGGAGACCAAGAAACGTTTCACATCAGTAATGTCGATTTTCTCCGTTGAAATCTGATGGTAGAGTTGCAGCGAGTTCTCCAACTTGAACTCCTTCACCAACATATCGACCACGGTCTCCGAGAAGGGCAACTTCCAGTTTTTCAGTCTCCTCTGCAACATGCCTTTGCCCAACTCCGACTCCTTCAACTCCTCTTCCTTCAGGTAACGGCGAATCTTGTTTTTGGCCTTCTCCGTAACCACCACATTGAGCCAGTCAGCACGCGGCGACTGTTTCTTGCTCGTGATGATTTCCACCTTGTCGCCATTGGTCAATTCATGACGGATAGGCACCATACGCCCATTGACTCGGGCACCGTTACATGTTTCACCCACATGGGTATGTATCTCGTATGCAAAATCAAGCACCGTGGAGCCGATGGGCAACTGCTTCAAGTCACCTTCGGGCGTGAAAATGAAGATCTTATCGGATTTGTAAATTCTCTTGTATGAACTCTCAAACGACACCA
Organism: Bacteroidales bacterium; assembly: GCA_016285355.1. The sequence continues at coordinate 54,691 of JAEEQP010000016.1, forward strand.
TAGTGGGGTTTTCCAGCACCTGCCGCACATTGAGCAGCCACTCTTCGGAAGTCTCCTTTTCACCTTTATATAAATAGTGCGCCGCCTGACCTGTCTCGGCAACCTCATCCATGCGCGTGGTACGGATTTGTACCTCAAACCAAAGTTTGTCGTCATATTTCACCGTGGTGTGCAGCGACTCATACCCCGAGGCTTTCGGCTTCGTAATCCAGTCGCGGAGACGTTCAGGCATGGGGTCATAGAGATTGGTGATGGCCGAATAGACAATCCAGCAGCATTCCTGCTCGTCCTTCAAGGCGCAATGGATAATGACCCTTGCCGCCATCAAGTCGTAGACTTCCTCAAACGGCACATTCTGGGCTTTCATCTTGGCATAAATCGAAGGGATGGACTTCAACCTCCATTTGATGGAATAGCTAAACTTGTGCTTTCCGTTCTTTTTGGTGCGCTCCAACTCAGCGTCAATGCCTTCCGAAATGCGAGAAATGAAATCTTCAGCCGTCTTTCTACGTGCCTCATGGCTGGCCTCAATCTTGGCCTCAATCTCATGGAACAGCACCGGATTTTCAAACAGCATCAGCTTCTCTTCCAACTCAGCTTTCAGTTTATAAAGGCCAAGACGGTGAACGATAGGAATATAGATGTATTTGATTTCGTGGAAATACTTCGACAAACGGTCGGGGTCCACATCCTTCTGATTACGAACATCATACACTCGATGCACCACTTTCAGCAACACCGAACGCATGTCATCAATCAGGGAGAGGAACAACACTTGGAAATTATCGGAATTATAGGCCACCTTTTCCGTATCCAACTGCGAAATCTGGCTGAAGTCTTCGAGGATAATGGCCACGGTCTTGCCGAACTGGTTCATCAGTTCTCTACCGCTCACGCCCTTTTTGTAGTCAATGCCGTGAAGAAAAGCCGCAACCACAGAGATGTAGCCCAAACCCACCTCAAGGACCGCAATACGCCCCAACTCAATCAGGTGAAACATGTAGGCCTTCCCCGACAAAAGGTAGCGACCGTCATATTGTTCCAAACAAAAACGGTATGCCTTGTCAATCAATTCTAACTGATTGGGTGCGTTGATGAAAGGCTGGATGTCTTTCAGCATCGATTCGTAGGCCTGCTGAATAGCCAATATTTCCAAAGAGGTATAGCTTGCCATGGTTCTTGTGCTTAATCAATCTTGACCGTGAGCTGATGGGCAAGCAGGATGTCATAATAAGGTTTGAGTTCCTCGAAACTGCCATGCATGACGGCGCATTTGCCTTTATAGTGCGTTATCCAGGCGCAAGTTTCGGCCTGTTCGCGGGTATGATGGCACACCTTCATCAAGGTTTCAATGACATATTCAAATGTATTCACATCATCGTTGATGAGCAGCAGACTCTTCTCATTCTCAACAAGTTCCTCTTCTAAAACATCAACGCTTTCCTGTTCCTTGTTCATTTCTCAAAGTCAAATTTTCGGGGGTAAAAATACACATAATTTCCAAAATGAAGGACGAAAAAAGGCTTCAAAGTTTTTTTTTCCTACTTTTGCCCTTCGAATAACAACGTCTCAATGCAGAACCGCTTCATCAAAAATATCATCTTCCTACTGTTTCTCAACCTGTTGGTGAAGCCGTTCTGGATTCTCGGCATCGACCGTGAGGTGCAAAACCTGCTCGGCGATGCTTCCTATGGTACCTATCAGGCCCTTTTCAACTTCTCTTACCTCTTTTATATATTGCTCGACCTCGGTATCACCAACTTCAACAGCCGTGCCGTCGCGCAAGACCCAAAAAACCTTTCCAAGCACTTTGGTGGCCTCACCGAAATAAAACTGCTTCTCGGATTGCTTTATGCCGTCGTTATTTTCGTGGTCGGCTACTTCTGCGGCTACAACGAAGGCCTGAAACTCAAGCTGTTGTTCTGGTGCGGCCTCAACCAAATCCTGCTCTCTTTCATCCTCTTCCTCAGGTCGAACATACAAGGTCTACTGCTGTTCAAGCACGACAGCATCCTCTCCGTCTTTGACCGCGTGTTAGCCATCGTCATCATGAGCCTCGTGCTGTGGAGCGGCTGGTTCCCAAAAGAAAAGTTCAATGTTATATGGTACCTGCAAGCCCAGACCGTGGCCTACATCGCTACCCTCATTTTCGCCCTGACCATTGTTTTGCGCCATGTTGAAAGCCTCAACTTCAAAATCAACTTCCAGTTTTTCAAGGAAATTTTGATGCAGAGTCTGCCTTTTGCCGTGCTTGTTTTGCTGATGAGTGTTTATAGCCGCATTGAGCCAGTTTTACTTGAGCGCCTTTTAGACGACAAGGGCGTGCAAGCTGGCATCTACAGCCGCGCCTATCGTCTCTTCGACGCAGGCAACAACATTTCCAACCTCTTCGCCATCATGCTGTTGCCCATGTTTGCCGCCACACTGACAAAGAAATTGGAACTGAACAACCTGGTCAAGACCTCCTTCAACGTGATTGTGGCCATGGCGGGCATCGTCATGATTATGTGCGTTTTCTACCGCCAAGAAATCATGCATCTGATGTATAACCCCGAAGAAGCCGAAACTGAAGCCGCCTATCTCTTGCGCATCGGCCAATACGCAAAAGTATTTCCTTTGTTAATGGGCAGTTTCTTCTGTCTTTCAACGACCTACGTTTTCGGAACGCTGCTCACCGCCAACGGTAGCCTCAAGCAACTCAACCTCGTGGCAGCAGCTGGCGTGGTCATCAACATTTTGCTGAACCTCATTGTCATACCTCGGTTCAAGGCGGTCGGTGCGGCCTGCACCAGCCTTTGCGTGCAAGCCGTCACGGCTTTCTTGCAATATCTGCTTGCCAAACGCATCTTGAAATTGGAAATAAACGGTCGCTATTGGTTTCACATCCTCGTTTTCCTTGTCACTGTCGTCGTGGTCACATACCTCTCCAAGCAATTGGACATCAATTGGATGATTGGATTCATCATCACTTTTGCCATCAACTGCGGAGCCATCTTCTTCACGCGTTTACTCAGCCTGAAGGAAATCGTCAGCCTCGTTCTCCCAAAGGAAAAAAAGGCATAATTTGCTTTTTTCATTGTCAGTTCGGGAATTTTCCCTATTTTTGACGACTTATTTCACACATAAATATGGAAGAGCAACAACGTAACACATACAGTTCCAAATACTTATGCAAACTGTTGGTGGAATACAGGAAGCCCATTCTCATCATCTTGGCAGTGGCCGCCCTCTGTGCAGTCATATTCAGCGCACCTTATTTTATTACACCGCTTTATAAGTCCACGACGGTCATCTACCCCACTTCCAGCAATTCCATTTCCAAAGTCCTCATCAGCACGACCTACCAGTCGGAGAAAGACATCATGAACATCGGCGAGGACGAACAGACCGAACAGATGCTGCAAGTTTTGAACTCGAACCGCGTGCGTGACAAGGTCATCAGCCGCTTCAACCTGATGGAACATTACGACATCAAGGCGAACAGCAAATACCCCATCACCAAGCTGAACAAACTCTACGATGCACGCATCAAGTTCCGCCGCACGGAATACAACGCCGTGAAAATCACCGTATTGGATTCTGATGCCGCACTCTCAGCCCGCATCGCCAACGAGATTGCCGAGATTTTTGACAGCACGATGAACCAGATGCAAAAGGAGGTTGCCATTGAGGCCTTCCGCATTGTGGAACAGGAATATAACACCCTCGTCGACGAAATGAACCGCTTGGAAGACTCCCTGAACACCTTGCGCAAACTTGGCGTGTTCGATTACGAGTCACAAGTGGAAATGCTGAGCCAACAAATGGCCGTTGAATTGGGTAAAGGCAACACACAGGGTATCAAGAACATACAGCAGCAACTTGACATTTTAGCCGAATACGGCGGTGCCTCCTACGCCATCAACGAGCGTTTGGACAACGACCGCCTGCAACTTTCTTTGGTCAAGTCGAAATATGAAGAAGCCAAAGTTGACGCCACGGAGTTCATTCCACACAAGTTTGTCGTCACCTCAGCCTTCCAAGCCGAGCGCAAGAGCTATCCTGTGCGCTGGATCATCTTGGTCGTCACCGTGCTGAGCACTTTCCTGTTGCTCGTCTTCTGCATCGTGATTTACGACCGTTCGAAAGAATTTTTTCGTCAAGAGGCCGAAATGGAAGCGGCCAAGAAAGGAAAAAGAAAAGCCATTGAAAAAGAATGAGTTAAAAGCAACAAAGAATATCAATTACAATACTCCGAAAACAACAAATCAAATCATGGATAACAATTTCAACAACCTTTCACTAGTCCAACTTGTGCTGAAATGGAAATGGCACATCATTATTATCACCATTGCCGCTGCCATCTGCGGCGCCATTTTCTCCAGCTCCATGTTCATCACTCCGCTTTATAAGTCGGTGGCCGTGGCTTATCCTGCCAACATCAGCCCCTACTCGGAAGAAAGCGAGACCGAACAGATGCTCGAAATCATCAATTCGACCTCCATTATGGACTCCATCATTGAAAAGTATGACCTCTGGACGGACTACAAGATCGACAAGAACTACAAGTTCGCCAAGACGTACATGATCAACGAATACCGTAGCAAAATCAAGATTGGCAAGACCCCTTACGAGGCCGTCAGCATCACCGTGATGGACAAAGACCCCTTCGTGGCTTGCGACATTGCCAAGGATGTCTTGAACTTCTACGACCAGAAAGTGCATAACCTTCACACACAAAAAGTTGGCGAAGTGGTGGCCATGTATGAAAGACAATTACGTGAAAAGCAACGCAACATCGACTCGCTGAAAAGTCGCTACACTGAGATTTGCACCACCTACGGCCTCTCCGACATCTCCAGCCAAACACGTGAAACAACCAGAAGCCTGCTGAGCGGTTCGTCGAAAGCTAATGAGATTCAGACCAACCTTGAACTATACGGTGCCGAAATCCATGACCTGCACACCAAGATTGCCGCAGAAGGCAACACTTACGTCGCCACCAAGTTGGATTATGAAAAAGAACTCCGTTTCTTCCACTCGCAACTCACCTACTCCAACATCATCACCGAGCCATTCCCCGCCGACAAGAAAGCCTTCCCTGTGCGTTGGGTGGTTGTCGCATTGAGTGGCTTAGGTGCTTTCCTGCTCTCCATCGTGGCCATCTTCATCATCGAAAACCGCAAGCGTTTCGTGGCTGAAAACAAATAAATTGTGGAAAAGAGAGCAAAAATAGCTTGGCTTTACCTCATTGCGGCACTCTTCGTCGCGGTGGGTTTGTTCCTCGTCGTAAAGAAGAACACCTACCTGTTTTTTGCCCTGCCCGTAGTGTTAGGTGTATTGTTGCTCTACATTTTCTCTTTAGATAAAGTATTGTTACTCACTGCTTTCACCATACCACTTTCGGTCAACTTGAAAGCACTCGATGCTGGCTTAGCTATCTCACTTCCTGCCGAGCCTTTGCTGATGGGCATTATGGTCCTCTTTTTCGCCAAAATGCTCTATGACGGAAAATATGACAGGCGCATCTCACACCACCCCATCGCCATCGTCATTTACTGCATGTTCGCTTGGATGCTGGTCACCACCATCACAAGCGAGATGCCTGTAGTGTCCATCAAATTCATGCTGTCGAGGTTATGGTTTGTCGTTCCGGCGTTCTTCCTTTGCGCCATCTTCTTCAAGGACCCTAAGAACATCCATCGTTTCATCTGGCTTTATATCGCGGCTCTGTGCATCGTGTGCGTCTACACGATCATCCATCATGCGCAGTTCGGCTTCGACGGCGATTCCGCCCACTGGGTGATGACACCGTTCTATAACGACCACACGGCCTACGGTGCGGCTTTGGCCATCTACCTCATTCTCGCCCTCACCTATGTCTTCCTGCCGGATGTAAAGAAAAGCCGCAGACTTATTATTATAGGTGTGGTCGTCCTACTCAGTGTCGCCCTGATGCTCTCCAACTGCCGTGCCGCATGGTTGAGTATGATTGCCGCCTTGGCCGTCTTGATTTGCGTGCTACTGAAGATCAAGTTCAGCTGGATTGCTACTGTGGTAGTCGTCCTGGTCGGGTTGTTTTTCGCTTTCCAAAACCAAATCATCGACGTTTTGGAAAAGAACAACCAGGATGCTTCCGGCGACCTCGTGGAGAACATCCAATCCATTACCAATATTTCCACCGATGCTTCCAACCTTGAGCGTATCAACCGTTGGCAGTCAGCCTTCCGGTTGTTCAATGAGCGTCCTATATTCGGCTGGGGACCTGGCACTTATCAGTTTGTCTATGCTCCCTATCAGATGTCAAAGGAGAAGACCATCATCAGCACCAATGCCGGTGACGGCGGCAACGCCCACTCCGAGTATTTCGGGCCGTTGGCCGAACAAGGCATTGTCGGTTCGCTTCTCGTGCTGACTTTGGTCATCGTGACGGTGTATTGCGGCATCAAAACCTACAGCCGTTGCAAAAACAAAACGGCAAAGGTGTTGGTGCTTGGAGCCACCCTCGCCTTCATCAGCTATTTCGTCCACGGCTTCCTCAACAATTTCTTGGACACCGACAAGCTGGCCATCCCTGTATGGAGCCTCGCCGCCTTGATTGCCGCGATTGATGTGTATTATGCTGATAAAGAGGTTTTCGAGATAACTGAATAATCCCCAACGTAATTCGATAAGCAACAAAAAAATGCCGCCAACATGTATTGGCAGCATTCTCAATTGGTTCTTGAATAGCTTATTGGATACTCACTAATTCCAAATCAATAATCAAAGGCGTGTAAGCAGGCAACCATTCCTCATTGATGGATATGTCGCCAAAGCCCAACTCAGAAGGCACAACCAACCTCACCTTTTCACCAGAAGCCATGGTCAATATAGCTTCTTCGATTGCGGGAATCATTTCCCCCTCTCCTAATCTAAAGGAAATTGGATTGCCGTAATCGTAACTCGACTCCAGCAAATCGCCATCCAAATTAATCAGTTCATAGTGAATCGAAACCTCGTCACCAGATTTGGCTATATTTCCTGTACCTTTTTCAAGCCTGAGGATATACAGACCTGATTCCGTAGGAAGTTCTGTGACATTATTGTCTTTGATCCATGCGGCAATAGCCTCACTTTCAAGCTTCAGCTTGCGTTCCTTCTCTGCTTCTTTTTCCGCAGCCAAAACAGCCTGTTGCTTTTCGTATGCTAACTTATCCATCACGCTATTCATCTTCAAAAAGACGACCAAAGGAGTGTAAGGCTCGATATATTGCTCATAACCCAAGCTGTCAAAAGCGAGCTTTGAAGGAATCACGAAACGCATCGTGCCTCCAACAGGAACCATGCCCAAAGCTTTATGGAATCCCTCACAGAAGAACTCCTCTCCGTATTGCATCTCAATGGGTTCCACGCCAAAGGAATTCATAATGGTATCGCCCGACAGACCGCACATGGTGAAATCAAAGTTCACAAAATCACCCAGTTGGGCACATTTGTTTTTGCCTTGTTTTTCCATTACGATGATTCCAGATTCTGTGACTGTATTTTTGGAATCTTCTTTCAATGAAGCCAAAAAATCATGTTCGGCAATCCTCAAACTGTCAACATGAGCCTTACGTTCGGCTTCAACCACTTCGGCAGGCTTCACCGACACCAATTTCAGGTCGTAATAGATGGGCTTTCTTGCAAATTGTTCCGGTACTTCTATCTTCATCATCGTAATGAACACCGAATCCGACAAGACCATCAGACAGGCAGAGTCACCCACATGCATCATGCGCAAGGCATCAGGAATATCGCCGATAAAGTCAGGTTTCTTCAGCACCATGGTCATCGGTTTGTCACCAGCGGTGGTGAACAACATCGAATCGTTGAAGTACTGCGTCATCTCAAAGGTGACTTCATCGTCGAATTGGGGCATCACTTTCGAATCACCATGAGTGTAGAACTTCATGTAAGCCCCACTCTCCATCTGCTTGAAGCCCGCATAGATAGAGTCACTGTTGTTGCACGCCACCATCATCAGCGGCAGCAATGCAACAAACAGTGACTTTGTCATACTCTTCATGCTTATTCAAAATCAATAAGTTCGACTTCAAAAATCAAATTGGAGTAAGGAACAATCTTGTCACCAGCTTGTCTGTCTCCATAGGCAAGGTAATAAGGAACATATAACACACCTTTCTCACCTTTCGACATCATCATAATGCCTTCGTCCCAACCAGGAATCACCTGTCCGACACCAATCGGAATGTTGATGGGTTCACCTCTCTCAACAGAAGAATCAAAGACCGTTCCGTCAAGGAGTTTACCGGTATAGTGAACTTTCACCATCTGACCAGCAGAAGGTTTTTCACCATTGCCTTCGGTAGTCATCACATAGATGAGACCTGATTCGGTAGGCTCTGCAACGATTTTTTTCATATCCAGATAAACAGCCAGATCCTGAGCAGCCTTAAGCGTCTCTTCTGGATGGTCGGCTTTCATTTTTTCAATTCTTTCAGCATTTGTCTTCCTTACTTTTTGAGCAAAATGCTGGGCATATTCGCTTTCAGGATAGAAGTCGTCCAAACGAATCTCAAAACGCATCACATCAGTCGATTTAAATTGTTCGGGCAAATTCGGCTGACCAAACAAATACTTAAACGTCGAATCAATGTTCACAATAAACGAGGCGGAGTCGCCTTTGTGCATCATGGCTAAACCTTCAAACAAATCGCCAGCAAATTGTGACTCCTGTAGCATCAGAATGTCATCATGTGAAGGAACAAGTGCAGAGTCGTTCACCAAAAAACTGATTCCAACCTCCAACAATTCCCCATTTTGAGGCTTTTCGCCCGCATTTTGCTTGAAGAACTGATAGTACAAACCGTTTTGCGTTTTTTCATACCCTGGATAGGGTGAGTTCTCTGTGCAAGCACTCACAGTGCCAGCCATCAGCAAGGCCATAACGGCCATCGATAAAATACTTTTTTTCATTGTTAGTATGATTTAAATTGTTGATAAATTATTCTTTATTATCCATAATATCCAGTAAATCAACATCAAATATAAGGTTAGAATAGGCGGGAATGTCACCGTATGGATTTGTCCCATAAGCCAATGTATAAGGCAACACAAACCGCGCTTTCTCTCCCACTCTCATCAAGCCGACACCTTCTTCCAAGCCTTTCAACACCTTTCCTTGACCGTAAACGAAATCGTAATATTCACCCAACTGATCGGAATTGCCCAACAATGTACCGTCAAGATAAGTGGCCACAAACTTGATGCGGGCAGTCTGTCCTTTCTGCGGTTGTGCCCCCTCTGTAACCACCGACTTGGTAAAGAACAGTCCCGAAGCCGTATAATCCGTGATGTTATTCTCTTTCAAATATTCAAAAAATGCCTTCTCCGAATCAGCCTTCAACGCCTTCATCACCCTTTCAGCCTCCTCCTGCAATTCCTTGGCCGTGGTGATTTTCAACAACTTGATATCATAAACCAGATTTGAATAGGCAGGAATGGAGCCTACCGAACGCTCTCCGTATGCCAAGTCGTATGGAATGATGGCCTGAACGCGTTCACCAAGATGCATTTTGGGCACAACCTCTTCCCAAAACTGAAGGGCATTGCCTTCGCCCAGTACGAATGAGAACTTGTCAGGGCTGCCAAAGGTGCTGCCTACCGATTGTCCATTTAATAAGGTAGCCGAGAAATCAAGTTCGACCTTCTCGCCTTTCACTGGACAACGGCCTTTGCCCTTTTCCAAAGGGATAATATAAACTCCTGACGGTTCAGGACTTACCGTAATGTTATTCTTTGCAAGATAATCCGCCAACGCCCTCTCCGACTTCTCAATCATCGTTTGCTTTATCCGCTCAATCTCAGCTTGGAATTCCTCTTGGGTCTTCACTTCCAACAGTTTCACTTCATATCGGAAATAATCATCAGCCTTTAGACCCACTTCAGCAGGATCCTGCTCATAGTATTTTATGGCAATGGAATCAGCCTTAATGTAAAACGACGCCGAATCGCCAACATGCATCATGGCATAGGCCTCATGCAAATCGGCAGGGAAACGAGACTCAGCCAATTGAGCATACACCTCATTCTTGGTTTCGCGCCAATCATAATACAATGAATCATTAAGGTAACATGCAATCTCAACTTTAAGAAAATCAGTCAGTTTTGGAGTTACAGCAGTAGGATTGTTGCTATAAAACTTATAGTACAAACCATTTGAGGTTTTCTTATAACCTGGAAACCTTTGTGTGCATGATGTAAACACTACCGCCGTAAGGCAAACCATTGTCAAAAATAAGTTTAATTTTTTCATATTCAATAGTTTATTATTCTTCCAACACTTTTATTGTATAGACCAAAGTGGCATATTCCGGGATTCGGTTTTCATCGCCATGAAGCCCATAGGCCAAATGATTGGGAAGGATAACCTTCGCCAAATCTCCACGATGCAGATAAGTCATCGCCTCATCAAGCCCCGACTCCACCTCTCCTTTCCCGACTACGAATATCTTAAGTCCATCTTTTTCAGACGAATAAATCAAATCGCCCGCAATGGAATGCAGCTCATATTCCAAAGTGACTTTCTGACCTTTCTCAATCCGTTGGTCTGAATTTTGCTTCAGAATCTGATACCTTAGTCCAGTTCCGGTCGAAACCATATTCAGACCATGCCTCTTAATATAGTTCTCGATGTCTTCTTCCTCTTCATTCACCAAATATCGGTTGGCTGTTTCCATACTGCTTTTCATATCAGCCTTCGATATGGGTTTCGTTTGCTTCGGCGTTTTTTCCTCACAAGCAACAAAACAAAGCAACACAATCAAAACCAGATATTTACAGTACTTTCTCATTCTGTTGCATTTAATAAATCCTTGTAAAGGGGTAGCACTGATTTCAATTTGGCAACGGCTTCTTCAAACGAACAATCCAAGGTTCCGCCCGCTGCGTTGGTATGGCCACCGCCCTTGAAATGCTTGTTGGCCAACTCATGCACAGAAAAATTGCCCTTCGAACGGAACGACAGCCGAATCTGATCCTCACGCTCCGTCACCAACACCGACATTTTCATTTTTTTCATGGAAAGCGGATAATTCACAACACCTTCCGTATCGCCCACATGATAGTCAAATCGAGCCAAATCACTCTTACTCAATGCGATAATTGCCGTGGAATAATCATCCAACAACTCCATCCTCTCGCTGATGGAGAAGCCTAACAAACGAAGCCTGTTCTCCGAAACCGTATCATAAACCAATTCATGAATAAGGTTGTAGGGCATGGATTTCTCCACCAACAGGCTGACTAACTCAAAAGTACGCGGATGATAGATGGAATGCGCAAAGGCACCTGTGTCCGTCATAATGCCAACCAACAGATTAGTGGCAATGCTTTCGTTCAGATGCTCTTTCCCATAGTGCAGGATGATTTCAGTGGCAATTTCAGAAGCACTTGAAACGCAAGTGTCTGAATACAAGCAATAAAACTGACTCTCATCCGGGTCTCTATGATGGTCAATCAACACTCTTGGACAACGTGTCTTGCCGATTTCGTTATGCAAAATGCCACCACGCGACAAATTGTTGAAATCCATCATAACGATACATTCCGAAGCGGCGATGGCGTTTTTGCAGGCCTCAGCGTCTTTCTCAAAAACCAGAAACTCCTCAGCCCCAGGCATCCAATGCAAGAAATCAGGGAAGTCGTTGGCTACCACCATCTTAGTTTCATGACCATAACTGCGAAGAAACTCCGACATGGCCAACACAGAGCCAATTGCATCTCCATCAGGATTGACATGACACGCCAAAACGAAGCGTTTAGGCGACTGTAACAAGGCATCAAAGCGTTCAAAAAATATATCTAATTGCATAACTTCGATAAGAGCCTGCAAAAATACACAATTTTCTGATTCAACACCTATTTAAATAATAGGAAACATTTCAACGCGGCGACAAAACCTCAAAAGTATTGTCCGAGTATACCAAAACAATTTGTTTCAGCACCGCATTGGAGGGAGAAGAGGCGGGCTCCATTTGCGGCTTCACATCCAATGAAGCATCAAAAAGCGTCTGTTCCAAAACCTCCTTCTTCGATTCCACTTGAGGTTTCGTTTCCTTTGATGAAGGTGCCATTTCAACAAACGGTTCCGACACCGTTATCGGACCTGTGCCAAAAATAATCCACTCGAGACTATACTCCGGAAAGGTCTCTTTTAGCTTCTTTACAAAGTCCAAACTCGGATTGTTTCGCCCTGCCAAGAGGTGAGAAATGTTGGAAGGTTGAATGCCAAGTTGCATGGCAAATTCGGCAGCGGTCAAGTTCTTCGCGCGGATGATATGGGCGATTCTGTCTTTCATTTCAAGGGTGTTTTCCATAGAAGTGTCCTCCTGAAAATTTCATTTTTCCATCAATTTTAGTTGACAAAAGTAAACATTTATCTGTTACAAAACACAAAATGAAAATATTTAATTTTGTAAATCTCAGTTTAATGCATAACTTCTTGAAGTTATGAATTGAATAAATTGAAAGATAACATTGTTTTTCAACTATTTAATAATCAATCATAAAATATTCAATTATTCTCAGAAAATCAAGCCAGTTTTTTATATTTCACTTGAAATAAAACTCATTAAATTACTGAATAATTGGTTTTTATAATGATGATTTGAAAAATGTTCCACGTTTTTACATGACAAAATTGATTTACATAATTACATTAGATTGTTTATAATTGTAAATATTTCAATATATAATTAAATATCAATTATTTATAAATATACTATTTTAAACTTGTAAACAAAAGATTTCTATGATTTACATAATTGAACATTTGAAATTTGGCGTTTTTCATGTCCTGATGACCTGTCAATTCATCCGAAAAACAAACGCGCTACAATGGCTTAAAAATGCCTTTTCTGAAATTACGGTCTTCTACTCTACTCCACCAGTTTTCCATTTTCTGACTCCTGTTTTCCTCTTGCAATTTTACCCTATTTTTTCACACCTTATTAATATAGGCTTTCTGGAATCAGAATAATTCCTATCTTTGCCGCTCGTATGAGAACAAAAGACCATCACATACAGAACCTCATCCTCGAAGGCGAACATCAGATGCTCGATTTCAAATTTGAGATCTCTGACAGCAAACGCATCGCTCGTTCCCTATCTGCCTTTGCCAACACCGATGGCGGCAGGCTTCTGGTTGGCGTGAAAGATAATGGTGCCATTGCCGGGGTCCGTTCCGATGAAGAAATCCACATGATTCAAGCCGCTGCCGAGATGTACTGCCTGCCCAAAGTGGAATATCAAACCGAAGAATGGGAAATCAATGGCAAGACCGTGCTTGAGGTCATTATTCCCAAGGACAAGTACCATAAGCACAAAGCCCCTGACAATCAAGGTAATTTCAAGTATTTTGTAAGAGTCAAGGACGAGAATCTGGTTGCCGACAGCGTATTAATTAAGGTGTGGAAATCGGACAAGTTCTCAAAAGCGGCCAAAATCTCCTTCACCGAAACGGAGACTTCCCTGCTGCATTATCTTGTGGAACATGAAGCCATCACCCTTCAGGAATTTCAGCAAATGGCCCATGTAAACAAGAGAAAAGCCGAGGCCATCCTTGCAGATTTTATTCTTGTCGGCACGATTGAGCTCGTTCAAACTAATCAAAACACCACTTTTCGGCTCTCTGAAGAAGCAAAAATCGAAAAATAAGACCTTTCTTCTCTCCATATTTTTAAAATTTTCAAATTTTATATAATTGATTAACAAAAGTATACAATATTTTATCAAAAATAATTGAAATTTTTGATTGCCAGTATCAAAAAAGGTCGTACTTTTGCAATCCGCTTCCGAAAAAAAGAGGGGTAGAAACGAGGGAGACACGGAAGCGGAAGTTCTTTGAAAGTCTGAGGCCAGCACAAGACCTGCGCCGCGGGAGCGGCGCGAGGGATAGGAACCTTTTATAAGGAACACCAGATAGAACATCAAGGCGGAACCCGAGATTCAGAGTAGAACAAGAAAAGTACAACAATATTACAACGAAGAGTTTGATCCTGGCTCAGGATGAACGCTAGCGGCAGGCCTAATACATGCAAGTCGTACGGTAAACGGTCCTTCGGGACCGTGAGAGTGGCGGACGGGTGCGTAACGCGTATGCAACCCACCCCCGACGGGCGGATAGCCGGTGGAAACGCCGGATAACCCGCCATGCGCCCCCGGGAGGGCATCCTCCTGTGGGCAAAGCGGCGACGCGGTCGGGGACGGGCATGCGTCCCATTAGATTGTTGGCGGGGCGACGGCCCACCAAGTCGACGATGGGTAGGGGATCTGAGAGGACGGTCCCCCACACTGGTACTGAGACACGGACCAGACTCCTGCGGGAGGCAGCAGTAAGGGATATTGGTCAATGGTCGGAAGACTGAACCAGCCATGCCGCGTGA
>JAEEQP010000017.1 GCA_016285355.1 Bacteroidales bacterium
CAAGTTCTGGAGGCCATGGGTTCTGTCATGACCAACAAATACGCCGAGGGTTATCCTGGCAAGCGTTACTACGGCGGCTGCCAAATCGTCGACCAGAGCGAGCAAATCGCCATCGACCGCGCCTGCCAGTTGTTCAACGCCACCTTCGCCAACGTGCAGCCCCATTCGGGCGCACAGGCTAACATGGCTGTGATGCAAGCTTTACTTGAACCCGGTGACACTTTCATGGGTCTTGACCTCTCACATGGTGGTCACCTTTCACACGGCAGCCCGGTCAACGCTTCGGGTATGCTTTACAAGCCCGTTGCTTACCATGTCGCCAAGGAAACCGGTCGTGTCGACTACGACGAGATGGAGAAGATTGCCCTCGAGTGCAAGCCGAAACTCATCATCGCTGGTGCTTCTGCCTACAGCCGCGACTGGGACTACAAGCGTATGCGTGCTATCGCCGACCAAGTGGGCGCCGTCCTCATGGCTGACGTCAGCCACCCCGCTGGCCTCATTGCCAAGGGCCTGTTGAACGACCCGCTGGAGTACTGCCACATCATCACCACCACGACCCATAAGACCCTCCGTGGTCCCCGTGGCGGCATGATCCTCATCCGTCATGACTTCGAAGACCCGCGTGGCCGTAAGACCCCGAAAGGCGAAATCAAGATGATGTCAGCCCTCATCAACAGCGCCGTGTTCCCGGGCATCCAAGGTGGTCCTCTGGAGCATGTCATCGCCTCCAAGGCCGTTGCTTTCGGCGAAGCTTTGAGCGACGAGTACAAGGAGTACATTATGCAGGTGAAGAAGAACGCCAGCGTCATGGCCGATGCCTTTGTCAACAAAGGCTATCAAGTCATCAGCGGCGGCACCGACAACCATTCGATGCTGATTGACCTCCGTGGCAAATTCCCGGAAATCACTGGTAAGATGGTGGAGAACACCCTCGTCCTTGCCGACATCACCGTCAACAAGAACATGGTGCCCTTCGACAGCCGTTCGCCCTTCCTGACCTCTGGTCTGCGTGTCGGTACACCAGCCATCACCACTCGTGGCCTGAAGGAAGACAAGATGCCGCTCATCGTCGACATGATTGACGACGTCATCGGTGCCATCGACCCGGCCACCAAGACCGCTCCCGAGGCAAAGATTGCAGCAGTCCGCGCCGAAGTCAACAAGATGATGAAGGACTATCCGCTCTTCGCTTGGTAAATCCATTTGACACCTTAATTATTAATGAAGTCGCTCCGTTTGGGGCGACTTTGTTGTTTCTTGTCGCAAAATCGCAAAAATCCAACATCCTTCGCTACACTTACCTGTTTTTTCGTATATTTGCAGCGGTCAATTGTGTAAGGATAATGTTGGTTCCATGTAAAATAAAAGATTATAACAATCAGTATCATCCTGAATGGACATGCTTGATGCCTCAAGGGTGTCCACCAGAGGATGTCATGATACCTTGTGAACACCCCTTTTATAGATTGGCACAAAAGCCAGATACTTATAGCCAAGAGGATTTCGCTTCCTATGCAGAAAAAGATCCTGAACGGAATTGGGGGAAACAACTACCATTTGCTGTAGGGCTTTCTGTCATCGACAATGAGACAAAAGCCAGAAAGAATCTGAAACTGCCTATGTTCAGGCAATTCAAGGGTATCATAGCCTTGATGTTGAATCCGACTGATGGTGTGGTGAAACAGACAGGCATTCACCTTTCCCATTACACTTGGTGGCGCACGAAATCTTTCGATATGTCAAACCTCAAAATGCTTGAATTATGAGACCGCTTACATTGATACAAACTCTTGAATATTATGATGTGCCTCAGATTATCGTGGCGGTGGATGCGATGGGTACGAGGTATCTTTGCACCTTGTACAATCAATCTGAGGGGAACGGTTTTGAGTATATTGGCGTTCAGATTTCTGAGCCTCGCTTGATGGCGTTCGTTGGCGGACAACTCGATTTGCGAGAGGCTTATCTCCATCCTGAAGTTGAAAATGCAGTTTATCTTGTTACGGCAAAAAAAGAGGCATTAACGGCTACGAAATTGTTACAACAACAAGACATTACTGAGAACATGCTACCCGAGGCTGGGTATTTCTTTGATGCCTCGGATTTGGTGACTGAAGAGAATCCTCCTTTAGACACTTACCAATTGGAAGTTCCTGTCCACGACCGTGGCACATTCTCAACCCTTGTGAGCAGGATGGGCTGGAGAGCCTTTTCCCTTCGCAAGACAGCGGTATTTTGATTACATTGATTGTTAACAATATAACATTCGAAATTGAATTTATACGATAATCCCAAAGTCTAACCAAATAAAATTGAAATGAATACAGCGCATTGAGCGCATTGACGGAAAGCGGAATATTAGAAAGATAGCAATTGCTTATAGCTTGTGTAACTAAAATCTTCCACAAAACAATTGAACACTAAAGTTAGTAAAGCAATGCTCATGTGTTTTCACATGGGCTTTACTAATTTGTTGAGGTGTTCGGCTGTGGAAGGCCTTAGTTACCAATAAATAGTAAGTCCATGTTTTTTTCGTCTGCTCGAGAAAAGAATAAAAGTTGAAAACACATAAAATACAAAAGAATATGCAAAACAAAGATTTACGACTGAAAAGGGTGAAGCGTGCCGCCCTGTTTATCCTACTGCTAAATGTGGTAGGCATGACGAATGGGTATGCCGAAATAATAGGTGATTTGGTTTATTCCTTGGACAAAAATACGCTGACGGCAGCAGTGATTAAGCATAAAGATCAATGGAATGCTACAGGAACTCTTACTATTCCTACCACTGTGACTTATACTCATCAAGAATATATAAATGGTCACACTGTATACGTCACTCGAACTTATACTGTGACGGCGATAACAGGATATACTGCATTTGATTCGTATGGTAATCCGTTTTGGGTAGGTGCTTTCCAAGGTTGCAGCGGACTTGTAGGCAGTCTTATTATTCCTAACACTGTGACCACAATAGGTGATGCTGCTTTCCTTAATTGCAGTGGCTTTACAGGTAGCCTGACCATTCCAAATACTGTTACCACGATAGGCCAATCTGCTTTTTCTAGATGCAGTGGCTTTACTGGCAATTTGACTATCTCTAATGTCATAACCGCGATAGGCAGTTCTACTTTCGAAAATTGTAGTGGCTTTACTGGCAGTTTAGTCATTCCCAATTCCGTGACTACGATAGGTGGTCGAGCTTTTAAAAATTGTAGTGGTTTCACAGGTAGTCTGATTATCGGAAATTCCGTGACCACGATAGGCTATGAGGCTTTCCAAAATTGTAGCGGGCTAACGGGTGATTTAGTTATCCCCAATTCTGTGACAACGATAGACAGAGATGCTTTTCATGATTGCAATGGTTTCGCGGGCATCCTGACCATCGGCAATTCCGTGACTTCAATAGGTAATTATTCTTTCTCTGGTTGTAATGGCCTAATAGGTAGCCTGACTATTCCTAATTCCGTAATTACAATAGGTGTTTGTGCTTTCAAAGATTGCAGCGGCTTCATGGGTGACCTGAATATTGGCAATTCTGTGACTACAATTAGTGGTTATGCTTTCCAAGATTGCATTGGTTTTACAGGTAGCTTGACCATCCCCAATTCTGTGACCACGATAGTTAATAATGCTTTCATTGGCTGTAGTTTTGACGGCTTGAATGTTGATATGGTAAATATCAAAAACAGTTTTGTGTATCTCATAGGAGGAAGTTACTCTGGTTTGTTGACCATTGGCAATTCTGTAACTTCGATAGGTAACAGAGCTTTCAATGGCTGCAGTGGTTTCACGGGCAGTTTGACCATTCCCAATTCCGTAACCGCGATAGGAGATGAGGCTTTTCAAAATTGCAGTGGTCTAACTGGGGATTTGATTATTCCTAATTCAGTTACCACGATAGGCAATTATGCTTTCGATGGTTGTAGTGGCTTCACTGGTAGCCTAACCATCGGCGATTCTGTGACATTGATAGGTAAAAGGGCATTCAATAATTGCAGTTGTTTCTCTGGCAGTCTGACCTTAGGTGCTTCCGTAACTATAATAGAGGAATGGGCTTTCTTTGGTTGCAATGGCTTTACAGGTAGCTTGATCATTCCTAATTCCGTAATTACAATAAAAGGTAGGGCTTTCTCTGGTTGCAACGGCTTCATAGGTAGTCTGACTATCAGTGATTCCGTAACTACAATAGGAGGTTATGCTTTCTATGGTTGTAGTGGCTTTACAGGCAGCCTGACCATACCTAATTCCGTAACTTCGATAGGCAATTATGCTTTCAAAGATTGCAGCGGTTTCACGGAAGTTTATTATGATGCCACCAATTGTGAAAATGCCAACAATAGTTATCCACCTTTTTCAGGTTGTTGTGGTACGCTAACTATTGGCAACAATGTAGAAAGAATTCCCAGCTATATTTTCCAATTTGCGGCATTTACAGGAGACCTGATTATTGGTAACTCTGTGATTACAATAGGTGGTAATGCATTTTATGGTTGCAGTGGTTTCACAGGCAACCTGACGATTCCGAATTCCGTAACTTCAATTGGCGGTTCTGCTTTCAGTGGTTGTAGTGGTTTTACGGGCAACTTGACCATAGGTGATTCTGTGACCTCAATAGGTAATTATGCTTTTTATAATTGCAGCGGTTTTACCTCAATGAATGTCCTTCCTGAGATACCACCAACATTATCATTATATTCTTTTGGTAATTGCCCTAAATTTATTCCTGTATATGTGCCTTGCGGTAGTGCAACAGTTTATCAATCTGCGGCTTATTGGAATCAGTTTGCTAATATTCAAGAGAATTGTTCACAACAAACCGTTACCCTTTCAGCGGGCTGGAACTGGTTCTCAACCAACGTAGAAATCACCCTTGAAGACCTACAGAATGCGCTCGTGGACGCTGTGTCAAACACCAATATCACCATCAAATCAAACACACAAAACATCGCTTACAACCCTGGCACAAATCAGTGGCGGGGAACGTTGGACTCCTTGGATGTATCCCAGATGTACATGATTCAAGTTGGTGCCGACTGCCAGATTACGCTGACAGGCACTTCCATCAACCCTAATGCGTGTCCCATCACCATCCATAATGGCAACAACTGGATTGCATTCCCGCTCAACGAAAACATGTCCGTCAGCGACGCCTTCGATGGATTTGCCACCAACGGCGATATAATCAAAGGCAGAACCACCACCGCCAGATATAATAACGGTAATTGGCGGGGAGGTCTTGATAGTCTTGAGCCTGGCCAGGGCTACATCTATAAGTCAAATGTAACGGAAACAAGGACTTTCACATTCCCTACAAGCGCAAAATAGTCTGTATGATTTCGATGCAGTAACGCACGAAAGGAAACGGCCACCTTGACATTGGAAAGGGTGGCCATTTTTGATGAAAAAACAAAAAACCGTCTTTGCTTTTCCAAAAAAGCTGTACCTTTGCATCCCGTATTTTAAGATTTTAGCACCATGAGAAACGCTTCGACAGGCTCAGCGTCCGCTGCGGCAAAATACGGTTTCGACAACGAGAAATACCTCAAAATCCAGTCTGAACACATCAAGGACCGCATTGCGAAATTCGGCGACAAGCTGTATCTCGAATTCGGCGGCAAGCTCTTCGACGACTTCCACGCCAGCCGTGTGCTGCCTGGTTTCCAGCCCGACAGTAAGCTGAGAATGCTGTCACAACTTATCGATGTCTCCGAAATCATCATCGTCATCAGTGCCGTCGACATTGAGAAAAACAAGGTGCGCGGCGACTTGGGCATCACCTACGATGTGGATGTGTTACGCCTCAGAGAGGCATTCATAAACCGTGGTTTCATGGTGAGTTCAGTGGTGGTCACCCACTATAACGGTCAGGCCAGCACGGATGCCTATCGCAAACGCCTCGAACGCATGGGCATCAAAGTGTACTATCACCGCATCATCGAAGGCTATCCCAACAACGTGGCCCTTATCGACTCGGAGGAAGGCTTTGGCCGTAATGACTATGTAGAAACTACGCGCCCCTTGGTAGTGGTCACGGCTCCTGGTCCTGGAAGCGGGAAGATGGCCGTCTGCCTGAGCCAACTCTATCATGAGAACAAGCGTGACGTCAAGGCGGGTTATGCCAAGTTTGAGACCTTTCCAGTGTGGAACCTGCCATTGAAGCATCCTGTCAACGTGGCCTACGAAGCCGCCACCGCCGACCTTAGCGATGTCAACATGATCGACCCCTTCCATTTGGAGGCCTATGGCAAGACGGCGGTCAACTACAACCGCGACATCGAGATTTTCCCTGTGCTGAATGCCATTTTCGAGAGCATTTACGGTGAGAATCCCTACAAGTCACCGACGGACATGGGCGTCAATATGGTGGGCTACTGCCTCAGTGATGACGAAGCCTGTTGCGAGGCCTCGAAACAGGAAATCATCCGCCGCTATTATGCCGCACTTTGCAATCTGGCGATTGGCAAAGGCACTGAAAACGAGGTGAATAAAATCGCATTGTTGATGAAGCAAGCCAAAATCACTACGGCTGACCGCAAGACCACCATTGCCGCGAAGGAACGGAAGGAAAAGGAAGGTGTGTCCTCTTCTGCCATCGAGTTGGAGGACGGCACGCTAATCACGGCGCACACCAGTACTCTGCTCGGTCCCAGCGCGGCCTTGCTACTCAATGCGACCAAACATTTGGCTGGCATCGACCATGATGTGAAACTCATCCCGCAGGCCATGATTGAGCCGATTCAGAAGACTAAGGT
Source organism: Bacteroidales bacterium (assembly GCA_016285355.1). The sequence continues at coordinate 6,758 of JAEEQP010000017.1, forward strand.
CAACTTCCTGCATGGCAACAACCCGCGTCTGCATACGGATGAGGTTTTGGTGGCCCTTTCCATGCTCAGCCTTTGGGACGAGAATTGCAAGAAAGCCCTTGAGAGTCTGCCGCAACTGAAAGGCTGTCAGGTACATAGCACGGTGATGCTCAGCGAAGTGGACCAGAAGATTTTCAAGAAATTGGGCATCGGCTTGACTTGCGACCCTGTGGCTAAGAAATAAGTCAAAAAGTTCGTATTGCCCTCACATAATATTCCAGCGTTTTCATCGAGTCGCTGATGACGATTTGTCCGTTTTGAACACGCACGGCAGCTGCGCCTCGTGTGCCAGTCTCTGTACTTGACCAATAGGTTTTGTCTTCCAAAGTTGAGTAACCCATTGATTTCAAAGTGGCGTTCACGGCCTCTTGGTTCAGCAAAAGATAACGCAGCTCGTTGCTTGAAGGAACGTACCATTGCTTATTGTTGATTTTTCTGTGCTCATAATGCACAAGATTCCACGTGTTTTTCTGGTAGCTCCACAGAATGGCAGGGTAGTGGCGCATGTCATAAACATCCATAAGGATATTGGTGTTATTCCAGCCATCGTAGGGATTGGTGGCACCTGTCTGACTGTTGATGTAATTGGTTTCGCACCAGGGCAAAAGAGTCTCGTCCAAACCGACCATCAGTCCGCCAGTTCCTCCCGCAATAGTGTGAAACACAATGCCTTCCAATGTATCGTTATGGAAATATTCCCCGATTTGATAAGAATGAAAGACAGGTGCAGGTGTGTCGCCATTTTGCGGGGACTCGTACTTTTTGCATGAGGCGAAAACGATTCCTAATAGGGCGAGAAAGAAAAGTATCTTTTTCATCAGAGTGATTTTTCTGCAAAAATAGGAAATCAGAGAAAAAGCTGTAATTTTGCCTCGGAAAAATCCTATCATTATGAAAAAACTATACCTCATCACTTTACTTAGCCTTGCGCTTTGTGTTTCCTGCGCGAAAAAGGAAACTGATCCTGAAGTCATCGCCATGCGCGGATTGGTGAACCGCGTCGTGCCTGAGTATTCCGAAAAGATTGTCCTTGAACGACTTGCAAATGACACTATTGACCGTTTCGAAATCGAAATGAAAAGGAATAAACTCGTTATTCGAGGCAACAACGCCAATAGTATGGCTGTCGGCTTGAACCATTACCTGAAATACTACTGCATGGCACAGTATTCATGGTTTAAAGAGGAACCTTTGCAAATTCCTGCTGCCATGCCGAAAGTGCCTGCCAAAGTCAGCCTGAGTGCACGCGTTCCTGAACGTTTCTTCTTGAATTACTGTACTTTCGGTTACACCTTACCTTGGTGGGGCTGGTCGGAGTGGGAGCATTTTATAGACTGGATGGCCCTCAACGGCATCAACCTGCCACTGGCTATCACAGGTCAGGAGTCCGTGTGGTATGAAGTGTGGAGCGAACTCGGTCTCACCGACGAGGAAATCCGCAGTTACTTTACCGGTCCGGCGCATTTGCCTTGGCACCGTATGCAGAACATCGACCGTTGGGGTGGACCGTTGCCCATGTCGTGGTTGGAGAATCAAAAAGAATTGCAAAAGCAAATTGTTGCCCGCGAGCGCGAACTCAACATGAAGCCTGTGTTGCCTGGCTTTGCGGGACATGTGCCGCCTTGCATCACAAGACTTTACCCCGAAGCACCTTTGGCCTCGTTAGGCGATTGGGCAGGCTTCGACAGCATCTGCTGGTGCAAGTTCCTCGACCCGCTTGACCCGCTTTATACCGAAATTCAGAAGAAATTTATCGACAAGCAAACTGAGTTCTATGGCACCGACCATATTTATGGCATCGATATTTTCAATGAGCTCATTCCGCCGAGCTGGGAGCCTGAATATCTCAGTCGCGTGAGCCGTCAGGTGTATGAATCCCTCGAAGCCGCCGACCCCGATGCCAAATGGCTTGAGATGGCTTGGCTTTTCTGGAACGAACGTCAATACTGGGAAGTCGACAATCGCATAGAAGCCTACATCACCTCTATGCCCAAAGACAGACACATCATGCTCGATTACTACTGCGAAAGACAACCCGTGTGGGAGCGTACCAACGCCTACTATGGCGTGCCTTACATTTGGTGCTATCTCGGCAATTTCGGCGGCAATTCCATGTTGGCTGGCAACCTTGACACGGTGAATGTAAGAATCGAACGTGCTTTTGATAGGGGAGGTGACAATTTCATCGGCATCGGCTCCACACTTGAGGGCTTCGATTGTAACCCCTTCATGTATGAATATGTCTTCGAAAAAGCATGGGACAACCCACTTACGCAGGATGTGGATGCATGGGTGCTGCGCCTCGCTGACCAACGCGCTGGCAAGGAAGACTCGAACATGAGGGCTGCTTGGACTTTGTTGGCCGATAGCGTATATAATAAGGTGTCGTCGCCGGGCCAGACCGTCCGCATCAATCAGAGACCGACCATGGGCGACATCAAAGAATACCGCCAGTATTATGTTGCTCCGACTTATTTGTACAGCAATATCACTTTATTAGATGTACTTGATGAACTGCTTGCCTCCGACTGCAACACTCGTACCCGTCATTTCGATGCCGTCAACATCACGAGACAGTTGTTAGGCAACTATTTCAGCGACCTGTATGCCGATTATGTGAAGGCATATAGCGAAGGCGATTACGAGACTTTACATCAGATTGAAAAAACTATGACCTCCATCCTTGATGACACAGATGCTATTTTGGCTACAGAGAGTGCTTTCCTCGTCGGTCGTTGGATTCGCGATGCGAGAGCCATCGGCATCACTGAAGAGGACAAAGACTACTTCGAAAGCAACGCCCGCAACATCATAACCACTTGGGGCGAGGAGGATGCTTTGCTGAATGAATACGCCAGCCGTGCCTGGGCAGGTCTCACGGCAACCTACTACGCCTACCGTTGGAAAGAGTTTTTCAAGGATGTGGATGCCGCCATCGAGGCAGGCCAGCCCTTTGATGAGAAGGCCTATCACGAGCGCATTTGTAAATATGAAGGCCAATGGTGGCGCGAACGCCTTGGTACTTTCAGTGCCGAGCCGCAAGGCGACGGCATTGCGTTAGCTAAAGCTATTGCCGACAAGTATCGTGCTGAAATGGAAGCCCGTTACAGGAAATAAGGAAGTCCCGAAGGGACGACAGCAATGTAGGTAGGTGGTGTCAACCCCTGCCGATAAACACAAACGACCATGAACATCACAGAAAAAGACAAAGAATATATGCGCGAGGCCATACGCCTCGCCGACGAGAGCGTGAAAAACGGTGGCGGTCCCTTCGGTGCCGTCATCGTGAAGGACGGAGAAATCATTGCGGGCAGCGCCAACAGCGTGACCCTCGACAACGACCCGACTGCCCATGCCGAGGTGAACACCATCCGTCAGGCTTGCAAAAAATTAGGCACCTTCGATCTCTCGGATTGTGTTATTTACACTTCGTGCGAGCCCTGCCCCATGTGCCTCGGTGCCATCTATTGGGCGCATATCAAGTGCATTTATTACGGCAACACGAAAAAGGATGCCGCCGATATTAACTTCGCTGATGACTTCATTTACAAGGAGTTGGAGCAACGTAAGGAAAAACGTTTCGTTCCGCTTATATCGCTTTTACGCAACGAAGCCCTCAAGACCTTCCGTGCGTGGGAAGCAAAACAGGACAAGGTAGAGTATTAATTTCAAAAAGTGTCCTTGTAAGGGAAAATAGTATTATCTTTGCAGCCGCAAAACCGCCGCACTCATCACTGAGATGAAGACAATGCGTTGACGTCGAGGTCGGTGCGGGAATCATAATCATCTGATCCGGAGGTCGTTCAAATGGAAAGGAGAATAGGCACAGTCCTTATTTATGTGGAAAACAGGGAATCCGCGCCCCAAGTCAACGCGGTGCTCTCCCGCCATGCGAGCATCATTATCTGCCGCCAAGGTTTTCCGCGCGAGCATTACAGCCTCATTTCCGTCATCTTTGAAGGCACCACAGACGAGATAGGTTCCCTCACAGGCCAGTTGGGTCGCATCGAAGGTATCGAAGTGAAGTCGGCGTTACTGAAAGGACATGAGACTTCAAGACATGAGACGTGAGACAATGATTAATGTCCTGCGTCCCCAGTCCTATGTCCTACGTCAAAGGAACTCTGAACAATAACTTAAAAATCAAACTGATATGCAATTTCATCCAGAAAAATGTCGTATTCCCGACGAGCCCAACAAGCCGTTTATCTCATCAGAAGAGATTTGGGATTACATCAACAACACCAAGAGTACCCCTGAACGCGTGCACGAAATCATCCAAAAGTCGTTGGATAAGAACCGTCTGACCTTAGAAGAGACCGCCGTCCTCGTCAATACCACCGACCCTGCGCTGGTGGAAGAGATCAAGGAAGGTGCCCGCGAACTGAAGCGCCGCATCTATGGCAACCGTATTGTGCTGTTTGCCCCCCTCTATGTGGGTAACTATTGCGTCAACAACTGCTCATACTGCGGTTTCCGCTCCTCCAACAAGGAACAGATTCGTACCACTTTGACTGACGAGGAACTCGTCCGCAACGTGGAAGCCCTCGAGGAAGACGGCCAGAAGCGCCTCATCCTCGTCTATGGTGAGTCACCGAAATACTCGCCCGAGTACATCGCCCACACAGTGAAGGTGACCTACGCCACCAAGAAAGGCAAGGGCAGCATCCGCCGTGTGAACATTAACGCTGCTCCGCTGGATGTGGAAGGCTTCCGCACCGTGAAAGAGGCCGGCATCGGCACCTATCAGATTTTCCAAGAGACCTACTGCCCCGAAATTTACAACGACTACCACCCGAAAAACACCCTGAAGGGCAACTACGAGTGGCGCCTGACCGCTATGGACCGCGCCCAGCAGGCTGGTATCGATGACAACGGTCTGGGTATCCTCTTCGGTCTGTACGACTGGCGTTACGAGGTGCTGGCCATGATTCGCCATACCAATCACCTTGAGGCTTGCTTCAACGTGGGTCCGCACACCATTTCGTTCCCGCGTATCAAAGATGCTTCAGGCTTGAGCATCGACAAGAAGTATTTCGTGGATGACGACACTTTCGAGAAAATTATCGCCATCTTCCGTCTGGCCGTGCCTTACACAGGCATGATCCTGACCGCTCGTGAGGATGCCGCCTTCCGCGTAAAAGCCATCGAATACGGCATCTCGCAAATCGACGGTGGCACCAACTTACAGATTGGCGACTACAAATACCACCACGAGGAGGAAGAGAAGAACAGCGACAAGCAAGAAAACCAAAACCTGCACCGCGAGCAGTTCAAGATCGGCGACGACCGCAGCTTGGGCGAGACCATCGACGAACTCCTTGACCACGACTTCATCCCGAGCTTCTGCACTGCTTGCTACCGTTTGGGCCGCACAGGTGAGCACTTCATGGAATTCAGCGTTCCGGGCTTCATCAAGCGCTATTGCACGCCCAATGCCATCCTCACCCTGACCGAGTATTTGGTCGACTACGCCACCCCTGAAGTGGCCGCCAAGGGTTGGAAGTGCATTGAGAACAACTTCAAAAACGTCGACCCGAAGTTCTTAGATGAGTTGAAGGCACGCATCGAGCGGATTAAGAACGGTGAGCGAGATTTGTATTTCTAAAAGCTAAGTTCCTCAGAACCAGTCGAAGGGTCGACCGATAAAAAAGGTGCCATGAGATAAATCTCTTGGCACCTTTCGTATGTTTGTTGATAGTTTGTTATGCTTATTGACCAGAGAACATCGTTTTGAAGAAATGCTTTAGTCTCGAAGTTTGAGGTCGAGATTCGGATTCATCATAGACCGAAGCCAAGGCGATGCAAATATTGTCGTATCCTCCGGCATCTAAAGCAAGTTCCATAAGTTTATCGCAACACTCATTAATGTTATGATAATATGTCTTGATTACTTTCTCAATTGTGTTGTTTGTACAGTAACCGCACAACCCGTCTGAACATAACAAAAACACATCATTGGGTTGAATGTTATAAGTGACGATATCAGCTTCAGCAGGGGCATCAAAGTCGCCCAATCCTCGCGTAATGAGGTTGCTGTCAGGATGAGACAGAGCCTTTTCTTCGGTCAATTCTCCTTTGTTGATGAGTTCCTGGACATAAGAATGGTCTTTTGTTAAAGCTTTCAAGCCTAAACGAGGAGTAAATACATAACATCGGCTGTCTCCGCACCAAGCGATAAAAGCTTTATCTTTCAATATCCAACATATAACAATAGTGGTTCCCATTCCAATGGTTTCGGGATGGGAAATCATGTGCTCGTTAAGGTATCTGTCAGCAGTTGTTATTACATTTTTAAGAAAGGCTGTGATTTTTTCTTCCGAAGCAATAATTTGGGAAAAATTGGATGAATTGAAGGTTTTTTGTATACTTTCAATAGTCAAATTTGAAGCTACCTCACCTGCATTGGCTCCTCCCATCCCGTCAGCAACAACCAACACTGAACCTTTTTGGCCAATATGAGATTCTATTGCATTGTTGTTCCAATTGGGAGAACATAAATCGGGACAGAAGGTGAAGGCATCTTCATTATTGTCGCGTTCTTTGCCTGTGTCAGTTTTGGCAACAATTCTGATTTTCATACTATTAAATTGATGAGGATGCGAACTGTTATAAATCGAAAGCAGGTTTTATGTCCTCTTTGGTTTTTTTCCTTACTTCAACCTTTTCCTTGTTTTTGGTTTTGGCAGATGGCTTTTCGTAATCAATTCTTACATCAAAAGTTGAAGGAGGACAGCCTTCTTCTATCACTTCGATGGTCAGGTCGTTGATGCCATAGTTCAAATTTTCGACTTGAAACTCATACCGAGTGTCTGATATTTTTTTGGGATCATAGTCTATTGTATCAGGAACGATTTTGACACTTTTATGATAATCGTATTTGTCATCAATGGTTTTTTGATCGTTAATGTCTATAGTGAAAGAAATAGTACCTTTTTTTATGATTTTAGTTTCAGATTTCACTATGTCGATAATGAAATGTTTTACATACCATGCAGGAATCTTCACCCTATAAATCGGAAAACTTATTCCATCAGAAATGACTTGAAAAGAATATACATACGGTGAACTAAAATCGGTTATTTCATCAGGTAAGTTTTGTGGAATGCTTAGTTTGCATTGGTATTCGATGAAATTGCCACTTGGAGTGTCCTTTGTTTTTTTTGTATAAGGCTCTATTTCGCATCCCAAATCTGAATTTACTGTTTCTATTATTGTGTTTTCCGTAGGGATGAAATGTGGCATTTGTAGTCGAATACTGGTTTTATAAATTTTGTGACGAAAGCCAATTTCTTGGTCTTCATTGATGGATATTTTGAATTTCTCTTTTGATGCATGAAGTAGTCCTTGTTTCCCGGAAAGTTTCACGAAAGCGTTATTATCAAAGTAATCATAGATGGCTTCAAATTGTGCTGGTAATATTTGCTCACCGTCAATAGATAGACCCCATAAACCGTTTTTTTGAGAAACATCTATAGGAGAAACAACAGTCTTTTGCGGGACTTTGTTGTTCTTAAATGAACAACGTTCAGCATTATACCAGATCTCAATGGGAACTAATCTCGCATTAAACCGAATTGAGATTTGATCTGTTTTTCCGCAATTTGCAATCATGGTAGAGTTTTCCAAATCCGTCACAGAAATTTTACCTTTCAACTTGGCTTGTTGTTTCAAGTCCTCTTCTTCCCGCCTTGCAAAGATGGGCCTGAGTTCCTTTCCTTCTCCCTCATAAAAATAAACCATGTGCTTGATTACAACGATACAAAGCCCTTCATCGTTCATCGAAGAGATGAATTCTATATCGTCTGGAGAAAAAGTTTTGCCATTAAAAGAAAATGTTATCGGAGATCCATCTTTGTTGAATAGTACATTGTAAACATCTTTATCTTTGGGCTTTTCAGGGTTCTTGTATTTGCGGATTGAGGCATAGCCGTTCAGGAAAGGGTATGCATAAACATATCCTTCTTTATCCAAACTTCCTTTGGTATCAACAAAATGATATCGGTCATTACTTATTACAACCATGTATCCGTTTGAATAGAAAGGATAGTCGTTTGCTACCTTACAGTTCTCAAGCGATGTGAACTTGCCATCAGTAGAGTAAAATCCAGTGATTTCGTCGGAATTTTGTTTAGTAGTTACAGCTAATCCTTCAGAGAAGGGGTATAGCTTATCGCTTGTCTTAAAAAGACGTTTCCCCTCAGGTGTCCAAATGATTTTTTCGTTTAACGAGTCAGTAATGATAAAATCGGCTCCTGTGGCGAAATAGATACTGTCGTAATACGGAGGGATAATCCAGTGTGCCACTTGAGCTTGGATGTGGCCTGCCATTAGCAGAGCCGACAATAAGATGATTGCTTTTTTCATATTATTTTATTATTGGTTGATGAGTTGTTCTGTTAAGTCAGCTTCTAATTTTTCCTCTATCTTGTTCCTTGTTTTTTGTATTTTATTGACCATGGATGTATCTTGGATGGATTTTGCCCAATTCTCTGATATGTCCAAATATTTTTTGGCTTGTGAATAATCCAATTGTTTGTTGAGGCGTTCGTCGCCATAATAGGAAGCCAATCTGTATGCAACATCGGCGTTGATGTATGCATTTGACGAGTCGTTCAGCTCCAGAATGTCCATCATTAAAGCTCGGGTTTTTACAATTTTTCCTTCATCTTTTGGGAAATTGTTAATGTCGACTTCAATGTTTAATAGTTTTTTACGTTGAACAGAAATGGGGTCGGAATACCATCCGTTAGTGAAAACAATCTGATACATAGCAGGTACATATTTCATGAATTTACTCAAACTGTCCATGTCCTTGAGACCAGAAAGAAGTGAATCAACGTTGTCAATGTTCATTTGTCTTAAAGCGATTTCATATAATTCTTCCGTTGATTTTGCAACTGGAAGCTCTGGCTCTTGAGGTGGAATAAAGAAATAATAAACTGCTCCAGCGATGAGAATGCATGTTAAAAGGCTAATAGTGATAATCAGAGGTTTCTTACGTTTTAAAGGATATTGTTTGGATTGAGCCGCTTGCTTGATCTGTTTTGCTGTGGGTCTTTTTTTGGGATTTTTTTGCAAACAAGCATGGATGAGATTCTTAATACTTGAAGGAAAACCAGAAAGGCTTGGCATAGGCGTGTGTGCATCTTGGACTTTGCCACCTTCTTCACCGAATGGCACTTTTCCTGTCAATATCTCACACAATGTGGCACCAAAGGCCCAAATGTCGCTTTCAGTTGTGGGTGTGGGGTTGTCTTCAAAACGCTCAGGTGACATGTAGGCGAAAGTACCGCTGTGCTCAGTGTCATAATAGCTTCCGTGTGAACCGTTTGTCTTGGAACTGATGCCAAAATCAGTAATGGCATAATTATGGTTGTTGTCGATGAGGATATTAGCAGGTTTGATGTCCTGATGGATGATTTGCGGTTGGTTGGAATGTAGTTTGGCCAATCCCGATGCCACATCTGAAATGAATTTCCAAATCTCCTCGGTGGTTAGTTTCTTTCCGATAAGTTGTTCTGACGAACCATTCTTACAGTATGGTAATACCAGATACGGAACGTCTTGATAGATGGCAAAACTAGTGGGTTGGAGTAGATTCTCATGGCGGCATTCGTAAACAATTTTGTATTCATCGCGAAAACGTTGTTCACCTTCGATGTCTAAAGCATTCTTAGGACGGTATATCTTGATGGCCACCAACATGCCTGTTTCATCGGCATTTCCGTTTATGGCTGTGCCTTCTTCGTCGTATTCAGTATCGATGGTAATAGTGTCCATGGCAAGCCAAACATCAGCTGTAGCACCATCTGTACTTAGCGGACGCAATAGTTTATAATGTCCGTCGAAAAGTTCTCCTTTTTCGGCAATTTCTTGTATATTAGTCATTTGTGTGTCTGTTGCAGTGTCTCATCTTTTTTACTTTGTGAATTCAACAAGGTATAAAAATGATTTGGTTGCAAAATTACAGATTTTATTTGAATTATTGTAATGTCTTTATTTGTCTTCTATTTTAAAAACAGTTTTTCTCCTTCTTTCAGTTCGGAGAAAAGGTCTTTTTGGTTCATCTTGGCCAAACTTGCCGTTCTGATGCCAAATTGTTGAGCTATGCTATAAAAAGAGTCTCCCTTTTTTACTCGATAGAAGTCCTGTGAACCGTAAAATTTCCGTTTCTTTTTCTGTAAATATACAATGTCGCCTTCATGGATGTCGCTCTCACTTGTGGTTTCATTGTATTCCAATATTTTGTGCTTGGGAATATCATATTTCATAGCAATAGACGACAGCGTTTCTCCTGGATATAATATAGTGCATCGTACTTCATTTATTTCAACGACAAAATTCATGATAGCATGACCGACCTCTTCCTCTTCTTCTGTAGTTACAGAGGCGTCAATAACAAAATCATCGATTTTGGCAAGGTCTTCCACTTTTGTGTCTTTGGCAAAAACGCCTTTTTTGCTTGGTTTGAGTTTTACGCCGCCATTGATGCTGTAAAGTTGGTAAGCGTCAATATAGCCGATTAGTGCTTTTGCATAGTTTTTTGCAGTAGCATATCCCGCTCTTTGGAGTCCGTTAGCCCAGCCACGATAATCATAAACGCTGATGTTGAATAAGAATTGGTAACGATAATTGTTTTTAATGAGCAAGGAATGGTCTTTAAATGATTCCTCAGCCGAGGAATAGACCCTGAACTTGCTTTTTACAACTTCGTCATCCCATGCCCGATATACACCGCCCGACCATCCTCCTATGGCTTTGATGCCAAAGTGATTGTTGGCGTTTTGAGCTAATTCGCTTAATCCTGCACCTGATTCAAGGATGCCTTGTGCCAAAGTGATGGGTGCTGGAATGCCATACTGCTTTTCTTGATCCAATGCCAACGACTTGTATTGGTCGATGTAAGTCCGAATCTCTGAGGGAGACTGGGCAAAAAGTCTATAGAATATAACAAGGAATCCTATGATGAAAAAGGGTTTCTTCATTGATTACAAACTAATCGTGTTTCATTCCCAACTCATCCAAAATAGTCGTCAACGCATGCCTTTTGAATGTGTTTTTGTCATTCTGATTAAACACTATTTGTTTTCTGTCACCATAGGCTGACTGTCCGAACCAATGGAGAATAGAATTGAGAATCTCACCTTCTAACACAAAGGCATGAATTCTTTCGGTTCTTCTTTGATAATGAAAAAGGTCAGCCTTATTATTCAGCAGCAACGTTGCCTTTTCTCGATAGGGATTCAGTCCGGCAGCGTTAAAGGTAATGGCATGTCGACGAGTAACTAGTGAATTATTAGATGCAAGTCCTCCACCAAGCGAGTGGCCAATAAACCAGAGTACGGCCTTGTCTCCTATCGCACTATCAATCTGTTTGGCCATCTGTACTGAATAGGTATATTGAGGGGAAAGTCCTATGAGTCCTTGACTGATATTGGAGAACCAATCTTTAACAGACGACATTTCTGTTCCCTCCGTACAATATGCATAATACTGAATACCATCGGCTTGTTTCTGAAACAACATAGAGTTGAAACCAGAGGCATCTCTTTTAAGTTTTAAATGGAAACCAGAGCCCATCAGTTTGTCAACTTCAGAAAATGTCATGGGACTCCAACCATCTATTAGCTCCGCTTTCGGTTTTTTCCCTTGATTCAGTGCATGATAAGCATATTGACACATGGCAGCAGCAGCCATTACGTCAATATCGTGTTCATTATCAGCTCGAGGACCAAATTCCCTAAGGGACATTATTGTATCCGGTTTCAGTGTCGCGGAGCTAATACTGACTTCGGATAGATGGATGGATGGTTGAAGATGTTTGTTCCCAAGTGGCTTCATTGCCATCATTCCTCCAAATTTCTAAGTTTCACAATAATCGGCATGGTAATGCACGACTTGTTCTCTATCCTTTGCTGCATGAGTTGGTCAAAAGACCGTTTTTTGGCTTCCTCATAGTTCTTCTTATCCTTGAACTCAATGTCAATGTAAAGACCTCTTTGCAACGATTTCTTACCGCCTGTGCCTTCAATGCTCATCTTGATGAAGATTCGTTTGAATTCCTCCTTGCCGAACTCTGCCATGATTTCCTTGCGCAGGAAAGCATCAATGTCCATTTTGGTGTATAAACGGTCATTGGTGAGAGAATAGTAGCGTAGCAGTTCATAACGCTCGTCAGCCGAGGCTTTGTCGGTTCCGCCCATGGCAGAAACAACAACAGGCACTTTTTGTATGATGGAGGGCAGTTTTTTGTTCTCCAGGGTTTCGCCAATACTTGGGGTATTGCCTATTTCGCCTTGCGTGGAAATATAGTTGACTCTGATGGATGAGCTAGAGGAACTTTGCTTCATGTTTTTCATAACATAAGTGCCGCTGTCGAACTTGAATTTTTTGTTGGGCTCTTTGACGTTGTTGTTATTTCCAATTTTGTTAACTATCTCGCGCAACTGTTTGAGAGTCTTTTCGTCTTTTATGTCATTGTATTCGATGAAAGCGTAATAATCATCTACAAAATGGTTGTATAGGTTGCGTACATCTCTATAAAGATCACCGCTATGATAACACGTAGCATCAAAATCGCGAACAATGATTTCGTCGTCCAACCTGCTGAAACCTTGTTTGTTTGATGCCATGCTAGTTTCAAGGATGCGTAGGAAAAAAGAATCCTCTTGTTTCTGTAACTTGGCTATGGGTGAAGCTTGAGTGAGGGTGAGTGAACATAAATCGACATTGACAACGGGTATAACATTAATAAGTATTTCGCATTCTTCGGGAACGACATAATCTTCAGGAAAATCAAGTTGTAGCCATAAGGGATTTGCTTCTTTTAAGGTTGTCAATGTGTTTTCTTCAAGCCATTGTTCAAACATTTTTGGGTATGCTCTAGGCTTGAAAAGATCGCGGCTGTTGATATTGTCAGTGAAAAAAAGAAATGCCGCATCTTTCATGTTCAAAAGACACTCTTTCCACACGTCCAGAAATGAGAAGAACTGTCCCGACGCTTGTTGTGCATCAAATGGCTCCACCATCTCCATTTGTTCCATTTCTCTTATGGAAGCAAAATCAAGCTCCTTGCTCTCTGTTCCAACGTAAATATGTTTTGGAATGATTCCTTTTGTCCCTTTGATGAAAACAGAAAGCCCTTTTATGGATTCAATTTCAGCATTCGTCTTTATACCAATCCATAATCGGTTGGGTTTGTACATGTATGCATTCTTGCTGTATTCGTTGTTTTGGTGCAAAACAATAATGTCAGAATAGGGAATGGCTAATGTGTTGAAAAGTGGAATATAGTTGAGAGGCTGCTTTCGCCCTTCGATTTTGTAGGAGAAAAAAGTTCCTGCACCAATTTGAAGGCTCTCGTCATCTTTATTAGTTTTGAATGTAGGGTTGATTAGAGTAATGGCTGGCACGGCCTCCACTTCCTGTCTTGGAATAAAATCGGTACAATATCGTTCCACAATGCGTTGGTCTATGTCATCAATGTGATCCTGTATTTTTTGGGCTTCGTTCAATAAGGCAACGAGCATCATTTTGGCGACCGGATCCATCTGCTGGAAGTTGATATCGTCAGGCGAAAACAACTTTAATTGTTCGATGGCGTCATTGACTTTATTTTCTAATTCCAACTCCATATTAACTGTCTCTATTTAAGTTCGTTGATTAGTATTGCACCCTTCGCTTGGCTGTCGGCTCCATCAGAAACTCAACTCTCTTCTTGTATTGGTTTGTACTGATGCCACTATCTATCTCTCCTTCAATATTGATGCTGACAAGATGTTTCGACTGTACCTTCTGTTTCCGCTGTTGCTCTTTGTTGAATGCGGTATCTAGTTGGACTTCCACATTCACATTCTTCAGTTGTGGAGCATAGGTGAAAAGGCTTTTTTTAATACTCTCTTGACATTCCGATTTGGTGACTTCTGGTCCCATTGGACCAACTAGCATACCGCTTTGTCCGCTGTTGAAAGTACGGTATTGTATGTTGGAATACTCGTGGTTCCAATATTCAAATCCGAAGTCTGGGTCAGCAAGGAAACTTCCACGTGGAGTGAAAATGATAAGTTCAATAAGATTGTCAAGCAATTCAATCTGTGAGTTGAGATTGCGTTCCAATTCCAATACAAAATCAGAATCGTGATATGCCAAAGGCGTGCTAATAAAAGCCATTTTGCTTAGATTTTAATCCAGGATTTGTAATCCTTGTGGAAGGTTAGCGAGAAGACATTTATCTCGCTTGCAACTCCATTGAGAACGGCTCTCAATTTGACGACCAAGGTTTGGTCGTCTTCGGGTTCTCTTTGGGAATTGAAACTGTTTTTTAGCTTCATGCCGAGTTGACTTCCCTTGGATTTGGCTTCTTGGAACGAATTTCCTCCATCTGTTGAGAATTGCACTGTGGCTCCTGGTGTTGGGTTGAGTATGGGGACAAAGATGATGCTCTTACTACAGTTCTGATACAACTGGTCGTTTTCAATAGAAGGAGCGGCTGGTGCATTCAATTGTGGTTTTTCAGGTTCTTTTACTTCAGCATGGTTCAACTTTTCGTTGATGGAGAACACAAATTCCAAACCCTCTTTGATCATTGGATATACATTTTGGTAATTGTATGGTTTCAGAGCGTAATTCCTGAAATTGTTAGCTTCGGACAATATGAGGTTTTTGTCAAGTTGGCAGGCGACGGTGAAAGCTCCAACAAATTTCTGAATATTGGCCAACAACATCATGGGAGACATTAGGTCGCGATTTTTGTCGGTGTCAATGAGGGTTTGTTGTACAATAGGCCAAAAGAGGCGGAAAGCTTCATCGGTATCACCTTGCACCAGATCGAATAGCTTTGACTCAGTTTCAGCCAGGTTTTGAATAAATCTGTTCAACAAATCTTTATATTTTTGATGTGAAGACACAAACAGACAAGGGGGAACAAAATCGATTTCGTCAACATGCCATCCGCCGTAGTCCGTATCGACAAGATGTGCAATGGGCAGTGCATTGTCAGCAATGGAACTATTGACACCCACCAACGAAAACATGTACACGGGCTCTTCGTATTCATCGCTTGTTTCTTCCCATTGCTCAGGATGCACATTGATGGTCAAATATAGTTCCTTGTCGTTTTGTATGACGGGCATTTGGATGCGTTTTTCCAAATGGTTAGAATAACGCGTGTCATATTGCACATCGATAAGAGCTCCGCTTTTGGTAACAGCGATGCAGTCCAAAGCCTGTACTTCAACATATTCGGGATGGATGTTTAATGAAAGTTGGAATGGACGAGCGCTAGGAAACAATCCGAATCGTCCAGCCGATGCTATTGTAAGGGCATTACCGATTCTGGATGCAGTGGCGTTTTCAGCCTTCCTCATGATTTCATCAGTCAGTCGCATTCCTTTTTTCCAACAAATTCTTTTTTCCATAGTATTCAAATATTCATGTTGTAATTCATAAAATTATAAACAGACTCATTCGACAGGCATAGGGGATCAGTGTCATAGCTGATGTTGAACTTCAACACTACTTCCAATCCCATGAAATAGTCTTGGATGAACAGGCGAAAGGTCTCAATCTCTTCAATCACTTTCAAAAAGTCTGCATCACAAAAACTCTCAGGCCAAAAATGAATGTCGTATGTTGTAGCTTGTTCGTAAAACGTGTTATCGACATAAAAACCGTTTATGTCTGAACCAAGTTGGGTATCGTATCTTGGACAAGGGTCAGTGAATTCATGCTTTTTATCCTTAACGCTAATGTTCAAACCTTCTTCCATAAAAACTTTGCGTAACATCATGGTTAAATGGGTTCTGTTTCCACGAATCCATTTACAGAAAGGCAAAAAAGGAAGGGTCTGCTGGATGAATCGGTTTTGCCGTTGTGCTTCGCTGATCTCATCACCGAGGATGTCAATCATGATTTTGTCGGTTTCAACATATTCCTTCAACCTCTCCCTGATGCTCATGCGCAGACGGAGCAACATCAGATCAATGGGCGCGAAAAACTTATAAGCATATTCTATCTCACGTTCCTGAGCTTCGCACTCTTCTTCAAATAATTCCTTTTCATTGGCGGCTGGCAAGTTGTCAAAGCGGTCAATGGGATGAAACATTAGTTCGGGTAGGACATTGTATAAGCTGGTACGTCCTACGGTTAGTTTCAATGTTCCATTTTCATGCTCCAAATCCATAAGGTCGTTGTATGCGTTACGTTTGTGTAGTCCGCTGAAAGCAACTTTGCACGAACCTTCTGGAAAATAGGATAGAAGGAGCTCGATATTGAGGTCGTCGGGAATATTTCTGGGAAGCATGATGAGAAGCAATTATTGGAACGCAGCGGCATCAGCACAGAGTTCGACATGGAATATACCTTTTTCAGTGCTGACTTGGATTACATCGTATGGGGGTATTCCGATTTGTTGCAACGTGAGATCCTGATAGGGAAAATCGGCATCAATGTTCTCGTAAAATGATTTGTGGAATAAAGTACGGTGACTCAGTTTTCTTATTTCAGCATTTTTGTTGATGAAATGGTCGAGCTGTGACTCAGGAATCATGATTTTGAATTCCTTTTCTGGCTTGTCAGAAACAATTTTGTCGATAAATTTGTTGTTGCACATATTGATTTCTACATTGTCCACATTGAGAAGTGACTTTAGGGAAGCAAGGACATCTTTCACAGATTGTGTTGCTGA
Source organism: Bacteroidales bacterium (assembly GCA_016285355.1). The sequence continues at coordinate 23,484 of JAEEQP010000017.1, forward strand.
AAGTTTTGTTCCTTCCATAATATTATCCCAAAGTTCATGGGCAGTACAATTGTTTTTCCATGAGGCAAACTTGAAGACCTTGGTGCTATTGGTCATTCCGTCATAATGGAACATTTTTCCCTGCAAGGTGCGGAATTGCGGAGCGGCCTCGGTATCGAGGTGGATGATTTTCATGGCCTCTTGGACTTGCATGGCTCCTATGATGGATGCACTAATGGGCGTAGTGGCCACTCGTCCTGCAGAACTTTGAAGACGAACCACGTCAGCACACCCTGTCCTTAGCATGATGTTGTTGAATTCATCTCGTGAGAGGCCACATTCATAACATGCCAAGCCAGGTGTATACACTTTTACGACTCCTGTCATGTTCTCGATACTGCCGTCAACCCAAGTTTTTCCAGCCCTCATGCACAAACGGTTGAGTTGATAGCGCGCAATGCGGCTGTCGAGGCAGCCAATGACTACATCCACCATGTGATAGATGCCAAAACCGACATCTGAAAACAGATTGCCCACAATTGGAATAACGTTGATTTGTGGATTGATTTCCATCGCACGTTTGGCTACAATCTCAGCTTTATAGGAATGATTGTATGCGTCTTCCTCCCTGAAAAGGACTGAACGGGTGAGATTTGACAATTCTATTTGATCAAAATCGACCACATAAATGTGACCGACGCCGAAGAGGGCCAAATCTTTTACGACCTCATTGCCTAAGGCTCCAGCACCTGCAACCAGCACCCGAGCATTTTTGACTTTTTCTTTCTTGAACCAGGAAAGCAGGGTAAAAACGCCCTCGCCCCATTCATATTTGTTATTGTTTTCCATGATGATTGTTAGTTTTCAACATATTGGAAAGTAGTATCTCCAATTTTAAAGATGTCATTATTATAAAGTGGCACAGGCTTGTTGTCGGAATTAAGCTCTGTTCTCGTATTGAAAATAATGAACGCTAATGGTTTCATCATAGCCTGAGAACGAGCATGGTCAATGTAAAGTTGCACATGCTCCTTTGCCACTTTATTGCTCTTTTCCCAATTCATCATAATTTCACATTGTTGAGTCATGCCAATCGTTACCTTATGGCCTCCTCCATTGGCGTTCATCCATTTATGGATTGGTATTTTTGTCCCAGCTTTGATTCCATCCTTAATGACAAGGAAGTATTTCTCCGCCAACATTCTAACTGTAACAAGCGAGGCACCCAGTCCGCCGCCATAAATGACGAAATCAAGTAATAAATTCTTCCAACTTCCACGCATGTTGGTAATACTAGAGAAATATAGCACCATAAAACCAATGATAGCCGATGCCAAACCTCCTAAAAGGGCACTTTTGATTGGAATGGTGGATTTGATGGTAAGGCTTAGCGAAGTGCATATTGAGAATAGCAAGTAAGCGGGGAATGAATAATACCATCGGATGTAAGTGCTGTCAGGAGAAAGGCATAAGCATAGGATAATAGATCCCAAGGCAAATGCAGCCATGCCGATAACACTTGACAACAAGGATAACCCCATGATTTTCAGCAAAGACTTCCAGTCTTTTCTCTTGATGCCGTCATTATATCTGAAAATGAGCGAGAGGAAAAAGGCTAAGAGTAGTCCTATGGTGAGGAAAGAAGAAATTTCTGTTGTACACAAATCTGTGATGTTCAAACTTTGTGCTTTCTCGCCGAAGAAGATCTTGACAATACCTTTTGCCAAACCTTTGAAAAGTCCTCTTCCAGTGAGGTCATAGATAATCCAACTGACCAAACCAGCAATAACACCCATAATTGTCAAAGAACAGTCGCGCAATGTTTTCATGCTGAAAAGTTCTTTCCAATGAACATGATCTTGTATGCCTTCCTTACAGTTTTGCCCATATTCGACGCACTTGAAATCATTGGCTTTCCAACAATGCACATGCATAATATGTTTGCATTTGGTCACAACCTTTTCGTCTGGCATGATTTCCATTCTACATAATGGACATCTTAGTTTGATATTCTTGACATTCTCTGTTAATACTATTGGTCTGTATCGTTTGTAGTATTTTGCAGCAAAGGCCTTCGACTTCACTCCAGGGATGAGTATTTTCATGATAATGATAAATAACACAATAGTAGCGAGTGCTACAATCAATGATATCAAGTACTTTTTTAATGATTCGCTTGTGTTTTCAGCTCGATTGGGCCATGGATTTAACGAGGTACCAATAGAAAATGATGCAATACCTATTCTTTGGTCATCCCACAGAGCTTCATAATTCACCATTTCTCCTGTATAAGTGTTCTTCTCGGGAACTTGATAAGTGAGGGCAAAGTCGTACATTTCATTTCTGACGGCTTGCATAAAGCTTACCAACAAACTGTCGATATTATTGGAGGGCATATAGTCACCTAGGCGGCTACTGATGATGTTGCCGTTGGTGTCTCGTGGTTTAGTGACACTTTTCAGATGCCTTTCCAAACTTTCGTTGATACCTTCTTCTGTCTTATAATAGAAGGCATATACTTTGGGTACATACTGAGCTGTTTTAAGATATTCATTGATTTCAAGAATTGTAAGATATTCTATACTAGGTATTTTACTGCTTTCAGTGAAAATAAATAATAAATTCTTTCCATCATTATTTTGAGCCCTTAGTGAGATGGTATCATTTATCTGATGACCAGCTTCCCATTTGACGGAATCAATGAGGGTTCCATATCCCCACTCGAACTCTGAAAGCTTGCTATATAAAGCACTGTAAAAACATTTCTCATTGGCTCCCTTCTTAAATTGTTCTTTGAAATTTTTGTAGTTTTGTTTTGTAACCAATTTGCTTTGTGTGACGCTATCGCCGAAAAATGAAATGTACACACTACTATCATGAGCACTTTCAACCAGTGATTTGAGAGCTTCAAAGATTTGGCCTTTGCCCTCTATTGGTATATTCCTATCAATTAAGACGGAGAAAGTATAGCCGGCGGGTATACGTTGTCCTTCTGTTAAGGTCTTCACTTTCCAACGACTTCTTGGAACGGTGTCACCGTCCTCAATCAGGACGAAATGCGTTTCAAGATCAGGAGCATCTACCTCGGTCATACGTTTTCCGTTCTCATCGAGAGCTTTTAGAAAAAACGTAATGCTATCATTTCCAACATCATATACGTGATTTTCATTGCCAAACTGGATTTCATTCGGTTTTTGGGCATTGGCAGGAGATACCCAAATAAAAAACATACTGATAAGTAATCCGATGATTATCTTTTTCTTCTTGTCCATATTTTTAATTCTTCTAATAATTGTTCTCCATAATAAGTTTCGTCGGTACACAGGTCATTAGAAATAATGGGTATGGTTGTAACCAGACCGTCAGTTTTCGAATAGACCAGTACGAATTTGATTTTATCAAGATAGTTGGCGATAGCTTTCTTGATAGATGGGATGCTGCAATGGTTGGCCAAAACAAAACACCCAATGAGTTCGTTGTCAGATATTGATTCGGTATCCTCAACTTTGGCAGCTATATAATAGGTGGTTTGTTTCGGTTGCTGCTGGGTGAAACCGTGTACATAATAAACAGGATTGTGTTCTTGTTTGACTGTAAGCTTGTCTATGTCGATGATGACACTATTGGTGAGTCCGACAGAATAACATTGACTGATGCGTGATTTGGCAGTGGCCAGAGTATTAAATAGGTCTTCAGGTTTAATAGAGGTACGGCTGCTTTCCACCGCCCACTTGTACCACTCTTCTAATGAATAGAGTTTTGTCAGGTCCGCTTTCGAGTTGATATTTAGGTCGTGTTTAAAAGTAAAGATTCCCAGCTCTTGCGTGGGTGTAAGGATGTCGATAACAATAGCGGTCAGGAATTTTGGGTATGTGGGATGTTTGTGGAGGAGGTGCAAACTGCAATCGGTATTGCTGAAAAACACGCCTAAGCCTGGGTGAGAGTGTACCCAGCAGGTCAAGTCATATTGCAAGTCGGTTTCACGCCTCAATTTTCTAAGTTTTTCGCTGACCTTTAGCTTGATTTTAGCCCCAAAATTCAGTTCGTATTCAGCAAAAATGGCATCATCGCCTGGTTTGACAATTTCTTCTAAGGAAACACAATACTCGTCTTTTTCTGCATCGCGTATCCACCGTCCTAACACCATGCAGCCGTCTTCCTTGGGATTGTTGGGATTCCTAAGGTCTTCAGCATACATGTTGTAAATGTCTATGATGCAAGTGTTTTTGATGTACATGGTCTTGACTGCGGAATCGTTGCAGAAATCGGAACAGTTGACAGCAAGATAGTTGCTGTCTTTAAATACATCGTCAAGACTTTGTTTGTGAAGAATAGAGGTAGTCTTACGCCTTACGACAATATCGGTATTTCCTTCGCTACTGGATGTGGTTGCCATTAGGATGTTCTTTCTGGCTTTCTCGTTCCTTCGTCTGGCTTTGATTACAAAAACGACAACGACAGTTAGGATGAGCAAAAGGATTAAAGTCAGCACTATCCATTCCCATTGATGATTATCAGATTCATCGCTTTGAGGTTTGTTTTCCGACTCTTGGTTTTCAATCTCTTGACGTTTCTTTTTCAGGATGCTGAGCATATCCTTTTCTATGCATTGCTTGCTGATTTCCATTGGAGTCATGTCGGCAGTTTCAGGACTATTGTCTTTTATTCTGTATGTGCCGTAGTTGTCATCATAAAAATCCAACTCTTCAAGGAAATTTCTGCTGAATCGGATTCCTTCTTCATCCGTTAAGGGAAGTTGTGATTGTGAGTTGACATGGGACTCAAATGTCTTCAGGATGACTTCCTTGTCAATTGATCCGTCAGCGTTTCGTCGTACGTCGTTGGTTTGCGCCTGTGTCATTGTCTCTATGGATAGTAATAGGGACAGGATAATTAAAGAAATGATACGGTAAATGTATTTCATAATCAATGAATTCAGATGGATATTCGTTTATTGTTTCCTGTTTTGTTTTTGCCTTTGTCAATAGCATTGTGTACTGCGGTTTTGCTTTTTTGTCGTGCTTGGTTCATAGCCTTCCCTGTTTGTCTACGGATAGCACCTTGAGCTTTGCTTCTCGCCATGTTTTTGGCTCTGTTTTCCGCATCTTTCTGCATCTGCATCATGCTGCGTTGTGTCCTAATGTTGCGGAAGCTTTGCAACACTTGATTGCCCACAAAAAGCAAAATGGCCAATAACACGCCGCCAATAATTTTCCAAATATTGCGATTCTTTAGTTCTTTTATTTTCTCTGTAGCTTCTTTCTTATACTGACCGTTGGGATGAGTCTTTAGATAGATTTCATAATCGTCTTTTTTAAGACAATGTGCATAATCATCGTAGTCAGCCTTCCTTTCTGCCTCTTCTTGTGCGGCAAGGGCTTGAGCCTGGGCTTGTTCTTGTGCGGCAAGTTCTTGTTCTTTGGCTTGTTTCTCTAAATCCTTTTTTTTTGTATCATATTGTTCTATGAATCGTTCAATCTCTTGGGTAATTTTTGTTTTGTCAACATTATATTTTTGCTTTTGGAGATTATTGTATACATCAACCAAGATGTCTTCAAAAGGAACTGACTCTTGTTTGGCAAGGAGCTCTTTGGCCAATTTGAGATTGTTCAGAGCGTTGGTTTCTTCTTCCGATACGGTCTCTTCTATTTCCTCTACTTGGTATTGTGGATCGGATTTAATTCTATTGTATTGGGAAGGCTTGGAATTGCTTCCCATCTTGACATTGAGATAGCCACACAAATATAAAATCTTGTATTCTCTTTTTCCTTCATAATGTGCTAGGTAGATAGGAATGGATACGACTTTTTCACCTGGTGATTTTATCTCAAAGGATAGCGAAGGATAGGGTTGGTTGTCAAGGAAAAAATAGCTGTCTAAAGATTTGGAATAACCTATGTCCGATGGGATGGAGAAAGCCCGAGGGGTGATAATGCTGGTGAATTTTATGTCTTCTATCACTTCAATCCTATCGAAAAAAAGCAATTTGATTTCGCTACTCTTGCCATATCTTCCACGAAGGGCATCTCCAAGGTTTTTTCTTACGCTTTTGAACTTCAATTCAACCTTGTTGTCTCGTTGTGTCGTTTCATAAGTGACGATAATCCTATCACCCTGGTCAGAGCACAAAGTGTCTGTGATGATCCGTGCCGGGGAGAAAAGGCTTGCAGAGAGTGCGAGAATTAAAAGAAAAGTTCTGATACACTTCATTGTTTGTAGTCCTTGATGGCTTTGTAAACCTTTTTGATGTTCATTACAGTAATTCCTCCTTTCTTCCAATTAGAAGCATGTTTTGCACATGTCGGATCGGAGCAGCATTTATAGAGCGTTTCCACTTCTTGCATCATTTCCTTCGATTTTTCTTTGTCTTTGTTGAGCAAATCCATGTAATGGTTGTTCAATAAATTGTAAATTTCTTCAAGTGAAAGCGACTGTTTGCAGAATTTGCAATAGTGAACGGTTTTATGCTTTGTCTTGTCGCAGCAATCGTATTTTGATTCTATATAGTCTTTTATGGCAATATCCATAGTGTCTAATTTTGATTTTAAATCCTCATACATTTTGTATTTGCTGCTTCCTGGTTCCCATTTGGTTTTGGCTTCATTGATTTTTGTTTTTAAGTAATCTTTTTTATCTGTGTATACAAAGATTTGGTCTTCAAATTTAGGCTTGTGCAGTTTGTTGGTACAAAATGCGTGAGCCTTTATGGAATCGTTGAAAACCGTAACCAATGAGTCGCACTGTTGTTCGAGTAGGAAATAGGTGGAATCCGTATTTTCAACAGAGATTTCGATGGAAATCTCTTGAATGCTTTCTATGGTTCTCTTTTTTTTACCGCACAAGAACATCTCCTTCTCTTTGGCTACATGGATGGGCACTACACACTTATAAATCTCCCCTTCTTTGACGGTGATTTTGGGAAACTGATATTCGTGTGTTCCGTATTCAGATGGAATACAAACAAAATCTTCTACATTTATAGTTTCAACTTTTTGGACGAATTCGCCACCAGGTAAGTTTTCCGCAAAATAAACACCGATTTCACGAAGTGCTTTTTTGTCCAATGCCCGGTTAAACAATAAGAGCTGGTAATCATCGTCAGCTTTTTCCAATTTGATGAACACAGAAGTATTTCCTATAGCATCCGTCTCTCCTTTTTCTAAGATAAAGCGACACAACTCTGAAAAATTATATATTATTAGTTGTTCGTGGGATGGATGGTCATCGCTCAGTTGGACATCAATTCGTTGCTGTCCAAACGCCATTGTAATGGCAAAGCAAAGTACCGTTAGCGTTAGGAAGGTTTTTCTCATATCATACGGGGTTTTTTGATAAGTGGTTTAATTGGAGTCTGAGTGTCAGAGGCAGGTGTGGATGAAGGCTCAGGTTTTTTTATAGGCTCGGGAGTGGTTTGTGCAAACCTTGTCCAGCCATTAGGTTCGGCTTCCTCGCGCACCCATTCGGCCACATTCTGGTCTTCAGGGTAAGGATAGGTGTTTTGTGCGTGATAGAGTTGGTATTTCAGGTAGCGTTCCACGCGGAGCACTAAGGTCTTGAGCGAGGCCATCACCCCCATGTCTTTAATGGTGAGGCACACATGCCCTTTGAAACTTCCCGAGTAGCGGATGTTGGGATGCCATACATCGGTGCGGAAGGTGAAGATAGGATTGCCATCGGCAGCAGGATAGTTGTTGGGCAATATGATACTCATCTTGTGAAGGTTGCCGAAGATGGGTTCGCGGGGAATAGGAGAGTCTTTTACGCCCACAATGGATCTGACGCGATACCAAATCTCATATTCGACGGGGAGACCCATAGCGTTCTTCTTGCGGATAATATAGGAAATGGAAGGCTCACGCGGGTTGGCACTTTCGGCTTGACGTTTATCGCAGAGTGTATCAAGTTCTTTCCATTCCTGCCAAAGTGCCGCATCACGGGGCTTTAGCTTCTTTAGGTTGAAGTTATTAATGTTATCGTTCATGGCTTGTGAGGTTGTGAAAGATTAACCTGCAATAGGTTCACTGGTGAGTTCAAGATGGTCGCCAGGCTGCACATTGTAATCAGCCAGAGTGAGTTCGCGGCCCTCATCATCCATAAATTCAAAAATGGTAGGCTCTTCACCTTCTTCGACGATTTGTCCCAAAAGGTATCTGATGGGGACGCCACCGTTGTCCATTTTCGGGAGTTCGAAAACCTCAACGATTCTATTGATTTGATCGCTGATGGTACTCATAGGGTTGGTTACCTCCACTTCCACTTCTTCATATTGAGTTCCAGGAAGGGTTAGCGTGATGACGAATGCATCATCGTAATAATTTTTTTCGTTTTCCATGATTATTGTAGTTTAATTGTTGATTGTTTATTTGTTTAATTGTTTACCATATCCATGCGCCTCGGGGCTGGTCGTAGTTCTCGCTGCGGAAGTACTCAAACTTGTTCTTGAACACGATAAGCTGGTAGGCTTCCTCGTTGATGATTTGTGGTTCTCTAAGCCCGTAGCGGTAGAGAGCTAATTGATATTTGTTCTTTATCGGGTCGATGTAGATAATGAAGTCCGTCTTGGTGTCAGCATGTGCACCATAGAAGCGGTCGAAGATGGCACGGATGGCTTCGTCTTCCAACCAGAAGTAAGCTGTGTACTCCGATTTCTTAATGTGCCATTTCACAGCTAATTTCTTTGGCTTGCCCGCTTCGTGATAGTTGAGCAGACCCCCGTCGTGCAGTTTGTCGTGGGTGCCGTCGTATAGAGTTTCCTCGATGAAATCAAACACAGGCTTCATTTCTTGTTCTTCCTCTGTATATTGCAGCCATTTTCCTTCTTCCTCATCCCAATGTCCGAACATCGGTAAATAGCGGTAGGTGAACTGTTTCATGTAGTTGTCGAAAAGGTCGCGGGGAGGGAGACCCTTGGTGGCGAGGTTTGCATAGGCTTCATCTGATGATTTCAGCATCATTTCCACATATTCGTTTCTCGACAAGTTTGTACTAGGACAGAAATCTTCAAAATCAACATCTGTTTCCTCGGCTTTCATCCAAGCCAATAGTTTTGCTCGTTTATCACCATGTAGCCATAGGGCAACTCGTCCATAGGGAGCCATCCCTACAATAATGTAATTATACAATGGTTGTCCGTCTGTCTCATCAGTTTCTTGCAGCAATTGTTCTATAACGTCTTTGGGCAAATCTTCTTCAATTGAATAGAACTTGTTTTCAACCAACGATAGCCATATCATGTCAATTTCCGAAGGAACAGGGAAATCCTTTTCATCATCTATATGCATGGAAACAGGCTTGCCCCATTCGTCGGCAAAGGGACAGCAATAAGGTATGCTGATGCCATCGTCTTCAGACCACATCAGGTTTCCAAAGAATGTCTCTGAAGGAAACAATTTAGGAGCATTGCCGCTCAAGGAATACGCATGTTTTGCCATAGCCATAGTTATATTATACTCTTTAGCTGCCTTTCAGAGTATCTGTTCCATTTTCTGTGTATATTATTCTTTCGTAGCAGTAATTGTCATTATAATGAGGACCGTTGACAGAACCGGCACTTGAAGAAAAATGAAGATGCCGAAGGCGCAGGTTTTTATAGTCCTCTTCTGATTTTGGAAAATAACACTGTCCGTAATTGCTACTACAACCTTTCCAAATGGATTTCATGTCCTCAAAGCTCTTGGGAAGTTTGTCTGGGATTGAGTGTTTTCCTTTTATACTGTCGCTCTCAAAAACATCACCATGCTTTTCGGCCATGATTACTAAAGGAAGATTTGAATAAATGCCAACGGAGAAGCGTTTGACATCAACATTTTCAACATTGTCGTTATCATCGAAGATGTCTTGTTCCATATCGTTAGGGGTATTCGTGTCGTCTTTTAGCCAACCTAATCGTTTTAAGTTTTCTAAAGTCATTTCAATTCCATCTTGCTTGGGGGAAACTTTCGATATTTTAAGCCGGTGTTTTCCCTTCCTTATAGGAAGAGACACTTCACCTCTATATCCAGGCAATTCAGATCCCCCAATATCAGTATGTATTCCAGGTATCAGAAATTGTGTTACCTGCCCACCGTCAGGAAGAGCACATAGCGCAAAATTCTCTCTGTATTCGTCAAGAGCACAGATGTGTATTACCTTTTTAACAGATATGTCATGCGCAACGGTATTTAAGCCAAGGTCTCTCACGTTCTCATCATGAAATGTGCTTGCTGTCACGGAAACACGCTCTATACCTGTCACGGGTACCGATAGTGCCGATGGAGCCCATTGAGGATTACGAATCACTCCTACAGAAGCAACAGTATCGTATACTCCCACATTGAATTTAATGTCCTTTTGTTTTGGGAATATTATTTTATCCTCACTACTACTATTGTTATTAGAGAATTTTTTGTTGTATTTCTTTATTCCTTTCCGAAGAATTGACGGTCTATTCCCTCGATTACAGCATAAATCCACAAAAAGCCGTGCTTCTGTAGCACCTCTGCTAAAACCAAAAACGTCAAATATATAATTAACCCCTGAAATGGAACTATCAAAATTAAAAAAGTTTATTCTTGTCACAAGAGCGTCCAAAGCATCCCAAATTTTCTGAACCACACCGGAAACACCTTGGCCGGCCGCAAGTCCCGCAACACTGATTCCTTTTGAGACATTGGCAAAAGTTCCGCTGCCTGTAACATATATTTTATATGAATAATCATATTGTTCTTTAGGTTGGTAAAAACGCTCTAAGATTGCTATGTTGGTATATCCTACACCTTGCATAAAACTTCGAGGCATACCAAGTCGCCAATTATTTCTTTTGTTTAAAATCTCTCTCTTGGTCTGCGTTTTGTCTGATGATAACTCAATAGATACTCGTTCTTTCTTTGTTAATTTGTCTAATTTCATACCTGACAGGATTTCGTCGTTTTCTTTGATTTCCTGTTCTGTAGCTTCACTTTTTTTCTCTCTTGCCAATCTTCCCATCGTTACTTGGGCACGGTTGTTATTTGTGCCATCAAAGAAAACACCAATGCGAACTTTTATGTCTACAGGCTCGTTCTCATTGCGTTCTGACTTATTTGCGGCTTGTGCATTTATTTCGGATATTGAGGCCATAAGAAGGACAATACAATGGTTTTTGTTTAATTTTCAAGCAACTTTGAGAAATTATTTATAGTTTTGCGGCATGAAAGTAATACCAGAATCTATCAAAGAAGCAGCAAAAGGTTTAATTAACCGTTTTGGATGCCACATTAATTACATTGGCGAATACGAAGGTCAACAAGCTTATATGGCATGTTTTCCAGAGGGTTATTCATTAGGTTTTCCATTTCTTTATCTTTTATCAAGTGAAGGCTTGGTAAGAGAGATTACTGGTTTTGAATCACTTCGCATTCTGAACTCAATCAACATTGAAGATGTCGGAGAAAGCGGGGTCAAATAATTTGTTGTCGATTCTCATAATGCCTCTATGTTCTGCTGGGTACCAAGCACCCGAGGATGCCAAATGATTGAGATTCATGTCCTCATTTCCAGAGCCAACTGAATTATCAATTTGAGGTTCTATATAACGTAATTCTCCCACTAATTCTCCATCACGAGGAGGAAAACGTTGTAATATGGTAGCATGTCCACCTTTATCTATTCCTCTTTTTATTATATTCCCGTTTTCATCTGTTAAATCACCCCTCCAACCAATATTTAGTTCATATATTCCTGGCTCTTTCGTGTTTTCATTAAAAAACTCCAAATAACGTTCTTTCGTCATCTTCATATCAGTATAACCTTTAGATTTAAGCCAATCATTCATCGTGATAGGAGTAGCAGGAGTGTCGTCAATGTTTTTCCATACATCGAATGCGTGTCCTGTAAAGAAATTTCCTTGACTTAAATACTCGACATTTGTATTTGATTTTGTATTCCCTTTAGCTGTAACATTGAATCCTCTGATTCTTAATGCATATGCGGGTGAAGTTGTTGCACAATTGATTTTGAATGGATGAACAAAATTCTCTAATACTCCAAAAAAGTTGAATTTTTGTAAAAGATACCCCGGATTAGCGTATTGCGAATCAGCCTCTTTAACGGTCATCATTTTTTGTTTCTGGGTGTCTAGAGCCTTTTCTAATTCTAAATTGTTGATGGCTAAAGCCAACTTTTCCAATTTGGTTAGATTGTCTGGCATTTCCTTAACCATTTCTTGAGCACGTTTTTTATCGTCATCTGTCAAAGTGGAAAACCTCTTCAATACTATTTCCTTTACCCTTTCTACTTCAGCGATTTTTCCTAGAATGCTATTTAGCGTTGTGGATTGTGTAGTATTAGGAGATGTTTGCGTGTTCCTATTATTTGAAGATGGTTGTTGTTCTCCCTGATTTGTATTACTTCCATTTGTAACATTCCCTAACCCTGCAACAAAAGCATTCCTGTTTTCTCTTTTAAAATCATTACTGACAAATTGGCTGAGTGTTTGTTTGAAATTGCTTTTTAGCTTTTTTGTTACATACTGCACTCCTTCCCCAACCTGCCCATCCGTAACCAAACTAATCGTCCCACCCCACATGCACTGGCATTTGCACGATTTCAGCAAAGCAGGCTGTCCCTTGATGAGATAGTCCATCTTGCCTCCCATCCATGGAGCAGGGGTGTTGTGCATGCATGGCATAGGCGTGAGATGCCCATGTGCTGCAGCCGTGGCCGATGCCGTTGGTGGGAAACCCAACGAACGGCACAGCCCAAAAGGCGCAAGGTTCACCATCGATTTGTGGTCGCTGATATTCGCCATAGGTGGTCCCGTAAGGTTGACAGTGCGAATAGGAAGCACCGTCAAGTTGGCGGGGCTGGTGCCCATGGTGCAACGCATCACTGCTCCTGAACAAACGTAGGAATCTGACATTTTACTTTAATGTGTAAACAACACCCACCTCAAAGGTAGGAATCCATACCTTGCCGCCGTTTTGCAGCAAGCCGGTATGCCATCCAGACAGATGCTTGCTATCATCCTTGAAACTGGTTTCGCCAACTTTTAGAATAGGATAATCCAGCTTGAAACCTGCATTCAATACAATTGGCGTATTTTTGAAAGGCATATAGGCTCCAACAACCACATTTGCCCAAAGATTGAACTTGTTGATTTCTGTTTCGACTTCATTTTCTTCGTAAAAATCCCTGTTGCTCACGAATCCCAGCTCCGGGATGTTTTCCAAAGTGACATCCCACTTTTCATAATAGCCTTTCACGCCATAAGTTCCTGTTCCGTCGATTTCAGGAGAACCAATATTAAGTGAAGGCGTGATACCCAATTTGGCATATACCGAAACCCTGTCCTTGAGAGGTTGGCCAATGCAAATACGGATAGGAATGTCTAAGTAGCTCATTGACAAGTGCTCTGCAAGATTTTCAAAAGAATAAATGGCCTCGTAAGCATCTCCGTCTTTGTCTCTGAAACTACCGTCGCAATGCTCATATTGACTTAAATGGGCTGCCATGGTAAACCTACGGAACCCCAAACCTGCCTCAAATGAAATGGGAAGCGATTCTGAAAGGCGTGCTGTGCCGAAGTATAAAGCAAACTGTGTACCCAAAGGGATATCTTTGGCCCAAAGACCATTGGCACTATTACCCAATAGCACGGTACCCAAACCAGCCTCCATCCCGATGACTGGTGTCTTTTCAGGAATGCTCTTTTTCTGGTTTTGCGTGATGCGCACGGCTTGCAATGAGTCCAACTGGGCTTGCAGTCTGTTGTTTTCTTCTTGCGCTTGGTTCAATTCATTAACCAAGCTATCAAGTTGGCCGCTCAGTTGGGTGATTTCTTCCGTTTTTTCTGCAATCTGTTGGTTGAGGGCAGAGATGTCGTCCTGATTCCCAGAGGATTTCTCCAATTGTTTGTTGAGTTGCTTCACTTCCTTATTGGTGGCATCCAATCGGTTTTGTAGGTCTTTTATATTGTTCTTAAGATTTTTGATTTCGTCCTGCAACTCATCGACGAGTTGATACTTTACCGATTCGATGCGGTCCTCAACGGTGCCTTGATAGTATTGCACTGTGAGCGTTTTGCCGTCTTTGGTCTTGCCTCTGAGGGTGGAGCGTTGTGATTGTGCCCATGCCGATGCAAAGAGAACGATAGCGAAAAGGGTTAAAAATAACTTTTTCATATTGATTTAGTGTTTTATAATGTTTTCAATGATTGATAATACTTATTGGATAATGATTTTCTCAACTTTGACAAAGCCAGATTGGTCAGAGATGTGGGCTACATAGACACCTTGAGGTAGACAAACGTTAATGCTGGTTTGCGAACCCGACACGGTCTGGCTGTGAAGCAGTCTGCCGTCAATGGAGTAGATGGTGAGTTGGGCTTCGTTTTCGCTGCCGTTCACGATAAACAATTCGTCGTTGGAATGTGCAGGATTGGGGTAAATCGACAGGCGACCTGACGGGTGGGGGTTCTGATTATTCTCCACAAGGAATACAGGGCTGAAAGCACTACAACGCTCATCTTTGAATATGCTGATACGAACCTTATAGTTGCCATCGGGCAGACCTCCCGGTTTATAATAATACTGTTTGTTGGCATATTGGATAAGGGTGTCGTTGCGATACCATTGGAATGTGTAAGTGTTATTGGGGTTTGGATTTGGATAAATCAAGATGTATTTGATGCTGTTAGCGTATGATTTTGCCACGATATTGTGAATGTCGTTTCCATCGATACATGACGACACTTCAACTGGTAAAGTATAGGTGTTGGTGCAACTGGTGATGGTGTCCGTAACAATTACCGACACTTCTTGTATTCCAGCGGTTTTCCAGATTACCTTACAACCATTATCAATAATAATAATTTCGGCTTGCTCGTCCGATAAACTCCAATCGTATGAGTAATTGGCATAGTTGTTTATGCTATCTATAACTTGATATTCGACTTCCTGATACGTGTTAACACTTTCATTTCCTTTTAAAGTCAAGCCTTCCAAACTGTTCACGGTGATTTGGACGGTGTTGCTATAAATGGATACCATCAAATACTTGGCACAATAGCGCAAATACCAACCATTGTAATTGGTATGAAGAGATTCGTTGTTGTAAACCTCATACGACTCAAAGTCATTGGTCTGTGATAATTGCCATTCGGTATGGGTTGGAGGAAGAAGAAGCTGAGGTTCTGTCAATGTGAGCGATTCTCCTGCACAGATAGCATCTGGTGCTTCAATAATGATGTAGATTTGTTTGAAGAAAGCAGTGAAGCTCATGTCGCTGGTGACCATAACATAGCGCGGGTTTTCTGTACTGTTGTCATCCCAGTGGTCGAAGCTATAACCCTCGGCAGGTATGGCGGTCAGCATGGCCGTGTCGCCATAATAATAGGTGCCGTAGCCAGTGACCGTACCCCAATCCTCGTCGTTTTGGGAGGTGGTGATAGTGTAGATTTGCGACTCGAAGTGTGCGACCAAATCGCGGTTGTGGTCTGCGGGGAAGGTATAGTCGGCACCAGCGTCGGGAACCACTTCATCGTTTTCTGTCCAGTTGGAGAAGTTATAGCCTTCAGTGGGCGAGGCTGTCAGGGTGCAAGTTTCGCCAAGAGTATAGGTTTGTGTAAAGGTGCTGCTCCCGTTGATTGTGCCGCCATCGGTCGGGTCTGCATTGGCAGTGATGGTGTAAGTCTGTTGTTGTGGTTCGAAGTGAGCCACAAAGGTTCGACTACTCATCACTTCAAAGGTCAAAATGGGATCTGTGCCGACTACTGTGTCACTCTCCTTCCATTCGGAGAAGGTGAAACCCTCGTTGGGCGAGGCTGTTAATGTGCATGTCTCGCCATAGTCGTATGTGCCATCGCCTGATACCGATCCGCCATCAGTCGGGTCGACAATGGCGGTGATTTGATAGCTTTGCACTTGAAAATGTGCCACATAGGTTGCCGATTCTGTTACTCTAAATTTATATAGCGAATCGGTCGATACCACAGAGCCGTTCTTAGTCCAGTTAATGAAACTGTAGCCCTCATTAGCCTCCGCTATAATGGTAACCAATGTGTTGTATTCGTATGTACCTCCACCTGTCACTGTGCCGCCATTTGTTGGGTCAGCTATTACTGTGATGGTACATTGTCCAAACATTGCTCCAGAAATCAGCAAGAGCAATGAGAATAATAGTAAACGTTTTTTCATATTTAAAATATTTTGTAATTAATTCACTTTTACGATACTGGCCTTAATGTCTATCTTGCTGCCAGCATTGAGGGCCATTTCATTTTCGGCCTTGGCATGGTGTGTCTTGGAGTATTCGAGCAGTTGGTCTTTGGCTTCCTCGCGAATGTTCTCCGCAGTGAGCTGCAGCTTGTGCTCAATCTGCTCGTCTTTGTTGTCACCTATCTTGACAAACTGGTTCTCGCTTACTGAAAGCGAGTCGTTACGGTCAATGTTGGTAGTGCGGTCGTTGCCGGCATGTTCCCGGATGTCGTTGTCGGCAGTGCGCTGCATATCGTTGTCGGCGGCAAGGAACATGTCGTTGTGGGCTGTTTCCGAAATATCATGGTCGGCTGTGGCCGTAATGTCATGTCCGGCATGCATGATGATGTCGTTTTTGGCATAAAGCTCAATGTTGCCCGTCGATTCCAGCATGATGAGTTTGCGGTCGGTGGAGAAGGTGAGGATGTAATTCTCCTTTTCGTTGTCGTATATGCGGATGTAGCCGTCGTTGCCCTCATCGTGTATCTCAATGGTATGGCCGTTTCGGGTACGGATGGCTTTGATTTGGTTCTTACTGTTGTTATTGGGCAGCCATTTGACATCAGGTGTTCCGTATTGTGAATCACCATTATATAATGTGCCTTTCACGTAGGGTCGCTCTGCGTTGCCACCCTCGAAATCAATCATCACTTCCTCGCCAATTTCAGGAATGAAGCTGAAGCCTTTGCCCGCCCCAGCGTAGGGTTGTGATAATCTGAGCCAAGGGGTTTTCATTTTAGGGTCGAGTTGCGCTTGCCAATCGAATTGCACACGGATGCGCCCCAAATCCATTGGGTCTTCATTGTCGGTCACTTTGGCGCGGCATGATGGAGCAATGGGATAGACGTCGCTGTTGGCGTATGGTGGATAGTCGCAGGCCGAAGGGATTCCAACGAAATAGTTGCTGTATGTTTCGTCTGCCGAGAAGGAATGGATGAGCTCTGTGATGAGGATTTCGTCTTGGTCTACATCACTTTTGGCATTGCTGATGCTGTCGGAAATGAAGTTGTCGACGATGATTAGTGTCGACCCAAGTTTAAGTTTTGAACAGTAGGTGTTGCCCGAATAAGTGAGCATACTTGCTTTTTCACCTCTACCTTGGGTCTTGGTAGAGACATTCAGGATGGTTTCACGACCGTCGTAATCGGCAAAACCGCCTGAATGCAAGTTTTGAAGGGTCGATTTACTGAAATTGTTAATGGAAGCTTCAAAAACACTGTCATTCAACTCATTGTATGAGCGATTCATCTCGCCAAGTCCGTCTTTTTCAGTAGCTTCGTATGCATTGTAGGAAGAGGTCACGTGGTTGAATGCCACGTGTTGCATTCTCATGTCAATGTTATAGGAAGGAATGTCTTTGCTCGGGTAATTGAGGCTGACAGATTCTTCTTGCTTTAGGTTACCGAATACAAATTGTTCGCCATTATTGTAAAACCATTCGCCATATCTGCGGGCCAGTCTTTGTAGGAATTGATAATTCGTTTCGTTGTACTGTACACAATAGGCAATGTTGTCAGTGAATCGAGTGTCAACATTGGAGTCGAGGTGTTCGGTATAATCGTTGAGCACATCGTTGACGATGTCATTAAGTGTCTTTCCTTCAAACGACATACAGTTGGGATTGTCGTCGAGCAAGGCATCCCAACTTCTTGCTTCCACATTGACATAATATCTACTGCCTATCCTGTTACCCGATGCGGAAAAGATGACTCCGCTGAATTTGATTTCAGCAGTTTTTTCGTTGCTGGTTTTGAGGGAAAGGTTTTCGATGTTGTCAGTATCAAGTGCAAGGTCGATTTCTTTGCCTATGAGTTGAGAACAAAGCGAGAATTTGGCCTCTTCAATGTCTTCCTCTGGACCTTTGTGAAGATTAAAAGTCAGCGTGTTGTGGGTCAGCAGTCCTTGGTGGAGTGAGAAATTGTCGAGACGCCATTGCGTGCCGCCAATAATGATGTCAAAACCTGAAGAAGAAGCATCGTCAATTTTGACAGATATGTTTTTTACTGAGATTGACATGTACTAAGTCCATTCGTTGGTGAATACTGCATTGTCAACGAAGCCACCGATGCGAATGATTTGGGCACTAATGGTGACAGTGGTGTACATCAGTTTGCTGTCGTTGTCGTTAAAGTAATCTTTGAGTTCGATGCAATAGGCGTTGATAAACTCTACGGTTTTATAACTTTTTTTGTTGTCGTTGGAATAGACGATGAATCTAAAATACCCGGATTGCACCTCTGTTTTATTGAACATCCATCTATAGAAAAACAGGTCGTCGTCGCTGTTGGCTGGCATGACGAAAGTGATGGTGCCACCTTGTGGGCGTGAAACAGGTTTACCTGTTTCATCAATGGCCTGATGAAAATTGTAGGCGCATTCCACCACCCCGTATGTTTTGCCTCCTGCTATGGTAAGATTGCCTTGAAGTGCCATGATGTTGTCATTGGTTTGGAGCTCCTTGGGGGAGGAAAATTTCCTCCCCCAAATGAAATGCTCCAAGTGATTGATTAGTTGTTGTCAATTGTCCAACGGTTGTTGTGACGAGCGTTGCCCACTTGGATTTCCTTGGCGGAAATGGTGAACTCCTCGTATTGTTGGATTTCGTTCTTGTTGTCGTAGGTCTCGGCGTATTCCACCATATAACCTTCCTTGAAGGAAAGGTGTTTCATTTCGCCGCCCTGACGGTTGGGATAGGAAATGGTGCCGCTCTTGCTCATGTAAGTGTCGCACATCCATTCCATAAGGTCGGTGTTACCGTCATCGTTTGATTTCACTTTGACGTAGATTTTGCCACCACGGGTGGTGCCAGTGGGCTGTCCTTCAACGTCGGTTTGTTGGTTGAGTTCGTACCTTACGTACATCACTTCGCGTTCCTGAATGCCGTCGGCATTGATTGTTACTGTTCTTGTAGCAGCCATAATTTTAATAATTTAATTGTTGATTAAGGTTTTGAATTATTGATTGATAATTCGTGATGGTTCACGAGTTATTTTATTTTACATCTTGTTCCCATTCGGCTCCGGCGGTGCCGTTGTGGCCTGTCAGTTCGATGAAGAAGTTCTTGGCCGCGAAGAAAGGCTTAAGTTCCACCTCGATCTTGATGTCCTTGGTCTTAGGATCTTGATCCAGCTTCTTGAGATTGTAGTTCTCGATGAGTTTTCCAGGGCCTTTGTAATCACTGAGGAAGTCGTGGATAGCTTGCTGCAATTCGGCTTTGACGTTCGAGTTCCAGTTGATGAAGGCTTCGTCGTTGAAGAAGTTCTGGAACACCTTGCCAATCCAGTCGAACACACGAACGATGGGGTATTCCTGCAAGCCGATGGTTGCACCGTTATAGAGCGAACGGTTGGAGAAAGCCATCGTACGACCGTCTTCTTCTACCATCGGGATGACGCCTTGGTCGATAAGGGCGGCGATTTGGGCTTTGCGCAAGTCGAGACGTGCACCTTTCACGTTGCTCATGGTGCCATATTTCTTACCCGCTGCGCCTTGGGCGATAACGATTTCCTCCGTATTGGTCATGCGGCCAGCGAGGGCTCCTGAACCCGGGAGGTAGACATCATCGTCCTCACCAGCCAACTCGGACTTCTTACGGCCCAGGATGTAGTTGCAAGTCATGATGACATTGGCCAAGTGGACGTCTTGTCCTTGTAAATCAGCATAATCTAACTGGTTTTTCAGATCTTCAAAATCAGGACAATCCTTGAAGTCAGTCACCATGATGACCTTGTTGCGGTAAGCCGTGTCAGCCCACATCCTGATAGTGGTTGAATCACCAAGATAGCCGGGTATCACAAGAAGGCTATAGTTGTTCTTCAGGTTCAATCTGTCGTAATATTGCTCCAATTCCTCGCAAATGGCCTTGGTGTCATACGAGTCGTGTGAGCTTAATTCGTCTTTGTTTACATTCATCAGCGTGAGGCAATCGATCTTGCCTTGTCCAGCATTGGCGAAGAAGGCGTCAAGGGCACGGTAGGCGACTTCCAGGTTCCTGACTTCGTCATGAATGGTAAACAGGTTGTTCTTCACGTTTTCTTCGGCCTTGTCGCGTTTTGCCTTGCACGAATCAATGACGGCCATGGGGTCAGTTCCACCGCTTTCAAGGATGGAAACCCAAAGTTCAAGTTCGTTTTGCAGTTTCTTGCGGGCATCCTTGTAGGCCGCGTCATTTAGGAATATGTTCTTCACGGCTTTACGGCGTGGATCCATATTCTCTACACCTTTGAGAAGGCCTTTGAGCATTTGGAAACCACCGAACTTATCCAAGCCACCGATACTTTCTTTCAGTAGCCCTTCGGGGTTTTCTATCTTTTTCCTTTCTTGAAGTTCAGGCGCTGCAGCCTGGGCTTCTTGTTTCATTTCTTCTGTAGCCATAGTTGTAGTGTCTTAATTATTGATTCTCTTCAAGTTCAGCCAATAAAGCTTTCAACGCGCTGGTGAGATTGCCTCGCGCGGCTTCGTCCTTCAGGGCGTTACGTAAAGTCTTGTTCTTTTCTAATTGTGCGATGACGGAATTCAAGGCATCTATCTTGCCTTTTTCCGTGCTGAGGAGTTCGCTCTGCTCGATGAGTTGCTCGTCTTCAAAATCTTTGATGGATTTGAAGTCAAAATCTTCAAAAGCGGCACCACCTTCTTCTGTTTCAAGGGCGATACCTTTCTTGCTGGGTTGATAGTGTTCAAACACTTCTTTCATGTTTTTAGCTTTGAAGCCTTCGCGTTCCTCGTCGGTGTTGGGAGCTTCATCGGTGAATTGGTCGGCATAGAGCGTCCTGTTCTGTGGGAATTCGATGATACCATCTTGGGCATCAACATCCAGTACTTTTGAAATAACTGTTTTTCTTGCCATAGTTCTATGATTTTGTTGTTGATGATTATTGTTTGTTTTCTTGTCCTTGTTCTTGTTCGGGTGTATCAATTTCCCAAGCCATCTCATTATTTTCTTCATTGTATTTCATGATTACTGTATCACCTGGATTTATTTGGCCTGAAATAATGAGTTTTGACAAAGGTCGACGTATCTCTTTGCGGATGATGCCAAGGATAGGTCGTGCGCCATAATGGGCGTTGAAGCCGACTTTGGTGACGTACTTGCGTGCCGTTTCGTCAATCTCTAACTTGATGTTCTGCTCGTTGAGCGTCTTTAACAGGTTCTTGATGTGAATGTCGAAGATACGGTCTATCATCTCTTCGGTAATCGGCGAGAAGGGAACGATTTCAGTCAGACGGGCCAGGAATTCCGGACGGAACTGGCCTTGCATAACTTCCAAAAGTTGGTCATGAGTCGGCACCTTACCTTCGCCAAAAGATTTGAAAATGTACTCGCTGCCGATGTTGGAAGTGAAGATGATGAGTGCATTGGAGAAGTCACCCACACGACCCAAGCGATCATGAAGCTTGCCTTCATCGAGGATTTGGAGAAAGAGGTCAAATACAGAACGATGCGCTTTCTCGATTTCGTCGAACAGCACGACAGAATATGGATGTTGCCTGATTTGGTTCACCAACAGGCCACCCTCTTCATAACCCACATAACCGGGAGGAGCACCATACAGCAGCGCCACAGAATGTTCTTCCTTATATTCTGACATGTCGAAACGTAACATGGCAGTCTCATCGTTAAAGAGGAACTCGGCCAACGACTTGGCCAACTCCGTCTTACCAGTACCAGTAGGTCCAAGGAAGAAGAAAGAGCCAATGGGTTGCCCTTTCTTGTTGAGTCCTGAACGCGACTCGAAAATGGCGTCAAGGATACTTTTGATAGCGTGGTTTTGCCCAACGACACGATTATGGAGGATTTTTTCTGCATTGGAAAGTTTCTGTCTTTCCTCTGATTGTATGTTGCCCATCGGGATGCCAGTCATTTTCGAGACCACATTGCGGACAGCATCTTTCTGAAGCTTTTCTTGTTTGGGCTCTTGTTCTTTTGACAAGGCAGCTATCTCATTGGCAATTTTTACCGAAGCCATGGCGCGATCAAGTAAATCCAAAGCGGAGGCAGGCAAACGACGGTCAGGCATGTAGCGTTTTGCTAAACGTACTATTTCGGCAGGCACTTCGTCTTCGATGCACAAATGATGGTATTGTTCATAGCCCTCTCGTTTTGAAAGGATGATATCAATGGCTTGGGCCTCATTGGGCTCTTCCACAGTGATTTTCTCGACGAAAGCCGTAAACTCTTTGTCTTTTTCGATGTCTTTGGTGTAGCCGTCTGTCGTTGTCGTGCAAAGGAACTGCATTTGGTTCTTTGACAACAATTTCTTGATGGCAGGCAGCAATCCGTTGAGTACCGATTGTTTGTCTTCGACGCGGTGGAAGTTCTCGATGACCAACAGCGGCTGTTCCACGTTCATAAGGTTGTTGGTCACGGTCTTGAACCGGTCTTCAATTTCTCCCTTGTAACTAACGCCTTGGCTGATGGCAATCAGGTCAAGTTCAAAAGGCTGCAGTTTTTCAAGCGAGGCAGGCACTTTTTTGTCGCGAATGCGTTGCAGGATGCCATGGATAAGGCTGGTTTTGCCAACGCCAGTCTCACCGACGATTAAGATATTGGCCCTGTCCTTACGGGCAAGTACCTCGATGATGGACATAATCTCATGGTCAAAGCCAATGACCGTTGGCTCGTTCTCGTCACTTTGCATAGCCATGCAGTAGTCGCCCATTTCTGATGGAGTTTGCACCTTATTATTATTAATAGAAGCCTTCACTGGATTTGATGTGCCATTGGCTTGCAGGGTGCTCAAAACTTTCTCTGGCTTGAGAGGTAAGGTCTTCAATTGCTCGTATGTGAAGCCAATGCCTGATGTAACAAGTGAGGCTAAAAGGCAAATAGCATTCATTTCCTCAAGACCGTATTTCTCACAAAGGTTCATGGCCTCCTTCACCACCGTTTCGGAATTGTGTGAGAGTTCGATCCCTTTCATTGTGTAAGGTGACTTGTCGCATTGTTGTATCCGCATATCAACCCAATCCACAAGGTAATAGTAGTCTTCGTCAAGTGTGTCTTCAATGAAATTCACCAGCCCTGCACTTTTGTGCAAAAGTGCCCTAAAAAGATGAGCCGGCTCTATCTTGGGTGACTTGTTGTCGTTTGCGTACGACTGTGCGATGTGCAGCAAGTCGAAAGGAAGGTCCTCAAGGAGTTTTGTATACTTATCCATAATAGTTAAAGGTTGTTATAGTAATTGTAAACAGCTTGTCGGAACAAAAGCAATAGCCACGGCAGCTACACCTTCAATTTGTACTACGACTCGCTTGTTCCTATTGATTCTCTTGATAATGCCTTCTACTCCAGCAAAATATCCATCAATGATTCTTACTCGCTTATTAGTTTTGTCATTAAGTTCTTCATAATTGAGAAAAAACACTTTGTCGTCTTGAGCCGAAGCTACCCTTATAAAGTTGTTCATTTGGTTGTCGGGTACGATCATGATTTCAGATTGCTTGGGATCTAATAACGATTTCTTCATCATATATCGCAAGGGTGAAAACTCTGCATGAGTCATTTTCAATTGGGTCAAAATCTCCTGTGAAGAATGGACAAAAATCAAATTGTGGATAGCTGGCAGCAACACTCGTTTTTTCCCTTCATCTTTGGTTTCCACCAACTCATAACGCATGGGAATGAAATTCTCAATATTTATTTTGTCAAGTAATTGTTTGATTTTCATTTCCCTATGGTAGGTTACACGCATAGGAAACCAATGGATTCCATCATTTGTAGCCATTTCAATGCGCTATGAATTAAGAAAAAAGGAGAGGGACACTGCATTACAATATGCAGCAGTATTTCAAATTTTCTTGAATATGAAATCTATTCATATTGCGCTGATTTCCAGCTACATCGATGAATATTTTTATTTTCTTTATCTCATGCTTTGATTTAAAAGCCAAAGTACATGAGTTTGCAAAATTAATAAAAAAAGAACATTTTCGCATTTTTCAAGAAAAAAACAAAAATCTCATGTTTTTTTTAGTGAAAAAGCCCCTGCCGTATCATGGCAAGGGCTTTGCTTTGCAAAAAGGATGTTTGTTACAGATTATCCTTAAAATACTGCACAATCTTAGCAACCAAATGCGCTCTATCCATGCCGTAAACATTATGGTCGTGGCCAGGATAGACGAAGTAGTCGAGTTGTTTGCCGTTGTGGATGCAGTTCTCGACGAAGACGAGGCTGTGCTGCCACATCACGACGGGGTCGGTAGTGCAGTGGATCATCAGGAGCTTGCCTTCGAGCCTGTCGGTCTTGTTTTCGAGGCTGGTCAACTCGTAGCCTTCGGGGTTCTCTTGGGGCGTGTCCATGTAACGCTCGCCGTACATGATTTCGTAATACTTCCAATCTAATACGGGACCACCTGCCACGCTGACCTTGAACACCTCGGGATGATTGATTTTCAGCGAAGTGGACATGAATCCGCCGTAACTCCAGCCATCGCTGCCGATACGGTTGGCGTCAACGTAGGGCAAGGTCTTCAGCCATTCGATGCCCTTCATTTGGTCGCGCATTTCTAACTGTCCGCATTGGCGGTGGATGCACTGCTCAAAGGCCTCGCCACGGTCGGCGGAGCCACGGTTGTCAAGGGTGAAGACGAGGAAACCTTCTTGGGCCAAGTAATTCAGATAAATACCTGCGCCCGCCGTCCAAGTGTCGGTAATCAGTTGGGCATGAGGGCCGCCATACACATAAACAATGACAGGATATTTCTTCGAGGCATCGAAATTGTAAGGCTTGATAAGGCGCGTGTAAAGCGTTTGGCCGTCTTCGGCTTTCAGGGTGCCAAGTTCAGTTGCGCCGATATTGTAATCCTTCAGCGGGTTTTCAGCCTCGTGCAAACGTCTGACAAACTTGCCGTTTTTGTCTTGCAAATCAACATTGTATGGTACATCGGTGCTGTTGTAGAAGTCGATGAAATACTTGCCGTCGGCGGAAGGAATCCCATCATGCGTGCCGTGTTCCTTGGTGAGTTGGGTCACCTTGCCGCTCTTCAGTTCCATCATGTAGCAGTGGCGTTCGAGCGGACTGACCTCGGTGCTGCGGTAGTAGAAGTATTTGCCGCTTGGCGAGAAACCGTCGAAGTCGGTGATGACGAACTTGCCCTTGGTCAGTTGGCGCGAAGTGCCGTTGCTGATGGTATATAAATAAAGGTGATAGTAGCCGTCACGCTGAGCCTTCCAGATGAACTGGTCGGGGTTGTTGGGGAGGAAGTAGGCGGGACCTTGCGGCTCCACATATTGCTTGTCTTGGTCTTCAAAAATAGTCTGGATGAAGTCTCCAGTGATGGCACTGTACTCGTTGAATTTCAGATGGTTTTGCCCACGGTTGAGTACACCGATATAGATACGTTCATTGTCAGGGTTCCAAGTAATGGCAGTGAGGTATTGCTCAGCGGGTTCGCCAGTTTTTACAACGATTTCTTTGCCTGTGGCGATATTGTAAATGTGCAGTGTCACCTGATGGCTCGTCATGCCCGCCATGGGGTATTTGATAGGATTGACTGTGGCGATACGTGTTTGGATGTCGACCAAAGGATAGTCGGTCACCATGCGCTCGTCCATGCTGTAGTAGGCTAAGAGCTTGCCGTCGGGCGACCAGAAAATGCCGCCATCGATGGCGAATTCATTGCGGTGCACGCTCTGACCTGCCACCACGCCTTCGGGGTTGTCTGTGATTTGGATTTGCTTGTCGCCTTTGGCCACATAGAGGTTGTTGTCGATGGTGTAGGCCACATTCAAGGTAGGCTTGCAGACATTCTGGTTCTCAGCCCCTTGCGGAAGCGAAGTGATGGCGTTAATGGTCTTCTTCTTGATATCCATCTTGTTGAGCGTGATGCCATTATCGCCTAAGCCAAAGAAATAGGCTTGGAAGTCATTGAGCCAGGTCAGTTGAGGAATGCGCTTCAACTCGTTGACGCCTTTGCCCAAAGTGTAGGCATTCAGCTCGTCAAGGGTGAGGAAAGAGGTTTCCTTTTTTGATTCAGGTGTCATCGTGACGATTTCGTTGTCCTTCACTTTCATGAGGATGTCGGTGTTGCCCACCCATTTCAGTTGGTTGGGGCGTTGGGCATAGATGGCGCGGTTGTTATACGAAGCGTCTTCGGGGGTGAACAACTGCTTTTGTTGTGATTGTGCCGGCACTGCGAAAGCGAGCATCACAGCTACCGATAAGAGGGTCAGAATTTTCTTCATTTTCGTTCGAATTTGATATTTGGCGCAAAATTAGAAAAAATATGACTATCTTTGCAGAGTGAACAAAAAAGATAAAGTTATGACCGCAGCACAATATGATGCAATGAATGTCCAGTTGTGGCAGAACATTGGTGCTATCGCTGATGACCAATCTCTTATGAAAAGGTTGGCGAAATATGTTGCCAAATTGGTGAAAGAGAAGAACGACTCAACATTGATGACTAAGGAAGAATATTTTGCAATGCTTGATAAGCGGGAAGAAGCCTATGCAAGAGGCGAGTATTCTGAAATGTTGCCGGGAGAAAACCTGACAGAACATTTGAGGAGGTTAGGTTATGACATATAAAGTCAGAAACCAAACTCAAGCCGACGAAGACTTGGCTCGACTTGCCAAAAGTGAACCGAAAGCTTTCAAGAAAGCGCAACGCTTTATAGAAGAATTGCGTGAGCATCCCAAAACGGGTCTCGGACACCCCGAGCCGTTGAAAGGCAAGCCCGAAGGTCGTTGGAGTCGTGAAATCACAAAAAAACACCGCATGGTTTATCGCATCTTTGAAACCGAAGTGGTGGTACTTGTGATTTCTGCTTACGGCCATTACGATGACAAATAATCCCTCATGAAAAAGCGCAAAGTCCCACATACCTTCGTCATCGTTTTCTTTATCATCGTCATTGCGGCGGTGCTCACTTGGATTATCCCTCCAGGGAAATATGTACAGGAGCAAGTCGGTGGCGAAACGATGATGAAATTCTATTACGCGAACCAACTGCCGGAGGCAGTTGGCGACAATGGGTTCCATGCCGAGCCGCAGACTTGGCAGGTGTTTTCGGCGTTTTACAAGGGCTTCGTCAAGCAGAGCAACATCATCGTGTTCATATTAATAATAGGTGGGGCGTTTTGGATTATGAACAAGAGCAAGGCCATTGATATGGGCATCATGTCGTTTCTGAAGTTCACCAAACGGCTGGAACGTAGTTCGCTGATGCAAAAAATCGGTGTGAACAACATCGTCATCATCTTGATTATGTTGCTGTTCAGCCTCTTCGGTAGCGTGTTCGGGATGAGTGAGGAAACCATCGCCTTCGCCTTGATTATCATCCCTTTGGCGGTCTCAATGGGCTACGACAGCATCGTGGGCTTGTGCATGGTGTATGTGGCCGCGCATATCGGCTTCTCGGGTGCCATGCTCAATCCTTTCACTATCGGCATCGCGCAAGGTATCGCGGAGATTCCATTGTTCACAGGTATCGGTTACCGTGTCGTCTGTTGGGCTATCTTGACCGTGGTGGGCATTGTGTTCGTGCTATCATATGCCAACAAAGTGAAGAAAAACCCGCGGTCGTCCATCATGTATGAGGACGATGCCTATTGGCGCAAGTCGGCGGAGGTGAAGGAAGAGGAACTGGAACGCTACACACCGCGCAAGGCCTGGTTTGTCTTCGCATTCCTGACGGTAGTATTAATCATATTTTCAGTGCTGTATCCGCAAACGACCTTGAAAATCGGTAACAGCAAAACCACTTTGCCTTTGCTGCCCATCGGCACGGCGGTGTTTGTACTTTTGAGCATCGTCACCTTGCGCAAGACGGTGCATTATTTTGTCCTCACGCTCCTCTTCGCCACGGTCTATTTCTTGGTGGTTGGCGTGTTGGGCTACGAGTGGTACATCATGGAGATTGCCTCGCTGTTCCTCGTGTTGGGCATCGCCAGCGGTCTGTCCGTCGACAAGAGTGCCAGCGACATCGCGAAATTGTTCCTCGAAGGCATGGGCGACATCCTCTCGGCGGCGGTCATCGTGGGTTTGGCGGGCGGTATTGTCATCGTGTTGCAGGACGGCGGCATCATCGACACCATCCTCTACGGCCTCTCCAAGTCAATGAGCAACATGGGCAAGATTGCCTCGGCGGAAATCATGTACGGCATCCAGACCTTGATTAATATCGTCATCCCGAGCGGCTCGGCCAAGGCCGCCATCACCATGCCCATCATGGCACCTTTCAGCGACCTCATCGGCATCTCGCGCCAAGCCACGGTGGTGGCCTTCCAGTTCGGCGACGGCTTCACCAACATGATTACCCCCACCAGCGGTGTCCTGATGGCCGCCCTCGGCGTGGCCCGCATCCCCTGGGAGAAGTGGGTGCGTTTCATCTGGAAGTTCATCCTCGTGTTGGTCGTCATTGGTGCTTTGCTGCTGATTCCTACGGTGACGATGGACTTGGCGGGGTTTTAGGTCAAGTCCTAGTCAGTCATGTCATCCATGAGCGTTTGCAGCAGCCATGTCATTCCAACGTAGGCCCAGCAGCCATGTCATTCCAGCAGAGGTATGTGCGTTGGCGGGAATCTATGGCTGCGTCATATAGTGCATAAGCTTTATCGGTCGGGAATCTATGGCTGCGTCATTTTTTATAGGCAGGGTTGCGCTGTGCTTCACCGCTGCCTTGACGTCGGGTCGCCCTTTCAGGGCTCAAGGAACTTTTTGAGCAAGGCCAATAGTATGGAGCCGAAAAGTTATTATATTTGCAGATTCTAAATGCAACTCAATGCAATGAGTTATGAACAAAAAATGATGGAGTAATGAAAAAAGAGCAAGTTAATAGGTTCCTTGAAGTGCTCAACGAATACCACTCATTGGGCATAGCGGAGCAGATAGACTACCAAAAGTTCTATCTTTACTCGCTCATTACCCATTCCACGGCTATCGAAGGCTCGACGGTGACAGAGATTGAGAACCAGTTGCTGTTCGATGAGGGCATTACGGCCAAAGGACGTTCGCTTCAGGAGCAGATGATGAACCTCGACCTGAAAGCGGCCTACGAGCACTCCATGCAATTGGCTCATAAGCACGTCGACTTCTCGGTAGATATGCTCAAAGCCTTGTCGGCATTGGTGATGAAGAATACAGGTTCGCAATATAACACGCCACACGGTTCGTTTGACGCTTCGAAAGGCGACCTCCGTTTGTTAGGTGTAACGGCTGGAACAGGTGGCCAGTCTTATATGAATTTCCAGAAAGTGCCAGTGAAGTTGGCTGAGTTCTGTCAGTTGACGAACGAGCGTCGTCATCAGTTGATGGATACCGATAGCATGATTGATGAGTATCTGTTGAGTTTCGATGTCCACTGCCAGTTGGTGACCATCCATCCATGGGCAGATGGCAACGGACGCATGTCGCGCCTTGTGATGAACCATCTGCAATACGAGTTCGGATTGGTGCCAGTGAAGATTGTCAAGGAAGACAAGGCGGAATACATTCAGGCACTGGTTGAAGCTCGGAAACAGGAGTCGCTTGAACCGTTCCGTGAATTCATGATGGATGAGCACATTCGGAACCTCTGCAAAGAGATTGGGGAATATAAGCAATCGCTACACAATGACCCGATAAGCATTGCTCCTGACCCGATAAATACATTCTCTGACCCGATAAAACAACAATTGTATCGGGCTGTTCTACAGGATGGCTCGTTGAATTACGCTGGATATGCCGCATTGATAGGTGTTTCTGAAGCCACTATCAAACGTCGGCTCAATGAACTGAAAAAAGAAGGAGTCCTTGTCCGTATAGGCAGCAACAAGACTGGACACTGGGAAATAAACAGCCATGTCATCTCCGCGTGAGTCCAGCAGCCATGTCATTCCAGCTGAGGTATGTGTGTTGGCGGGAATCTATGGCTGCGTCATTTTTTTATTTTTTATAGGCAGGGTTGCGCTGTGCTTCACCGCTGCCTTGACGTCGGGTCGCCCTTTCAGGGCTCGGCCTCGGCAGTCATGTTATCCTTGATTGTGTGCAGCAGCCATGTCATCCCTGCGTAGGGCAGATGGGATGGCATGGGATCTCTGGCTGCGTCATCTAGCGCATAAACTTTGCTGAACGGAGGGATTTTTCTTCCAATAAAAGCAAAAAAAGTAACCATAAAATGAAAATAATTCAAATTTAATACTTATTTTTGCAGGAAAATTACAAATACAGCATCAAAATGGTACTTGAGATTCGTTTGGAAAACTTTTTTTCGATTAATGAAGAAGTGGTGCTGGATATGCGAGCCGCCCGCATCCAGACCAAAAAAGCCGTAGAGTTAGAGGGCAACACTTTTGCCTGCAACGATGAGCGAATGCTGAAAAGTGTGGCCATCTATGGAGCCAATGCCTCAGGAAAAAGCAATGTCATCAAAGCCATCCGAGCCTGTGTGCAAATGATTTTTGAGTCGCACAACTACAACGAGAACACTGTTTTCGGTTTTACGCCTTTCAAGTTTGGTGGCATTGGTAGGCCGAGCCGTTTCCTTATCCGCTTCTTGATAGATGGCATCGAATATGAGTATTCGTTTTCGATGACGCAATTGGAAATCATTACCGAGGAGCTGTATTACTATCCGCACGGTCGTCGTTCGTTGGTCTTTGTCCGTGATGAGAGGAGAGGCCCCGACAAGAAAAACATCTACGAATTCCGTTCCGCCATTTCAAGGCCGATGGATGTGGCCACAAGCACTTCCAAAAAGACTTTGTTTGTCTCTCGCGCCAGCCAGATGGACCGAAAAGTCGCTAAAGATGTCTTCCAGTATTTCAATGAGCGGTTCATTTTGAATTATTTCGGCTACAATTCGTATTCCATAGAGACCTTGCTCAACCAGAACAAGGATTCCTTGTTGAGAGTGTTGCATGTAGCAGATAGCGATATTATTGATATTCAGTCCCAGCGCGAATTGAAACCCTTGACCATGGCCACCTACGATTTACAGAACAACCAGATTGTGTCGAGGGATGAAATTCAGAAGATGCAGTTGAAAATCACCACATTCCATAGAAACAATCCTGAAATTCCGTTCGACTTTCATCAGGAAGAATCGCAGGGAACGCAGGCCTTGTTTTACATGATGCTGACCATCATGAACATTATCAAGGAGAACAAGGTGCTGCTGATTGATGAGATTGACACCAGTTTGCACAACAAATTGGTGGAGTACATCATCGGCCTGTTCCATCAGAGCGAGGCCGCGCAGTTGATATACACGACTCACAACACCTATCTCCTTGACACTAACGAGCTGCGCAAGGACCAGGTCTATTTCGTGAACAAACGCAAGGATGGCTCCTCGGAGTTGTATTCTTTATTCGATTTCAAGGACTTCCGCGAGAACATGGATTTGGAAAAGGCTTACATGCAGGGGCGTTTCGATGCTATTCCTTATATTGACGAATCGGCGGAAAACCTCAAACAGTTGGGCTGATGGGCAGGACGGTGCGCAATTCTAAAGGGAAGACGATGAGGCCCAATTTCTTCGTCTTCTGCGAAGGGAAAATCCCCACTTTTCCGGAGCGTTTTTTCATTATCTTTGCCTGATGTTTAAATCACGAAAACCATCCAATGAAAAAACAAATCCTCCTAACATTCCTCCTCGCCCTCGCCCTGAATGTCTTCTCCCAGAGCGATTCGGCGGCTTTTGTCCACGGTCCATGGCTGTCCGAAAAGGTCGACGGTCTGGTGTTGCGTCGCTGTCAGTTCAAGCACGAGAGCCTGTTTGCCTCCAACCAGCAGATCCTGGTCTGGGAGTTGGCGCCTACCGCCGATTTCACTTTGCGGCTTGCCTATCGGCCTGAACGGACCAAGACCTCCGATATGGCGCAGAAGCAACATGCCGTGGCTGCCGTTAATGGCTCGTTTTTCGACATGGACCGCCATCACCCTGTGTTGTTTTTGCGCGTCGACGGTGTGGATCTGGGTAGCACCTCGCCTGACGAAGCCCGATTGGCACGAGAGGACTACCAGTATGGCACGCTCGCCGTGGATAATGACCATGTCTTCATCCTGAAAACCGACACGGTACCGCAATGGGAGGAAGGCTTGCCTTATCCCAACCTGATGACCGCCCGGCCTTTGCTGCTCTTCGACGGCGAGGCTGTGCCCTTGCGCGAAGACCTAGGCTTCGTCAGCGACAGGCACAACCGCACCGCCGTGGGCATCCGCGCCGATGGCACGGTGCTCCTCGTCGTGGTCGACGGACGCGCTCCCGAGGCTGTGGGCATGTCGCTGCAAGAGCTTCAACAGGTGATGCGGTGGTTAGGCTGCCACACGGTGCTCAACCTGGATGGGGGAGGGTCGGCTACATTCTATGCGGATTGGGGCGGCAACCACGGCGTACTCAACTGTCCCTCCGACAATGGCCGCTTCGACCACGAAGGCGAGCGAGCGGTATCGAATGCTGTTTTGGTGGTAAAGAAACCTAAATGAGGTTACCGCATGTAACACTGCGTTTTTGAAATCGCCATCGACAGCAACCTCGGTCTTGTCTATCTTGGCCATTATCAAACGGAGAAGATGATGGTAAAATTATTAGTTTAGAATATGACTAAAGATTTTCGTATTTTTGGATAAACAATACAAAAACATTTCGGTATTTTTGGATAAACAATACAAAAACATTTCGGTATTTTTGGATAAAATAGCTAAAAAGATTTGCGTAAATCAAACTAAAAGCCTAATTTTGCGCTCGAAACCGAAGATTTAACGAAGATAAACCAAATATACGGTTAAAAAATGGAACGGATTTTCAAGCGTAAACTATATGATCGGCTTCTCGAATGGAAGCACGTACAGAATGGTAAGACTGCCATCTTGATAGAAGGGGCACGGCGTGTCGGCAAATCAACGCTGGTAGAGCAGTTTGCCAAAAACGAATACGAATCGTACATACTCATCGATTTCAACGAGGCATCCGAAGAGGTGAAGTCTCTGTTCGACAATCTGATGAACAAAGATTTCATATTTCTGCAACTCCAGTCTATATATAATGTGATTCTGTATAAGCGCAAGTCTGTCATCATCTTCGACGAGGTCCAGAAATGCCCTAATGCCCGACAAGCCATCAAATATTTAGTTAAGGACGGTCGTTACGATTATATCGAGACCGGCTCGCTCATCAGCATCAAGAAAAACACAAAAAATATCACACTCCCCAGCGAAGAGGAGCGTGTCACACTCTATCCGATGGATTTTGAGGAGTTCCGCTGGGCATTGGGCGACGAAGCCACAGTTCCTTTGCTCCGTTCATTCTACGAGCAGTGGCTTCCATTAAACAAGGCTCACCGCGAAAAAATGCGCGATTTCAGGCTTTATATGCTGGTGGGAGGTATGCCACAAGCAGTCGAAGCCTATCTTGAGACGAACAATTTTAGTATGGTGGACCTTGCCAAACGTGGTATCATCAGCATTTATCAAGATGATTTTCAAAAACTTGATTCGACAGGGCGTTTGGAAACGCTCTTTATGAATATTCCGTCGCAATTGAGCCAGACGAGTAACCGCTACAAGCCGTATGCTGTGCTTGGAGATGTGGACGAAACCAAAA
The DNA here is from genome assembly GCA_016285355.1 of Bacteroidales bacterium. The sequence continues at coordinate 57,201 of JAEEQP010000017.1, forward strand.
TGATGGAATTCCTGAAAGACCTTGAAGACAGCAAGACAACTCTTTTCTCATATCATTCCAACGATCCCAACGTGGGCATGTCGTTGACAAAAGACATCTCTAAATTCAAGATTTTCTGTGCCGATACGGGCTTGTTTGTCACTCTTGCTTTTTGGGACAAAGACTATACCGAAAATGTCATCTATCAGAAACTGCTGAACGACAAGCTTGGCACCAATCTCGGTTATGTTTATGAAAATGTGATAGCCCAGATGCTGGCGGCATCGGGAAACAAACTATTCTATTACACTTGGCCGAAGGATGCCACTCACAACTACGAGATAGACTTTCTGCTCTCGCGTGGTGCGAAACTTTATCCGATAGAGGTAAAGTCTTCTGGCTACAACTCTCACAAGTCGCTTGATGCGTTTTGTGAGAAATTTTCTCATATCGTGGGTCGTCGTTATTTGATTTATACAAAGGATTTGAGGAAAGATAAGGAAACGTTGCTGGTCCCTGTATATATGACACCTTTGTTGTAGATGTCAACGGCGACTTTGGCCAAATCAACTGTCCCTCCGACAATGGCCGCTTCGACCATGAAGGCGAGCGAGCGGTTTCAAACGCTGTATTGATAATGAAAAAGCCTAGATGAGATACCGTTGTCGCAGCAACCATGTCATCCCAGTGTAGCCCAGCAGCCATGTCATCCCTACGTTGTTGCAGCAGCCATGTCATTCCTGCGTTGTTGCAGCAGCCATGTCATCCCTACGTTGTCGCAGCAGCCATGTCATCCCTACGTTGTTGCAGCAGCCATGTCATTCCTGCGTTGTTGCAGCAGCCATGTCATCCCTACGTTGTCGCAGCAGCCATGTCATCCCTACGTGGGCAGGTGCGGTGGCTTGGGATCTATGGCTGCGTCATTCCAGACCACCAAGAAAAAACAAAGGCATCCAACATCCATAGTCAACCGGTCGGTAGTGCGCCGTGCGGCCTAAGCCGTGCATTCGAATGACAACGTGCTGAGCCTGCGCCGTGCAGTTCATCGTGAACGGGTGTTGTCGGCTCCGAGCAACGGTCAGTGTGGGGGTTCCGGTTCGCCCTATGAATGCGGATGCCCTAAAGTTCAGACCAGCTCGGTCTGGAAGTTCAGCGACTGGATCTCCATGTCGAGTTGGCGCAGTTGGGCGGAGCATTCGTCCGCCTGTTTGCCGATGGCTTTCACGTCGACCACGGTCACCGTCTTGATCTCCGAGCGTGAGTAGCGGTCCTGTCCCGCCGAGGCGGTCTCAAAGATGTTGCGCAGGTTGCCGACGCGCATGGTCAGCACATCCTTGCGGGCCATGAGTTGGGTGAGGGTGACGCCCTCGGCGTTCTTGGTCTGCATGTTGGTGGCGTTGATGCGCCAGATGAGGTCTTCCAGCTGTGTCAGGCACGCGTCGAGTTCCTTCATCAGCTCCGTGGGTTCTTCCGAAGGCGCGTCGCCCTCCTGCACTTTCACGTTGTTCTGTATGCGCTGTCCTAACTGTTGGATGCGCTTTTGCAGGTCTTTCCTGATGCTTAATGCTTCTGCCAGTTTCATAGTGGATGGAATTTGGGGCAAAGATAGGGAAATAATCGGTTGTTTTGTCGATCTACTTTCTTTACTCGTCATCGCAGGCGGTCCCTGAGCCTGTCGAAGGGCCGCTGCCCCGCGTTTTGGCCGTGGCCCGCGCGCCCAACCCAGTGAAGGGTAGGCGAGCCCGGGAGGGGGTTCCTGTTCCCAAAAACCGCGGAAAGGTGTATAAACTGCCATTTCAAAAAGTTAGGAAAGGTGTATGCCAAAGACTTGGAAACCAAGGATGGAAGGGTCTTTTTGCTGCTTTATATGACACTGTTGTTGTAGGTTGTTGGTTTATCGGTTGATTGAGGCGATGGAGAGGGGATAGGCTCAATTGTATTGTATTAAAATCTTGCAGTCTCCCCATAGGCCGAAAGGCTTGTGGGGAGATTTTTACAGGACTTTCGTGGGAACATGGACATGGAGAATGCATACATATAGGGACGTTTCTATGCTGTTCCTTATATTATGAGATTTGTAGTAGAGATTTTTTGGTTCTCTGTCTGTTAGTTTAATATTTTAATTGAATAAGAAAATCATTTTATTATTGGCTGAATCATATTTGTAAAAGTATTATTTTTGCATCATAAATTTGGTTCTTGTATAAAGCAATATAAATCAACTATGATTTATGAATTTTGTTCAAAACATAATAGATGAAATAATAGACCAATACATGTTTGCGGATAATACAAAACGACCGTGGATTATTGGTTTTAGTGGTGGCAAAGATTCTACTGTTATGTTGCAATTGGTGTGGAAAGCTTTAGAAAAAGCAAAGCATTTTCACGGATTTGTTGCACGAGATATTTATGTTGTATGCAACGACACGATGATTGAGAATCCTATCATATTGGAATATGTAAACCGTGTATTAGACAAAATAGAATTGGCTGCTGTTGAACAAGATATGCCAATCAGAGTTATTAGAACTCGTCCCCGATTGGAAGATTCTTTATGGGTTAATATGATTGGTAAAGGTTATCCAGCCCCCAATAATGCATTCCGTTGGTGTACTGAAAGATTGAAAATAAAGCCAACGGCTCGTTTTATTACAGAACAAGTTGATGAATTTGGCGAGGCCATTATTTTGATAGGAACACGCTATTCTGAAAGTGCAAACCGCGCTCGAACAATGAACAAACATGCTGTTAAGGGAAAACGTTTGACCAAACATCCTACCCAGCCAAACACTTTCATGTATGCTCCGATTAGATATTTGATGTTGGAACAAGTTTGGTACATTATTAATACCATGCCTTCTCCTTGGGGCGCTAGCAATGAAGAATTATTTCATATTTATGCTAATGCGAGTGCGGATGACTATGAATGCCCTGTTGTTGTAACAAGTACTGAACACAAATCTTGCGGACAGAGCCGCTTTGGATGTTGGATGTGTTCTGTTGTCAAGGAGGACAAATCAATGGCAGCACTAATCAATAACGGATTTCCGTGGCTATCTCCTTTATTGACATATAGAAATGAAATAGTTTCTCAGCGTAATAGAACAGAAAATCGAATGGCTAAAAGAAGAAATGGAACCACGGCAGTAAATGATAGGGGTTCATATAAGCCAGAATACCGCGCGTTGTTATTGAAACGATTGTTGGAAACGCAAAAAGAGATACAACAGAATGGGCATAATGTTGAATTGATTACAAATCAAGAACTCATTGCGATTCAAACTATTTGGTATCGAGATTTTGTTTTCAATTACAAAGTTTCAAGAATATATCAAGATGTTTATAAAACAAAATTAGATATGAAAGAACAGAATGAGAAAACAGAGAAAGAATTGGATCTGTTGAGAAAGTCATGCGATGAAAACCCTCATGATTTTGACTTAATCCAAGAGTTATTGACACTTCAGAAAAACAAGTCGCTTTTGAACCGAAAACGTGGTTTAGAAGATGATATAGAGTCACGTATTGAAGAATATATCAAAAGAGAAAAAGGAAATGCAGATTAAGGAGATAACTTTAAATAACTTCCGAATATACAAAGGAGAAAACACTATCAACTTATTACCTGAAGGTGATAAAAACATCATTGTTATTAGTGGCAAAAACGGATTTGGTAAAACTACGTTTTTAATGTCATTGGTATGGTGTCTTTATGGCAAACAAATGGATGCTGTTGATGAATTGTATAAAAAGGAAATTGCTGATAAAGGTGGATACGGAAAATATATTGGTAATACTCTTAATCGGTTGGCAAAGTTGGAAAGAGATTCAAAATTTTCAGTCTCAATAACATTCAAGGATGTAAAAATCCCTGAAATAACTTGCAACGAGGTCAAGATTACTAGAACACTTGATACTATCACCAGCACTACTGATAAGGTTGAAGTATTGATTGATGGTTATCCGAATCAACTAATCCAAGATTTGACTACTGATAAGCAAGATGGCGCAGAAATATTCATTAGAGACTTCATACTTCCTATTGAAATCGCAAAATTCTTTTTCTTTGATGCTGAAAAAATAGTTTCATTGGCTGAAATCAATTCGCCAGAACAAAGAAAACTTTTAAGCAAAGCATATACTGAGGTATTAGGAATTAAGAAGTATGAGGACCTAAAAGATCGTTTGGAAAATATACAAGATAAGTACAGGAAAAAATCAGCTACTCCAAAAGAAAAAGCGGAACTTAATCAGATAGAAACGGACATTAAAAACAACACGATTGAAATTGAATCGATAGAAGAATCCATAAGAATTCTTGAGGAAGAAAAGATAGAGAAACAAGGAGAATCTAATGAAATCCAGATGAGGTTGGTTCAAGAGGGTAATGTAATGACATTGGAACAACTAAATAATTTGAAAAACGAGGAAAGGGCTCTAGACGAAAAAATAGTCTCTTTGCAGAACGAATTAAAATCCTTATTTGATTTAATTCCTTTTGGGTTGGCGGGAGAAACATTGATGGATGTTTCTACACAATTAGAGAATGAGAGGAATTATAAGGAAAGTAAATACAAGCAAGAGGATGTTAGAGAAAAATCGAAAAACATTATAAATGATATAGAAAAAGAAAGGGTAACTGAAAAACTTGTTTTTGATACAGAAATTCGCGATTTTTACGAGAAACAAATAGAGAAACAAATCAAGAAATATTTTTATTCCGATTTGCCAGAATTACCCAAAATGTTTCGTGCCCTTCATGATTTTTCTTCTGAGCAAACCAACGAAATATTATCATTGATAGGAAACCTAAAACACTCATTTAAAGAATCTTTTACCAAAATTAGTGATACTTATTCTCGAACGAAGAGTGATCTTGATTCCATTCGTAGGAAAATAAGAAATGCTGAAAAAGATACCGAGGACGAGTATTTCGCAGAATTAAGGAATAAAAAAGAGGGGTTTGACAAAAGGGTTTTGAATATTAACAACGAGATACAAGATTATTATGAAAGAATTGGAGCTATAAAAGCTACGATTAAGAGTTTACGACAAAACCAAGAAACTTTGAGGAAGAAACTTGATGATTCTCGTCGTTATTCGGAAAAGGATCATAAAACAAATGAAGTCCTTCAAGAATTGAAACATTTTATCAAAGAGTTTAAAGATACTACGAAAAAGAAATTGGGCGAAAACATTCTTGATGAATTACAGATTTTGATGCATAAGAAAGGTTTTATTCATAGAGTTGAAGTGTCAATAAATCAAGCAGGGGATGATATTGATATAATACTTTATAATGATAGGAATGAAAAAATAGATAAGAGTTCTTTGTCAATGGGAGAAAGGCAAATGTACGCTTCAGCACTACTTAAATCCCTTGTTGCTGAATCTGATATCGAGTTTCCTGTATTTATTGACAGCCCGATGCAGAAGTTTGACCCAGAGCATTCAGAGAATGTAATTAGAGAGTTTTATCCCACAGTATCAAATCAAGTCGTTTTATTCCCATTGCTCATTAAAGAATTGTCAGAAAAAGAATACGAGCAGATGCTAAAACCAAATGTGAGCAAAGCATATCTAATTGACAATGTGAATGCAGATGCTTCGCGTTTTATTGAAGTTAACCCTGATTGTTTAATTGAAAAGTACTACGATTTATATGCAAATTAACATAAGAACATCTGAGGCGAATCAAGATATTGTCAGACAGCTCACGGCAAAATTGCCAGTCGGGACTAAGGAAAATGTTATTGCTCGAATAGCTTTGGCCTATTCTTTGCAAAGTGGAAAAAAGTTCTCTTCATCTGAATTTTCCGTATACGATTCAAAAGGCAAAGAGTATAAAGACCATATTCTATTTGATGAACAATACCGTGATTTTTATATTGCATTAATTTGCCAGCATTATGGTATTTATAAAACTGACGAAAACATTAGAACCTATGTAAAACTACATATAGATCATGGTTTGGAGCTTATGGACAATTTATTCCATAACAATAACAATTATACATTCATAGATTTCTTAGTTGAGCATTTGGATAAAGGAATTTCTTCTTTGAATACGATAGAAAACGTATATGGAGCTGTTACGAACAACAATCAGAACATTGAGAAATCATCATTTGGCGAAGCTATTAAGATACCTATTGGAAATGATTTGAATACAGGAGAAGAAGTCGTTTTGAATTTCAATAATACTAATTTGTATAACAACAACCATATCGCAATTGCCGGAAGTTCTGGGACGGGCAAAACGCAATTTGCGTTGTATTTATTGAAAGAAATTGCGGAAAAGTCAAATCATCTTGTAAATTTCATCTACTTGGATTTCAAAGGTTTGAAAGATGATGATTTGATAAACATGCAGCCTTTCTTCGAAAAAACAAAGGCTAAATTTATTAATGCACCAATTACTCCTTTTCCTGTAAATCCTTTGTCTTTTATCGATAGCATTAACGATGTGAATAAACAAATGGGTATTGACAAGTTTGTTGACATTGTTTGCAAGTATTCTAATATTGGTATTAAGCAAAAAGGGAAATTAAGAGAAGCCACCCAAGAAGCTTTCTTGTCAAAAAAGCCAGGAGAGCACCCTGTTTTGCCAGAAATCAATGACAGATTGTTGGAAATTGTTGGAGATAAAAGAGATACACTAACAGAAATAATTGGTGAATTAAGTCGGTATAATATTTTCCAAGAAGATAAGAAATCAAACAATTTTTTAAACCAAAATGTCTATCTTTCATTGTCTGGTGATTTGTCAAGTTCTGTTCGATTCACCTCTTTATTCTTGATTATTAACTACATCTATAATGTATTTATGAACATGGAGAGCTCGGCTGTAGATAATAGTCAAAGAGCAATGCGCTACGTTTTATTGATAGACGAGGCTCATGTTATTTTTAAGGAAAAGAAGTATCAGGATATTTTAGAGAAGATATTACGCGAGATTCGTTCAAAAGGAGTTTCTGTTGTATTGCTTTCACAAGGAATAGAAGAGTTTAACCAACCTACATTTGATTTTTCGAGCATGTGTGAAATGGCATTCTTGTTGGATATTAAAGATAAGAACAACTCCAAAGCGATAAATAAATTCCTCGGTTTTAGTGACAAAGAGGGAATTAAGGCTTGTCGAAGTTTGGAGAATATAAAGAAAGGCCAAGCAATATCAAACATTAAGGAATTTGAAAAAGGTGAATTATTTGAAATCAAACAGTTTCATAAAGACTAATTTGTATGAAAACTCCATTGAGTATTACTGCAATTAATAATGCACGTATTGAGAAAAACTATAATATTGAAAGTTTTGTTTTAAACATAGATACTTGGGCTAATATTGATCCGAAGTTATCCGCGTATTTTGCTGGTGGCACCAGATTCAAATTTGATGAGAATATTACCGATCATTTATCTACTAATAAAGGAATCTATATTTTTTATGTTGAACCTTGTTTTCCTTTCGCTCCCGAAACAAGATATTTAATGTATGTAGGGAAAGTGACAGGAACAAATACTTTTAAGCATCGCTTTTACAAATATGTGAATGCGATTGGAAATATTAATGAAAAGGAAAACATCATGTTACTAACCAATTTATGGCCTGGAAAGACATGGGTATACGTTTATCCTCTGAATATGACCGATAAAGAAATAGAAGCAATTGAGGACAATTTAATTGATAATATTGTTCCTCCTTTAAATAGTCGAGTAAAATCAAAATCAGCAAAGAATAGTAGAAGTATTTTCGTCTAATGTATAATTGTTATGAATAAGTATTTGCACCTTCCTTGTTTAAGAGGAGTAATGGGAAATTGGACATACTATTGTTCAGTAATGAAAATAAAGGATGTCGTGAAACGTATCATTACAGTTTCAGAATCTGAAGAATTGTATACCAAGAATATCAATGAGATTCTTCAGCGTGAAATTAGTTCGGTACGAATTAGGCAATTAAAAGAGTATTTGAATAATAATTCAGAACACTTTTTTAGCAGTATTATTGTGGCCATTTTTCATGGAGACCCAAAGTGGTCAGATTTTGATTTAGAACCCTATTTTTCTGTTGACAATAAGATTCTGGATTCAGAAACAACGGAGTTTATTGAGAATAAACTTGGAGTTCTGTCATTATCTGGAGACGAAATAATATTTGCTCTAGATGGACAGCATCGGATCAAAGGGATTCGGGAGGCGTTTAAACAAAACGAATCAATTGGAGAGGAGGACGTGTCTCTTATTTTTGTTGTACATGACCATGATAATAAAGAAAGAACTAGACGTTTGTTTACTGTGTTAAACAAGTATGCACAAAAGCCCAAAGAAGCAGAATTGATAGTTTTGGATGAAGATGATGCAGCGGCAATAATTACACGAAGGTTATTAGATACCCATGAGATTCTGAGGATGAAAAATGCGATTTCTAATTCGAACAGTCCAAATTTGCCATCAAACGATTTTTGTAGTTTTACCACATTGGTAATGCTTAATAGAATCAATAAGATTATCTTAGCAAATTATAAAATTGATTATACAAAGCGACCCAAAGATAACGTTCTGAATGAATATTATCAGGTTTGTTCAATGTTTTGGGACTATTTTTTCAATCAATTTCCACAAATACAGCGTTTTATTCAAGGTGAAAATGTGATGTTCGAGAAAGGTGATCTTTATAATAGAAATAATCAAACTGGTGGGAGCCTTTTATTGCGCCCCGTTGGTCAAAAAATATTTGCACAGATATACAATGCTTTTAATGAAAAAGGACAATTAGAACAATTGACAGCGAAAATTCCATATTTAGATTTCAATTTGAATGGGCCATTATGTAAGTATATTACATGGAATAACAAGATTTTACCTAAATCTGAGAGCTTACAAAAACGGTTGCTTTTTTATGTGTTAGGCCTTTTCCCTGATGAGTCTATACATGATGATTTGAAGAGCGTATATGAAAATTTTGGCGTACAATACAATAATAGATTTGAAATAATAGATGCGAGATAAAAACAATTTGACGATAATAGAGGCTGCTTTAACAGTTTTAAAGAAAGGAGAAAAAACACAGTCAGTTCATGAGATATACAATGGTATTGTTGAGAATTCTTTGTATGTGTTTCATGCTCAAAACCCTTTGTCCGTTTTAAGAAGTGAATTGCGTAGCCACTCTGTGGGAATTGATTTTCCAACAGCATCAAAGCATAAGTATTTTCTATATGATGAAACAAACGGAAAATTTAGTGCTTTGCAGAATGATGGTAAAGTTGATTATAATAGAGTGAATGCTGAAAGTTGTTTAACCCAACTCCGAAAACTATATGGTTACTATTTGAAAGATTTCAAAACAAACATTCTTGATCAATTGAAAAAGATGAATCCGTATGATTTTGAGTCATTTTGTATGAAACTTCTTAAAGTATATGGGTTTAGTAATGTGGCTGTCACACAAAAGAGTCGTGATGGAGGAATTGATGGTTACGGTAAACTAAGAGTTGGGCTTGCTCATATGAACGTGGCTTTTCAATGTAAGAGATGGGATAATGCAACAGTTAGCAGGAAAGAAATAGATGCTTTTAGAGGGGCAATTCAAGGAGAATATGAACAGGGCATTTACTTTACAACATCGTCTTTTTCTAAGGAGGCCATGAAGTTTTCCATCAAGTCAGGTGCGGTTCCTGTGATTTTAATAGATGGGAATATGATTGTTGACTTCATGATAGAAAAGCAGTTTGGCATTGAACATGAAGATTTGCCCATTTTTGTAAATGCCATTGACAACATTTTCTCGTAAAGATTTGTGCTTGATCGGAAATAATTGGATACTCATTTCAAGGTAACAACCTAAACTGATAGTATCAACACCATATTAATATTACTCATCAGTTCCAAAATGGAACATGAGCCAAATCCTTGTGGAACAGATATTTTTTTCGTCCCATCCCCTTGCGGGTTCACGGAAAAGTTGTAATTAATCTCGGCTTCGTGTTTGTCTATGATATGGTTTTTTTGGTATTTTTGCGGGAAAACAAATATCCCATGAAACGCCTCCTATACATTGTCTTTTTGCTCATCATCGTCGGTTGCCAAAAGCAGTCCCCAAAGCCGCAATGGAACCTCACCCACACCGCTTCCGCCCAAATTTGGGAGGAATGTTTCCCCTTGGGCAACGGCCACCTCGGTATGATGCCCGACGGCGGAGTGGAGGAGGAGAACATCACGCTAAACGACATCACCCTGTGGTCGGGGGCACCAAGCGACGACAGCAACCCATTGGCCTTGCAATCCCTTCCGGAAATCCAAAGGCTGCTGAAAGAAGGCAAAAACGACGAGGCCCAAAACCTGATGTACGAGACCTTCGTCTGCGGCGGACAAGGCTCGGGCCACGGACAAGGCGCCACGGTGCCCTTCGGCTGCTACCAGACCTTGGGCGACATGACTGTCAAATACCAGTATCCCGATGAAGATTCCGTAACAAACTATCAACGAACGCTTTGCCTCAATGACGCCACTCACAAGGTGTCTTTCGAAAAAGGCGGGCAATGCTATGAGCGAGAGGCTTTCATTTCACGTGTCGATGATGTAGCAATACTGCGTCTGACGGGTCCAGCCAAGATTTCACTCGGACTTTCAAGGCCGGAAAAGGCAGAAGTCATCACTGATGCCCATTCCGTCATCATGTTCGGCCAGTTAGACAGCAACGTGGAAGGCGTGGAAGGGATGCGCTATTATGCCAAAGCACAAACGGTCGCCACGGACAACGAAACGGTCATCTATTTCTGTGCCGCTACCGTTTTCATGTGCGCCGACCCTCCCGAGGTCTACGTCAATGAACACCTGCAAAAGGCCATCGCGAAAGGCTATGATGCCGTGAAATGCGACCACCTGAAAGCCCACCATGAATTGTTTGACCGTGTGGAGCTGGTAATCGGTAATCCCAAAGAGAAACAAGACCTTACTTTGGATGAGCATTGGAAAGACTTCCTCGTCAACGACGACCCTTGGCTGCCAACTTGTTATTTCCATTATGGACGTTACCTGCTCATTAGTTCCACCCGCGAAGACCTGCTGCCACCCAACCTGCAAGGCCTGTGGGCCAACACCATCCAGACCCCTTGGAACGGCGACTACCACCTGAATATCAACGTGGAGATGAACCACTGGCCCTGCGAGGTCTGCAACCTCTCGGAGTTGCATCTACCATTAATCCATTTTGCCGAAGGGTTGATGCCCTCAGGACAACAGACCGCCCGCGACTTCTATGGCGCCCGAGGCTGGACGGCGCATGTGGTCTGCAATCCGTGGGGCTTCACGGCACCGGGTGAGCATCCCTCATGGGGTGCCACCAACACAGGTGGGGCATGGTTAGCTTTGCACGCTTGGCAGCATTATGAGTTTACACAAGACAAGGCTTTCTTGAAAGAGGTTTATCCATTAATGAAAGAGGCGGCCATGTTCTTCTTGGACGCAATGATAGAGGAACCCGAACACGGTTGGCTCGTCACCGCCCCAACGACCTCGCCTGAAAATGCCTTTTGGCTCAACGACAGCACCGCCGTCAGCGTGTGCATGGGCAGCACCATGGATGTGCAGATTGTCAGCGTGTTGTATGATGCCGTCTGTCAGTCAGCGGAGATTTTGGGTGTGGATGCGGCTTTTTCTGATAGCCTGAAAACCGCGAAATCCCATTTTCCACCTATGCAGGTCAGCCAAGAAGGTTATTTGCAGGAATGGTTGAAAGACTACAAGGAAGTGGAGCCGCAGCACCG
>JAEEQP010000018.1 GCA_016285355.1 Bacteroidales bacterium
GTTGGATGCCGGTTGTCATTTCGGCCATCTCAAGAGAAAATGGAATCCGAACATGGCTCCTTATATTTTCATGGAGCGCAATGGTATCCACATTATCGACCTCTATAAGACACAAGCCAAGATGGACGAGGCTGCCAATGCCCTCTGCCAACTTGCAAAATCAGGCAAGCGCGTGCTCTTCGTGGCCACCAAGAAGCAGGCCAAGGACGTCGTTGCCGAACTCGCCCAGAAAGTCAACATGCCTTACGTGACCGAGCGTTGGCCCGGCGGTATGCTGACCAACTTCGCCACCATCCGCAAAGCCGTCAAGAAGATGACGGGCATCGACAAGATGATGAACAGCGAAGCCTACAAGAGCCTTTCCAAGCGTGAGAAGTTGCAGATCGAACGTGAGCGCGAGAAACTCGAGAAGAACCTCGGTTCCATCGCTGACCTCAGCCGTCTGCCTTCAGCCCTGTTCGTGGTCGACATCATGAAGGAACATATCGCCGTTGCTGAAGCCCGCAAGCTCAACATCCCTACCTTCGCTATCGTCGACACCAACACCAACCCCAACCTCATCGACTTCCCCATCCCGGCTAATGACGACGCTTCGAAGAGCATCGCCCTCATCGTTGGCAAGATGGTTGACGCCATCGAGGAAGGCATCACCGAGCGCAAGAACAACAAGGACCTCATCCAGGAAGAGGAAGAGGAAGAAGTTGACGAGATGAAAGAAAACATCGAGGAAGAGGAAAACAAGGACGAACGCCGTCCCCGCAACAACCGCCGTCCTCGCAGACCTGTCTCCAAGAACTAATTTAATCAAGAAAGGAAAACACAATGAATATTACCGCTTCTCAAGTTAACGAACTGAGACAGATGACGGGCGCTGGCATGATGGACTGCAAGAAGGCCCTCGTCGAGACCGATGGCGACATCCAGGCCGCTATCGACATCCTTCGCAAGAAGGGTATGGCCAAGGCTGCCAAGCGTGCCGACCGCACTGCTTCCGAAGGTTGCGTGCTTTCAAAGGCCACCGAAGACCACAAGTACGCCGCCATCATCATGGTGAACTGCGAGACCGACTTCGTCGCCAACAACGCCGACTTCGTGAAGTTCACGAAGGATGTGCTTGATATGGCCGTCGCCAACCGCGTGAAGGACATCGAAGCCCTGAAGGCTATGGAACTCAATGGCCAGACTGTTGAGGCCCTCGTCGCCAACCAGAGCGCCGTCACTGGTGAGAAGACCGAACTTGGTGCTTTCAAAGTTCTCGAAGGTGAATACGTCGCCAACTACAATCACCCTGGCAACCGCCTCGCCACTATCGTTGAGATGAACAAGTCGTTCAACGGTGTTGAGGAAGTGAGCCACGAGGTGTGCATGCACGTCGCTGCCATGAACCCGCTTTCAGTGAGCGAAGCCTCCATCCCGCAAGAGGTGAAGGACCGCGAGCTTGCCGTGGCTATCGACAAGACCAAGGAAGAGCAAATCGGCAAGGAAGTCGAAAAGGCCCTCCGCAAGGCTGGCATCAACCCCAATCACGTCGACAGCGATGACCACATCAACTCGAATATCACCAAGGGTTACATCACTGAGGAAGAAGGCGCACTGGCCCGCGAAATCAAGGCTACGGTGCCTGGTCAAGTGAAGCTCAACGAAGGCATGATCCAGAACATTGCCAAAGGCCGTCTGAACAAGTTCTACAAGGAGAGCTGCCTGCTCAACCAAGCCTCTTTGGTTGACGATGGCAAGACTGTGGAGCAATTCATCCAGGCTGCCGACAAGGAAGCCACTGTGGTGAATTTCATCCGCATCAAGTTGGGCGAATAAGGCTGAACCTTTGTCGTAGAGACGTTGCGCGCAACGTCTGTACAACGGAACAAAAAACGCATTCCAAGATTTTTTGGAGTGCGCTTTTTTTGTGTTGTTTGGAAAAATCCCTACCTTTGCCGAAACAAATCTCAAAATCACACGAATATGAAAAATATACTTTTTATCGTTGGCTCGCTGCGTGAGCAGTCGTTCAACCGCCAGTTGGCGGCTTTGGCTGAGAAGATGCTGGCCGGTCGGTACAATATCACTTACCTTGCTTTCGAGGATGTTCCGCTGATGAACCAAGATTTGGAGGCTTCTGTGCCTGTTTCGGTGAGCCGTGTGCGGAAAGAAGTTCTTGACGCCGATGGCATCTGGATTTTCACACCAGAATATAACTTCAGCTATCCGGGTTTACTCAAGAACCTGTTCGACTGGCTCTCGCGCCCGATGGATATAAGTAATTTCTCTGGTCCTTCTGCGGTGGTGGGCAAGAAAGTCACGGCGAGTGGTGCCGGAGGTAAGAACCAGACCATGTCATGTCGTGCTAAGTTGAACGAGTTGTTGGAATTCATTAAGATGGATGTGATGAAGGAACCGCAGACAGGCATTGCCCTCGGCGTGGAAGCCTGGACTAAAGGGGAGTTTAGCCTTACAGATGAACAGATGGCTCAATTGAAAGAACAAGCCGAAAGGTTTGCGGAGTTCGTGGGGTAAGACTGGTACTATTCGGAAAAATATGTAGTTTTGCAAAGTGAAATAGCAAACAAAAATAATCGTTATGCCGAAATTCTGTAGATACTGCGGTTCGCCGCTGATGGAAGGCGCGAAGTTCTGTACAGGCTGTGGGCAACCTGTGACCCAAGCGACAAGCAACCAACAGACAACTAATCAACAAGGACGGGGCGAGAACCTGTCGTCATCGAAGTCGAAACCAAATCAACAGACCACAAGTCCGACTCCCAAGAAGAAGAAAAAGAGAACCGGACGCAAGGTGCTTCTCATGTTGCTTCTCATAGTCGCGGTGGGTTACGGGATAGATGGATACCTTCAGCATAAGAGAGAAAAGGACCCCCCCGAGCAGAAAGATCCTTCAGGAAAGAAAAACAACAACAATACCGACTACAGCCATCTGGATGAACTTCCCACCGTGATTCTCGAAGGCGATGGCTACAAGTTGGAGGTGGCGGAAAGCGACAACGACTTGGAATGCACCTCGGTGAGCAATGAGCGGATTGCCGAGCTGAAACGGATGGGATACCACCCCATCGTCACCCCAATAAGAGTGAGTCGCAACGGCAACAACCACGTCGAACTGAAACGGTGGGCCACCCTCAGCTTCGACATTCCCGCCGACTTCCCCAAGGACCAATACGATGAGCTGGTGGGTGTGATCATCACCGACGAGGGACCGGAATACAAGATTCCCGACTATCAGGCTCTGAAGCAAGGCGTCGTCAAGTTCGGGACCTACCACTTCTCCGATGCTACTGTGGAGAAGAAGAAGGAAGAGCTACGCAAACAATTCATCGAGAACGTCGCCGTCAACGGATGGAGCAACCACATCAACGACGAAGCACTGAAGCCGAAGCTGAAAGAAAAGCTGAACGAATATGCCAAGTCTCTTGGCTTGGGCGAGGACGACCCGATGGGTGTCATTGTGCGCGAGATATATGCAGACGACGACAACACGCTCGTGGCAATAGGTTCGGACCTGATTAACGCCTACGACATGGAGGGTGACGACATCGAGAAGCGCATAGAGGTGGCTACCCAAACCATGGTAAAAGAAGCCGAGTCGAAAGTGCTGTCCTATCTCTTCGACAAGCTCAAGGAAGAAGACACGAAGAAGAAGAAAGTGATTGACGAGCTGAATTCGACCGGCAACGAAACCAAATACAAGACGGAGATAGAGGAAATCGATAGTAAAAGAAACAAAATCATAGATGTCCTTAAAGACCGCTTCACCATCAGCAATGCGGAGGAGGTGAGCAAAGACCTGGGCGAAATGACCACTTTCGGGGAGTTTTATGCCTATGCCAAAAAACAACTCAAGGAGCAGGGGGAAGAAAAACTTAAGGAAATCTCCATCAACCTGTGCCCCTATATAAAGACAGTACAGATGACAGCGGGTGTGGTGGAACTCGGTAAGAAGTTTTGGGCCACCGTGCAGATCAATGACTACTACAAGGAATATGAGAAAGAAGCCAAAGCAAACAACGGCAGAGTGGAGAATGACTGGTGGGACCTCGTCACCTTGAGAAGCTCCGCGCCCAAATTCCTGCATGGCATGACGAACGAGGAGATAAAGCAGATGTTTGCGGAACGCTACCAGAAAAAGGTGGAAATCGAAAAGAGGAAGGAAGAGGCCACGAAAACCGTGAAATTAATTGAAAGATGCGTGGATATGGAAGCCGACTGCTTTGAAGAAAGGAAGTTTGACTATTCACAGCGCCTGACCGTGGTGAACAACCTGCTGAACAGGTTCTATGCCGAATTGGTGGACAAAAGAGGAAACCTGACTTTCATTGATGCAAGCACGAAAACATGGCAGAATTATAGCGCAGAGAAGAACATAAAAGAGCAACTCTGCGAAGTGGTGAACGAATACCTGAAGTGTTATCCCGACCAGCAAAAGTTCTATACATGGTTAGCCAAAAACGGCTACAACCAGAACAAGCTGAAGCGCGACTTCGCCAAATTAGACGCCCTGTTAGACAAGCCCAAAAACGACCCCATGGTAAGCATCGTAATTCAGGAAACACTTGGAGCCGAATCGGGGAGCGCCAAGTACGCGGGGCGCACCATCTGCTTGGGCACCAACGGGAAATCCTGTCCGGGCTGGTACCGTAACATTCCTGACGATGACGAGACGCGTGACTATGGCTGGAGCAGGGAGTTTCCTAAAGAGGATTCTTCCATGCCCTTAAGCCAATACAAGAAGGCATTTGGCAGGCCCAACCAAGTGCTGGTCTATAAAAACGAAAAAGCTTTCGAAAAAGGCGAGGCACCCCTTGAGGCCATAGATTTCGTGTTGGATACGACCGGCCACACCACAGTGGTTGAACTCAACGAGAAAGTGACGTATGAATACTTCTGCGAGGACTGCGTTAGAGATGATAAATACCAAGATGTGATTGGTGACGGTAATCGTAAATGGAATAGTCGTATCAAGTTTATGAAAAACGGTGATTTCAGTATTATTGGAGGAGGAGACGTTTCCAATGAGAAAATGTATTTGAAAAGAAATTTTACCATTAGTGGGCATATTGATCAAAGCACTGGTAAAGGAACTTACACATTGATAGCGACTTACGAGTACGAAGAGTTTGAATTAAGGGAACCTTTTTTTAAATATACAGAATCCTTAACTGTCGAGGGAAGCGGCCCGGTTTTATTAGGGAGTATCCCCGACCTCGAAGTGTTCTATGCTGTTGACATTTCAAATTCCGACGAGCTTTATATAGATCCGGATGGTGATGGCATTAAATACTCTTGTTGGATTAGTTATGCTCACTGTCATTTAGTGCAACCTGAGCTAAGAATTGAGTATGATGATGAGGGCAATGAGATTCAAATTTGGGAAATAGTTGAAAAAAACTATGATAGCCCATTTGTACTTGACGCGCACTGACCTGAAGAATGACGAAATCGAAATAATCCATGAATACAGAGATAACCCCACAGGAAACCGTAGAAAGCACTACCCTCTTTGCCGAAACAAATCTCAAAATCATACGAATATGAAAAAGCTATCCATTGTGTTGCTTGCGGCATTCTTGTTTTCCGCCTGCACAAAAACCTTACCTGAAGCCTCTTACGACGTCATCCCGCAACCCAAAGAGGTGCAACTGAATGATGCCCCCCCTTTTGAACTGAGTCAAAAGACCGTCGTCTATTACGAAACAGGCCTTCAACGCGAAGCCCAATTCCTCAGTGAATATGTCGACGACATCATGGGCTATGCCTTGAATGTGCAAGAATACCAAGGCCAGCCTGATGGCATTGTGCTAAAACTCGCTCCAGAGAATTTCGACCAAGCTGAAGCATACGAAATCAACATCAGGCCGAAACAGGTCACGATTACAGGTGCTGATGCAGCGGGTGTGTTCTACGGTATACAAACGCTGCGGAAGAGTTTACCCATCTCGCCCATAGATTCCTGCCAACCCACAGGCCAACGTGGGAATGACATGGGCGAGACCAACTGTCAACTGCCTTGTGGTACAATCAAAGACTGGCCCGACTTCGCCTATCGCGGTATGCACTTAGACCCCTGTCGCCATTTCATGGACTTGGACTCGGTGAAGATTTATCTTGATATGCTGGCCTTGCACAACATGAACCAGTTCCATTTCCATCTCAGCGAAGACCAAGGCTGGCGCGTCGAAATTAAGAAATACCCTGAATTGACTGAAATAGGTGCGTATCGCAACGGTACAGTCATTGGGCACAATGGCAACTTGTATGATACCATCCGTCACGGTGGCTATTACACCCAAGATGAACTCCGCGATCTTATCCAATATGCTGCCGAACGGCACATTAACATCATCCCAGAGATTGACTTGCCGGGTCACATGCAGGCGGCTTTGGCCTGTTATCCGCAGTTGGGCTGCACAGGTGGCCCTTACGAAGTTTGGAGGCGTTGGGGCGTGTCGGAAGATGTGCTTTGTGCGGGCAATGAGGAAGCCATGCAATTCGTTGAGGATGTGCTCAATGAAGTGATGGACTTGTTCCCATCGCCGTACATCCATATCGGCGGAGATGAATGCCCCAAGGTGCGCTGGGAGAAGTGCCCGAAGTGCCAAGCTAAGATTAAGGAGTTGGGCATCAAGAAAGATGAACGTTTCTCTGCTGAGGACTATCTGCAATCATACGTGATGAACCGCATGGCCAAGGTGGTGGAAGCCCGTGGTCGTCGCGTCATCGGTTGGGATGAGATTTTGGAGGGCAATGTCTCCGAAACGGCCATCATCATGAGCTGGCGCGGCACGGAAGGCGGCATTGAGGCGGCACGCAAGGGCCACGATGTGATTATGGCACCTTCGTCGCACCTTTATTTCGACTACTACCAGAGCGAGGACATCGCCAGCGAGCCCATGTGCATCGGTGGTTATCTGCCTGTGGAGCGTGTGTATGAGTTTCGACCCTTGCCAACGGAGTTAACTCCTGAGCAGCAAAAGCACATTATTGGCGTGCAAGCCAACATTTGGACGGAATACATCGCCTCGTTCCACCATGTGCAGTACATGGCCATGCCCCGCATGGATGCCTTGACGGAATTGCAATGGAACAATCCACAGGAACGTGATTTCAAGATTTTTGTGGAGCGTTGCCGCAAGATGACGCAACTTTATGACCTCTATCATTACAATTACGCCAAGCACATTTTTAACCCGCAAGTTTGGGCCGATACCGTTGAAACCAATTTAGCCACCCACAAGCCCATCACTTTGCGCCAGCAGCCTGCCGAGAAATACACCTACGAAGGTGCAATGTTGCTCAATGATGGCAATTTGGGCAGAGGTGCCTACAACTCAGGGCGTTGGCTTGGCTTCTGCGGTTATCCTTTGGATGCCGTCATCGATTTGGAGCAAGCGGCTGAAATGCGTCATGTGCGTTTCCATGCGCTTGTTAATAAAGGTGCGTGGATTTACAATCCGAGCCAAGTCAAGGTGCTGGTTTCTGACGATGGAGAGACCTTCCGCGAGGTAGCGCAAAAGGACATCCCGATTTCCACTTGGGCTGATAGGGACGGCATTTTCGCCTACGAAATGGAGTTTAAGCCTATTACGGCGCGGTATATTGAGGTTGTGATTTCAGGTTACGATTTGCCCGAAGACCATAGCGGATTTGGGAATCCAGGGTGGATTTTCGTGGATGAGATAGAGGTTTGGTAGGAGATTCCCCTGCGGGGAATGGAGTTTTGCGTTGTAGTAAAAAGGCGGCGGCTAATGAAGTTTACGTTAGGTAGACGTCACAAGCCGCCGCTTTATACATTTGAATTTACTCCATTCCCGAAGGGAATCTCATTTAACTTTTACGCTTTCTTCAGCAAAATCACATACACTGGGAAGTGGTCGCTATATCCGCCCATCCAGACACCGCTACCGAAGGTGCGGAAAGGATAGCCGTTGTATTTGCCGCCGTGCTGCTTCAGGAATTCCTTGTTGTGAACCTTCGCGTTCTTGAATTGGTAGGTCGAATAGTCGGTGGGGAGCAGGCCTGGGGTGAGGATGGTCTGGTCGAGGACACCGGGCACATCGCGGTAGTAATTGGTGCCGTAGCCTTTCTTGTGCAGTTCGTACATGGGGTTGAAAAACTCGCCGTCGCGCAGGTCTTTCATGTCGCCCGAGGCACGCAGGTATTCCGTCACGCTCTTGTTGTCGGGGTAGTCGTTGAAGTCGCCCATCATGATGATTTTGGCGCTTTGGTCTTCGCGCAAGATGGAATCGGCGATGTGGCGGCACAAAGTGGCGGCGGCAATACGGCCGGGCATTGAGCGTTTCTCGCCACCATAGCGCGAAGGCCAGTGCATCACGATGAAGTGCATCATTTCGCCATCAAATAGACCTGAAACGACCAATTGGTCACGTGTGATGAAAGTCGAATCGCCGGGAACGACAGTGCGGTATGACTTGCTGTTTGTCAGCTTGAAATATTTCGGATTGTAAATCAAGCCCACATCCACACCACGGCGGTCGGGCGAGTCGTAATGCACCACTTGGTAGTTGCGGTTCTTGATTTCCGGTTGGGCAACCAAATCTTCCAGCACATGGCGGTTTTCCATCTCCGACATGCCCAAAACAGCCACACCGTCGGGCGTGATGTCCGTGCCGATGGTGGAGATGGCGTAGGCCATGTTATGCAGTTTGTTCAGGTATTTCTCCGTGTTCCACTGGTTGGCACCTTGGGGCAGAAACTCCTCGTCATTCTTGTTCGGGTCGTCGATGGTATCGAACAGGTTTTCAAGATTATAGAAGCCTACTAAACCGACTTTATAAGCTTGTTGCTCTTGTGCGGAAACGGGGTTGATTCCGAGGCCAAAGGCCAAGACTATGAATGCGAAAAGAATATGCTTATTCATGGTTTGAGTGTTGTTTGCATAAATGATTAGGCGGCAAAGGTAGAAAAAAATCGGGCTTTTTTCTTTATCGAAATGATATTTTCGGTCAAATAGACTTTTTTACCGATCTTATTTCTCTAAACTCTAGAAAAATTGAAAGATTTAGAGAAATAAAACATTTTAATTCTCTGAATTAGATATTTTTTGTACCTTTGCAGAGAAATAAAATCGATATGGCATGAAAAATATCATCGGAAGAAAAAAGGAAATCGAAGAATTGGAACGGCTGTATAACGCTGAAAATGCAGAGTTTGTGGCTGTTTATGGTCGTCGGCGCGTGGGCAAGACCTATTTGATAAAGGAAGTTTTTAAGGACAGATTAGCCTTTTGGCATACTGGATTGTCCCTTTACGACCACGACAAGAAATTTCTGCTCCGTGACCAGTTGCAAGCGTTTCTGTATTCGCTGCAAGACTTTGGATATGAAGGTCAAGCGTGTCCCAAATCTTGGCTTGAGGCTTTTCGGTGGTTGGAAAAACTGCTTGCATCCAAAGACGATGGAAGTCGGCAAGTGGTTTTCATTGACGAATTGCCTTGGATGGACACAGCGCGGTCGCGGTTCATCCCTGCCTTTGAGCATTTCTGGAACGGTTGGGCTTCAAAGCGCGACAATATTCTGCTGATTGTTTGTGGTTCGGCCACTTCTTGGATGGAAGACAACCTTATTAATAATAAAGGCGGCCTTTACAACAGACTGACTTGCGAGATAAAACTCAGTCCTTTCACTTTGGCGGAGTGCGAGGCTTATTTCCGAAACAAGGAAATGAATGTGAGCCGCTATGATGTGGCACAAACCTACATGGTCTTTGGTGGTGTTCCGCATTACCTGAGCCTGTTTGAAAAGGGCTATAGTACGGCACAAAACATTGATCTTTTGCTGTTTGATGGAAAAGCCAAACTGAGGAATGAATTTGACCGGTTGTTTGGTTCGCTATTCAAGAACGCCGATGACCACAAAAAAGTTGTTCGTTTGCTTTCGGGAAGACGAAGCGGCTACACGCGCAAAGAAATCCTTGAACTCACGGCCATTAAAGATGGTGGTGGGGCGAGTGAAATCCTCAAAGGCTTGAAAGAGAGCGATTTCATCACATCTTATTATCCATTCGGTGACCGGAAGACCGAACATTATCGACTGACCGACCATTTTTGTATGGCCTATCTTCAATTTCTTGATGGCAAAGACAAGCCAGACCCTCAGTTTTGGCAGAAGAACAATGCCTCGTCGCGCCTAAACGCATGGCGTGGCTTTGCCTTTGAGGAACTTTGTTTTGCCCATGTCGCCCAGATTAAACAAAAACTGGGGATTGCCAGTGTAAGTACGACTGAATCTTCTTGGGTAGTGGAATCGAGAGAGAGAAAACATCAAATAGATTTGCTCATAGACAGGGCCGACAATGTGATAAACCTTTGTGAAATAAAGTTTTACGGCAAGTCGTTCTCCATTGATGCGAAATATGGCGTTGAGTTGCGGGAGCGGGTGCAAACCTTGATGGACAAAGTGCCGCAGAAGAAAAGCATCCACTTGACACTGATAGCCGCCTATGGGCTGAAGCCAAACGAAAACAGCGGACAAGTGCAGAGTGTGGTCAGTTTGGACGACTTGTTTTAAGTGGGCAAAAGCATTTGAAAAACAGCAAAAACCAGTCTTTTTTCTTTCTTAGGATGATTTTTCGGCTGTAACAACCAAATTATTCCTAATTTTGCGACGCTGTTTCCATGAAAGGAAGCGGCAGACATAATGGAAAGACGTTGAACTGACGTTTTATCTGCGGTGCTTAGAACTTCGCAAATTCAAATCTCCCGCACGGTAAAGCAAAGCTTGACGTCCCTTTATTTCGTATATACTTTTTTTATTATGTATATCGAATAGCGGGGGCCTCGGCATTGCTTATCCTCGGGAGATGGGCAATGCGAAGGCCTTAAGCACGGGATGAGCATCGTTTCAGACTCCCGCGCTTTTTCTTTATGTTTTAGGGTAATAGACGATTATCGTGTGGCATTGGGAGTCTGCCGCAAACATAAAGGTCAAGAAATGAAGAAATTCAAGATGAAACCTAAAATGCTGATTGCTGCGATGGCAGTCATGGCAATGTTACCTTTCGGCACATTTGCCCAAGAAGGCCTGTTTCAACGAGGCGGTACCGATGGAAATGGTAACACAAACGGCCTAATGAACAGAAGCGAGAGCACTGTCGGAGGCAACTTCACAGGCCAAGGTTTTGGAGCCACAAACGGCAACATTACCGGCCAAACCTTTGGCGCACCCTTGGGCGGCGGACTCTTCGTCCTGCTTGCGGCAGGTGCTGGTTATGCAACATTAAAATCAAAGAAAACACAAAAAAAGAATCAAAACAGAAAGGGAAAATGAACATGAAAAGAATAAGTTTTATTGTAACGGCATTGGCGTTGCTTGTCGCCTTACCGCAATGCAAGAAAGAGCAGAACGCTCAGACCAACGAAACCGTAGCCATCACCTTGGACATCAGGTACGGTGGCGCTCGAATGGACGTGAACACAGTCACAGGCGAAGTCACCTACGAAGAAGGCGATGTGATTTATGTGGTCAGCAGTGGCAAATATGTCGGCACCCTGACACACAACGGCACCAATTTTGGCGGTACCATCACCAATCCGACCGTGGGCGAGCCGCTTCATTTCTATTTCTTGGGCAATGTCGCTCCCGCCGAAACCCTCGCGGCTGGCACAACTACGACCTGCTCGGTGGTCATCACTGACCAGACAGAACATTTGCCCGTGATAGAATATGCACCGTCTGATGAGACTTATACTGCTGGTGCAACGGCATTTACGGCCTTTCTTTTGAACAAGTGCGCCTTGGTGAAATTCAATGTGACCACTTCTTCTGAAGACGCCACGTGTGTGACAGGCTTTAATAATAAGGTGACGGTGAATTTCACGGATGCTTTGTTTACTTATAGCAAAGTCAACGGCGGCAACATCACCCTTCCCGCTGGCAGTGGAGAGAAGTGGGCTATACTTTTGCCGCAAGAAGCCATGGAAGCAAGTGAGGCAGGTTCGGCTTATTCCCAAGATGGAACATATACAGGAACTTGCGGGGCTGTGCCTGCCATTTATGACAACGGCTTTTTGACTACTGGCGTTGAGGTGAATGTCACTTCAGAGGTCAATCCGAGTGAGGTGCCTGTTGGGGCTATTAGTGGTAAGTTCACTATCAATGCCAATGGTGACCAAGTGTATTTCTCGCAGGGGAATTTGCAGTATCAGGCCTCTACCAATACTTGGCGCTTTGCTGAGAATCAATATGATTACTTGGGTGAAGCCAACAGCAATATCTCTCAGACTTACGATGGTTGGATAGATTTATTTGGCTGGGGTACAAGCGGCTGGGACAATGGCAATGTATATTATCAGCCATACGATTATGAGTATCTAACCGATTGGAATGCATATGACTATGGGTATGGTTACGGCCCCACCGATGGAACCAGTTATAATTACAATTTGACAGGCACCTACGCCAATGCCGACTGGGGAGTTTACAATGCCGTCAGCAATGGGGGCAACGTGCCAAACCAATGGCGCACCCTTAACAGTAGCAATTCATATCCCTATAGTGAATGGTATTATATACTCTATAATCGTTCCACGTTGTCAGGCATCCGTTACGCTAAAGGTATTGTGAATGGTGTGAATGGTGTCATCTTGTTGCCTGACAACTGGAATACATCGGTCTATGAGCTTAATTATACAAATAGAGGCGATGCGCCCTACACCATCAATAACATTACTATAGAGGATTGGGCATTATTGGAGTCATCTGGCGCGGTTTTTCTGCCCGCAGCGGGCTATCGCTATGGGACTTCTGTTTCCTATTTGGGTAGTGAAGGTAGCTATTGGTGGTCTGGATACTATGACAATAGACGTGCCTACCGTTTGTCCTTTAATTCGACCAATCTTAGTTCGTTTAGCAATAGTAATAGTGCCTATACTAATAATCGGTACTATGGTCTTTCTGTCCGCTTGGTGCGTGATGCAGAATAACCTAACAACAATCTAACCCGCAAAACAATGCGAAAATGGCGGGGCTTTGCCGATAACGGGATGTCCCCTTAACCCTGCTGGCGGTAAAACGTCGGAAGGAAGGCAACCTCCCGCCCATAACGAAAACTGCCCTTCCTCTCCCTGAGAAAACCTTGGAGAGAAAGGGCAGATGGGTTTTGTGTGAAAAGTTGTTTCTTAAAGCAATGCCGAGTATTAGGATTTACAATCCTTCAAAAAAATCTGACGGATGCGGTATTTTCGGGAAAACGTGACTGTGTTTCAGAATTTGTGTATTTTTGAAACCGATTTGAATATGGCGAAAGATATAGAGATAAGGAACAGAGAAAATGCGTTGTCAGATAATTTTGTTGCCGACATTAGCTCCATCATTGAACATGGACGGTAGCAGGCATACGCAGCAGATAGCCAAGCCGCTATTGCAACATTTTGGAATGAGGGGCGGCATATTGTTGAGGAAGAACAGAAAGGAGAGAGTCGGGCTGCATACGGCACGAGATTAATCCCCCTAGTTCGGCTGGATTTCAAATTCAGCCGTATTTGGAATATAAGGATTTGCAATCCGATTACACAACGAACAAGAAGCTTGTCTCGCATTATAAATGCTGATATTCAATGTGTTCGGATTGTAAATCCGAACGAATTGGTGATATTCTCTGTCAACACATCATTGACAACTCTACAAAAAGCATAGGACAAGAATTGCTTGCTGTATGTAGGTATATCCACAAAACGACAGGGCGCATGTGCTATACTCAATATGGATTAGATGGGTTGACCGTCAAAGAAGAAGAATATGATTTACTTTGAAGCACCTTGTTGTGGCTAACAATGCCTCGAAAAGATCTCCTATTTTTGATAAACTGTTGTCATAGAAAAAGAATTATGTATCTTTGCAGCAATTATATGATATAATTGTGATGAAACGCCTTTGTATTAAAAATGTGGGTCCAATTAGTGAGGCTGAAGTGGAAATGAATCGCTTTAATTTCTTCATCGGCCCACAAAGCAGCGGAAAAAGCACCATTGCCAAGATATTCAGTACTTGCAGCTGGATCGAAAAAGAAGTGGCAACTACTTTCAATGAAAAAGCCGTTTCGTCACCAGAGGAGTTTATCTCCTTGATGGTGGATTTTCATAAAATGGACACCTATTTCGAGGCTGACCCCGAAATACATTTCCAAACGGACACCATCAAGATTGATTTGGAAAACGGAACATTTAATGTCCAATTATTAGACAAAGACAATTATCGCAGAAAAAAGATTTGTTACATTCCTTCTGAACGAAACGCTGTGACATTACCTGAACTGCAAGGGTTTGAGTTTGGGCCTACCAATTTGCGCAGCTTCTTGTTCGACTGGTTTAATGCAAGGGATATTTTTGATGAAGGTCACAAGACGGGCATTCTTGATTTGGGTGTAAAGTATTACTATAATGCCGAAGAGAAAAGATACAAAGACCGCATAGAACACATAAATGGCAAGACATATCACATGCCTTTAGGAAGTGCTTCAAGTGGACTGCAATCCGTTATTCCATTGATAGTTATGTTTCAATACTATACGGGACAGTATTTTGAAACCTATGATGAAAAATTGTCATTCCAAACAGACGAAAGAACCAGAAAAATAAGTCGATACCTTATTGACAATATTGTTCTCAAAGAGAGTTTCCCTGATTATGACCCTTCTGACAGAAAACGTTTTATACAAAAGGCCAATGAACAATTGGAGAATAGAGACCCTAAACTACATCTATTGTATAAAAAATATCAGGAGGAACTACAACGATTGACCATCCCGGTGATATCATCCTTCATTGTTGAAGAGCCTGAGCAAAATCTGTTCCCTGACACACAGATGGAATTAATGGATACTTTGTTTTCTTATTGCAACGGAGAAAGGAAGCATGAACTAACTGTTACAACACACAGCCCCTACATTCTTAACCAACTGAATCTCCTTTTTAAAAGGTTTGACGTAAAAGACAAAGAAAATGTTGGCGTTGATTTTAATGAGGTATCCGTATATGCGATTAATGAAGGACGCGTCTCCAACTTGAAACTACAAAATGCGCATTTGGTAAATCCAGAATACTTGTCAGCTCCCCTTGATAAGATCTACAACCTATACGAAGCGTATGACAAACATTAAGTTGCTTCTGGAAAGCGATTTTGTCGCGCATCATAAAGTACATTCGGTGGTTCAGGCCGATTGTATAACTACTGATTGTGAGAAATTTGACCTTGATGATATGCCATCTCCTATACAGATAATACCTTTTGGAGAGGGTAAGGTTTCATTCGTTAACGACACCTACGGAGAGTTGGAAATAGCGGCATACGAGAAGTTTATCGACCAATGCAAGAAACCTTCGTCTTTTCTCAATGGTCGTATGAAATGTGACTATTTGGCTGCTCATAAGGATGTTTTGGGCTATACTATGCTCATAGAACTTACGTCAGCATTGGGCTTTGTAGAGAATTTGTCTAAGCCAGATAAGAAGTTCAAAGGTGGAAAATATGAAAAAAGTGAATTTCAGTTGGCTAATTCTCTTAAAGACCTACTCTCTGTGGCTTCAATTAAAACGTACCTTGAGTCAAAAGCTCATCGCGTTTGTTTGATGGCTTATAGCGTTAATCCCCACACTGATTCTGAGTATTTGAAAAAACACCCTTTTGAACGGTATTTGCAAATCGAATCGAAAACAACAGGCGAAGATGGTGCTTTGATGGAAAGCCCTGCCATTAACGCATTAGGTTTTGAGTATCGGAGGATTAATCATAATTATGCATTTAGTTTGTCGTGAGCAATGCCATATCGATACTTTTCCCAAAAATCTCATTGTTCGCATGGATTTGCAATTCAGCCGTAGCCGAGTATCAAGATTTGTAATCCTTCAAAGGTGAATTTGACCGAAGCAGTATTCCCTTTGTTCGACTGAATTTGCAATTCAGCCGATTAGAATATAAGGATTTGCAATCCGATTACACAACGAACAAGAAGCTTGTCTCGCATTATAAATGCTGATATTCAATGTGTTCGGATTGTAAATCCGAACGAATTGGTGATATTCTCTGTCAACACATCATTGACAACTCTACAAAAAGCATAGGACAAGAATTGCTTGCTGTATGTAGGTATATCCACAAAACGACAGGGCGCATGTGCTATACTCAATATGGATTAGATGGGTTGACCGTCAAAGACGAAGAATATAATTTACTTTGAAGCATTGGGACAAATGTTTGACTTTGGCAAGTTCAAAGGCTTCGACCTTGGCGAGGTGCTAATGTGTTCTCCCGATTATGTGCAATGGGTTATGGAAAATGTAAATGGGGATAGGTGTGCGTTTTCCGATGAGGCAATAAAACAAATTCGCACAATATTTCCCAATTTCGTCATTACAAATGAGTTGAAGAGCAAGATTAAAAAGAGTCAGGATGAATATGAAGAAATGGTGTATTTTGATGAATGGACTGAAGAAATGTTCGAAGCGGAGCATAGTTCGGAGTACGATGACGAAGATACCTATGAGAGATATAACGGCTCTTATGCACAAGATGAGATGGGATATAATGATGATGAAATTGATACTATTTTCGATGGAGATCCGTCCGCATATTGGACATCGATTAGGACGAGTGTTGATTTCAAACGAGATAAACTATAATACATCAAGTTTCATTTGAATCAAAAAGTGTGCTCTGCGGCGAAAAATTTTCAACTACACCACAAATTTGCATCGAAAATTGTATTTTTGCCACGATATTGAAATCGAAATGTCAAGAGAAGAAAGAAATACGGTTGGATATGTGGTGGCGCTTATCAGTGAGTTTGCCGCATGTTTCGGTATTCAGCCAAGGCAGGCTTACGCTTATTTGAAGCGCTTTAAGGGACTTCAACACTTGGAGCAACATTATGGTATTCTGCATACACAGTCGTTTCCCGATGCTGTTGAAACCATGGCCGAGGTCTGCGCTCATAATGGAGGACAATTGAGATGATACTTTATCACGGTTCCAATATCAAAGTGTCCGTTCCCGACCTTTCCTGTTCCAAACCTTTCAAGGATTTTGGTAAAGGTTTTTACCTGTCGGACAATTACGAGCAAGCCTGGGATATGGCCACACAGAAAGTCAAGCAAACACTTAAAGGAGAACCTTTTGTAAGCAAGTTCCAATTCGATGAGCATTTGATGCAATCGAACGAATTGAGCATCAAGATTTTTTCGGACTACAGCGAAGAATGGGCAAATTTTGTGCTTGACAATCGCGACAAAAACATCCCTCAACCTGTACATCAGTTCGACATTGTTTACGGACCCATTGCAGATGATGGAGTGACTTTTCAACTGCGCCGTTACCAAGGTGGCGTGATTTCACTTGCCCGTCTTGTGGAAGAGTTGCATTATGCCAAAGGTATCACTTTCCAATATTATTTCGGCACTGACCGCGCCTTGCAAAAACTGACAGCACTATGACCACAAAACTGACTCCTGAACAAATCCAGATAATGAAAGATGACATTGCGACGGCTCTCATAGGTTATCTTATGGAGGATTTCCACTATACTTGGCAGGAGGCTCTTGATGTTCTCTATACTTCGGAAACCTTTGAGCGTCTGCAAGATAACGAAACAGGACTCTATTACCAAAGCCCTGGATATGTGTATTCGTTTTTGGAAAATGAAGTGAAGACGGCGGTAGTGGAATAGAGAAAAGTCGGACAATCTTAGTTTCATCGTTTTGTTTTCTTTCGTATCTTTGTCGCCATAAAACACCACTGCCATGCAAGAAAGAAAATATCCGGTTGGTATTCAGACCTTTGAGAGAATAAGGAAAGAGAATTACCTCTATATTGACAAAACAGACTTGATTTGGAAGATGACCAAGGAAAGTCCATTCGTGTTTCTTAGCCGTCCGCGCAGGTTCGGCAAAAGTCTGCTTACCACTACCTTGGATTCCTATTTCCAAGGCAGGAAAGACTTGTTTGAAGGCTTGAAAATCATGGCATTGGAGAAAGAATGGGAGAACTATCCTGTCATTCATGTGGATTTGAGTGCGGCAAAAAACCAACCAGATTCTATAGAGTTACAGAAAACCATTTTGTTTATAATGAAGCCCTTGATTGAGGAATTTGGCAAGGATGATGACGAACAAACTCCAGGCAAGTTGCTGTCTGGAATGATTCGCCGTGCTTATGAGACGAGTGGCAAGCAAGTGGCGGTCATTATTGATGAGTATGACGCTCCTTTACTTGAAGTGTTGCATGAGGAAGAACGCCTTCCCGAGTTCCGCCGCGTGATGCAGGAATTTTACCAGCCGCTGAAAGTCAGCGAGGCCATGATTAAGTTTTGCTTCATCACGGGCATCACCAAATTCAGCCAGCTGAGCATTTTCTCCACCATCAACAACTTGACCAACATCTCGATGGATTCGAAATATGCGGCCATCTGTGGTATCACAGAGGATGAGTTTGCCACCGATATGGCCCCCGACATTGCCATGCTCGCCGAAGCGTATGAATGCACGCCAGAGGAAATGCATGCTAAACTGAAACTACAGTACGACGGATACCGTTTCGCGGATGTGTCGCCAGAGATATACAATCCTTTCAGCCTGTTGAAGTGTTTCAGCCAAAAGAAGATAGCTAATTATTGGTTCGAGAGCGGCACACCGACTTTCCTCATCCGACAGATGCAGCATTTCAGGACGGACATCATGGGGATGGACCGCATTGAGGCCTCCGCCACTTCATTCGACCGCCCCACCGAGGCCATGACTACGGCTTTGCCGCTACTCTACCAAAGCGGCTACATCACCATTAAGGACTATGACCGTGAAACCGAATCCTACATTTTATCCATTCCTAATAAAGAGGTGCGCGTGGGGCTAATCGACGGTCTTATACCAGCTTATACTGGCTTGGACGGCAGTTTGGTACAGGACGGCTTCGCGTTGAAGTTTTACCGAGCTTTGCGAAAAGACGACATGACAGCCGCAATGGACGAGATGAAGGCTTTCCTCGCGAGCATTCCATACGTGGAGGGTTTCAAGAAAAAACTGGCCGATGTGGCTGCTTCGGAAGGCTTCTATGAATATACTTTCTGGCTGATTTTCAATATGATGAATGTATATGCCCGCACTCAGGTAAAGTGTCACGGCGGCCGTATCGACTTTGTGGTGTTGCTGCCCGAAACCACCTACGTCTTTGAACTGAAAGTGAATGGAACTGCTCAGGAAGCCATCGACCAAATCAATAGCAAGGGCTATGCGCTGCCATACCAAACTGAAGGTCGTAGAGTGGTGAAAATTGGCGTTCAGTTTAACCGAGAGACAATGACGATAGAGGATTACATTATCGCATAATTTTAAAAATTGAGGAAAAAGGTCGAAACCATCGAACTTTTTCCTATTTTTGTCCGTTTAATTCATCTTAAAATTGACGAAAATCATAACAAGTTCAATATGAAGAAATTTCTACTATTATTGGCGGTTTCCATGTTGCTGGTCGGGCGAATGACGGCTCAGGTCGTCGACACGACCAACCTCGACCAACATGACGTGCCGACGGTGATCCTGATGGATTCCGATTTCGAAGAATCTTCCTCCTCGGTCAACGATGCCTCCACCTTGCTCAACTCGTCGCGCGACGTGTTCAACAGCATTGCGGCCTACAACTTCGGTTCGTTGCGCTACCGCGTGCGTGGTAACGACTCGAAGTACAGTGAGGTGATGATTAACGGCATCTCGATGAACGACCCCGAGACTGGGCGGCCTGTCTTCTCCAACTGGGGTGGACTGAACGATGCCTTCCGCAACTCGATGCTCGTCGAAGGCCTCGGCAAGACCGATGCGGGCTTTGGTGGCCTCGGCGGTCTGACGGCCTACTCGACGCGCGCCTCGCAGTACCGCAAGCAGATTTCGCTGAGCTATGCCTTCTCCAACCGCTCTTACAACCATCGCGTTATGGCTTCTATCGGCACAGGCGAAATGGGGAAGGGCTGGTATCTGATGGCTCATGCCAGCGGTCGTTATGCGGGCAAGGGCTATACCGAAGGCACCTTCTACCAAGCCTACAGTTATTTCCTCTCGGTGGAGAAGAAAATCAACGACAAGCACAGCATCAACCTCACAGTGTTTGGTGCGCCCTCGCAGCGCGGCGGTTCGGGTCCTGTGGTGCAAGAGGCTTACGATTTGGTCGGCACCAATTATTACAATCCAAACTGGGGTTATCAAACGGTGGATGCTTCCGGCAAGCAGATCATCCGCAACTCGCGCGTGAGCACTTATCATCAGCCGGTGACCCAATTCACTTGGTATTGGACACCGAACAAGAAGACCTCGTTCCACACCACGGCCTATTACTTCGCCGGCAAGGCAGGCCAGACCAGCCTCGAATGGGGTGAGGACAGAGACCCGCGTCCCGATTATTACAGGAACCTGCCGAGCTATTACATGACTAATGCCCATAGCACGAAGGAAATCGAAGCTCAATTCGAGAAATGGATGAACCGCGACCCGAAGGTCACACAAATAGACTGGGACAAACTGTACAACGCCAACCGAGACCACCTCTTTACGGTGCATAATGCCAATGGTACAGAGGGCAATACTGTTACTGGGGCGGCCTCGAAATACATCCTTGCCGAGCGCCATTTCGACAAGATGCAGTTGGGCGACGCTTCCTACTTTAAGCACGAATTCACGCCCAACCTCATCATGACTGGTGGTTTTGCCTTTAGTGTTTCAAGGACACACTATTACGAGAGCATTAATGACCTGCTGGGCGGCGATTATTACTACGATATTAATAAGTATGCCGAGAACCTTGAAAACGAGGAATGTCAAACCAATCTGTTCAACCCGAATCATGTGGCAAAGGTCGGTGACATCATCGGTTACAACTACTATGCCAACCGCAACTTTGGCCGCATTTGGGATCAAATCGATTGGCTTGTCGGCAACTTCGACCTTTACTTGGGCGTGCAGGCCGAGTTTACGCAGATCTGGCGCGAGGGCCTTTGGAAAAACGGTTCCTTTACTGACAACTCTTACGGCAAGGACAAGATGCACAACTTTTTCGACCCCAGCGTGAAGGCCGGTATGACATACGCCATCAATGGTCGTAACCACTTTGTGGTCAACATGGCTTATACGACGCAAGCACCGCAGTTCAGGGATATTTACGTGTCGCCTCGTACCCGAAACACCGTTGTGGAGGGCAAGCTGAAGAGCGAACGCATCAATGCTTTTGACCTGAGTTACCTCTACCGTTCGCCCAATTTCAAGTTCCGCCTCACAGGGTATTACTACACCTATCAAAACCTCATTTGGAACCGTAGCTTCTATTGCGAGAACGTATTCCAGAACACCGTGACCAGTGCTAACTCCTACACCAGTGAATTCGTCAACTTCATTATGACCGACATCAATCAAAAGAGCCTCGGTGTGGAGATGGGTGCAGAGTGGAATGTTTCTCCGACGGTCACCTTGCAGGCCGCTGCCGCCAATGGCATCCATGCGTATAACAACAATCCCATCTTCTCGGTTTACGACGACAACAACAGCACGGCTTACATCCAAAACAGTGTGGCCTACCTGAAAGATTACCATGTTTCTTCGGGTCCTGAGACGGTGTCCTCGTTGGGCATCAAGTACAAC
The DNA here is from genome assembly GCA_016285355.1 of Bacteroidales bacterium. The sequence goes on from JAEEQP010000018.1 coordinate 21,635, forward strand.
TCCCCGAAATATTGGTGGGTGAGCCTCAATGCCAACTATCTCGCCAATATGTACTTCGACGAGAGCCCATACAATCACACTGAGGAAGGTATGTTGCACTACGCTCAGGGCGACATCCGCATTGAGGAAGTGCTGCGTCAAGACCCGATGAAGCCTGCCTTCACGCTCGACTTCTACGGCGGTTTCTCGAAGCGTTACAAAGGGTATTATTTCCTCTTCAACTTGAGTGTCAACAACATCCTCAACAACAAGAGCACTATCCTCTACGGCTACGAGCAACTCCGCTTTAATGCCAACAACCCCGATATGTTCCCAGAGAAGTATTCCTACATGTACGGAACGAATTTCTTTGTCAGTATAACGGTTAGAAAGTAAATACGGCCCTTCGACAAGCTCAGGGACCTTCGCTAAAAACAGTAAAGTTAAAGGTCGTTGAGCCTGTCGAAACGCCGACCAAATTTTGAATTTTGAATTTTGAATCTAAAATCTTGAAATTGAATAAACCCCAAATATTATGAAAAACAGAGTATTCAACGCATTCCTGCTTCTTGCCATGGTGGGCATGATGTTCACCGCCTGCAAGAAAGAGTATCCCCAACCGCCTATCCAAGATTTGCCGGTAGGAAGGGTTTACACTATTGATGAAATCCTGACTTTGGAGTCGGGCACCGTGTTTACGGAAGACGCTTCGGTATATGGCATCGTCACTGCTGACGAAGTGTCGGGCAACCTCTACAAGTGCGCTTTCATGCAAGACCGTGCCACAGGTGCCGCCATCGAGCTGTATCTCACTGCCCCCAGTGGTGTTCGCATCGGCGACTCCATCCGCGTCTATCTGAAGGATGTCACCTATTCATTGTACGCTAACCTGCCTCAGCTGACCAACTTTGAGGCCGACGGACACATCATCATCTTGGCCAACGACAAGCCCATTGAGCCTGCCAAAGCTACCATTACGGAAATCAACGAAGGCAAATACTTGGCTGGTTTGGTGCGTTTGGAGAATGTGAAGTTCACCGAGCAGAACACCTTTTCCGAACCGAACACGTACGGCAATCGCACCTTGATTGACCCTATGAATCCTTCTAACAGTGTCATCGTGCGCACCAGCAACTACGCCAACTTTGCCTACGACTCACTGCCGCAAGGCGTGGGCAACATGACTGCCATCGCAACGGTTTTCAACAGCACTTGGCAACTCCTCATCCGTACAGCTCGCGAACTTGAATTTGACGGCTATGTTCCAGGCGGTGCCAATGACTTGCCGTATTGTGAGTTTTTCTCCTCTTCGTTTGGATCCTACACCACCTATGATGTAAATGGTGCTCAACATTGGGAGATTGACTATAGCACTGCCAAGATGACCGGTTATGAAAACAGCACGAACTATGAAAATGAAGACTGGCTGATTTCTGCTAAGGTCTCTTTGGAGAACGTTTCGAGTGCCTGTATGACGATGTCCTATATTGCACGCTATTTCAACAATGTGAATGACGACATCACGGTTTGGGTCTCTTCTGACTACACCTCTGGCGACCCGAATTTGGCCAACTGGGAGCAAGTTCCCGCTTCATGGACTGAAGGCAGCAACTGGTCTGACTTTGCTTCCACCACACTCGACCTCTCCCAATTCGCTGGTAAGAAGATTTGTGTGGCTGTGAAATATCATTCCGATAATAACAAGGCTGGTACCATTGAGGTGCAGAGCATTTGTATCCAAGAAGGTAGTGGCCCAACGCCTCCTCCTGGTCCGGGCACTGGCGGGGAGTTGCAGTACCTGCCCTATGAGCAGAACTTTACTTCAGATTTTGGCACCTATATGGCTTCTGATGTATTAGGCCCTCAGTCATGGGTGAACCAATATGAAACTGCAAAGATGTCGGGATATGCAGACGGTGCTTCCAATGCCAATGAAGACTGGCTGATTTCGTCGCCAGTTCTCATCACAGCGGGCATCGAACATGCCAAGGCGGTCGTGAACTATGCAGCCAAGTATCAAGGTGCTACGGACAATGACGTGACCATGCAGGTTTCTACGAATTACGAATTTGGTGCAGACCCAACCAATGCAACTTGGGCAGAGTTACCTGTCACCTATCCCAACAACTCCAGCGGCAATGCTTGGACTTTCACTGATCAGGAGGTCAGTCTTGACAACTACATCGGACAAACGGTGACGGTGGCTATCAAGTACACCTCAACCGAATCCGCTTCGCGTACTATCGAAATCAAAACCATTACCATTCAAGAAGGTGAAGCTGGTGGCGGTGTGACACCTCCAGGTCCAGGAACAGGCGAAGGTAGCGGTACTGCTGATGACCCATATAATGTGGCTGCTGGTATTGGTTATCAAAACCAAGGTGATGCTTGGGTAAAAGGCTATATTGTTGGTGCTGTGAAGAGTGGACAAGAGCATAACACCGTCACGTCTAATGACGACATCGACTGGGTCGCTCCGTTCGGGCGAGCCACCAATGTTTTGATTGCTGATGACGCTTCATGCAATGAAATTGCTAACTGCTTAATTGTGAAGATGCCATCTGGTTCTGCACTTCGTTCACAGGTCAATCTATTAGATCATCCAGATAATCTTGGTAAGCAACTTACCGTTTTCGGTACATTGAAAAACGCTTTTGGCAAACCAGGTCTTGACAGCCCTGGAACCGAAAACGACTTCGTGTTTGAAGGTGGTGATACACCTACGCCTCCTGAACCAGGAACAGGCATTTTCTCTGAGACTTTTGCCAATGGACAAGGCGATTTCGTCATTCAGGATGTCTTTTTATCATCAGGACTGAACTATGTTTGGAAGCACGATGCAACACATCATTATATGAAAGCAAGTGCTTATGTGGGTGGACCGTATGCATCTGAAAGCTGGCTTGTTTCTCCGATTATTGACCTTTCAAATGTTGCTACGGCAACCTTGAAGTTTGATCAAATAGTCAATTATGCTACTTCCGTTTCGCCTAATAGCATTTTGCATGTGATGGTTTCCTCTAATTATAATGGTGATGTCCAAAACGCCACATGGTTAGAGTTGACGCTGGATCGATGGCCAGAAGGAAACAATTGGAACACAGTTAATTCTGTTGCTGATTTGGCTGGTGTTGTTGGTCAACAGATTACGATAGCCTTCAAATACACCAGTGAGGCTGTGTCAGGTAAATGTCCCACATGGGAAGTGTTTAACATTGTTTTGGAATAATAAAAAATAATGAAGCGCTCCCTACTGTCCATATTGTTACTGTTGCTCTTCACCTTGGTGGCGAGTGCCCAAACTATTTCTGTGAAGTCTTTCCGCGCATTGCCTACTGACATGACGGCATCAAGCATTGAAGGAAAAAGGATTGACCAGAATGGCGAAGTTGCCGCATTGATTAGGGTGGTGACTTCGGAAACAGGATTCGTGTTCGAAGGTGGAACTTTAGGCATCGTCGATACCAAACAGAAAGTCGGTGAGATTTGGGTCTGGGTTCCAAGAGGAGCAAGAAAAATTTCCATTATGCACCAGCAGTTGGGAGTGCTTCGTGAATACCGTTATCCTATTGAGATTGAGTCGGAACGCACATACGAGATGGTGCTGACTACCGCCAAAATAGAAACCATCATTAAGGAGGAGATTAGGGAACAATACCTGATGTTCCAAATATCTCCTCCTGATGCTGTGCTTGAGGTAAATGACCAATTATGGACTGTTTCGCCTACAGGTAATGCTAACAAATTGGTGAGTTTTGGCACTTATACCTATCGCGTGCAGGCGCCAAACTACCATACGGAAGCTGGCAATGTGACTGTCAACGACCCTGAAAATACCCATAGAGTAGAAGTGACACTCCAACCTAACTTCGGATGGATTGAAGTGTCAGGGACGGATGTCTTGCAAGGTGCGTTGGTGTATATTGACAACTCCATGATAGGGAAGGCACCCTGCAAGAGCGAAGGCATCAAAAGTGGGAAACACAATGTGAAAATCATGAAAGACTTGTACGAGTCATTCAGCACTACGGTGACTGTCAATGATAACGAAGTCACGACGGTGAGTCCTGAATTGGTCGCTAATTTTGCCCATGTCACCTTACAGGTGGACGCTGATGCTGAGATTTGGATTAACGACGAGAAAAAAGGAACTCGCACCTGGACAGGTAACCTTGCGTTTGGTGTTTATAGGGTGGAATGCCAACAAGTCAACCATGAGCCTTCCAAGCTTAAGTTAGAAGTCACAAACCAGATGAGTGAGGAGGTGATTAAACTGGAAGCACCCAAACCCATTCTCAGCACCTTGTTGGTTGAAAGTGAACCAGCTGTCGCTACTATCTACATTGATGGGAATTTCATAGGAGAAACGCCTAAAATTGTCAAAGACATTCCTGTTGGGCAGCATGAGATAAGGCTTACAAAAGACGGCTATGCCGACTATTCGGAAACGATTATTGTCAAGAAAAAGGAAAGGGCACAGGTGAGTGTTACCTTGTCTCCTATAATTTCACCGATGACTTCTGTTGCAAAGCCTCAACAACCCCAGTTTGAGAAGCCCCAAACAGCCCCAAGAGACAAGTCGTTTTTTGTCACGCTCAATGGAGCCTATTCCGTTGCGCCACAATGGTCGTTCGGTGTGACTTTCGGACAGGTGAAACGTTTTGGTTGGTTTGTGAGTTTGATGAGCAACGGCGGCTTTAGGGCCAGTTCGGCGGCGGGGTCATGTTATGCCAATTTGGGTGACGGTATGCCCGATGGTTGGGATTACGAGACGGGAAGTATGCCATACTATAATGGCGAATATATGACCGATAGGAATTCCGTCATCATTGGAGGAATAGGCCGTTTGGCGAAGCCTCTTTATTTTAAGGTGGGTGCAGGTTATGGATTCCGTAATCTCTATTGGTTGACGGAGGATGACACCTATTATTTGAATGAATCATACAGCTACAAAGGCTTGGAAATGTCGGCAGGTATGCAGCTGAACCTTGGTGGTTTCGTGATGTCTCTTGAAGCGGTGACCACAAGCTTCAAGACTTTGGAGGGTAAATTTGGATTGGGATTTGCGTTTTGATAAATGGTGAAAGGATATTGATATGAAGAAAACAGTTTTTCGGTCATTAATGCTTTTATTGGTTTTGGCGTGTCTGTCATGCACGAAAGACCCCCAAGCTCCAATTCATCACAATGAGGATCCATCGAATCCGGATGTACCAAGCGAAAATGTACAGACTTTGCCTTACATCCAAAGTTTTGCTTCCGAATTTGGCACATACACGGTTTACAATGTGGCTGGTGTCCAATCTTGGGCAATTGAATACCAAACTGCAATGATATCGGGATATGAAATGGGTACTTACTATGCCAACGAGGACTGGCTCATATCTTCGCCAGTGGCTTTTACAGGTGTAAGAGATGCCAAGATGATTATCGAATACAGCGGCTATTATTTTGGGGATAGTTTCAACAATGATGTGACTGTTTGGGCATCTGAAGATTATACATCTGGCTCTGACCCTCGGCAAGCCAGTTGGTCTCATGTTCCATCTATCTTTGGAATAGAGTATCCCCCTAGCACCGATTTCTTGACCGCTGAAATTCCACTTACTGAATTTGTGGGTAGAACCGTCACCTTTGCCATAAAATACTCTTCGACCGATAGTATGGCTGGTAGAATGGAAATCCGAAGCATCGCCATTGAAGAAGGTAGTGCAACAGTTAACCAATTCTTTAATGTTCATGTTTCTGCCAATCCAACTAATGGCGGAATCGTAACAGGTAGCGGTACATACCAAAATGGACATTCTTGTACGGTGATGGCCACTGCAAATGATGGTTACGTCTTTAACAACTGGACTGAGAATGGCATTCAGGTTTCCATCGATGCAAACTACACTTTTACGGTGACAGACAACAGAACTTTGGTGGCTAATTTTGGCTTTGTTTCAGACAATGGTAGTGGCACGGCTGAGGATCCGTATAATGTGGCTGCGGGCATTGGCTTGCAAAGTGAAGAGCCCATCGCTTGGGTGCATGGTTACATCGTGGGTGCCGTGAAGTCGGGCATAAGTTCAGTTTTGGACAACACCGACATCAACTGGACCGGTCTATTCGATTCGGCCACCAACGTGGTCATTGCCGATGATGCCACCTGCCATGAAATCAGCCAGTGCATCATCGTCAACTTACCTGCGGGCAAGCCGCTTCGTACGCAAGTCAACCTGATGGATAATCCAGAGAATCTGGGTAAGCATCTGGCTGTGAATGGCAAACTTCGTAAGTTTTTTGGTCAAGCAGGTCTGCGCGACAGCAACGGCACCGAGGCTGACTTTGTCTTGGAAGGTGGCTCCATACCCCCCACGCCAGGCACAGAAATCTTCTCCGAATCGTTCGCCAACGGACAAGGCGCGTTCACCATTCAGGATGTGGTTCTGCCTTCTGAATTGACTTACATTTGGCAATATGCTTCCAACTACTCCTGCATGAAGGCCAGTGCTTTTGTGGCAGGTCAAAACTATGCCACTGAAAGCTGGCTCATTTCTCCTACCATCAACTTGTCAGGTGTCAACACAGCCACGCTGAAGTTTGATCAGGTTGTCAATTATGCCTCGCCGAATGGTGCCTTGTCTATAATGATTTCCACCAATTATTATGGTAATGTAACCACGGCTACATGGTCAGAATTGAACCTCGACCAATGGCCTAATGGTAACAACTGGACCTTCATCACCTCCACCGCTGACCTGTCAGCCTACCTTGGCCAGACCGTGACCATCGCTTTCAAGTACACCAGTACGACGAGTGCTTCAGCTACATGGGAAGTGAAGAACTTCGTGGTGGAAGAGTAAGATTTCTGAATCTTGAGACTGGAAAAGCCTGCCTTCGGGTGGGCTTTTTCATGCTTATATCTTCTCTAAATCTTGCAAAATTCATAAGATTTGGATACATTATAGCCTATACCATATCCAAATCATCGAAAAAATATGAGATTTGGATATAATATAAGGGTGCTTTTCGGAAAAAAGCAGTAACTTTGTGGCGTAAAACAAAGACGGAATGCCATGAAAGACAATAAAATCATCGGTCGCAAGTACGAACAACAACTGCTTTCGTCCATCTGCGAGCAACGCGAGGCACGCATGGTGGCGGTGTATGGTCGCCGCAGGGTGGGGAAGACCTTCCTGATCAGGGAGTTTTTCCATAACGAGTTCGATTTCATGTTTACAGGTAGCTACGAGGCTCCGATGCAGGTGCAACTCTCGTTTTTCCAGAAGGAATTGCAGAAATACTCGGGGCAAGCCCGCCGTCGTCCCGCTAACTGGTTTGAGGCTTTCGAGCAACTACAGTCTTATTTGGAAGGCTTGCAGAAGGAAAAACTCGTCGTCTTTTTCGATGAACTGCCATGGATGGACACGCCGAAATCCAAGTTCCTGACTGCATTCAGCTATTTTTGGAATGCATGGGCTTCTACCCGAGATGGATTGAAACTCTTCATTTGCGGCAGTTCCACCTCATGGATGATGAACAAAGTCATCGGCGACAAGGGCGGACTTTACAACCGCTGCTCGCGCACCATCTATCTCGCGCCTTTCACTTTGGGTGAAGTGGAAGAACAACTTCGGCAGAAAGGCATCGTGTGGTCACGCTATCAGACCACCGAGGCGTACATGATTTTTGGCGGCATACCTTATTATATAGACATGCTTGACAAGGACTTGCCTTTTGCCCAAAACATCGACAATCTGTTTTTCAGGCAGGGCGCACCCTTGCGCACAGAATATGATTTTCTGTTCCGTTCGCTTTTCAAGGACTCGAATCTCGCCCGACAGGTGGTGGAGGAACTGGCCTCAAGTGGGAAAGGCATGACGCAACAGGAACTGAAGGAGGCACTGAAATTGCCTTCAGGTGGTACACTGACCACTGTATTGAGAGAGCTGCGACTTTGCGATTTTATTAGGGTGTATTCCTCGATGGGAAAGAAAACGAAAGGTGCTATGTATCAACTCACTGACCTTTTCACGCTGTTTCATTTGCGTTTCTTGGTCAAGCATTCGGGGCAGGATACTCAATATTGGAGCAACCTCGATGAGCATTCGCACGATGCTTGGGCGGGCTATGCCTTCGAGAGGGTTTGTCTGCATCATATTCCACAGATTAAGAATAAGTTAGGTATAACAGGAGTGATGACCAATGCCTACGCTTGGAGTACAAAACCCATTGAGGACAAGGATGGTGGCAAATGGAGCGGTGTACAAATCGATCTGCTTTTGGAGCGTGCCGATGAGGTCATCAATGTGTGCGAAATGAAATACAGCAAGCACCAGTACGCCATCACAGAAGCCTACGACAAACATTTGCGTGACAGGTTGGCGACCTTCCGCCATCATACGAAATGTAAGGCTGCGCTTCACCTGACTTTTATTACCACTTTCGGCCTGACAAGGAACAAATATTGGAGCAATGTGCAAAGCGAAGTGGTGATGGACGATTTGTTTGTTTGTCCATAAAACATGCTTATATCTTCTCCAAATCGTGCAAAATTTACAAGATTTGGATACACTATAGCCTATACTTTATCCAAATCGTAGAAAAATTGTGAGATTTGGATGCTATATAAGGGTGCATCTGTTTGAATTGGGAAACCAAATTTTCGTGTGGGCTTGCTCTGTTCGCAATTTTCCCTTATCTTTGCGCGTTGAATGGAAAACGAATTTGGTATGTCAGAGAATTTGGTCATCATCCCGACTTACAAGGAGAAGGAAAACATCGAGAACATCATCCGCTATGTCTTTAACCTGCCTATGGCGTTCGATATTTTGATTATCGACGACAACAGCCCCGACGGCACCGCCGACATCGTGAAAACGCTGATGACGGAGTTCAGCGACCGATTGTTTATGATTCAGCGGTCGGGCAAGTTGGGCCTTGGAACGGCTTATATCACCGGCTTCAAGTGGGCCTTGGAACGTGACTATCAGTATATCTTCGAGATGGATGCCGACTTCTCCCACAATCCCGACGACTTGGCAAGGCTGCACGATGCCTGCGCCAATGGTGCGGATTTGGCGATTGGCTCTCGCTACAAGACTGGGGTCAATGTGGTGAACTGGCCGATGGGGCGTGTGCTGATGTCGTATTACGCTTCGGCCTACGTGCGTTTCGTCACACGGATGAAGGTGCGCGACACCACGGCAGGCTTTGTGTGCTACACGCGCAAGGTACTCGAAACCATAGACTTGGACAGAATCAAGTTCGTGGGCTATGCCTTCCAAATTGAGATGAAATACACCGCTTGGAAACTTGGTTTCAAGATTGAGGAAGTGCCGATTATCTTCACCGACCGCCGCGAGGGACAGTCGAAGATGAGCAAGGGCATTTTCAAGGAGGCCGTTTTTGGTGTGCTCAACTTGCGTTGGAGAGGCATGACTGGTAAGATTAAACCAAGAAAATGAACTACTATATCAAAAATGCGACACTTGTCAACGAGGGCCAGACCTTTGTGGCAAGTGTTTTCGTTTCGGACGGCAAGATTGCCAAGATAATACACGAGGGCCAGGACCCTGAGCTTGTCGAAGGGCCGGTTGATTCTGTGACGGCGTTTCGACAGGCTCAACGACCTTCAACTCAAGTCATTGATGCCACTGGCAAATATCTGATTCCAGGCGTCATCGATGAGCATGTGCATTTCCGTGAGCCAGGTCTTACGTATAAGGCCGACATCTCCACCGAGAGCCATGCAGCCGTGGCTGGCGGCGTGACTTCCTTCATGGACATGCCTAACACGGTTCCGCAAACCACCACACAAGAGCTTTTGCAACAGAAGTTTGATCTCGCTGCTGAAAAGTCGTTAGCCAACTATTCCTTTTATCTCGGTGCCACCAACGACAATCTTTCAGAAGTGGTGAAGACCGACCCAAAGAAAATCTGTGGCATCAAGGTCTTTATGGGCAGCAGCACAGGCAATATGCTGGTGGACAAAGATGAGGTTTTGGAGGCTTTGTTCAAGGAGTCGCCCTGCCTGATTGCAGCGCATTGCGAGGACGAGGAACTGATTCAGCACAACTCGGAGTTATATAATGAGATGGTGAGTAGAGAAATTGTTGAGTCTAAAGCCACTTTGCATCCCAAGATACGCACTGAGACGGCTTGTTACGTGTCTTCTTCAAAGGCTGTCGATTTGGCCTTGAAAACGGATGCCAAGCTCCATATCCTGCACATCTCAACGGCGAAAGAACTGGAATTGTTTAGGAATGACATTCCTTTGAAAGATAAGAAGATAACCGCTGAAACATGCCCACATTACCTGCGTTTTTGCGACGATGACTACAGAAAAATGAAATTCGCTATCAAATGCAATCCGGCCATCAAGGCGGAAAAGAACAAGGTGGCGCTGATGGATGCAATCAAAAACGGACTGATTGACACCATCGGCTCCGACCACGCGCCGCATCGCCGCAACGAGAAATACACCGGGAACTATTTCACCAGCAAGTCGGGATTCGCGTCCATCCAACATTCGTTGGAGGTGATGCTGGAATGGGTTCACAAGGGTGAGCTGACTTTCCCTCAAGTGGTGCAGTTGATGTGTCACAATCCGGCCATCTTGTACCAAATCGACCGTCGAGGTTTTCTCCGCGAAGGCTACTATGCCGACTTGGCTCTTGTGGATTTGAATGACAAACATTTGATTTCGACCGCTAATGAGTACACCAAATGTCATTGGACTCCATACAAACGTTTATGGATGCTTTCTCACGTGACACACACTTTCGTGAATGGCAACTTGGTCTATGAAAACGGCATTTTCCATGAAGAGGAAAGAGGCTCCAGATTGTGTTTCAACAGATGAAAATGATTTAAAATGAAGTAGATATGAAGAAATGGTTTTTATTCTTGGTAATGGCTTTGATGCTCGGTTCTTGTTCTGCCCAGCTGACCGAAAAAGTGGAGGCCAGGTTTCCCAATGGCCAACCTGAGGTTGTGCACTATTACGACAAGAACAATAATTGCGTGAAGGAGACCGAATACTATGCCTCAGGGCAGGTGAAGATGGAAGGCGGGATGAAAGACGGCAAATGGGAAGGCAAGTGGGTGGCTTATTTCCCAGATGGCCGGATGCAGAGCGTCGGCTATTTCGAAAATGGTTTACGCACTGGACAAGCCACCGTTTGGCAGGAGAACGGCAACCTCCTTCAGGAAGGTTTCTATAAGGAAGGCAAGCACTGCGGCAAGTGGAAATTCTACGACGAGCAGGGTGACATTATCAAGGAAGTTGATTTCGGGGAATAAAGCTCATTTGTTGTGTTTCTCTTCGTCGTTGTTGTACCACTCCAAATAAGCTTTTGTGTGGCTGATACCTGATTCAACCAGTTTTTGCTTTCTTGAGTCGGAAATATCGAAGTCCAAGGAACTGACACCGAGTGTGTCAATGTATACAGTACGTTGCCAGTCGTCACTGTGCAGGTGTACGTTGTTTTGGAAGTCAATCAGTGTAGTGACGAGGGCTGTAGTGTAAGATATGATGTCGTCGATTTTTTTCGTCTTGGGTTTGGCATTGGGATCGAGAAACAAATTGATATCCTCGTTAGCATCCAACCTGAAGCCCAAGGTTTCCTTGTTGTATACAAATTCATTGACATCGTTAATGTCCCTCTCCAACGTTATGATGTTTTTCTCCTTCAGTTTCTTGTTAATTTTTTTGTAATATTCAGTCTTTCTGGCATTCACTTCGTCAACAACGTAATCCTTGCGGTCGAAGACTTTGATGGCATAGTTTTCGAGCAAACCGCCATCAACATAGATGTGGTCGTCTCCCTTGATGCCTTTCACTGCGGCGAAAATCAGGGGAATAGACATGGAGATGCGGGCAGCATCAGCCACTTTCACATCTGGAGTGGTAGCGGCACTGAATACCTTGGAGAGGCCTGTCGAAAGGTCAGCACCAATCAAGTAGATGTCGCGGAAGGGCTTGCCCTCTTGCCTCATTTTTTCGATGTCTTTGAAGGTGACTTCTCCGTCGCCGGTCTTGGCTTTGATGTATCCGGCCATAAGGTCGCGGAAAAATTCGCCTTTGTACCAACCATAGTCTTCAATGAGTCGCCCTGTATTGCGGATCAAGCCCCAGGATTTGTCCAGGAAATTCCTGAATTTGATGTTCCAAAGGACGTCTTTCATCTCTTCGGCAGTATAGCTCAAACCGACGAGCACTGCTACCATTGCGCCAGCGGAAGTTCCGGCCACGCGTTCGATGTTTTGGAGAATACCTTCTTCGTTGAGCACATCAAGGGCACCCACGTAAGCAATACCTTTCACGCCACCGCCTTCAAAGACGAGGTTCTTGAAATGATACTTTGGGGGATTGCTTGCACCATTTGTGTTGCTTTCATTGTTTTTTATGATGGCCTTTAGTTTTTTAGTGTTTCCGCTCATAATATATTGATTTATAGTGTTTTATTCTATTACCCAGCTTGTGCCTTCCTTGCCGTCCTTCAGGGTGATGTGAAGTTTGGCCAACTCGTCGCGGATTTTGTCGCTGGTGGCCCAGTCCTTGTTGGCGCGGGCTTGTTTGCGGATGTCGATGATGGTTTGCATCAGGCCGTCGACAACGGCACCGTTTCCTTCAGAAGCGTTGCTCTCCACCAAGCCCAAAATGTCGAAGACGAAGTCTTGGAACAACTTGTTGACCAAAGCCAACTCCTCAGCATTGATTTGTGCCTTGCCGTCCTTGACGGTGTTGACGATACGCACGGCCTCGAAGAGATTGGCGATGACAATGGGACTGTTGAAGTCATCGTTCATGGCGTCGTAGCAGGCATCGACAATCTTTTGGATGTCGAGGTTGGCGGCACCATCAGTGGCTTTCAACGCCTTGGCTGCCTTCACGGCTTCCATCAGGCGGTTGTAACCTTTTTCAGCGGCTTGTAGGGCTTCATTGCTGAAGTCCAAAGTGCTACGGTAGTGGGCTTGCAGGATGAAGAAGCGGATGGTCATGGGGCTGTAAGGCTGTGCGATCATCTCCTCGCCCTTGGCGTTGATGTGGCTGCCGTTGAAGAACTCATCCAAGGTGATGAAGTTGCCTAATGACTTGCCCATCTTCTGTCCGCCGATGGTGATCATGTTATTGTGCATCCAATACACCACTGGTTGCTTGCCGTTGGCGGCCATGCTTTGTGCAATCTCCGACTCGTGGTGCGGGAACATGAGGTCCATGCCGCCACCATGGATGTCGAAGGTCTCGCCAAGGTACTTGCAACCCATAGCCGAGCATTCCATGTGCCAGCCTGGGAAACCGTCACTCCAAGGCGAGGGCCAACGCATGATGTGTGCTGGTTCAGCTTTTTTCCACAGGGCAAAGTCGACGGGGTTGTGTTTCTCCTCTTGACCGCTCAACTCACGCGTGGTGTTGAGCATTTCCTCGAAATTGCGTCCTGAAAGGATACCGTAAGGGTGCTCCTTATTATATTTCTCGATGTCGAAATACACCGAGCCGTTCTCCACGTAGGCATAGCCGTGGTCGAGAATCTTTTGCACCATCGCAATCTGCTCGATGATATGTCCCGAGGCGTGCGGCTCAATCGAAGGACGCAGCACGTTGAGTTTGTCCATGGCAGCGTGGTAGCGGTTGGTGTAGTATTGTGCCACCTCCATGGGCTCGAGGTTTTCGAGGCGGGCTTTTTTTGCGATTTTGTCCTCGCCTTCGTCCGCATCGTGTTCCAAGTGACCCACGTCGGTGATGTTGCGCACATAGCGCACCTTATAGCCAAGGTGTTTCAAATACCTGAAAACCAAGTCGAAAGTGATGGCTGGACGGGCATGGCCAAGGTGCGCATCGCCATAGACGGTAGGACCGCAGACGTACATGCCCACATGCGGGGCGTTCAAGGGTTTGAAAGGTTGTTTGCAGCGCGAGAGGCTGTTGTAAATATATAAGGTACCGTTCATCTTATGAAAAATTTGATATTTGCTGCAAAAGTACAAAATAAAGTTTGAACTCTGAAAAAAACTCTTATAGTGAAAAGTTACAAGGTCGTGATTTCATCGAATTATTTCTGGTTCTTGCCATCCTCTTTCAATTCTCTGTATTACTTATTAGTCTTATTTATATTTTATAGCTTCAACAACAAAGTTATAAAAAGAGCGACGGGGTTGTTAGAAGCAAGCACTTTTCACGGTCTATAGTTTAACTTGTTTTGAATGACTAGGAGTTTGCTGTATTCTATGTTGCTGATATTCATTTGTATTTCGATGTATTGTCGGATAAGTTTGTTTGTGTTTTCGACGGTACCTTTTTGCTAGGATGAGTAGGGGCCCGCGAAGAGGACAGGAGCGTAGAGGGCGTTGGAGCGTCTGTTCCTTTTCAGCTCCTTGCTGACCGTCGCCTGCGAGACTTCTATGGCTCGGGCTATTTCCGCCTGCGTCTTTTTGTCTTTCCTTATTTGATGAATTGTGTACCTTTGCGTCTCGTTAAGATGTTGCATATTGCTTTTGTTTTGAAGACCGCAAATGTGGCATTTTTTCCGATAACCCTGTCGCTTCCAGTGGGTTATTTGTCCCTTCCTTTATAACTTTTTAAGTTGAACTTACATATTAGCCCCCAAATGTCTATTAGCCTGAAAAATTCGCTGTCCTCGCTGACCCGTAAAACAACAAAAAACCCGCCGAAAAATCAGCGGGCTTTCGTTTGTGGAGCATAACGGAGTCGAACCGATGACCTCTTGCATGCCATGCAAGCGCTCTAGCCAACTGAGCTAATGCCCCTCATTTGCGGCTGCAAAAATACAACATTTTTCATTCCGCCAAACATTTTTCCGAAATTTTTTCAATTTTTTCTTCAGAATACCTTTAAAGTCCAATAAAGCTGTACTTTTGCACTCGTTAAAGTCCTGAAAGGGCAATTCAATTACACCCCGATGCGTAGCTTCGGGCACTAATATCATCGACCATGAAAACCATAAAAGACATTTATAAAATAGGTATAGGCCCCTCAAGCAGCCATACCATGGCCCCACAGAGAGCCGCAGCTATTTTCAACGAACGTTATCCCAATGCCGCTTCCTTTGAGGTGACGCTGTATGGCAGCCTCGCCGCCACAGGCAAGGGCCACATGACCGACTGGGCCATCCTCAACACCCTGCGAGCCCCGACCGAAATCGTCTGGCACCCCGACATTGTACTGCCTTTCCATCCTAACGGAATGCTGTTCAAGGCTTTCGATGAGGCCAAGGAACTGTTAGGGGAGTGGACGGTTTTCAGTATTGGTGGAGGTAATTTAGCCGAGGAAGGCAAGCAGAGCGAACAACCCGACATCTATCCGCTCACCAAGATGACCGACATCCTCGGTTGGTGCGAGAAGCGGGGCAGGACGTATTGGGAATATGTCTACGAATACGAGAACCAACAGGAGATCGAGGACTGTCTGAAAGAGGTGTGGGAAGTAATGAAAGCTGCCGTGGAGCGCGGCTTGCAGGCTGAGGGCGTGTTGCCTGGGCCGCTCAACCTGAGCCGTAAGGCCGCCATGTACCACATCAAGGCTTCCGGCTATACGCATACCCTGAAGAGCCGTGGCTTGGTGTATTCATACGCCTTGGCTGTTTCAGAGGAGAATGCTTCTGGCGGGCGCATCGTCACCGCTCCGACATGTGGCTCTTGTGGTGTGATGCCTGCAGTGCTTTATCATCTCTCAAAAAGCTATGAGTTCACGGAGCAACGTATTATCCGCGCTTTGGTGACTGCGGGTTTGGTGGGTAATATCGTGCGTACCAATGCCTCCATTTCGGGTGCCGAGGTGGGCTGTCAAGGCGAGGTGGGCGTGGCTTGCGCTATGGCTGCCGCTGCCGCCAATCAATTGTTTGGGGGAAGTCCTGCGCAAATAGAATATGCTGCCGAGATGGCTTTGGAACATCACTTGGGCATGACCTGTGACCCGGTGTGCGGCTTGGTGCAGATTCCCTGCATCGAGCGCAATGCCTACGCTGCCGCCCGAGCCTTGGATTCCAACATCTATTCCACCTTCTCCGACGGTCGCCATCGCGTGTCGTTCGACAAGGTGGTGGAGACGATGAAAGAGACAGGTAAGGATATTCCTTCTTTATATAAAGAGACCTCGCAAGGCGGTTTGGCACGCGATTATGAGCAAATGGGATGAAATAGTTTTGTTTTCTGTAGAAAAAGACTAATTTTGCGGTGTTATTTGTTGAACCCATGAACACAAAAAGAATCAATAAAGTGCTGGTTGCCAACCGTGGCGAGATTGCAGTGCGGATTATCAAGACGTTACGCAGGCTGCATATCGACTCCGTGACGGTCTTTGCCGATAACGACGCCAATGCTTTGCACCGTCGTATGGCTGATGAGGCTTATCCTCTTGGTGGCGGCATGTTGAAAGATACCTACCTCAATATCCAGAAAATCATTGATGCCGCTTTGGATGCAGGTGCCGATGCTGTCCATCCTGGTTATGGCTTCCTGTCGGAGAATCCTGAGTTGGCCGAAGCGTGTGCATCCAACAACCTGATTTTCATCGGCCCTGATGCGGAAGTGATTCGTTTGATGGGCAATAAGATTGCAGCCAGAAACATTGCCATAAAGGAAGGCATTCCAGTTACCTTTGGTCTCACTGGAAGCATGGACGAGATTTTGAAACAATCCTCCCAATTGCCTTATCCTGTGTTGATTAAGGCGGCAGCAGGCGGTGGCGGCAAAGGTATGCACATCGTCAGGTGGAAAGAGGACTTGCAGGAGGAGTTGGAACGTGCTTCGCGTGAAGCGGAGAAATATTTCGCCGATGGAACCGTGTTTGTCGAGCAATACATTGAGAATCCGCGACATATCGAGGTTCAGGTCTTGGCCGACCATCACGGCAATGTCATCCATTTGCATGAACGCGAATGTACCATACAACGCCGTTATCAGAAAATCATTGAAGAGTCGCCGTCGCCAACCTTGACGGAGGAAAAGCGGCAGCAACTTTGTGAAACCGCAGTTAAACTTTGCAAAGCCATCGGCTACCGCAACGCTGGGACGGTGGAGTTTTTGGTCGACAAGGACTTGAATTTCTATTTCTTGGAAATCAATACACGCATTCAGGTGGAGCATCCTGTGACGGAAATGCGCACAGGCATCGACATTGTGGAGGAGCAGATTCGCATTGCGAGAGGGAAGGAGATGGGCTGGACGCAAGAAGCCATTCAGCCGCAAGGCCATGCCATTGAGCTGCGTATTTATGCTGAGAACCCTGAAAACGGATTTTTGCCAACGCCTGGCAAAGTGACGGCCTATCATGAACCCCAAATTCGTGGTACACGTGTCGACAGCAGCATTGACGGTCCGTGCTCGATTTCAGAGGCTTACGATCCGATGATTGCCAAGTTGGTCTGTCACGCCAAGAATCGTCAAAGTGCTATCGAAACGGCTCAACATGCGCTGAAGGAGTTTATCATACAAGGCTTGACCACCAACAAGGCCTACCTTTGGGAGGTGATTAAAAACTTAGACTTTGTTGAAAACAAGATAGATACAGGCTTTTGCGCTTCCCATCAGGAGATGCTGTTGAAAGCTCTGAATGATAGTCGGGACAACCTGAATATCAATGACATCGCGGTTTCTTTCCTGATGTTTGATTGCTGCAAGAGGCAGTTTGAACATCATACGGAGAATGTCTGGGAGGAAATCGGCTATTGGCGCTACCACATGCAACTGACGGTGGATGTGGAAGGTAAGAAAGTTACGGTTTGCATCAGCGATGCTGAGGCGGGAAAGATTAAGGGGACGGTTGGCGAGGTTCCGTTTAAGGTGGAGTTTATCCAGTATGATAACCATCAGATGAAAATCATGCTGAACGGCAGGACGGAGACGGTATATTGTTCGGTGAACGAGGAACAGAAAACTATCGTCAACTTCCATGGCTTGAATTTCACTTGCTTCCGCACTGACCAACTGAACGACACGCTGGATTACGCTTGTAAGGAGACGGTGAACGACAAATCGAGATTGGTGTCGCCCATGCCTGGCAAAGTGGTGAAAATCAATGTAAAAAAAGGTGATGAAGTAAATGAGGGGATGATTATGATGGTGGTGGAAGCCATGAAGATGGAGAACAACATTGTAGCTGCCGGAAAGGCCAAGGTGAAACGGATTTTGGTCGAAGAAGGCCAGATGGTGGATAATAAAATGCAGTTATTAGAGTTAGAATAATCCATAACGGCCCTTCGACAAGCTCAGGGACCTGAGGTCGTTGAGCCTGTCGAAACGCCGACTTGAGAATAAAATAGTAAATAATATGAACTTCGACCTCACTAAAGAACAGGAAGCCCTCCGCCAGCGGGTGCGCGACTTCGCCGAACAGGAAATAAAACCCGTCGCCCGCCAAAACGACGAAAACCAACATTTCGATGTCGAACTGACCCTCAAAATGGGTGAACTCGGCCTGTTGGGCATGACCGTCCCGAAAGAATACGGCGGCCAAGGACTTGACAATCTGAGCTATATCATCGCTGTGGAAGAGTTGGCCCGTGTGGACGGTTCCACTGCCGCTACCATCGCCGCCGACAACTCCTTGGGCATCGGTCCCATCAAGGACTATGGCACCGAGGAACAGAAACGGAAATACTTGCCACAACTCTGCAAAGACCGTCTTTGGGGCTTTGGCCTGACCGAAGAAGACGCAGGCAGCGACTCACGTGGCACCAAGACCACTGCGAGACGCGATGGTGACGGATGGGTGCTCAACGGCTCTAAAATCTTCATCACCAACAGTGCGACACCTATCACTTTGGGTACCAGCGTGCAAGCTATCTCAGGAGAGAAAGACGGCAAGCCTGAGTTTACCGCCCTTTTGGTGGAGAACGACACTCCTGGCTTCACCCAGACCCCGATGGATGACAAGATGATGTGGCGTGCCTCTAATACTGGTAAGCTTGTGTTCGACAATGTGCGGCTGCCCAAGGAATGCATCTTGGGTGAACCTGGCGAAGGTTCCCACATGATGCTCGCTACCCTTGACTCGGGTCGTCTATCTATCGCGGCCATGGGATTGGGTTGTGCGCAAGGTGCTTACGAGATGGCTTTGGCTTATTCGAAGAAGCGTGTGCAGTTTGGCAAGCCAGTGTGCAAGTTCCAAGCCGTTGGTTTCAAACTTGCCGATATGGCGGTGAAGATTGACGCTGCAAGATACTTGCTCTATCACGCTTGCTGGCTGAAAGACCAACATCGTCCCTTCGGCAAGGAAGCTGCCATGGCGAAACTCTATTGCTCCGAGGTGGCCGCCGAGGTGTGCGACAACGCCGTGCAGGTGATGGGCGGTCACGGCCTGCTGAAGGAGTTCGACATGGAACGTTTCTACCGCGACCAGCGCATCCTGCAAATCGGCGAAGGCACTTCGGAAATCCTTCGTCTGGTGATTTCGCGGGCTATCGGGTGCTGAAAATATGACTGGAAAACTGTTAATTCAGTCAGTCAACTGACTCAATTTAGCTAAATTCAGTCAGTCAACTGACTGAATTTTCATTTTTTACTTGTGGAAAAGAAAAAATATCGTACTTTTGCACCGTTAATTCTCGATGACATGGATACGATTCAAAGGGCATTGCAGCAACAGGTGGAGCAGCGCATGAAGCCACAAAAGGTCATGTTGATTTTTGGGCCTCGGCGTGTGGGCAAAACTTTCCTTTTGAGGCAAATTGTGCAGAATTTTGGTGGTAAGTCACTCGTACTCAACGGTGAGGATGCAGATTCCATAGCTATGTTGGAGCCAATCAGTATCGCAAACTATAGGCATGTATTGGATGGAGTAGAGTTATTGGCTATCGACGAGGCGCAGCACATTCCCGACATCGGGAAGAAATTAAAACTCATCGTGGACGAGATTCCTGACATTCGTGTTATAGCCAGTGGCTCTTCTTCTTTTGATCTCAAAAATCAGGCGGGTGAGCCCTTGGTGGGTCGTGGAACGCAATTTATTCTATTGCCATTTTCTCAACAAGAAATTGCCACAACGGAGTCGCCCATCGAGAGCAAAAGGAACTTGGAGGCGAGGTTGCTGTATGGCTCTTATCCAGAGGTGGTTTCAATCGATTCATTTTCAGAGAAAAAGGAATATCTAAACGACATTGTCGAAGCGTATTTGCTCAAAGACATCCTTGCTGTTGATAGTATCAAAAATTCGGGCAAGATGCGTGACTTGTTGCGTTTGGTAGCTTTTCAGATGGGAAACGAACTTTCGTATGATGAGCTTGGTAAACAGTTGGGAATCAGTAAAAACACAGTGGAGCGTTATTTGGATTTATTGCAGAAAGTGTTTGTATTGTACCAATTGGGTGGCTATTCGAGAAACCTCAGGAAAGAGGTTGCCAAGTCGAGCAAGTGGTACTTTGTGGACAATGGCGTGCGCAACGCAGTCATTCACAATTTTGAGCCGTATCAACTTAGAACTGACGACGATAGAGGTGCACTTTGGGAGAATTACATCATCACAGAGCGCATGAAACGCAATCAGAATGAGCGACTTGGCTTTGAGTTTTACTTTTGGCGCACTTATGACAAGCAGGAGATTGACTTGATAGAGATTGGTTCTGGTGTGATGAATGCTTTTGAAATGAAAGCGGGGAAGAAAAAACCGTCAGCACCGAAAGCTTTTGCTAGTGCTTATCCCAAAGCGCAGTTTGCAGCGGTCAACATTAATAATTACACGGAGTATATTTGATTTTTTCTATATTTGCAGCGTGACTTGTGTCTAACGTTCCATGGTTCCAGGTCACTGCGTTGAAATTTAAATTTCTAAAATCTAAAATATTTATTAAAATGAAAATCAAGTACTTAGTAATCATTGCAGTTGTGGCAGTTGTCGCTACGGCTTGCGGAAACAAGAAAACTGAACAGCCCGCTGAGCCTGTTCAAGAACAAACCAACCTGTCGGACAAGTACGCCCTGTACACCCTGACGACAGACATCAGTCACCTGAGTGACAATGAAAAACAAATGCTGCCGCTCCTCTTCGAAGCCGCTGACATTATGGACCAGCTCTTCTGGAGAGAGAATTACGGCGACAAGGCCGAACTCATGGCCAAAATCGGTGACAATGAAGACCTCAAGAAATTGGCTTCCATCGCCTACGGTCCTTGGGATGGCCTTGATGGCAACAAGCCTTTTGTGGAAGGCATTGGCCCGAAACCTGCCGGTGCCCAGTTTTATCCTGCCGACATGACAGAGGAAGAATGGACCGCTTTCAATGACCCGAACAAGACCAGCCAGTACACCATGGTTGTCCGCGATGAGAACGGTGCGCTGAAGTGCGTGTGGTATCACGACTACTTTGCCGACCAAATCAAGAAAGCCGCTTCCTTGCTGGATGATGCTTCTGAACTCGCTGGTGATGAGGAGTTTGCCGAGTATCTCCGCCTCCGTGCCAAAGCCCTTCGCACCGATGAATACTTTGAGAGCGACATGCAGTGGATGGATGTGCGCAACAACAACATCGACATGGTGATTGGCCCCATTGAGAACTACACCGATGCCCGCTATGGCATCAAGGCTTCGCATGAGGCTTTTATCCTCATCAAGGATCAGGAGTGGACGAAGCAACTGGCTCGTTATGCTGCTTTTGTACCTGAATTGCAGAAGCAACTTCCTGTGCCGGAAGAGTATAAGAAAGAAGTGCCTGGCTCCGATGTTGACCTGGCTGCCTATGATGTGGTATACTACGCTGGCGACTGCAACGCCAACAGCAAGACCATCGCCATCAATCTGCCCAACGACGAGCGCGTGCAACTGCAACGCGGCACCCGCAAGCTTCAGCTCAAGAACGCCATGCAGGCCAAATTCGACAAGATTCTGGAACCCATTTCCAAAGAGCTGATGACTCCCGAATCGATGGAACACATCAAGTTCGACGCTTTCTTCGCCAACGTGATGTTCCATGAGACTGCCCACGGCATGGGCATCAAGAACACCATCACAGGCAAGGGCACCGTTCGTGAAGCCCTCAGCAACCAGTACAACGCTCTTGAGGAAGCCAAAGCCGACGTGTTGGGTCTCTATTTGGTGACCAAACTCGCCGAGATGGGTGAGTACACCAACACCACCATGGAAGACAACTACACCACCTTCATGGCGGGCATCTTCCGTTCGGTGCGTTTCGGTGCTGCCAGTGCTCATGGCAAAGCCAACATGCTTACCTTCAACTACTTCCAGAACGAAGGTGCTTTCGTGCGCAACGAAGACGGTCGTTATGCCATCGACTTTGACAAGATGAAAGTGGCTGTGGAGAAATTGGCTGGCGACATCCTCACGCATCAAGGCAACGGCGACTATGAAGCCACCAAGGCATGGATGGGTGAAATGTCCGTCATTAAGCCCGAACTGCAGGCCGACCTCGACCGCGTGAATGCCGCTGGTATCCCTGTGGACATTTATTACAACATGGGACCGGATGTGTTGCTGAAATGATGATTCCTCCCTGGAAGGGCGTCAATCAATTTCTGGGTATAAGCGTTAAGCGGATGTTCGAAAAGGGCATCCGCTTCGTTTATCTCTACAGGTTTGCCGTTGTACATCACCACCACGCGGTCGCTCATGAAACGTACCACGCTGAGGTCGTGGGAGATGAAGATATAGGTGAGGTGGCGTTCTTCTTTCAGGCGGTTGAGCAGATTCAAGACCTGTGCCTGCACGGAGACATCCAAAGCCGACACCGATTCGTCGCAGATGACCAAGCGCGGATTCACCGCCAAGGCGCGGGCGATGCAGATGCGTTGCCGCTGTCCGCCTGAGAACTCGTGCGGATAACGGTCGTAATGCGCGGCTTGCAAGCCTACTTGTTCCAACAGGTCGCAGACAGCATCACGTATCTCATTGTCGCGAACTGCGTCTCGCAGTTTGTTCTCGCTTTGGACTGTGGGACGCAGTCCACGACAATGAATGCCATGCACCCGCATGGGTTCGGCGATGGCTTCACCAATGGTAATGCGCGGGTTGAGGGAAGAGTAGGGGTCTTGGAACACGATTTGGGCCTGCTTGCGGAAGTCGCGCAAGGCTTGGCCCTTCAAGGCAGTCACTTCAATGCCGTCAAACCATACCTTGCCGCCAGTAGGTTCGGCCAAGCGCAAAATGGAACGTCCCAAGGTGGTCTTGCCGCAGCCTGATTCGCCTACCAAACCGAGAGTTTCGCCTTCATAGACTTCGAGGCTTACATCGTCCACGGCTTTTACATGGTCGTAAACGCGGCTGAAAACGCCCTTGCGCAAAGGATACCAAGTTTTCAGGTTTTCCACTTTCAGTAAAGGCTCTTTGGAATACAGTTGCTCAAGATGGGCTTTGCGTTCGCTTTCAGTGATTTGCAAGTCGTGCAGAATCTGTTCCTTGCCGCCTTGCCATTGTCCGTCCAAAAACTCCTTGACGATGGGCAGGCGTTTCAGGCGCACATCCATTGGTGGACGACAAGCCAACAAACCTTGTGTGTAAGGATGCTTTGGATGGTTGAGGATTTGCTGCACTGTACCGCGTTCCAAGATTTCGCCGTCGTGCATCACGGCCACGTCGTCGGCAATTTCGGCCACCACACCAAGGTCGTGGGTAATGAAGATCATGCCCATGCTGGTCTCGGTTTGCAGTTTACGCAGCAGCTTTAGGATTTCCAATTGCACGGTCACGTCCAAAGCGGTGGTCGGTTCGTCGGCGATGAGCAGCTGGGGATGGCAGGCGATGGCCATGGCAATCATCACGCGCTGTTTCTGTCCGCCTGAAAGCTCGTGTGGGTAGCTGTCGTAGATGGCTTCGGGTCGGGGCAGCATCACCTGCTCGAAGAGGCTGATGACGCGATTTTTGGCTTCGGTTTTGCTCACCGTTTCGTGCTGCAAAATCATTTCCGACACCTGAAAACCGCATTTGTAGACAGGATTCAACGAGGTCATGGGCTCTTGGAAAATCATCGAAATGCGCTTGCCGCGCACCTCGGACATCTGCTTTTCGCTGAAACCTTTGATTTCCTCGCCTTCGATTTGGATGCTGTCGGCCTCGATGCGGCTGATTCTCTCATTCAGCAAACGCATCACCGCCAACGAACTCACCGACTTGCCCGACCCCGACTCACCGACAAGCCCCAAAGTACGGCCCGCAAACACGTCCAAGTCAATGCCATGGACGGCTTCGGCCCATTTTCCGTCGCGGGAAAAGGCAACGCGGAGGCTTTTGACGGATAGCAAGGGTTTGGACATAGAATGAGTTTTGGCGCAAAAATAGTAATTTTTAGTTAAAGTCAGATTCCAATGTTATAGTTAGCCTCCCATGTCATTCCGAGCAGAGGCATGTGCGATTGGAATCTATGGGAGGCGGTTAAAGAAGTATGACTTTTTCGGACGGCTTTAGAAACCATAGATTCCAGTCCCCGCAATCCTCCGCAAGGAATGACATGTTTTCTAAAGCCTGCTTTGAGCCTGCGTGAAATAAAAACTGAATGCGATATATCACGGATATAGAAAAAATACATACTTTTGTGGGAAATTCTCACAATATGAAAAAGACTTTTATCCTTTTGTTAGCCTTATTGCCGATAATGGCATGGGCCCAGTTTGATACTTATTTCACCGAATCCTCCCTGCGCGTCGACTATTGCCTGACAGGCAACAACAAAGAAACCACCTTCTCCCTCAAAGAGCTGATTCACGAACCCTATTGGAGCGGCTCCAAGACCAACCTCATCGATACCTTGGAGTTTGGCAACTATATCGTGAAGGTGTTTGAGGCGGGGACGGATAAACTGCTGTTTTCCAAGGGCTACCAAAACCTTTACGGCGAATGGACCACAACCCTTGAAGCGCAAAAAGTCACCAAGACCTTTGAGGAATCCGTCATCGTGCCTTTCCCCAAAGTGAAGATTGACATTGTTTTTTGCCGCAAGACTTGGGAGGGCGAACTCGTTGAAGGAATGCGCCTCACCATTAGTCCCGACGATTATTTCATCCGTAATTACGACAACCTCAACTTGCCTGTTTACGATGCCTGGATAGGCAACAAGGATATTACCAAAGCCGTTGACATTGTGATACTTCCCGAAGGCTATACCCAAGCTGAGATGGGCAAGTTCATCAAAGACTGCGATTTCTTCGTGAATAGCCTGTTCGATTACGCGCCCTACAACCGTTACCGCGAGAGTTTCAATGTGCGTGGCGTGTTGGTGCCTTCTGCTGAAAGTGGCTGCACCATGCCTGGCGACCACATCTATAAAAACACGGTCATGCGTTTCAGCTTTTGGACTTTCGATTCGGAGCGTTATTGCATGAGCACCGACAACCGCGACATCCGTGACTTGGCCGGACAAGTGCCTTATGACCAGATTTATATCCTCGTCAACACGGAGAAATACGGTGGTGGCGGCATTTACAACTTCTATTGCTCCAGCGCGAGCAGCAACAACAAATCCTCCGATGTCATCATCCACGAGTTCGGGCATGGCTTTGCGGGTCTGGCTGATGAATACTACTATGCCGGCTCCTCCGACCACATGTACAACCTCGCTGTCGAGCCTTGGGAGCCCAATATCACCTCGTTGGTCGACTTCAGCAACAAGTGGGGTGATATGCTGAACAAGAAAACACCTGTGCCCACACCGCGAGAGCCGAAATTCGAGCAAACTATCGGCGTGTTTGAGGGCGGCGGTTACGAGCCGGAAGGCATGTACAGCCCCTACATGGATTGCCTGATGAATTCCTTCAAAGGCCATGACTTTTGTCCTGTCTGTCAACGCGCTATTGAAAGGATGATACTTTATTATTCAAAATGATGAATGATGAATGCAGAATGATGAATGACAAAAAATGAACTACTTAGACATCATCATAGCACTCGTCCTCTTCCTCTTCGGATATAAGGGCTTCCGCAAGGGCCTCATCATCGAAGTGGTCACATTGTTGGCTTTCGGTGTAGGTATTTACGGAGCCATGCACTTCTCCGACTTCACGGCGGAACACCTGCAAGAAGTGATGGAAATCAACCCGAAATACCTGAATACCATTGCCTTCGTGTTGACTTTCATCCTTTTGGTGATTGCCGTCAACATGATTGGCAAGGCAGTCACTGAGATGGTGAAAGCCATGAACTTGAGTTTTTGGAACAAGTTGGGCGGTTTTGTCTTTGGCGCGGCGAAAGGCGTGTTGCTGTGCAGCATTTTGCTGTTGGTGCTCAACAATTTCCAACTGATAGGTGTGCTGAAACCCGAGGTGAGGGAGCAGTCGAAGTTATATCCCTACATTGAGGAAACGGTTCCCTACGTCTATCGCGGTTTCGATTTGGTGAAAGACTACGCGAAGGAAGTTTTGCCTGATGCCGAGGATAAAGAAAGCCCTCAAGTAAACCTTCCTGTGGTGTGAGGAAGCTCAGTGCTCAATTTTCCAATCGGAAACTGTTCTGGTTTCTTGCGAGAAAGCGATACCTATTTTAAAAATGGGCTTGCCCTCAGTTTGATAGGGGATTGCGTAATCCTTGCTGTCGATTTGTTTCAAAGCCTCTTCTGCCGTGCCGTGCATCTTCAGCTCCATGACGTAGGTCGCATCGCGCATGAAGACTACCACATCCGTGCGTCCGCGAGCCACCTTCACTTGGGTGAAGGTACGGCAGTTGAAGATGGAGAAGACCACGTATGTCAGCACTTCGTAATAGGCTTCGTATTTGGTAATATCGTCCAATTCCTTCTCACCGAAATCCAAATATGGAATGGAAGCAAAGAACGCTTGCATCGATTTCATGGCCTCTTCAATGTTGTGGTGAAGCAGGGCAGCATAAAAATCGCCGGCAAAGCCCCTCGAATTTGTGTTGCCAAGGTTCATCATGCGAACAAGGAAGTTGTCCATGAAACCCACTTTCACCTCGGCATTGGGGAAGTCGAGCGTGTAGATATCACGGTCGAAGTCGTAGCCTTTGATGGTGAGGTAGCCCGCTTGATAAAGCAAAGGCAGGGCCGAGGTCATGCCTTCGGTGGGCACGTCAAATTGCGTGGAGGGTACCTGTAGTTGTTCCAATTCCAGCAAATTTGTGTTGAATCGTTTCATTTCCTCAAAGAGGAAGGTAGGCGTTCCGCTGGCAAACCAGTAGTTGTCGATTTCTCTGTTCGTGAAGGCATACATCAGGCTGAAAGGATTGAAAATGTCTTCTGACTTCTTCCCAAAATGATAGCCGTCATATTGCAGTTTCAGCCGCTCAAGTGTTTGTTGTTTCGAACATCCTGCTTCATCAGCTAAAAGTTGTATGTCTTCATCGAAAACCGTTTCCAATTCGTTTTTGGTGATGCCGCAAATGGCTGAGTACTGGGGCAGCATGGATATGTCTCTCAAATTGTTGAGTGTGGAGAAGATGCTTAATTGGCTGAACTTGGTGATGCCCGCGATGAAGACAAATTGCTCGTCGGCATCGCACACTTTGACTGTTTGGTAAAATTCCTGCATGATGTGGCGCACTTGTTCCAACATTTCGGGTTTATGCAGATAGTCCAACAAAGGTGCATCGTATTCGTCCAAGATGACGACGGCTTTCAGCCCTGTCTGCACATGGGCGCGGTGCAGCAGTCCCGCAAAGCGTGTACCAGGAGTGCTTTCTTCTTCGGCGCGGCCATAAACCTCTTCATATCGGCGCAATTGGAACTCCAAAGCACCGACGATTCCCGCTGTGTTCATCTGGTTCTTGCATTGGCTAATGTCAAAATGCAGCACGGGATAGTGCAACCAGTCCTTTTCTAACTCGGCAATGGCAAGACCCTCAAACAAGTCCTTGCGACCTTGGAAATAATACTTCAAGGTGCTGCAAAGCAACGATTTGCCGAATCTGCGTGGACGGCTGAGAAAGACAAATTGTGATTCGCGCGACAATTTATAGATAAGGTCTGTCTTGTCAATGTAGATGCGGCCGTCTTGACGGATACGTTCAAAATTAGCGATGCCGGCAGTGTAGAGTCTCATGGGTAGCATGGCGAACATGTTTTTCTTGTCTGCAAAAATACATACTTTCCCGTCATTCCCGCAAATTTTTCGGTCTTTTCCTTGCCCAATCCAGAATTTTTGAGCTTCCTTGGACACTAACTATTCATGTTTCGTTCTTCCCGTGCTTTCAAATAACAAGCTCGGCAAAGCGGTTCGTAACTCTCTGTTTCTCCAAGCACAACCAATTTGTCGCCGGCAATGGTGCGGTGTGAGTATTGCGCCGGACTGCCGCAACGCACACAAATGGCATGTACCTTGGTCACATCTTCGGCAATGGCCATGAGTTTGGGCATGGGGCCGAAAGGATTGCCCATGAAGTCCATGTCCAAGCCCGCGATAATGACGCGCACGCCTTGGTTGGCCAATTGTTGGCATACGTTAGGCAGTTCATCGTCAAGGAATTGTGCCTCGTCGATGCCGATGACATCCACATCGGTGGCGTAGAAAAGAATCTCGTTCGCACTTTCCACAGGGATGGAGTGCAATGCTGTGGCGTTGTGCGACACCACGTCTTCCTCGCTGTAGCGCGTATCCACGCCAGGCTTGAAGATTTCCACCTTCAGTTTGGCGATTTTGGCACGCTTCAAACGGCGAATCAACTCTTCCGTCTTGCCCGAAAACATGGAACCGCAAATCACTTCAATCCACCCTTGCGACTTGTTGTGAGAATCTTTTTCTAAGAACATGAGAAATCAATTAAGAATATTTGTAATTTAGCTGCCTCATTGCGAAATGTGAAGCAACAAAAATAAACATAAATCCTATATGAACGAGAATTTTGAGAACCAAAAAGAAAAATTGGTTTCTATCAAACACGAAATCAGTTTGTTATATCAACAAGTCAACTACCTTTTGAGGAATGAGAGGCCCCTCGAACTGCTCGATTTGGACGTTTTGATGAACCGCACGCACACGCTTTACGACATGCTTTGTTCGGTCAATGTGGGCGAGATGGGCGATGATGAGGACTTGCCGTTTGATGCGGAGGATTTTTCTGGGCTCTTCGGCGGAATGATGAAAGAAGAGGAAGAAGCGGCACCAGAATCGGAACCCGAACCCGAATTGGTTGTTGATGAGGATCCTGAACCTGTCGCAATGGAAGAGCCTGAGCCAGTTGTAACGGAAGAATCGGAACCTGTCGTAACAGAAGAGCCAGAGCCCACTATAGCCCCTGAACCTGTCGAGGAGCCTGAACAAGAGGAAACGCCTGTTGCAGTTATTGAGGAGGTTGTCGATGAGCCGGTCGTCCAAGATGAAGTCAAGGAAGTCGTTGAACCTGAGCCTGAGATACCATCGACAGATGAGGCACCAGCTGAGGAAATGCCGTTGAAGGATGAGTATGGTCTCTTTTTCCGTTTCGAGGATATTCCTGAAAAAGAGGAAGAAAAGGAGGAGGAAAAGCCTCATATAGAAGTGCCTCATATAATAGAAGAGGAGAAACCCAAGGTGGTTCACATGATGGAAGTAATCCCAGAGGAAGAGATTCCTGAGCGCGACCGTATCCATGGCGAGGAATTGGTGCCCGACAATCCTTTTGAGATGCCCAAGATGGAAGGGCCGACTTTGGTGGATTTGGAACTCGAAAACGAGCGTCAGACCTCGGAAACGGTAGGTGATTTTTTTGAGCAGGACGATGCCGAGTTTGAATTGTCGACTCCTGAAACTTTGGGAGAAAAGATGATGAGCGAGGAGGTTACCTTGGCGGAAAAATTCCAGCAGAATCCTGTGCGCGATTTGAGGTCGGCAATTGGAATCAATGACAAGTTCTTGTTCGTCAATGAGTTGTTTGGAGGAAGTATGGAGAAGTACAATAAATCCATCGAGAACCTCAACGATTTGAAGACCCTTAACGGCGCGATGATTTACTTGAATGAGCTGAAGGTCGAGTTGCAATGGAACAGCAGCAATGAGGCTTACCAACGGCTTAAGGATTTGGTCTCGCGCAAGTTTGAATAATAAGCCATGTCGAAGCTTTATCTTGTTCCCACCCCGATAGGCAACCTGGAAGACATCACTTTGCGTGCCATCCGCATCCTGAAAGAGGTGGACGGTATCCTGGCCGAAGACACGCGCACTTCGGGCAACTTGCTCCGCCATCTGGACATCAGCAAGCCCATGACGGCTTTCCATATCCGCAACGAGCATCAGGTGGTGGAACGCATCGCCGACCGCATCGAGGCAGGGGAGACCTTGGCCTTGGTGACCGATGCCGGAACGCCCGCCATTTCTGACCCGGGTTTTCTTTTGGTGCGCGAATGTGTGAAACGTAACATCGAGGTGGAATGTCTGCCTGGCCCGACGGCTTTTGTGCCGGCTTTGGTCAATTCGGGACTGCCTGCGGAGAAGTTCATTTTTGAAGGTTTCTTGCCGCATAAGAAAGGCCGTCAGACCAAGTTGCAGGCCGTGGCGGCTTATCCTTACACGACCATTCTCTACGAGTCACCTTTCCGTTTGCTGAAGACTTTGCAGCAGTTGGCCGAGGTGTGTGGTAGCGAAAGAAAGGTCTGCGTCTCGCGCGAGCTGACTAAAATCCATGAAGAAAATGCCCGAGGTACCTTGGCCGAGGTAATCGAGCATTTTTTTAAGAAGGACATCAAGGGTGAAATCGTTATCGTATTGGAAGGAACAACAGCCCCTTCAACTCAAGAGGAACAAGAAGAAGAATAAAAATAAAATAGCCTTGCCTTTAATAGATTCCCAAGGGAATGACATTAAAGGCAAGGCTATTTCACATTAAAACGAGAACGCGAGCCTCACGTAATAATCCGTGATGACATCCTTTCTCCCGCTATTGAAGCCCAAATCGCTGTCCACGACATCAATGGCCGACATGCCGAAACTAATTTGGGTGCAGTAGATTTTGATGCCCACGGCACCGCTTGTGTACAATCCCGTGGATTTGTAGTGGTGTATGCCGTCAAGGTCGTTGCAGGTCACTACACCTAAAGGAGCAGAGTAGCCGACACGTCCTTCTACGAAGGGACTGATGGGAGCGTTGGGTAAGGTGAGTTTCAGGTTGGCGTAAACAGGCAACGTGTGGATGTAGGTCTCCTGCATGTTGTTGAACAGATGGCAGTGCTGACCGTAACTCGAATAATATTCGGCACCGATGCCGACACTGGTGATGTGACCGACTTGGTACTCAGCCATACCGCCTACACTGAAATGATAAGGAATCTCGTGCATGAAAACGGCTCCAAAATCGTGGGAACCTAATTCACCATACACTTGGAAACGCAGCTCCCCAATAGGGCTATAGACGCGGTCGGGGACATGTTTGTGACGAGGTTGCACCACCGTTCTTTTAGGTGGGTGGCAGCGATGGCGCGGACGCGGTGGACGGATTTGTGCCTCGGCTGAAATCGACAAAACAATCAGGAGGCAAAAGGAAAACAAAGTCTTTTTCATAGGTCAAACGTTTTGATGATGACCGATGAAATACAAAAACCGTACCAAGAACGAGAACGCTTATTTCTTCACTTGCCTTTGATAGGCCTGCAAACGGGTTTTGAGGCTGTTTTTCACGCCGTTAGAGGTGTAAGTGGCTCCGCTGACGGCATCCACTTCTTTGCCGAGGGCTTCGTCGGGGGTGAGGCCGTTCCAGGCTTCATAAAGGCCGCCTTCCACCACATGCTGTGCAAAACGCGGTGTCTCTTGGTTTTCCAAAAGCACCACATTCTTGATGCGTCCCTCGGCATCCAAGGCTATTAATAAAGGTGTGGGGCCGTTGAAGCCTTTCACGTCGTCGGAGTAGGGCGAAGAGAACAACACAGTGCCCAGTTTGTTGCCTTTCGCGTCTTTGACTTCATAAAAAGCCGTGTCGATGGCCTTGGTCTTGGCGGCATCGGCGAAATAGGGTTGGACTTCCGAAACAGGGAGTTCGGGGAGCTTGGGGCCGCAACTGAATAAAGCCACTACACCGCCAGCCATCAGTGCGCCCAAGGTTTTCACAATAACGTTCATTTTTGCTGGGTTTTGAAATTTTGTGCAAAAGTAGTGAAATCCTTCCAACAAATAAACAAATAAACAATCAACGATTTTTCGACAAGCTCAAAAACCTATCAACAAAACCATTATCTTTGTGCCATCATATTACGACAAGCTCAATAACATATTTCGACAAGCACAATAACCTAAACTTCAAATTATGTTAGTCATTGGAATCGCAGGCGGCTCAGGTTCAGGGAAAACCACCGTCGTTAAGGAACTGGTAAGGCAACTGCCAGACAATTCAGTATCAGTCATTTCGCAGGACGCTTATTACTTCGACAACGGCGACAAGACGCCCGAAGAGAAGAAACGAATCAACTTCGACCATCCCGATGCCATCGAGTGGGATTTGCTCATCGACCATCTCGACCGCCTGAAGAAAGGCGAGACCATCCCGATGCCGATTTACACCTACGTCACTTGCGCCCGCTCGCAGGAAGTGATTTATGTACATCCAACCGAGGTCATCATTGTGGAAGGCATTATGGTGCTGACCCAAGAGGAGCTTCGCAAACGCATGGATATCAAGGTGTTTGTGGATACCGACAGCGACGAACGCCTGATGCGTATCATCCGCCGCGACATCGCCGAACGTGGCCGCACCTGGGAGGACGTGTTGCGTCATTACCAGACCTTCGTCAAGCCCATGCACCAGCAGTTCATCGAACCTACCAAGCGCAGTGCCGACATCATTTTGCCGCGTGGTTCAAGCCCTGTAGTGGTCGACATCCTCGCTTCGCGGATTCGGATGCATTTAGGGAAATAAAAGACGAAAGCCGAACACTTGTTCGGCTTTCGTTTTGGTTGTCCAACCAGGATTCGAACCTAGACTAACTGATCCAGAGTCAGTTGTGCTGCCATTACACCATTGGACATCTCCATCTAAATCGGTGGCAAAAATACGCTTTTTTTGAATGCCGCAATAAAAAAAGAGGAAATTTTTTCTGATTTTTTTCGTCTATGCGTCGTCATCGGGCGTAAGAAACTCAATATCAATACTTGTTGAAACGTGAGCCCCAGTTGTACGACAGCATGAAGGTGATGAATAACCTTTTGTTACGTTCCGAATCCATGATGGACACCCCCAAGGGAAAGAATTCGGCTTTCACATCTACGTTGAGGGATTGTGCCCTTGGGCGCGACTTCCCGATGTCGAAACCGAGGCCCAAAGAGGCGTGGACACCAGGTGAGAGTTTGGTTTCTGCAATGCCTTTGGTGAAAGGTGCCCGACCGAGGATGTCGAGACCTGGCTGAAAGGTCTGTTCTTCTATCGTTTCGTAATAGCCGTTGTTGCTGGGCTTATAGGCGATAGCATAGTAATAATATGGTTTGAGCAAGGCCAAAGACGCGCCCGCTTCGTAAGTCCATCGCGTCTCGATGCCGCCCCAGTAGGGTTTGCCGAAGATGCGTCGGTCTTCTCCATAGCCGAATCGCAGTACATACACATAGTTCAATTTGCCGTAGACGAAAGGCCGCGTGTTGTAGGTGGAGATGTTCATGGTCTTGATCTCCTTGAGCGAATGCAGCGAAACAACTTCCGCCTCCCAGTTCCTAATAAGGTGTATGCTCTTGATTTTTCCGATTTTGAAGCCTGCGCCAAAACCTCTGGAATGGATAGCCAGTTTGATGGTGTTTTGGTGGTTGTAGACTAACCTTTCTTCTATGGGTTTGTCGTCTTCGCTTTGGATGTCAATATTTTGTGCGGGCAACAAAAAAGCACACGCTCCGAAAAGCGTGAGCATGAAAATGCGCAATAGGGTTTGTCTGAGGGCAGTCATGGCCGTGCCTCCCAACACCTATTTTTATTAATAACGCGTTTCTTTGATGTACTTTGACGATTCGCCGTAGGCTGGGCAGCTCTTGTTGGAACCGCAAGAGGTCATGATAATGCCTGAAACAAAGGCGATTAACAGCGCGATGGCAACTTTTTTCTTCATAGCTATGAAATTTGATTTGCAAAGTAACGGATTTTTCTCCGAAAAATTGCCATCTTTGCACAACTTTTTGAAAAATGCGGGCCTTCGACAAGCTCAGGCACCTTAAAAGCAAAGGCCCTTGAGCCTGTCGAAAGGCCGACAATGAATGTAAGACTATGGAAGTAAAGAAACCGAATATCGATGAAAGTTGGTACCAAGTGCTGCGTCCGCAGTTCGAGGCACCCTATTTCGCTGACTTGAAATCCTTCTTGGTGAGCGAAAAACGACAATATGCCGTATATCCTCCAGGGCCACTGATTTTCAACGCCTTCAACCTCACGCCATTCGACAAGGTGAAGGTCGTCATCTTGGGCCAAGACCCATATCACGGCCCTGGGCAGGCACATGGGCTATCGTTTTCGGTGCCCGACGGTGTGCCATTCCCGCCCAGCCTGCAAAACATCTTCAAGGAGTTGCACGACGACCTCGGTATACCGATGGCGCGTTCAGGCAACCTCGAGAAGTGGGCGAGGGAAGGGGTATTATTGCTCAATGCCTCGCTAACGGTGCGTGCAGGACAGGCAGCCTCACACTCGCATCACGGTTGGGAACAATTCACCGATGCGGCCATCCGTGCCCTTTCTGACCAAAGGGAACATTTGGTTTTCATCCTCTGGGGCAATTACGCCATCGCGAAACAAGCCTTGATTGACCCATTCAAACACTTGATTCTGAAATCGGTGCACCCATCACCCTTGTCGGCCAGCCGAGGTTTTTTCGGCTGTCATCATTTCTCGCAAACGAATAATTATTTAATACAAAACGGAATAGAACCTATTGACTGGAGCCTATGAAACAGATAGTCTTTGCCACCAACAATAAAAACAAACTGCGCGAGATGCGCGAAATCATGGAAGGCCTCTATGAGGTCTTGAGCCTCGAAGACATTGGCTGCCACGAGGACATCATCGAGGATGCAGACACCATCGAAGGCAACGCCAAAATCAAGGCGGACTTCGTCACCAACAAGTTCCATGTGGACTGTTTCGCTGACGACACAGGTCTTGAAGTGGAGGCCTTGGGCGGTGCTCCCGGCGTGTATTCGGCGCGTTATGCCGGCGAGCATTGCAGCTATCAGGACAACGTGGACAAGATGCTTGCCGCCATGAAAGGCCAGACCAACCGCAAAGCGGCCTTCCGCACTTGCATCGCATTGAATCTTGATGGGAAATCCTATTATTTCGAAGGTCGTTGCGACGGACAAATCACCGAGCAGCAGCGCGGCACCGAGGGCTTCGGCTACGACCCCATCTTCCAGCCCGACGGTTACGACCAGACCTTTGCCGAACTGGGCCATGAAGTGAAAAACGCTATCAGCCACAGGGGGAGAGCTACGCAGAAACTGATTGCGTTTTTGAAGGAAATCTAATCTGATGTAAATAAGATGAGCATGGACGAAAAACTCAAAAAGTTGTATGAGGAGTATTGGCCTAGATACCAAACATATATTCGTTATTCGGAGGCTGCTAAGAATGCCGCTTATCCATTTTTGATAAAGTGTCCTGATTCATATGAGGTGGCAGAAAAAAGAATAATGTTTTGTGGACAAGAAACACAAGGATGGTACACAAAAGGATATAATGACCCTGATGTAGATTATCACGACTTGCGTGGATGCTATAATGCTTTCGTAAATGGAATCAATAATGCGGTCGTAAATAAGGAGCAAGGGAAAAATTCACCGTATTGGAATTTTCAGAAAAGGAATGCGTTTCCTAAAATTGCATTTATAAGGAACAACATCGTTAAGATTGGAAAGAGGAGAGCCCCAGGATGTGATGATAGAGTAAACGATTTGACATTAAAGTATTTCCCGGTAATCACTAAGGAAATTGAAATATTGGAGCCAGACCTTATTATCTTTTTTACTGGACCGAAATACGATAGTCGAATAGAAAAAGTTCTTGGCTCATTCTCAGAGGAACATATTGATGAACGATTTGAGTGCTGGGATCGGCTTGAATTTAAAAACTCGAATATACCTTCAGCTATCAGATTAAATCATACAGGATGGCTTGTGCGTAATCGTTTATATAACTCAATGGTAGAGGCCGTTTGCTCATATATAAAACATTTCTATGCGTAATTTGACAAGATTATCTTGCCGTCTTACGGCACTATGGTAATGATAGTGGCTATTCAATCCATAAGAAATATATGATACAATTTGCCGAAGAATATTTAGACTATCCATGGTGCAAGTGCCGCTTGCACAATTTTAGGAGGTGCCGGCTTTGCAAACAATTCGACAATGTCAACGATGCAAAACGACAACAGAGATAAAGTCCCGAAGGGACGACCCGAATACACCCCGATATGCAATGTCGGGTTTTCATATTAACGATAATACAATAATCCCCTGCCAAAGATATTCTTGACAGGGGATTATATCTTATCAAATCCTCTCCCTCAGCATCCCCATAGCCTTAGCCAACCCATCAGCATTACGCCCGCCAGCCACGCAGAGGGTCTTCTGTCCGCCGCCACCGCCTTGGATTTCCTTGGCCACCTCGCGGATGAGCTTGGTGGCATCCAAACCTTTGGTATCAGCGAACGACTCTGGTAACAACAGGCAGAGTGAAGGCTTGCCGTCCACGACAGAGCCGAGGATGGCGATGGTGCTCTCGTTCATCTGCTTGAGTAGCAGGGCGATATTGCGCAGCTGGTCGCCAGCGCAGTGCAGGGTCTCCATGATGAGTTTGTAGCCTTTGTGGTCAAGGGCTTTCTCGTGAAGTCTTTCGGCCATGGCTTGGGCTTTCTCCTGCATCAGGTGCTCCACCTCCTTCTTCAAGGCGGAGTTCTGTTCGCTGAGTGAGGTCACGCCTTTTACGAGGTCGGGAGTTTTGATGGTCTCGCGGATATGTCCAATCAAATCCAGTTGCTCGTCAAGGTATTGTTCCACAGCTTCGCCGGTGATGGCTTCGATACGGCGGATGCCTGCGGCAATGGCACCCTCACTCACAATCTTGAACATGCCGATGTTGCCTGTGGCTGAAGTGTGGCAGCCACCGCAAAGCTCCATGGAATAG
Source organism: Bacteroidales bacterium (assembly GCA_016285355.1). The sequence continues at coordinate 58,568 of JAEEQP010000018.1, forward strand.
TTCTTGTCGAAGACCACGACGCGTACCTTGTCGCCGTATTTCTCGCCGAACAAAGCCGTGGCTCCCATGGCCTTAGCTTCGTCAATCGGGATTTCAGCGTAGGTCACATTCGGGATGTTCTCGCGAATCTTCTGGTTGACGATTTTCTCCACTTGACGGATTTCTTCAGGCGTCATCTTGGAGAAGTGGCTGAAGTCGAAGCGCATACGCTGGTCATCGACCAAGGAACCCTTTTGTTCGACATGTGAGCCCAAAACTTGTCTCAAAGCGGCGTGCATCAGGTGGGTCGCGCTGTGGTTGTTGGCGATGCGCTGACGGCGTGCTGTGTCGATGGCGGCAGTGAAAGCCACCTCGGGATTTTGCGGCAGTTGTTCAGTAATATGGATAACCAGATTGTTTTCTTTTATGGTGTTCACAATCTTGATGGTCTCGTTTTCAGAGGTCAGTGTGCCGGTGTCGCCTACTTCACCGCCCATCTCGGCATAGAACGGGGTCTTGTCAAGGACGATTTCAAAGTGGGTCTTTTTCTTGGCCACCACCTCGCGGAAACGCAGGATGTGGCTCTCGCAATTCATGTCGGTGTAGCCGACAAACTCAGTAGGTTGTTCGCTCTCGTTCACCACCACCCAGTCGCCATTGGCTTTCTCGGCGGCCTTGCGGGAACGGTTCTTCTGCTCTTCAAGGTTGGCCTTAAAGCCTTCCATGTCCACGTTGATGTCCTTCTCAGCAGCCATCAGTTGGGTGAGGTCGATGGGGAAGCCGAAGGTGTCGAACAGTTCGAAGGCGAAATTGCCGTCGATGTCTTGTTTGGGATGTTGTTCCACATAGCTTTCGAAACGCTTGATGCCTTGGGCTAAAGTACGCAGGAATGCGGCTTCCTCTTCGCGGATGACCTTTCCGACCAGCTCCTGTTGTGCCTTGATTTCCGGGAAGTTGTATTCCATTTGTTGCACGAGGATGGGCAACAGATTGCAGACGAATGGCTCCTCAAAGCCCAAGAAGGTGAAACCATAGCGCACGGCGCGGCGCAACACACGGCGGATGACGTAACCAGCTCCGTTGTTGGAAGGCAGTTGTCCGTCGGCGATGGCGAAACTCACAGCACGCAGGTGGTCGGTGATGACGCGCATAGCCACATCGGTCTTTTCGGCCTTGCCGTATTCGATGCCCGACATCTTGGCGATGGCTTGGATGATGGGCTGGAACACATCGGTGTCGTAGTTCGAGGTTTTGCCTTGCAGCACGCGCACCAAACGCTCGAAGCCCATGCCGGTGTCGACATGTTTAGCAGGGAGTTCCACCAAATGGCCGTCGGCCATGCGGTTGTATTGCATGAACACAAGGTTCCAGATTTCAATTACTTGCGGGTCGTCCATGTTAACCAAGTCGCGGCCAGGGATTTGCTTGCGGGCTTCGTCGTCGCGCAGGTCGATGTGAATTTCGGAGCAGGGACCGCAAGGGCCGGTCTCGCCCATCTCCCAGAAATTGTCCTTCTTGTTGCCGTAGATGATGCGGTCTTCGCTGACGTGGTTTTTCCAATAGTCGTAGGCTTCCATATCAGCAGGTTGGCCGTCCTTTTCATCGCCGCCGAAGACAGTGACATAGAGTCTGTCCTTGTCAATCTTCACCACCTCAGTGAGGTATTCCCAAGCGTAGGCAATGGCTTCCTTCTTGAAGTAGTCGCCAAACGACCAGTTGCCTAGCATCTCGAACATGGTGTGATGGTAGGTGTCGTGGCCGACTTCCTCCAAATCATTGTGTTTGCCCGAAACGCGCAAGCATTTCTGCGTGTCAGCGGCACGTTTCCATTTCGCGGGCTGGTTGCCCAAAAAGATGTCCTTAAACTGGTTCATGCCCGCGTTGGTGAACATGAGGGTCGGGTCGTTCTTGACGACGATGGGTGCTGACGGCACGATGGCGTGCTCCTTCGAACGGAAGAAGTCCAAGAAGCTATTTCTGATTTCGTAAGCGTTCATTTATAGTAAGTTATGTGTTTTAGCCTGAAAAATTACTTCAAAAAATCGTGCAAATTTACGCTAAATATTCTATTTTTGCGCAATAGTTTTTGAATTGAGGCGTTATTTATGGCTCAATCGGGCAGATTAATGGCAAAACAAGAGCATTACATATTCAATCAGTTGACGCAAAGTTTTGAAGTTTTGGAGACTTCAAAGCCGAGGAAAGTATTGCGTTTTTTGCTGATTTCATTGGCCGTTTTGGGTGTCGCTTTCGTGTTTGCCATCTTGCTGTTCACCTTTTTCAAGTCGCCGAAAGAGATGATGCAGGCTCGTGAACTGGAATTCATGAAGCTCCAATATGAGATCCTGAACGATAGGCTTGACAATCTGGAGATTCTGATGACCGATATGGAACAGCGCGACAACAACCTGTATCGTGTTATGTTTGAGGCTGATCCTATTCCTACTTCAATGCGTCTCTCTGGCTTTTCTGACCCTGACCGTTATGCCAAATTGATTGGTTACAAGAACTCGGAGCAAGTGCTTGGGGCAGCTCGAAAATTGGATGTCTTGGCCAGTCGGATGTATCACCAGTCGGTTTCTTACGACTCGTTGTTTGCTTTGGCGCGCAACAAGTCGGATATGCTGGCGCACATTCCAGCCATTATGCCGTTGAAGGTGACGGATTTGAAGTATATTTCTTCCAATTATGGTTATCGTCCCGACCCGATTTATAAGGTGAGAAAATTCCACGGCGGCATGGACTTCTCGGCTCCGATGGGCACGGAAGTATACGTTACAGGCGATGGCGTGGTGATTGATGTGGACAAATCATTTTGGGGCTACGGCAATATGGTGACTGTCGACCACGGCTATGGCTATGTGACACGTTATGCACATCTGCAAGGTGCGGCGGTGAAGAAGGGGCAGAAACTGAAACGCGGCCAGCTCATCGGCTTTGTTGGCAGTACAGGCAAGACCACAGGTGTGCATCTGCATTACGAAGTGAGGAAAAACAATGTCCCCATCAACCCGATTAATTTCTTCTTCGATGACCTAACGCCCGACGAATACGATAGAATGCTGGAGTTGTCGACCTTACCTACACAAACAATGGACTGATTATGGAAGAAAACAAGACCACAGGAAAGTACTATTATTCAATAGGTGAAGTGGCCGCGATGTTCGGGGTCAATACTTCCATGATTCGCTATTGGGAGAAGGAGTTTGATGTGTTGCGCCCGCGCAAGAACAAGAAAGGTAATCGTTTTTTCACCGAGCGTGACGTGCGTTATGTGCATGTAATATACCATTTGCTGAAGGAGAAGGGCTACACCTTGGCAGGTGCAAAAGCCGCCTTGAAAGAGAAGTTCAGCGAATACGAGGAAAAGGTTATCCTGTTGGAGACGCTTGAAAAGACACGAGGTTTCCTGCTTGACTTGGATAAGGCCTTGGCCGAACGGCAGAAAAAGGTTTGATTATTCCTCTAACAAATTCCGAGCCTTCAAATAAACCCTCCATTTGTCGAGTACCTGCTCCATATCCTCGGGCAATTCCGAGGTGAACATCATTTGTTTGCCAGTGGTGGGATGTACGAAGCCTAATTCCTTGGCGTGCAAGGCGTGGCGCGGCATGATTTTAAAACAATTGTCAATGAATTGCTTGTATTTCGAGAAAGTGGTGCCTTTCAGGATGACATCACCGCCGTACAAGGCATCGTTGAACAAGGGATGGCCGATGAATTGCGAATGGGCGCGAATTTGGTGGGTACGGCCTGTTTCCAAACGGTATTCGTTAAGGGTCACGTAACCAAAGCGTTCCAACACCTTCCAATGCGTGATGGCTTCCTTGCCTTGTTCGCCGAAGGGATAGACGGTCATGCGGCGGCGGTTGCTCTGGCTACGCCCGATATTGCCTACGATGGTGCCTTCGTCCTCGTCGAAGTCGCCCCAAACCAAGGCGTAGTAGCGGCGGTGGATGCTGTGGTCGAAGAATTGTTTGGCGAGTATGGCTTGGGCGGTTTCGTTCTTGGTGACGACCATCAGGCCGGTGGTGTCCTTGTCGATGCGGTGGACGAGGTAGCCGATGCGGTTCTCAATATTTTGGTGGGTCTGCTCGAAATGATAGGCCAAGCCGTGCAGCAATGTGCCGGTGAAATTGCCGTGCGCGGGATGCACCACCAAGCCTGCCTGCTTGTTGATGACAATGACATCGTCGTCCTCGTAAACAATGTTCAGCGGAATAGGCTCGGGCTTGATGTCGGTCTCGCGGGGTGGATAGCTGAACACAATGGAAATCACATCGTTGGGCTTCACCTTGTAGTTCGACTTCACCACTTTGTCGTTCACCAGGATGTTGCCCGCCTTGGCTGCGTTTTGTATGCGGTTGCGCGAGATGCTGCTGATACGTGAAGTCAGGAAAGTGTCGATGCGCACCGTGTCCTGGCCGCCATCGACGATGATGCGCATGTGTTCAAACAATTGACCGTCTTCTTCGGTGGCCTCGTCGTCCGAGGTTTCGAGGAGGTCGTCGTCATTCTCAATGAGCTCGTTGTCGTTTTCAACGAGTTCGTCGTCCAATTCCATGAGTTCGTCGTTCATTTGCGGATGATGAATTTTTGGTTGATGACTTGGCCTTCGTTGGTGGTGATGCTCAGGAAATACAGGCCGTCATTGAGGTTGCTGACCGATATTTCATTCTGATAATCACCTTGATACACCTTGCGACCTGTGAGGTCATAGATGCTCACCTGACCGTCATGGATACTGCCTTCGATATGCAGTGTGTTGCCGACAGGGTTAGGATAAAGTTGCACGGTTTTGGCTTCGTGGTTTTCCTCCACACCGATGTAATAGGATGACCCGACTACTGGACGAATCATCAGCGAGCCGTGTTTGCTGCTTTGTTGCCACGAGCCGTTGGTGTTGATGAAGTTGTATTGGATGTTGTCGGTGGAAGTGTCCAAACCGATATTGATGAGGTCGTCGCTGTGTTGCTCGATGCCCACATAGAAGGCTCCGGCAAAGGCCACAGCTTTGTCGAATTTGTAATAACTGAAGCGATAGATTTGCTCCTGCCATTGCGGACGTTGACCTTCGAGGCGGTAGATTTCCTCACCGGGCTTGCCGTTTTCGTTTTTCCAAATCACGATGTCGAAGTACTTGTTGTTGGCATCGTTAAGGGTGTGATTGAAAAGCAGTTGCACGCCTTGGACGGTATCGTATTCAGCCAAATCGAAACGGACGGCAAACTTTGCTCCGGCAGGCCGCACGCCAAAACCCAACTCAGGAATGCCGTCGTCGTAGGCGTAGTAGTTGTACATCCCAACGCGGTAAATCATTGAATCCCTCAAAGGCGGCGTACAGGTGGAGTCAAAGATATAATGGCTGATTTGGTAGGAAACGGAGTCATACCACATGTTCAGCGCGAACAACTCGCCGACAAAGGGGCAAGCTGGTGATTCGCCACCGTATTCGGGACAAGTCAGATAGCCTGCCTCACGATAGGGGTGAATAGTGACAGGGTCAAGATGACGCGTATAGTGCTGTCCGCCACCGATTTGATGCACCGTATAGTAATAAAATGCCTCATGGTCAATACTGTCGAGGTTGGCGATGTCGAGTTCCAGATTCTCGCGTATGGCCGAATTCGGGTTGACGCGGTATTGACGGTAGGGGATGGACTGGTAGCGGTTGAAGAACGAGGGCCGTTGGCCGGAGAAGGTCAGCATGGGATAACTAGTGTCGTTTATCGTGCGGTTGATGTTCAAGTAAATGAAATCGACGTTCCAGTTGTCTTCGTTGCTGCGGCTGCTGGGCTGCGATGAGTTGACGATGCTGGCGTAGTTGAAGAAGCGGAAATAGAAGTCGTCGCGGAAAAACTTCAAGTCCGTAATGGGAATCATCACTTGCTCGAAATATTGGCCGCCGTTGTACAACATGAAGCTGTCCAAACGTTGTCCGGGCACGCTCCAGATGTGGTACCAGGTGGTGTCGGTCACGGTGATGAAAACCGAGTCGCAGGGAACGGGAATCGTGCCCTCGGTGAGCGGTGTCAGGGTGTCGGTAATGATGGTGTACATCCCTGATTGGCAACCCACTGAGGCCCAAACGGTATCGCCAGGAAACAGCGTGTCGACCTGCATCTCAGCAAAGATGTCAGAGATGCTATAGTTCTGATAGTCAAGGAATACAAACTCTTCGTGCTCGCTTGTCGTTCCGAATTGCAGTACAAGCGAGTCTTGGGACTCAGGTGGGTTTCCGTTACCTTGAGGCTGGTAATAGAAACTGAAATACACCGAGTCGGCAGGGGTGAGGGCACGCGGCTCCGGCTCCATGATGGAGTCCAAGCGAATCCTGACTGAAGTGAGATACTCAGCCACAAAAGCATTGCTGATGGCGTAGTCGTAAACGCGACCGTTGGCATCCAACACATCGAAAGTGACTCCGTTGCGGTTGGGCGGACAGAGCGGGAAACCATCGTTCACTAATACATTGTTGTCGGTCCATTTTGTGGAGTCGGGATACACATTGGAATGGCTGAAGTCGTCGAAGAAAGGCAGAAAACGTGCTTCGGCGACACCTCTTCTTATTGGGGCTTTTTCGTTCGTGCTTCGGAAAGGGGTCAATATCTCTTGGGCGATGGCTTGACTCGTCAAGCACCCGAAGGCCATGACCAAGGCAAGAGCCTTAAAAGTCATCTTCAAATTCATTTTTTTCTTCATAGTCTGTGGTCTCTATGGTTTCTGTAATCGTTTCAATACCAAAATTTTGCGGCACATTGGTCAAGGAGTCTTCATGCAACAGCTCCTGCATTTCCTTTGTGAAATCCATGGTACGGTTAGAGTGATACCAAATGTCAATGGCTGTGCCCGCCACGACCGATCCTGAGCTGGGGCCAGGGCTCATCCGTCTGACACACATATATTGGATGCTGTCGCTGTCTTCGAAAAACGTGCTGCCGAGGTTCAGGCCGGCGAGGTTAAGTATTCGTTTTGCTTCGGTCGCAGGCGTGCCAAACAGGTTCGGCACCTTGATTTTGGTCTTGTCTTGTCCAAGGCCGACTTTCAGCACAATCTTGCTGCCCTTCACGAGCTCGGTGCCTTCCTGGATGGGCTTGCCCTCAAAATACTGGTCGATGATGTTGTTTTTATATGAATACTCCTGATATTCAAGTCGATCCACATCCAAGCCGCTAGATTCGAGTCTTCCTATGGCCTCGCGCAACGAGAGGTTTTTCAGGTTGGGCATGATGGTCTTTTCGGGCGTGACGGCCACGATGATGACATACACATTGCGTCCTTTCTTGATTTTCGAACCAGGCAGCGGGTCTTGTTGAAAGATGGAACCAGGCTGTTGTCCTTTGGGATAAACGCTGTCGATGAGGATGAAATTGAAGTCTTTTGCGTAGTCATGCTTCGTCTCAAAATAGTTTTCGCCTACAAGATTCGGCATGGTATAAACCTGGTCATGACGTGTGTATCTGTCTAATAATCTGAATGCTATCCATAGTAAAACGATACAAAGCAGCAGTATGATGAGCAGGTTGATGTAAAATTTCTTGTCCTTGAGAAACTGAAGGCGTCCCATAATTTACTATTTTAGTGCCGTGAAATAAAACTCGATTTTGAGTGTTTTTATTGTTATGAAGTTTAAACCGACAAAATTACAAAAAATATGAAAAACGTGGCAATTATTTGTGGCGGAGATTCGGGTGAGTTTGAAATTTCCGTCAAAAGTGCTCAGGTGGTGAAGCAGAGCCTGAATCCTGAACGGTATAATTCGAAGATAATTGTAGTATCGAAAAAAGGATGGTATGGTCTCTTGAAAGATGGTACCCGAGTGGATGTCGACAAGAATGATTTTTCCATTTCAGTAGGCGGACACAGGACGAAATTCGATGTGGCCTTCAACGCGGTGCATGGCGAGCCGGGTGAAAATGGGCCACTGTCGGGCTATTTGGAACTGTTGGGCATCCCATGCACTTCATCGCCGCAGACCACTTGTGCCCTCACTTTCCACAAGGACTTTTGCAAACGCTTGGTGGCTTCTTACGGTGTCAGGGTGGCACCATCGGTGTTGATTAATGAAGGTGAGAAATACGATACCGACGAAATCATCAAGCAGTTGGGGTTGCCTTTGTTTGTCAAGCCAACTTGCAACGGCTCCAGCGTGGGCGTCTCAAAGGTGAAGACGGCGGAAGAGCTTGTCCCTGCCATATTTACAGCAAGGGCAGCTGGTCGACAAGTGATGTGCGAGAAGTTTGTCGATGGGCGCGAGTTCGGTTGCGGTGCCATGTGTTTCAAAGGCAAGATGATGGTTTTCCCGCTGACCGAGATTTGCAGCAAGAACGAGTTCTTCGACTACGAGGCCAAATACACCGCCGGCAAATGCGACGAGATAACGCCTGCCCAAGTGGACGAGGCCATTGAGACCGAGATCAAGGGGACGACAGCGATGTTGTATGAAAAATTAGAATGCAAGGGTTTTGTCCGTATGGATTATATCGTCAGCGACGAAGGCGTGTTCTTCATCGAGGCCAACATTGTCCCGGGCATGTCGGAGGCCAGCATCATTCCTGCTCAGGCACGCTGCTTCGGCCTGACTTTAGGGCAGTTGTTTGAGATGGCAATTGAAAACGTGCTGTGATTTATTTCTCACGCAGAATCCGCAGAATTGTGGGAAGCGCAAAGCGACGCAAATAAAGCGTCCGGTAGGCTTCAGCGAATTCAGCGGATTCTGCGTGCAATAAATAATCTCAGCGTGCAATAATTACACCGTGAGAATATCTTTCGACTTCAGCTCGGTGAGGTCGTCAATCTTCTTGATGTATTTGTCCGTAAGTTTCTGAATCTCTTCCTGCAAGAGTTTCGACTCGTCCTCGGAAATGGTGTCTTTCTCCAATTTCTTGGCTTCGTCGTTGGCGTTGCGGCGGATGCCACGGATGCCGACTTTGGCCTCTTCAGCGGCGTTCTTGGTGCGCTTCACGAGTTCGCGGCGACGTTCCTCAGTCAATGCAGGCACGCTGATACGGAGGATTTCACCGTTGTTGATGGGATTGAAGCCCAAGTTGGCGTTCATAATGGCTTTGGCGATGTTGCCGAGGGCACTCTTGTCGAAAGGTTGCACCACAATCATGCGGGCGTCGGTGCAGCCGATGTTGGAGGTCTGCTCGATGGGCACCGTTGTGCCGTAGTATTCAACCATAACGCCGTTCAGCATGGCTGGACTGGCTTTTCCTGCCCTAATGCCCTGAAATTCATGCTCCAAGTGCTTGATGGTGTTGTCCATGCTTTCAGTGGCCTCGTCTAATACAAATTGAGAATCTTCAGTCATTGCTTTAAAATTTGAGGGCAAAAATAGGCTTTTTTTCGTTTCGGAAGCTGTTCTGCGTGATTTTTTTGTCCTTTACCATTCAAGGCTAAAGACCAATGAGATGTTTGAGATGTTATCTTGTCTGTCTTCGTAGTAACCAGATGATCCCATCCCCATTAAATTCATGTGATAATGTGTGACGGTGACATCATGGTAATAAGAGTATGTCGCCATCAGGTTGAAGGCGATGCAACTTCTGGTGGGGAAACGCACGCCAACACCAACGTCACCGAAAGGACCGAAGTTCTTCGGGGCATAATAAGCTCCGACACGTGCTCTTACTACAGGACTTACCCTTTTGGTAGGCAAAATCACATAGCGGAACGATCCGAAAAACGGTACGAGTTTGGGAGAGTTGAAGATACCGACAGCATAACCGACGCCGAGGCCGGCAAAAACTTTATCATTGAATTGATAGCCGTGCGTTGTTGATATCTTGTAAAGATAGCCATCGACTCCATATTGAGTCCAAACGCCACCAAGGCCTGTTTCCAAAAATCCTGTGTATCCACTCGGGACACGAATTGATGTTTCTTTACTTTCTTGTGCAAATGCCGTAATGGTCATAAGCAAGATGGCAAGAGCCAAAATTGTCTTTTTCATAACTATTTAATTTAAAGTTACGAAATGAAAACCTGCAAAAATTGTTCCAAAAAGATTTTCCTTAGTTTAACGGCTCATACAATCCCGTCAAGACAGGGCTCTTCTTTGTGTAATAATAGCTCAACTTGGTCACTACGAGGGGCTTCTTGTTCTGGTTCCAGAGGTAGGCTTTGACGGTCTTGCCTTCGGGCGTGAAGTCGTCACTGAAGAGGATGGCGTCGGCCACGGCATGGTCGCCAGGCAGGAAATGCCCATCCTCAGGCAATGAGCTGTGCCATAAAAGGAGGGAGTCGGTCG
>JAEEQP010000019.1 GCA_016285355.1 Bacteroidales bacterium
TTCCACAAACAAGCCAAGCAATAGTATAGCGGTAAACGCCTACGAGTAATCGTGGGCTTTACTTACTTGCTTGGCAGGTCGTGGAACACCTAAGTAGGCGTAAGAAAAGTTCCACGATTTTTTATGCCAAGCAACGAAAACACAAAACAAATCAAAAGCCGCCAAAGGGTGGCTGACCATGGCGAGGTGTTCACCAATCCGCGCGAGGTGAACGCTATGCTCGACTTGGTGCGCGACGAGTCGTTTCGGCTCGACAGCCGCTTCCTTGAGCCTGCCTGCGGCGATGGGAATTTCCTTATCGAGATTCTGCGCCGCAAACTCTCCCTTTTGCAAGACATCAAATCCCAAACGGAATGGGAGTTCAAGATCCTGATCGCCGTAGGCTCCTGCTATGGCATTGACATCCTGCCCGACAACGCCGACGCTTGCCGTGAGCGGTTGTTTGCCGAAGTGATTGACCAAATTGGCAAAAAGGGCTGTACAAGCGGCTATGAAGAGAGCCTCCGATATATGCTGCAAAAGAATATCGTCTGCGGCGACGCACTGACCTATCGCACTGCCGAGGACAAGCCCATCACTTTCTGCGAGTGGACACCCATCGCGGGCAGCATGCAGTTCTCGCGGCGCGACTTCCAATTTGACTTCCTTGTCACAAAAAACCACCAGTACAGCCTTTTCGACGAACAAGGCGAAGTGCAAAGTTTCGACGAGCCTGTGCGTACCTATCCACCGTTGCATTACACCCAACTTTACCGATATGAAGAACAACTATAGCCCCGACATCCTCAATTGTTTGGCCAATCTGAGCAGCGATGAGGTCTTCACCTCGCCCGAGTTGGCTAACCGAATGCTCGACCTGTTGCCACAGGAGTTGTTCCGTTCCAGCAAGACGCGCTTTCTTGACCCTTGCAGCAAGAGCGGTGTTTTCCTGCGCGAGATTGCCAAACGGCTGTTGGCAGGGCTAGAAGAGCAGATTCCAGACTTGCAACAACGCATCGACCATATTATGACCAAACAGGTCTTCGGCATTGCCTGCACCGACCTCACTGCTGAGATGAGTCGTCGCACACTCTATTGCACCAAACAGGCCAATGGCGAGTATAGTGTTGCCACCTGTTTCGATGATGCGCAAGGCAATTTGCGCTACATGCGATGCCAACACACGTGGGAGAACGGCAAATGTAAGCATTGTGGTGCCAACCGTGCCCAATATGACCGTGTGGAAACCATCGAGTCCTACGCTTATCCTTTTATCCATAAACCAATCAAAGAAATACTCAAGAAAGATATGCAATTTGACGTAATCATAGGCAACCCGCCATACCAAATGAGTGATGGTGGCAACAGTGCGAGTGCGATGCCAATCTATCAACATTTTGTTCAACAGGCAAAAAAACTGAAACCACGTTTTCTAATAATGATTACACCCTCTCGTTGGTTTGCTGGAGGAAGAGGATTAGATGCATATCGTGAAGAAATGCTTAATGACAACAGAATAGAAAAGATTGTAGATTATGCAGATTCCCAAGATTGTTTTCCAGCAGTAATTATCGGCGGTGGAGTTAGTTATTTTCTATGGGATCGGGAATATCATGGCAAATGCACTGTGGTCAATATTGCAAAAGAAATAAAGTCTGAAACACAACGTTGTCTCAATGAATACCCAGTATTCGTTCGTTCCAATGAAGCAATAAACATAATTCACAAACTTGGACTATTTACATCATTGAGTTCAATAGTTCTTCCATCTAACCCTTTCGGATTTAGGACATTTATTCGAGGAGAAAGTAAACCTTCCCTTGACAGTATTGCATTAATAAATAGTGAAGGAGTTGGCTATGTTAAACGTTCGGATGTGTTGAAAAACATTGATGCCATCGACAAATTTAATGTAATTCTTACTCGTGCTATGTCTGGGGGAAATAAGCCGATGTCTGATGGAAAGTATCAGATTATTCCAAGCACTATGAAAGTAATGAATGCTGGCGAAATATGTGCAGAAACCTACATCTGCATTGGCAAATTTAGCAACAAAAAAGAAGCCGACAATTTGGTTTCATATTTAAAAACCAATTTTTGTAGATTCATGATGCTACAAGCAATGACGTCAATAATGATAAACAAAGATGTTTTCAGATTCGTTCCCCTCCAAGACTTCTCTCACCCCTGGACAGACGAAATGCTTTACAAGAAATACGATTTGGACAAAGATGAGATTGCTTTTATTGAGAGCATGATTCGCCCAATGGAATGATTATTATAAAACATAAACAGAACGTTCTTTGAAATTTTAGGAGAAAACTGGCATGGTTTAAGAAAGATGTGTATTTTTGCACTGTAAAAACATACATGACATGGCAAAAGATTACTCCACAGAAGAATCTAAAGCTTCGATAGCCTCAGAACCGACTGCTGCTTATGGAGTAGCAGAAAAACGCAGGGTTTTTAGCGAAGAGGAACTTTCGCATGGAATTCCCCTCGAAGAATCTCGTCGTCGGTTAACAGTGCTGATCTATAATCATTATCATCAGCAGCAATGAGGATTATCATCGACGAGAAGGTTCATCAGTCCATAGAGAATTTCTATCGGGCTGCCATGAATAAACACATCACACTAAGTTTTCAAACTGTTGAAGACAAGAAAAATCGTCTGTATGATGCTATTGAGGACTTGAAATACAATCATCGCATTTATCCCAAGGCTCGACTGAAACAAGAATGGATTGACGCAGGATGGCAAGAGTTTATTTGTGAGGATTTCCATTTCGCATACGAATCAGGTTACGATCAGTTTGGCGAGGAAGTTGTCTATGTTTACGACGCTGTTCATAGTCTTCTTTACTATTAGTCTTTTCTCCTAACTATTTCTGCATAAGGACGTTCGCTTATAAAAACGTAAACGAACAAACTGACATATTATGCAGACGATAGACCAGATACTTCCTAACGAGCGGCGGACGATACCGCAGATTTACATGTACGACGACACATCGTTTCCAGGATGGATAAAGATAGGACAGACCACCCGCGCCAATGTGCGGAAACGCATCGATGAACAACACCCCATCACCGAGCCACACAAGACCTACCACCTGTTGTGGCACGACAATGCTTTCTATGCCGACGGCAGCGGCGAGAGTTTCAGCGACCACGACCTGCACGAGTGCCTGCGCCGTATGGGTAAGGAACTCATCGGCGAGTGGTGCCGTTGCTCGCTACGCGAAGCACAGGCAGCATACGTGGCCGTGCGCCACCGCGACACACAGGTGAAGACGGATCGTGACCTTGACTACAAGATGCGCGACGAACAGGAACAGGCAGTAAAACAAACCGCCGACTACTTCGCCAAGATGGACATAGAGGAGCCAAAACGTCCCAGCCACTACCTTTGGAATGCCAAGATGCGTTTCGGCAAGACCTTCGCCACATATCAGCTCGCCAAACGGATGGGTGCCAAACGTGTTTTGGTGCTCACCTTCAAACCCGCCGTGGAAGACTCATGGCGCGACGACCTGCTACGTCACCGCGATTTCGAAGGCTGGCGGTATTACAGCAGTCGCATGGACGAAGAGTTTCCTTCATTGTCCTCGCCAAAACCATTGGTTGTCTTTGGATCATTTCAAGACTACCTCGGCAAAGACCGTTACGGTAACATCAAACCCAAAAACGAGTGGGTGCATTGTGTCAATTGGGATTTGATTGTGTTGGATGAATACCACTTTGGTGCTTGGAACGACAACGCCAAGAGCCTTCTCGACCTTGGGGATGCCGATGCCAAAATGCGACAGACAGAAGAAGACGAAGTGATGAGCGAAAGCGGCATCGATGTGGAAAGTGGTCGCGCTTGGGACGATGAGGATGTGCCTATCACGGGCAACCATTACCTTTACCTCAGCGGTACGCCGTTCCGAGCATTGGCTACAGGCGAGTTTATGGAAAGCCAAATCTTCAACTGGACTTATCAAGACGAGCAGGCACGGAAAGAAGCCGTCGGTGGTCCCTATCTGGAGATGCCCACCATGGTGATGATGACCTACCAGATGCCGCAGGACCTTGGAGCCATGATTGAGCAATGGGACATGGACGGCTTCGATCTCAACGAGTTTTTCCGCGCAGAAGGTAAGAAATTTATCCATGAAAAAGCCGTGCAGAAATGGCTCGACATCATCCGTGGCAAAGCCTCCATCTTCGGCGATGGCAGTTCGCCGCTCAATGTACGACCTGCTTTGCCCTTTGAGGACACCCGTCTGCTTGACCTCTGCGCCCATACGATGTGGTTCCTGCCCAATGTGGCTTCTTGCGATGCCATGGAAGCACTACTTCACCGTCCGGCTAACGGATTCTATCAGAACTACACCATCATCAACTGTAGCGGCGCCAAGGCAGGCATCGGAATTGATGCCCGAGGACCAGTGCGTGAGGCTATGGGCGACAACCCTTTGAAAACACGCACCATCACGCTGACATGCGGCAAACTGACCACAGGAGTAACGCTGCGTCCGTTGGGAGGACTGCTGATGCTGCGCAATTGTTCTAGTCCAGAGACGTATTTTCAGACGGCTTTCCGTGTACAAAGTCCGTGGACGGCCACCGACAAGGACGACCCCACGAAGCATACGATTCTCAAACCCACCTGTTATGTGTTTGATTTCGCCCCAAACCGTGCCTTGCGCGAAGTGGTGACCTACGCCAACCAGTTAGATGTGGACAGCAACCGTCGGATCACCGACAAGGTAGATGAGTTCATCAACTTCCTGCCCATCTTGCAATTCGATGGCAGTTCTATGAAACGTGTGGATGCCACCGAGATACTTGATTTCGTTGATAATGGCACCAGTGGAACATTGCTTGCACGTCGTTGGAACAGCGCACAATTAGTCAATGTCGATAACGCCACCCTTCAACGAGTGCTTGACAATCCCGAGGCATTGGCCACCATCATGAAGATTGAAGGCTTCCGCGCCTTGGGCAGCGACATCATCGAAAACATTGTCAACCGAGCCGAGAAGATCAAGAAGTTGAAGCGCGAGGCGGGCGACAATAACGACCCCAAGAAGAAGAAAGAACTCACCGCCGAGGAGAAAGAATATCGTTCCAAGCGGCGCGAGGTGCAGGAAAAACTGATGAAATTCGCCACCAGAATCCCCATCTTCATGTACCTCACTGATTATCGTGAAGAAAGTTTAGAAGATGTCATCCGCAAACTGGAACCAAGATTATTTGAGCGCGTCACAGGCCTCACCATCGACGACTTCGACCTGCTTTTGCGTGTCGGTGTCTTCAACCGCGCCCAAATGAACGACGCCATCCTGAAGTTCCGCCGCTACGAGGATGCCTCGTTAGAATACACCGGCGTAAACCGCCATGCCTCCGACACCCGCATCGGCCTGATGGACAGCACCGTGCCGATTGAGGCGATGCTGGGTTCATGCTAAATGATTTATGAAATCAAAAGCTATCTCGCCAGAACCGACCTCACCATAGAGGAAATCGCCGCCCACATGAACTACGACAATGTTTCATACCTCTGCCGTTTCTTCCGCAATGCCATAGGGCAATCGATGATGGAGTTTCGGCGGAAGCAGCGGTGACGCAACGAAACCGTACCCCAAGCCTTTGCCCGAATTGCGGATGCGTTGACGATTATTCTAATTCCATCGGTATCTTACTTACAATGCCTAACAAAGCATGAGAATATAGCCAAACTATCCGGGTCTGTTTTGAACATGTATTCGGGATGCCATTGGACAGCCCAGACAAAACGTTTGCCCACCATTTGTATTGCTTCGATGATACCGTCAGGGGCGACAGCCATTGGTGTCAAATCACTGCCGAGGTCTTTGGCGGCTTGGTGATGCAAAGTATTCACTTCGATGATGTCTTTGCATAACAGTGTTTTCAAATCTCCGTTCAGTATGACCTTATGCATCGGGGAACCGTATGGCTTGCCTTGTCGGTGGACAATCTCCGAAGGGTGTTCTGAAGAGAGGTCCTGCCAAAGCGTACCGCCCAAAAACAAATTGATGAACTGAAGACCACGGCAGACTCCAAGTATCGCCTTATCGGACAGCAAGGCTTTCGACAGCAGCAACGTTTCCAACTTATCGCGTTCCGAACAAGAACCGACATCCTGACCACCTGTAAACAGGAATCCGTCGCAAGTCTCCACAATACGGTCTGCGTCCTCTTCTGCCATCTCAAGGGGCAAGATAATAGGGATACCTCCGGCAGCCTTAATGCCTTCCAAGTAATCCGGCAGCATCCAAACACTTTTGCGCTCCGCATCCCAAAGCGGCGTAACGCCGATTATTGGTGATTGTTTCATAGATACCTTCTGAATGGGATATAATTATCTTCTCCAAGCTCCGATGACCTCTCCGACATAGACGGTGTGAATACCGGCATCAAAGCCGTCATACCATTTTTTGGGAGTGCCGTTGCGGAAATCCTGCTCTGTCTGGTGCCAAACCGACATGGTTTCGCATTCGATAACCAAATTGGCCTCCTCGTAATATGGTGTGCCATGTTCGGTGTATGCTACATGGAGTCCAAGCGCAGCAGCTTTGTCGCCATCACGACCGCTGTTGCTGCCCATGTATTGCCACACTTTTGAGTCATCAAACTGCATAATAGTGAAGCGCGGATATTTCTCCATGAACTCCCATGTGTAGCGGCCAGGGGCCACATAAACGGTTACTGCCGGACGGTCGTGGCCCAAATAGTTGCCAATGCCGCCCCAGCCAATGGTCATGGCGTTGTTCCGTGTGGTGTCGCCGCTGCATAAGATGAGGTTTTCGGTGAACCATGTGAAGCCGTTCTTCTCAAACGCTTTTTGCACATCAAAAGCAGTCAATTCGTTGTTTTCCTTATTCATAGTTTGTTGTTCTTGTTCTTTGTTGTTGCAGCCGGCGGCCATCATCAACGCCACTACTGCGAGAAATAATGCTTTTTTCATTTTAATTAGTTTTGCTGCAAAAGTATAAAAAATGTGCGAAACAAATTACTTCGTTCCGCACAGTATAACTAATGTGGAAACAAAACCGCCACAATGGCACAAAACCTTTGTGGAGAGTTATGTCTCTTATAGCAAATAGTACCTACACCCAAGAAAAATTCTCCTTCCCTGCCCCAATCTCAAAATGGTATTTTGCAATGCCGAGGTCGAGGTGCGAATAGCCTATGAGAGAGAACTTTGTCTGCGCTTCCACCTGATTGTTGTCGTGAAGAACGAACGCAAACTTCTGCTGGTTGACAGCTGTGGGCGCAAGCAGCGCAGCCTCTACGCCATGTACGAACCAGTCGGGGAAGCTGGCGGCGACCGACTTGTTCACCGCTATGTCGTCGAGGGTCTTTTTCTGCGGGTGTGGCTTGCCTTGCGTCGCACCATACCCGAAAGAGATTACGCATTTCAGTTCCTCGTCCTGCTCCACAGAATAGGCCTCTTTGACCTTCTTGAAAGACCCGCCGACCCAGCACGAATTGAGTCCGAAGATTTGTAGCTGTAGCACCAGCTTCTCACCATAATAGCCAGCCGTCACGGCACCGCTGTTACCTTTGGGCGCAACGATGGCGAGATAGTTGCCCACATTCTCAAACTTGCCGTATTTGGCCAGCATTGAAGCGAACGCCTTGGGTTCATTGGCAATCAGTTGGAAATGTACACTGCCTTCGCGATTGCAAAGGGTGATGCACTCTTGTATCGCCTCGATTTTCTCCGCCTCAATGGGTTTGTTTAGATACTGCCGCACGGAATGTCGGGCAGTGATGGCTTCTGTTAGTGTCATATTGTCGTTTTAGTTTATTGAAATAGTCATACATTGGAGACCCGAATCATGCCTCTGTGAAGTGATTACTTTACCGAAACTTTCCGTTCAAAGACCATTCCGTCGACAGCGGTGATGCGCAACAAATACATGCCTTCCGCCCAATCGCTGACATGGATTTCTGTCGCATTTTTGAAAGTCTTCACCTTTTGGCCAAGCGCATTGAAAACTTGCACTTCCGCAGGCTCAACACCTTGAATGTAAAGTGTTTCCGAAGCGGGATTCGGATAGACCATCACCTGTTGCGCCATTTCGGCAATCACATCATATTCTGTTTGGAAGGTCATGGGTGCGCCCCATTCCAACCAACTTCCGTCGTCAAACTCACAGGCCATCGTAAACTCATAATAAACGTCTTCCTCAAGGTCCTCAATAACAGTCTCTACATAACCATCAGTCGGCACGTCCACTTCAATCCACTCAGTATCGTCCAATTTATGATATTTGAAATAAGCCCTCGCAAAATGATCATTGCCCTCGTGAATCCATGCTGATAGCTTGGCAGAGTGCGTGGTGACATCAGAGGCTTCATAAAGGATGAAACTCGATAAGCCATGGATAGGATAGCCGTTGTTGGTGCCGTTGTCCATCACAAATGCGTGTGAACTTTGGTCGAGTTGGTTCTTGAACTCCTCGGTCTGCATTTCTTCGGCAGTCATGCCCGTACCGTAACCGTTGTTGCCTCCAGCTGAAGTCAGGAAGAAACAATTGGTGACATCAATGGTATTTTCCGCCTTGGTCGGGTCGATGGGGCTGACCATGCCGAAAATGCCGCCCGAAGTGCCTCCGCTGACTTGACCGACATTGTAACAATCCATAACATAAGTCTCTGCCGACTCCACCGTGGCACCCAACACACCGGCGGAAATGCCCATCAACATGGCGGTTGCATTGGCAGAACCTGTGTTGTAGCATTTTGCAATTGAGGCATTACCCTGAGCGAAACACACTACACCGCCTGCCACAGCAGCACCCATGAAATTGCTGTTGGTAGCCGTGACATTGGCCGACGAAGAGCATTCAACCACGCTGCCGTTTTGGACACCAGCCACCACACCTGCAGCCCCGCAATAAGAACCACTGTTGGTCACACTGACCGAGCCTGAAAAACTGCAACGGTATACCATCCCACCTTCAGCAACGCCACCTACTACACCTGAAGCACCTATGCCAGTAGAAATGACCGTGCCGCTGACCGAAAGGTTTCGAACACAACCTTTTTCTCCGCCCACTGCGGCAAACAGACCCGCCAAGTCGGCAGAAGTCTGAATCCGCAAGTTCTCGACCTGATGATAGCCTCCGTCGAAGTAGCCGGCAAAATAAAAGCCATTCATGCTGTAGTCAACATTGCCGATGGGTGTCCAATTAAGGTTGTTCAAGTCAAGGTCATCCGTGAGCAAGAAATATTCCCCGACAAAAACACCCTGTTCTGAGGATTGATAACCTTCGTTGACTTTTTCGGCCAGATAAGCCAAATTCGCGGCTGTCTCAATACGGTAAGGATTGTAGAAAGTGCCCTCACCTTGGGTCCAAGGCTCAGACGTGCCGTCCCAAATGCTGGTTCCCATTAGATTGAATGTCAATGCCATGGCGATGATGGAAAGTGATAATTTCTTCATTTTGTTCGATTTTTTCCTGCAAAGTTATAAAACATTTCGACGAAATCAGCGTTATCATCCTATAAATTCGTATTTTTACCGCCTAAAATGTATCGTATGAAATACTTGAAGTTTTTTACCCTCATCATAGCCTCATGGCTCGTTTCGGCCAACCTTTTCGCCCAAGACGGTGTCTCCATCGGGAATTGGCGCACGCACCTGCCTTATCAGAAAGTGATTGCCGTGGAGCCAGTAGGAAACAAGATTTACGCTGCTACGGAATATGAACTGTTCTATTACGACAAAGAGGACAACTCTATTAATATCTTGAACAAAATCAACGGTTTGTCCGACATCGGCATCAGCACTATGCGCTACAACACGAGCCAACGAAAGCTGTTCGTCGCATATACCAATGCCAATGTCGACCTCATTGATTCCGAGGGCAACATCAAGAATATGAGCGACATAAAGGATAAGAACATCGTAGGCAATAAGAACATCAACCATGTATTTTTCGACGGTGATTTGGCGTACACGGCCTGCGGTTTCGGTATCGTGGTTTTCGACCTGAAAAAAGAGGAGGTGAAAGACACTTATTATATTGGCAACCAAGGTGATGCAGTGAATGTAACCGATATTGCCATCTTCAATGGCCGTATTTATGCCTCAACCGACGATGGCATATATTACGCCTCACAAGATGCTCAAAACCTGGCTAATTATTCGGCTTGGCATTTCGATAACAGCCTGATTCATCCCCATTTGGCATACACCGAGATGGAAGTGTTCAACGGAAAGTTGTATCTGAATTATGATGGTGGCTATGAAGCCGATACACTTTTTGTCAACGATGGGAATCTCTGGGGTTATTTTGACAAACAGGATGTGAACCAAAAGTTTGAGCTGCGAGCCTACGACGACCGTTTTATCCTCACCAACCGCTACAAGGTTTCGGTGCGCGATGCCAATCTAAATGAAATGTTGGGGATTTATTCTCCTGGCGGTTCCATTGAACCACTTTCGGCTGCCGTTGACAACAGTGGCAACTATTGGATTGGCGACACCCGACGCGGCCTCGTCATGACAAGTGACGGCTGGAACAACATGGATGTGAAGCCCAATGGTCCTGCTTCAAAAAACGTCTTTGAACTTCAAGCCTGCGGTGACCAAGTTTGGATTGCTACAGGTGGCCACGCCGCCAACTGGGGCAAACGCTATATGAAAGAAGGTGTCGCCCGATTCAACGGATTGTGGACGATTCTCAACAGTTCCACCCTGCCTGATTTTGGAACATATTCGGATTTTGTTTGCACGGTCACCGACCCCAACGATCCTTCCGTAACATACGTCGGCACTTGGGGCAAAGGGCTTTTGAAATTCCAAAACGACGAATTGGTCGAAGTGTACAACGCCGACAACAGCACGTTGGACTATTGGGTGAAAGACCAAACTCTAATCAATATCAGCGGTTTAGCCTTTGACAGTAAAGGGAATCTTTGGGTCGCCAATACAGGTGCCAACAAACTCCTTTCTATGATGGAACGCACCACCGGCAACTGGCGTTCCTTCAACTTGGGTGGCAGCCTCAGCGGCATTGACATTGGCACATTGCTCATCGATGACAATGATTATAAGTGGATGATCCGCCGTGGCGGTGAGGTCATCGTTTTCAATGACAGCGGCACCTTCGACAATCCCACCGATGACCAAGCCGTCAACCTGAATACAGCTGCGGGCAACGGTAAACTGGCTGGTGCTGTCAACTGTCTCATCCTTGGCGATAAAGGCGAAGTTTGGGTCGGAACCGACAAAGGTCCTTGCCTGTTTGACGACACAAAGAAAATCTTCAGCGGCTCCAACTTCGACGCCATCCAAAAGGAAGTGCCCCGCAATGATGGCACCAACCAATACGACTACCTCTTCGACGGATCCAATGTGCTTTCAATGGCTGCTATGGAAGGTTCCAACCAGATTTGGTTCGGCCTTGAATCGGGGGTTTATCTCATGTCATTTGAAAACAAACCCAAGGAAATCCACTATTTCAACACCGACAACAGTCCCTTGTTAGACAATGCCGTCACCACTATGGCTGTCGACAAGAGCGGCGAAGTGTTTTTTGGTACAGGTAGCGGTGTCATCTCCTATCGCGGCGAATATGCCACTCCAGAGCCGATTATCAGCGAGGTAGTAGCCTATCCTAATCCTGTACGGATGAATTATTCGGGTTATGTCGGAATCAAAGGCTTGGTTTCCAATTCTTTAGTTAGAATCACCACTGTGGACGGCACTTTTGTCACGCAACTAATTTCGGAAGGTGGTCAGGCCGTTTGGGACTGCACCAACATCAATGGAGAGCGAGTGGAGCCTGGAGTCTATTTCATCTTCGTCAGCACCAAGCAAGGCACCAACAAGTTCGCCACCAAGATTCTCGTTCAAAACTGATGGATGACAAAATTCAAGGCATCGTCCTGCAAACCATCCGCTACGGTGACACCAGTTTGATTGTCAAGGTGTTCACCCGCAACTATGGCTTGAAGTCTTATATGGTGAAAGGTGCTTTCAATCGAAGTTCCAAAAACCGTGTAGCTTTGTTCCAAAACCTCAACCTTATTAATTATATAGGTGTGGAAAAAGCCAACAAAGGCACGTTGGGCTATATGAAAGATGTGCAGCTTTCTTTTGTCTATCAAAATCTCCCTTTGGTGATGAATAAAAGTGCCATCTTGATGTATGTCAGCGAATTGCTGTCAAAGACCATCACAGAGCAAGAGCAGAATGAAGCACTTTATGACTTTATCTTCCGTTCCCTTCAGTGGCTCGATTTGGTCGAAAAAGACTATGCGAATTTTCCGTTGTTCTTCACCTTGGAACTGACACGTCACTTAGGTTTCTATCCCAAATCAAATCATAAAGAAGGGTATTGCTTTGATATGATGGAAGGCTCGTTTGCACATGACTATCCGCTGCATCCCTATTATTTTGATACAGAATCTGCTGCTTTGCTTTCGCGTTTGCTCGATGTGGGCATTGACGAAGCTTGTAGCATTCCGCTTCGGGTGTCATACCGTCGTGAGTTACTGGATAACCTCATCGTATTCATGCGCCTTCATGCCCCAATCATGAAAGACTTCCATTCCCATGAGGTACTGAAAACCGTGTTGGAATAAAAAAAGCCAGCCTTACGACTGGCTCACAAACAATAAATGAAAAAAACAAAACTTTTCTAAAACAAAACTACTTCAATTCAAGTGATGTCTGTCCGATTAACTTGCCCCCTTGTTCATAGATATCTATGAAATAGGTGCCAGGCCTGAATTCAATATCGGAAGGCTTAGTGTAATAAGCACGCACATCCGTTTCCTTTCCCTCATAATTGACCCTGACCTTTTCGGTAAACTGTAAGGTCTCTCCATTGGATTCAAAGGCATATTCATCGCCTATACCCTTGCAAATGACCGCTTTGGTAGGATTAGCGATACGGACATAAAAAATCTTGGTCCCAGGTTGAATCAACTCGTTTTCTGCAACCGTAAAATCAATTCTGATGCGTTCGGCACGACTGGCACGGTCGGTCGACGATTCCTTGCCGCTACCTTTGAAGCGTACACCTTGAGCCGAATAATTGTGGAGTTTCATCGTAGCTGCCAGATTCACCTTATTGGTCAATTCTTCCTTCTGACGCGTGAGATTGGTATTCTGACGGCGTTCGGCCTGAAATTCCTCACGGATACGCTCGTTTTCAGCCACTAACTCTCGGTTGACAGTATAAAGTGAATCCATTTGACGCACATAACGCTGAGAAATCTCTTGTAATGCAGCCAATTTCTTCTTGATGCGGTAATAATCCCATTGAGAATCAAGGAGCTTCTTGATTTCAACGGCATCGGCTTGGATGATGCTGTCTTTTTGTGCCAATTCCACACTAAGTTCTCCATAGCTTTCCTTCAGTTCGTTATGAACTTTCATCAAGCTATCAACTTCAGCTTGAAAATCAGCACGCTGCATTTCTTTCTCAGCCTCAAGCACTTTCAATTCCTCCTTCATAGAAGCGTTTTGGGACGACTTGACGATGACAAGTACAACGGCCATGACCAACGCTGCAAGAAGGACATACAACAATATTTGTTTTTTAGTGTTTTTCTCTGCATCCATGATATTCTGCTTTTAGATACACATTATATAACGTTGCAAAAATGACCTATATTGCGCTACTGCAACATCTCTGCCTTAATTGGTTCCACTTTTGTCCGCGGAATGTTGACTGGCAAATATTGACCAACCACATCAATATAGACTATCAGGCGACGCTTGTCTTTGACAGACTCAAGTCGGCCACAAAGTCCTTTCATAGGTCCGCTGATGATTCTCACCGTCTGACCTTCCTTCAAGTCATCCTTGTCCATTATCCTGCCCTCATCGTCCATCTCATAATCCTGAATAAAACGCTTGATGGCAAGTATTTGATTTTCAGGAACAATTACAGCCTTTCGTTCAAAAGAAACGAACTTGACCACCCCATAAACACTCACAATAGGCAAATGCTCTTTCTCGTTGGAAAAGACAAATATATACGATTTAAACAGCGGCTCCTCAACTTTCTTACGACGGTCGCTCCATTGCTTGAGCCGAGTAATCATCGGCAAGTATGCCTCTATGCCCAAGTCTTGCAACTGAGTCAAAACCTTTTTCTCAGCGCGTGACCTGACATAGAGGGCATGCCAATATCTCGGTTGTTCCATCACCTAAAGTGATTAGCTATTGCTCTTTTCCGAATCTTTTGAATGATGGTGGTGGTGATGCTTTTTTTTCTTACCTGTATCCTCTTGCGGATTCTCACCATAATAGTCGTTGCCATAGTAACCACTATTACTGCTACCGTATCTGCCATAGCCATAGCCGTAAGCATAACCGTAGCCATAGCCGTATTTCTTACCATAGCCGTAGCCATAACCCTTATTTGTCTGGATACCGTTAAGGACGATAGACATCTTGAGACCGCGGGTTTCCATATCTTTGATGATGGTACCGAAGATATTCTTGTTGGTGACACCTTGACGAACAATGAACAAGTTCACGTCACTATGTCTCATCAACAGGAAGGCATCGGTGACCAAACCGACAGGCGGAGTATCGATGATGATGTAGTCGTAACGCTCGCGGAGCAGTTGGAAGAGTTCATCGCACTTCTCGGAAGCAATCAATTCAGCCGGATTGGGCGGGATAGGACCACTGGTGATGATATCGAGGCTGGGAATAGCTGAAGTAGATTGGATGATGTTTTCAAACGGTTCCTTGTTGGAGAGGAATGAACTCAATCCGATATTGTTGTTCAAGCCGAATTCCTTAAAAAGTTTCGGTTTACGTAAGTCGAAGCCCAACAGAACGGTCTTCTTACCATAAAGTGCGTAGATGGACGCGACATTAATGGCATTGAAGGTCTTACCGATACTCTGCATGTCACCCGTAACGAGGACGGTACATTTCGTCTTGCCTTGCGTAATGAATTCAATATTGGTACGGATGGAGCGAAACGACTCGGCGATAGGTGCCTTGGGTGAATTGACGACCACGAGCGGATCCTTCGAAGAGGTTTGTGCCACCTGGCCAATAATCGGGAAGTTGGTCAGTTTCTCCACATCCTTGCGATCACTGATGGACACATTGAAGAAGTCCTTGAGGAACAAATACAAAGCAGGTATCAACAGGCCAAGGATGATGGCAATGAGATAATTCATGGAAGTACGAGGAGAGATACAATACGTTCTTTCCATTTTGGCCAAATCAAGAATCTCATTGTCAGGTGTATTGGAAGCCTTCAGAATTTGAGCCTCAGCACGACGCTGCATCAAATATTTGTAAGTCTCTTCGCTGAAATTGAAATTACGTTGGTAATCAATCAACTGTTGTTGCTTCTCAGGAAGCACTTTGGTTTCAGAAACGGTCTTCGCTATACGCTTGTTGATTTCATCAAGACCCATCTCGGCATTAATCACCAAGTTGTTGATGGTTTCCAACAAGGTTTTCTTCGTAGTAACAATCTGTTCGTTGAGCTTCACAATCTGAGGGTGCTGTTCCGTTTGGGTAAGCAATTGGGTAGCCTTTGTCTGCGACAAGGTGACAAGGTCTCTTACCAACTGATTGAGCAAGGGGTCGGCAATACCCATCGTACTGGGAGCTGCAAGATTTTCCGGATCATCAATCTGTTCCTTAATATAATCCTGCAAACGCTTGTAAATCTTAACATTAACAGTCATTTCAGCTCTCTCTTTCTCCAAAGCCTGCAAATTGTTGTAAATCTGAGAGGCTTGCAAATCAAGATTCATAAGGTCATTTTGTGTACGGAATTCTTGCAACTCAGTTGCAGCACTGCCCAATGACTCTTGAATTCCTGTCAATTCTTCATCAATGAAACGAATGGTATTCTCAGAAACCTGGTTCTTCTTTTCCAATCCACGATTAACATATTCTGTCATCAACATATTAATGTATTCAACGATTTTGTTAGGATTGTTACCTGTTATAACTATGGAGGCAACAGAAGATTGCTTGCTGGTTGTAGTCACTGTATAATTGCTCAACTGACTAACCAAACTTGGATAGCTATTGAGTTTGAAAGACAATTTTCGGCTGTTATCGGTTTCTGCATTGTAGTTTTCGTTCAAAACAATACGGAAACGGTTATACCCATTATCAACCCACTCGCCTTGCTTGCATTTTGTATCTATTTCAATTTTTCCAAGGACACTTGGCAATGATCGGCAGAGCACATAGTCATATTTTGCAAGGAAATCTGAGGTGCCGTGCAAACTCATTGTCTCGCCACCTAAACCAGATATCTCGTAGGTCAAGCCAACCGCTTGCGGAACACTACGGTCAAATTCAACCATAAATGGAGCGGTTTTATACAATTCAGATGTAGAAACACGTCCTTTTTCGTAATACGAGACCTCCAAGTTCATCTTTTTGATGGCTCGTTCCATAAGTGTATAAGACCTAAGAATGGCCATTTCGTTTTCAACATTTGATTTGCCCATGTTCAAATTTGTCATAAGCATTGTAGGGTCAAATGCCTGATCGCTTTTAATAAGCACTGTACCTGAAGTTTGATACACGCTAGGCTTATATCTGTTGATAACAAAGCCTATCGCTAAAGCGACAAAAACACAGATAACAAAAAGATACCAATGGCTCAAGCATATATAAATCAATTGCTTGATATCAACGGATTGTTCCTCTCCACTCTGTTGAGGTCTGAAATTTGTTGTTTCGTTCTGCATGACTATCTCAAATTAAATTATTTACTTCTTAATTTACTTATCTTTTAAATGCAACATACAAAGTGACTGCCAACGAGACAGCTGACAACACCGTCGAATAGGGGAATGCCGTGAAACCCCACTGCTTGATCTTCATCGGTTCGACATAAATGATATCGTTGGGCTTTAAATAATAATAAGGTGAAGCAAGAATGTCAGCCTGACCCATATCCACAGTAACAATCTCGGACCCATGATCGGTTTGACGGATAATCCTTACCTCGTCATTTTTTGCAAAATTGGTCATATTGCCCGCTAAGGAAATAGCTTCAAACAAATTAATCTGCGATTGATAGACCTTATACATACCAGGACGCGTAACTTCGCCCAGCACCGTAAGATTAAAGTTAGACAATTTTACAATAATGGTAGTCTGATTAACATACTTGTCAAGCTCAGTTTGTAGTCTTGCTTTAGCTTCATCAATAGTCAAATTTTTCAATTCAATTTTTCCAGTCAGCGG
Source organism: Bacteroidales bacterium (assembly GCA_016285355.1). Next base: position 17,204 of record JAEEQP010000019.1, read on the forward strand.
CATCTCAATACAGCCTTCCTCATCCAACGTATAAGACTGAAGATAAATTGAAGCATCTGATGATAATTGCGTGCGAACTCCAGTACTTTCGCCAGACAATGAAGTAGCAGTTCTCTCATCCACCGTGTTCAGCACACGAATGTACAAATTGTCACCAGGTTGCAATTTGTAGTTGACCGAACGGTCGTTGACATACTCTTGTGAAATGTTTGCTGCCGCCATTTGAGCGTCTTTAAGATAAATCATTTTCTTTTGAGGAACACATGAGGCGAACATCATGGTTAAAACTACTGTAAAGATTCCAAGTTTTGTAATTTTGTTAAAGTACTTCATACGTATTATGTTTATTTGTTTTTCAAATTATTGTCTGTTAATGTCAATTCTTTTATGCCCACCAAAGGAGTGATGGGCATTCTATATTCGATTTGGAAACGATAGATTCCTGGGTCGGTAATCAAAAACTGTTTGTTGATGGGAAAATCGAAAGTATAACATCCGTCTTTCAATTCAGAATTCCAATGACCTTCTTTATCTTTCAGGCTAAACTTGTAGCCCTTGCTGCGATATGGATTGCCCTCATTGGTAAAAACGGTAAAAACCATCGAAAAATAGTCGTAAGGATAATCTTCTGTAAAACTGACCCGCATACTCAAATCAAATGTGGTTTCTTCTTTGATCTCAACGTCATTGCGCAAATAATCAAAGCGTTCCCACATGGTGTTGAAAAAACTCCGCTGAATCAATGCGGAATTTTTCTCTTGTTGATTACACCCTGTTAGGAACAAACCCAACAATAATAATATGAATACACACTTCTTCATTTTAAGCATAAAAAAGCGTGCAAATATACAAAAAAACTGAATCACCACAATAATTGGACTGTTTTTCATTTTTTTTGCGTCAAAAAAGTGTTTTTTCAACCCAAAAAATAGTTCCAAAAAAAACACCCATAAACAAAGAAAAACCTATACCTTTGTACACGGCTTTAGATGTCATGAAAACGAGAAACAACAATCTGTCTTCCAGAAAATTAGTTGTGATGGGTATCTTCATCGCAGTGGGTATATTGTATCTCATCAGATTGTTTTCGCTTCAGGTCATCGACAAGCACTACAAACAGTTGGCCGACAACAATGCCCTCCGTTTTGTTACACAGTATCCTGCAAGAGGAAAAATTTTCGACCGAAACGGCAATTTGTTGGTGTTCAACGAGGCCGTCTACGACTTGATGGTCGTTCCAAAACAAGTCATAGAAAGGACGAAAGATACCCTAAACCCATTTGACACATTAGAATTCTGTCGGCTGCTTGACATAGACAAGACCTCGTTCATCGAAAGGATGAACAAGGCCAAAAAGGAGTCTTATTTGAAGCCTTCTCCTTTCATGACCCAAGTTTCAAAAGAAAACTACGCGCACATTGCCGAAGTACTTTACAGGTATAACGGTTTCTATTTCCAGACCCGAACCGTCCGTCATTATCCTATGGCCATAGCGGCACATACGTTGGGCGACATCGGCGAAATCAGCCAGAACGAACTTGACAAAGACGAAGAAGATTACTACCGCCAGGGCGATTATGTCGGCAAGTCGGGCATTGAAAAGTCGTACGAGAAAGAACTGCGTGGCGTGAAGGGCTTGAAAGTGATGATGGTGGATGTGCATAACCGAGAAATGGGCAGTTTCATGGATGGTGAACTCGACAAAGACCCTGTCGCGGGAAAAGACATCTATCTCGGCATGGATGCTGAACTGCAAGCCTACGGCGAGCGTTTGATGCAAGGCAAAATTGGCTCCATCGTGGCCGTGGAACCCTCAACGGGGCAAATTTTAGCTTTCGTCTCAAGCCCCACCTACGACCCCAATCTGTTGGTTGGACGCGAACGTGGAAAAAACTACAACGAACTCCAGAAAGACCCGATGAAACCTCTGATTAACAGAGCTATCAGCGGAACTTATCCTCCCGGGTCAACCTTCAAAACCGTTGTTGGACTCATTGCTATGCAAAGCGGCACCATTACTCCTGCCACACCTTTCCATTGCTCAGGTCCTGCCTCACTGCCCATCAAATGCACTCACTCCCATGGAAGCAGCCCCGATTTTGCCAACGCCATCATGAATTCGTGCAATCCTTATTTCTATGAGGCTTTCAAGGCGACCATAAACAACCCGAAGTTCGGGAACATGAAAAACGGCTATCAGTATTGGAAAGACATGACCTACAAGATGGGTCTTGGCCGCAAGTTCAACACTGACATTCCTTACGAACGCTCGGGCAACATCCCGTCTCGCGAATACTACGACCGGATGTATAACGGACAATGGAACTCCGTGACTATCCGTTCATTAGGTATCGGTCAAGGTGAAGTGTTGGTCACGCCTTTGCAATTGGCCAATATCGCCGCCATGATTGCCAACGAAGGCTACTATTATCCGCCACATCTCATCAAATGCTTCGGCGACACCACAGCCATCCCCGAAGTGATGACCACCCGCGTCGACCCCGGCATTGACCCTCGCCATGTCAGAGTGATGAAAGCTGGTCTGCGCACTGTGTTCAGTGGCCCCGCAGGCACAGCACGACGTTATGAAATGAAAGACATCGCCCAATGTGGAAAAACCGGCACCGCCCAAAACCCGCATGGAAATTATCACTCCAACTTCATTGCCTTTGCGCCCGCGGAAAACCCGAAAATCGCCTTGGCTGTCATCATCGAAAACGGCGGTTACGGTGCCACTTGGGCAGCTCCCATCGCCAGCTTGATGATTGAAAAATACATCCGAGGCTATACCACACGCGAAGACTTGGAACAACGCATGATGGAAGGCAGAATCTCATACAAGAACGAAAGATGAACGAAAGAAACAGTATCATAGGAAAAGTCGACTGGGTGACCATACTTATCTATTTGGCATTGGTGCTGATAGGTTGGTTCAGCATTTTCTCGGCCCGATACAATGAAGCACACCCCAGCATCTTCGACCTGTCGCAAGTCTATGGAAAACAGTTGATTTGGATTGGTGCCGCGCTCTTTATGGGCTTTGTCATATTGCTTATCGATGCCAAGTTTTTCAACGCTTTCGCATTTTGGATTTATATCGCTGTATTAGCCGCACTATTCATGGTGCTGGTCTATGGCAAAGCCACCAAAGGTGCCACCTCCTGGATTGAGTTCGGTCCTGTCAAATTCCAGCCTTCCGAGTTTGCAAAAATGGCGACGGCATTAGCAGTAGCCAGTTATCTCGGCAGATTAGACGTCGACCTCCAAAAGCGTAAGGATCAAATCTTTGCTATTAGTCTCGTCCTTATCCCGATGGCTCTTGTGTTACTTCAGAATGATACTGGGTCGGCTATCGTTTTTGTCTCATTTATTTTCATTTTTTACCGCGAAGGTCTCTCTGGAGCAGGGTTAGTAATGGTAGCTGGCGTAGTTGCCGTAATTTTGTTCGTTCTCACCTTGATTTGGTCGCAAAAAATCATGTATCTCATCCTCGGCGGCTTGCTCATACTCACCTTGACTTACTATCTGATTACCAAGAAGAAAGGCCTTGTCCAGATGCTGGCTGTCTTCGCATGCATGTTTGTGTTTGTCTTTTCGGTTGACTATGCCTTCAACAAGGTGCTTCAAGAGCATCAACAGAACCGCATCTTGGTGCTTTTGGGTCAACTTGATGATCCAAAAGGTGTAGGATACAATGTACACCAATCAAAGATTGCCATCGGCTCCGGTGGGTTAACAGGTAAAGGTTTCTTGCAAGGCACGCAGACCAAATATGACTTTGTCCCTGAGCAACATACCGATTTCATTTTCTGCACTATAGGTGAAGAAGGTGGTTTTCTTGGCACCGCTACCGTGGTGCTACTTTATGTGGCTTTGTTGGTTCGACTCATCATCCTCGCCGAACGACAACGATCTACCTTTAGCCGCGTGTACGGATACGGTGTCGCGGGAATCCTTTTCGTCCACGTGGCCATCAACATCGGCATGACAATTGGATTAGTTCCAGTCATCGGCATTCCCCTACCCTTCCTGAGTTACGGCGGCTCAAGTATGCTGGCTTTCACCATGATGTTAGCCATCTTCGTGAAACAGGATGCCTATCGGTTGAATGTATTATAACACCTTGTAATACAGATTCCTCACCAAGCCACCATATTTTTCCTCCGTCTTGGCGTAGACATAGCCTTCCTTCAGGAAATTGTTGATGCTGAAGTCATTATTGGGCGCAACAGTGGTGCAAAGCAGGTTAAAACCTCTCGTAATGGCAATTTTTTCCACCTCACGGATAAGCTTTCTTTGCAAGCCTAAACCTCGATAACCCTCACGCACAAGAAACAGCTTTTGGTTTGCGGATTTATACTCGCCTTGCAAACCCAAATCATGGAAATGGTCTTCCTCAATGCATTGCGGCACATAGAGCATTCCTATGGCTACCAATAAGTTACCATCCCAAATGCCCAAAGTCACGTTGGGCTCTTCCAAACAAGAAGCAATCATTTCGGGCGAATTATGGCGTAACACCGTCTTGTCAGGCAAAGCGGCATAAATCGTCTCATTCAGGTCCATGACGGCTTGTAAATCAGAGGGTTGGCATTGACGAAGCTCCATCATTCCTTGTAAATTGAAGTGACAGCAAATTTCGTGACATCAAACAACCCTTGGTCGCTGAGCTTTATCTCAGGAATGACGACCAACGCCATGAAAGCCAAGGTCATAAAGGGTGCATAAAGTGTTGAACCCAAGCGTTTTGCCAAGGCATCGACATTCTGATAGGCAGCGGCCACCTCGTAACCGTCTTCATTGCTCATCAATCCAGCCACGGGCAAAGGCACGGCCACCATCTCTGTACCGCAATAGGCCGTCACGCCGCCTTTATGTTCAATAAGCAGGTTGACTGCATGAAGGATATCGCTGTCCGTGGCACCCACTGCCACGATATTATGGCTGTCATGGGCTACACTCGAAGCCAACGCACCGCGCCGCAGCCCAAAGCCCTTGATGAAAGCCACCGCAGGCTTGGTCGGTTGGTAGCGATTGACGACCACAATTTTCAGAACATCACGTTCCACATCGCTGACAATGCCGCCATCCACCACTTTAGGTTCTGCCGTAAAACACTTGGTAATCAACATGCCATCCATGCATCCTATCACCTTTATTTTCTTACCTTTATCGGGAACGAAGATGTCTTCCGCTTTGATGAAATTCGCTTTGAAAATGTTTGGGGTCGCGACTTCCTTGTAACGAATGTTCGACACACCGTTTTCAGCCACTAGTACACCTTTAATATATGTCTGTTTGGCAACAGGATGGTTCAAGTCATCCACCACGATAAAGTCGGCATCGTCTCCCAATCGTAGCATTCCAACGTTGAGTTTGTAATGCTTCACGGCATTGAGCGAGGCAGCTTTCAGCACATCCATCACATTGTATCCCAAAGAAATAGCTCTTCTCACCAACACATCAATATGGCCATCATCCAACTCATCAGGATGTTTGTCGTCGGAGCAGAACATCAGTTTGTCGGGATGGGTGGCCATTAGCGGAATCAATGCCTCAAAGTTTCTGGCTGCGCTGCCTTCGCGGATGAGGATTTTCATGCCAAGGCTGATTTTCTCCAAAGCATCCGCCAAGCTGAAGCATTCATGGTCGGTGGTGATGCCCGCGTTCACATATTTCAGCAAATCGTTACCTGTCACCTCGGGCGCATGGCCATCAATAGGCTTGCCGTAATGTCGGGCTGCGGCGATTTTTCTGAGGATTTCTGGGTCTTCATGGATGACTCCGGGATAGTTCATCATTTCGGAGAGGTAATAGATGTTTGGCGAAGCCATCAACTCTTCTATGTCATCGGCATCGAGTGTGGAACCTGAAGTCTCAAATGCCGTGGAAGGCACACAACTCGGAGCGCCAAAGAAGAATTTGAACGGCACCTTTTTGCCATTGGCTATCATATAACGGACTCCTTCCTTGCCGAGCACATTGGCGATTTCGTGTGGGTCGCTGACGGTGGCCACCGTGCCATGACAGGTTGCCAAACGGGCAAACTCCGACGGCACCAGCATGGAGCTTTCGATATGCACATGCGCATCAACAAAGCCCGGCATGATGTACTGCGTGTTGCCAACTGGCTGCTCCTCTATCTTGGTGATTTTGCCGTTCTCGACGACAACAACGCCCGAAAAAATCCTCGAGTTGACGAGGTCGACAATCTGACCTCCAATGGTGAAACTGTTATTCATGGATGCAATTTTGGGGCAAAGTTACGGAATCCATTTCATATTCATCAAACTTGGTGGAAATATTGGTTGTTTTCCGCATTAAGAACAAAAAGCGGACTTGACAAATGCCAAATCCGCTTTCTGCTATTATTGTGGTTATAAAATCAAGTCGTCTCCATCATCTTCCTCCACTTGACATAGCCAAATACCGCGATGATGACATACAAGGCATAAAGGCTGGCTTTGAAAGGAATATCTTTGTAGAAATAGAGTGCACAAGTAACCACATCGACCACAATCCAGACAAACCACTGCTCAAGGTATTTACGCGCCAGAGCCCAAATGCCTACAATGCTCAAGGCGGTGGTGAAGGCATCGGCCACAGGGACATTGGAGTTGGTGAAACGACTGAGGATGAAATAGATGCAAGCCCAAATAACCAATCCTGCACCAAGCCAAACAAAAGCCATTTTTTTAGGCATGTGGCGTATAGGAAGGTCGGCAACCTTTTGATCATGTCGCATCCAGGCAATGAAACCGTAGACGGTCATGGCCAGATAATAAAACTCCATGCCGCAATCGGCATAAAGACCTTTCTGATAATACAAAACAATGCCCAACGACTGCATCACGAAGCCAACGACCCACATCCATACGCTGGCCTTGTATTCCAAGAGAATATAAGCCAAGCCTAAGGCCGTGGTGGTGATATCGAGCCAATGGGCTGCAAAAAAAGACATAAGGGTTATTTATTCTTCAGCATTTTACGTTCTTCATCGGTCAATTCCTCGTATTCATCCATACTTATGCCGTACATTTCTTTTACCTTTCTGGCAATACGCTTGCGGCGTCCCAACATCCAATACAAGCCGAAACACACGGCAATACTTGCAACGACAGTACCATAGAGTTGCCATTGCATAGGCAAATAAGACCTTGAAAATATTGCAAAAACTAAAATTATCAGCATGTTGAGCATGATTTCCAACAAAGAAGCTTCCAGATGATGGAATCCATAATCGATAAAGGCGTGATGCAAGTGTGTCTTGTCGGGATAAAACGGTGATTCTCCCCGACTAATCCTACCCAGCATCACTCTTACGGTATCGCAAACTGGAACAGCCAACACAGCATACGCATAACCAATCATACAAATACCATTATTTTCCATTTTTTCAGTGCAAACCGAATCCTTCGTAAGCATGGCCATCACCATGTCGCACAATGCGATGCCCAACATCATGGTACCCGCATCACCAATGAACATTTTCGACCTTTTTCCAAACACGTTCATGACAAAGAAAGGAATAAGTGCTCCAATGATCGAAACCCCCAATGCCGCACGGATAAAATCATGTCCCCTAAAAAACATCCATGAATAAAAGCCAAAAGCCATGATGCAAATGCCCGATGATAGGCCGTCGATGCCGTCAATCATATTGATGGCATTGATGATACCAACGCAACCGATAATGGTAAGAGGCCATGCCACCCAAGGCGAAATGTAATGTCTGCCCCATAGGCCGTGAAGGTCGTTAATAGGATAATTGTTACCAAGTGCCAAAGCGGTCACAATCAGAATTTCCAAAACCAACCGCAAGCCTGGCGGAACCTTCCTTAAATCGTCCCAAGCACCAATAATCAACATCATTAGCATGGCAAGTTGTATCGGAACAATAGACAAACAGTCATACATGAACCAATAACACAAGGAGCCTGCCATAGCCCCAATAAACACGACAAATCCTCCCATCACCGGAACAGGATGTCTTTGCAATTTCCTTGCTTCAGGATTGTCAAAAAAGTGATGCTTTTTGGCATAACTCAGCACAGGCTGATGCACTAATGAAGCAACAACAAGAGAAATCAAAAAAACAGCTACAATAAAATAAATGTCATGCATATTGAAAAATAATATTAAAAACCTAAAAAATGACTTTTTTAAACTATTGCTTGGTTCACAATGAGATTCTTTGAGCCGAAGACCAGTCTAACATACGGTTTGCCGTTTCAATGTCGACAAACTGAAAATCAGACAACCAATGTCGCAGTTTTTGTTCTGCACCTTTCAGTCCTACATATGACCGAAACTTGCGCACAGCCGAGAGGCTCTTGATCATGGGCTGTCCTGGATCCAAGTCACGAGGATGGATGTAACTCAGCAAATAATCGTCGGATTCCTTGGTCCATTTCTTAATAAGCGGATAAGGGAACAGACGAAAATAACCTCCTCCGGAAAACATGATGTGTTTGCCTGCTATCGTCTTGAATCCTACGGGAAATTCCTTCATTTGTACACCATGATATTCGATAATTCCTGGTGCGGCTTTCGGATAGGAGGGCATGCCGCCATGGATATGGGCCGCAGGAAACACCGAACAATCGTATTTTATTCCCAAATCGGATAGAATTTCGAAAGCCCAAGCTTCTGATTCACGGATGCTAAACCCTGGTGCACGGAAACATTCCACTTTCTTCCCTGTGATGTCTTCCAGCATTTTTGTCCCTTCCTCTACATCAACCTTAAACTCTTGGGGCGTTTGTTGCCAAACCAACTGATGATTCATCGTATGGCAACCGATTTGGTATTTCTCGGAAATCCTTCTGACCAAATCAGGATAGGTTTTGGCAATCCAGCCGACGATGAAGAACGTACCCTTGGTGTGGGTGTCCTCCAGTACCTGGAACAAACGTTCCACATTATCATATATGCGCACCTCATAGTTCTTCCACTCGTTTTCGGTGCGGGTGGCATCACAGTCTAGGATGTGGAACCATTCTTCTATATCGAAGGTGAGGATATTCATTATTCGTAATACTTTTTCCCGACCAGTCTGCTCCAAAGAATGGAACAATAGTACGACAGGAGCACAAAAGTTTTTTTGATATACCACCAAAGCAATTGCGGCTTGCTTTTACGTCCAATATACATACCGCCCACACCCATCTTCTTGGCCCATTCAGGGGCATCCTTCACCTTTCCAATGGAGATTCTGAAAGCTCTACCTACACCTATCATGACGACATGGGGAAGATACGCACACAACTCTTGGTTGAATACATCTTGTTTGGGGGCCGTCATGGCGGTCCAAATCACATTGGCACCACTTTCTTCAACCATTTTTGCAATGCCTGCATAGTCAAACTCGTTCACCTCAACAAAAGGCAACGAATACGTACCCACAATCCCTGCATCTCTGTAAGTGGTGACAATCTCATCCAACACATCTTGTGTGTCACCTAACAGAAAATGTTTCAACTGTGGGTTAGGATTGGACATCATCTTCATGAAAGTAGAAGGACCTGAAGTACATTTCACTTCTTTCAATCCCCACATTCTTCCGCACCAGCTCAACGGTCTTCCGTCAGGCCAGTTCATAAAGGAATCCTTCATCAGCTGATTGTATTCAGGATGCTCTCCCGCATATTGAATCATGCGCATGTTACTGACGCAAATGTATCCACCTTGGCCATTCAAAGCAGCTTCGGTCACTCTCGCGATAGCATCCTCAGGATTAGTACGCGAAATGAAGGTTTTTCCAACTCTATACTTTGTCGTATCCATAGCTCAGTGTTTTCTCTCTGCCATGTCTTTCTTGTAAGTCTGAATGTGTTCAATGGAATAAGTGAAGAAAGGCAAAGGATCTCTCCAACTCCAAATATAATCGTTATTGTGCCTGAAATTGAACCATGAAGGTTTTGCCTTGAATCGATTAGGGGATTTCAAAAGCCAAAGAATGTCTGTATGGAAATACCGCAAAGCTATCTTTTCTGGAATGGGCTTAACCATCGGCTTCAGTTCCTGGTCATACACGAGATCCAACATTGTCTTGACTGGTTGGGCACCCACAATAGTACATATCTTGATGCTGGCAGGAATCCTACCGTTGATTTCGATGACTTTGGGTGTCCAATCTCGTGGATCCATAATGAAACTGACATGGGCAAAGCCCACCCAATCCATAGCTTGGAGCAATTTTTCTGCGTAAGCATTGATGTCGGGTCTGTTGATGGTACGGATATAACACCCAGGACCTCCGTCAATCGGGAAGGAGCGGCATGACTGTACAGTGACATCGTAAATAACCTTGTGATTCTTATCCAACATCACCCGACTTCCATAGCGATAATCCGTTTGGGGAATGTATTCCTGTATCACATATTTCTCGACTTCGATGACACCTTTTTCTATATAGTCAAGCAGCTCTTCCTTGCTGTTCACTTTCTTGAAACCTGCGGCACCACTTCCCTTTCGAGGTTTGCAAGCCAAGGGAAACTTGACTTTCGCCAAGTATTCGTCCATAGTTTCATCATCCATCTTGGTACGAGGACAAGGTATACCGTTTTCTTGACAAATCCGCATGGTGGCTTCTTTGTCGTATGCCTTGAGAAAAGCTTGACGCGGTGCCACAATCACCTTTACATCGCCAGTTTTGCCCTCTTCCACCATCCGAGTAAGTATATCCGTAGATTTCTCCACCATAGGAAGAAACACATCATAATTCCCAGATTTCAGTTCGCGTTCAATAACCCTGGCAAGCAAATCCACATCATCCCTGATGCCGTGTTCGACAATTCTCTTGTCGGGATACCTTGAACTGTATCCGACATCCAGTTTCCTATCGTTCAAAGTCGTGATGACACAACCTAAATCGTGCAATTCTTTCAGGATTGCCGGCACCTGTCTTCCGAAGCCGTCCAGGACCAGCACTCTTATTCCTTTATAATCCATATTGTTGGTAATAATCGTTCTTATTACTGTCTTTTGTCAATAATTTGTACTTTTCTTCCACCTCGGAGCGTGTCATGGGATTCTCTGGTTCCCCTTTCGGGTAATCCACCTCCCACGAATACTTATTGCCTCCGATGGTTGTAATGCTTACAATAGCAGCCCTCTTTTGTGGTGACCACGATGTCAGTTCGTCATTCACTATGACTTCAACTCTTCGGCATAAGTCAAGAATGATGCTGTCGTGGATATTGGCAAGGTTAAAGTCGTCAATACCGGCTTGGTCTTTCACTAAAGCCAAAGCCACACTGAAAGGGGTACTTAGTTTTGCGGAGGCCACACCTTGAATGCTCTTGTGGTCGTGTCCGCCTACCGCTAATTTGTATGTCTCCACACGCACTGATGCGATATCATTTACCATCAGACCATGTTCGCGTTTTATCCTTAATGCCGCTTCGATGGCAGGATGGCAGTGACGGCAAGCGGCGTATGGTTTGCGATAGATGCGTTCTATCTCATAACGGTCTTCAGTAAAGTGGGTAAGCACTTCGATGTTAGGATGCTCAGACATAACCGCCAACAAACCACGTTTGCCACCCATCGGGTCAGATGGTCCTAAATAGCCAGCCAAAGCCGCGTATGCTGCCGTGATGCCGCTGACCGCCGCATGAGCCAAGTTGTAGGGCTTCAGTTCGGAATCATCTTCCTGCATTTCCAATAATCCTGCAGCACCAGCAACTGCGGCGGAAAGCGCGTTTTTCATCTCTTGTCTAGTGAAAGGCAGTGCTGCAGCAATAGCCACAGCAGCACCAATGGTTCCGCATGTACCTGAAGTGTGATACCCCCGCATCTTATGCGATGGCTGCATGGCCATAGCTGATAACACGGCAGCCTCATAACCCACAACCGCGCCGCGAAGTACATCCTCCTTGGCAATACCTTCTAATTCTGCCACAGGCAACAAAGCGGAGAAAATCGAAGCACCGAGGTGTATCATCCCAAGACGGTGTCCATCATCCAACTCTGTGGCATGGGCATTCATGGCGTTGAGGAACGCTGCGTTATGCAAGGTGGTCTTTGCCTCATGACCCATGACGGTACTGTTGCCTCTTTGTTTGGCAACAGAGGCCAGAAATTGCATGTTACGCTCTTCCATCATCCTGGCTCCAGCCGTGACACAGCCCACATAATCCATCGCACACAACTTGGCCTGCTCCATGATCCGTTCAGGCAATACACGTTGACGCATCTCGAATAGATGGTCAACAAAACAATCAGTTATGTTTATAGTATTCAAGGGTTATAAGATTCTTTTAGAGGCAATCTCATCCAACCGTCCTGCCTCAAATGCTTCAATATTTTGCATGGCTCCAAACATCATGCTTTCAAAAGCCTCGTAACTCAATCCACCAATATGGGGTGTCAGTATCACATTGTCAAGTTCCGCCAGACGATAACCATCCTTGATGGGCTCCTCGTAATGTGTGTCTAAAGCGGCACCTGCAAGGTGGCCTGACTGCAAAGCTTCATACAAGTCGTCAGGATTGATGAGTTTGCCACGGGCTGTGTTTATTACAATCGCACCTTGTTTCATCAAGGTCAGAGTCCGCTTGTTGAGCATTTCAGTGTTTTCCTTGGTCAAGGGGCAGTGGAAGCTGAGAATGTCGCATTGGGGTAGCAGTGCCTCAAAACTGTCGCAGTAGGTCAAGCCCAAGTTGTTTTCCATATCTTCCTCTTGGCGGAACACATCAGTATATAGCACTTTTGCGCCAAACGGCTGCAACATGGCTGCCACCAAATGCCCGATGTTTCCCATGCCAACTAAACCAACCGTCTTTCCGAACAGCTCATGGGTAGTTACGCCTTGTTGTTGCTTCTTCCATACGCCACTATGGGTTTGGGCATTGATTTGGGGCAGTCGTTTCAGCAGAGCCAATATCAGGGTAAGCGTATGCTCAGCCACACTTCGGGCATTCACTCCCGCATTCACATAGACATGAATCCCGCGCTTCCTGATTTCTTCCACGTCAAGCATCTCCGTCCCCACACCCGTGCGTTGAATCATCTTCAGTTCTGGTGCGTTGTCTAAAACCGCTTTATCTATAGGCAAACGACCGCTTACGAGGAAATAATCGGCATTAACAGCTTCCTTTATGAGCTCCTCATGGGTTGCAACGTCGAGGGTTTTTACGGTAAAGCCGTTTGGGCAGGCATTTTGTAAGATTTCCAAGGGAAGCCCAACATATCTTGCTGTATGTAAAACTTTTGGCATAATCTATAGCTCCACTGATGCTCTACGTGGCTCAAAACAGCAGCAAGGTCTCAAAGCAACAATGCGAACACCGCTAGCGCGTTGCGGGCCTATCTTTGCAAAAGTGGCCAACGCACTGTGCTTGCCACCAAGGCCAAGAGGACCGATATGGGCTTCATTTACCTTATTGGTGATGCGCTTCTCGAAATCGCTCTGCTCGTTGAAATTACCATAAGCCATGGCTTCCATCATCATTGAGGTAGCCTCAAACTGACTTCGTCCGATGCCCACAGCCAATACACAGGGAGAGCATCCCAACTGGCTGACGGCAGGAACGGCTCGATTAACGATTTCATCAATCACCACATCCACGCTGTGCTTATGGAACACACGCTGCGTGATGCCTCGTATAGCGGGGCCGCCTCCAAGCATCAACACCGTGAGGCGAAGCACGTCTTCTTTCACCGGTTTGATGAGGATGGGTGAGGGGACCAATGCCCCACTGTCTTCGTCCAAGCCATCGCTCTGGTCGATGCGGGCAAAGTCGTCGCCTTTGATGGCCATAGGCCGTCCCGGCAGTTGCCGCAAACCGAGTGCGACACCTTCCTTTATCTGTTCCAGCAGTTCACCCGTAACATTACGGTTTGGCCCGACCTCAATGAACAGGTGGGGGATGCCAGTGTCATCACACAAAGGACTTCTTCTTTGCTCGGCAACAAGCGCATTGTCAAGCACCTGCCGCATTACCCAGCAGGCGTTACTGTTATCTTCGTCTGCAATGGCCTTGCGATAGGCCTCCTTTTGGTCTTCACGGAATGTGGAACCCGCTCGAACGAGGCATTCGGCTACTTTATCAAATATTGTCATGTTTTCTTTACGTTGGCTTTTGGCTAATGGTTAATGGCTAACAGCTAATTGCTAATAAACTAACTCTCCAAAAATCTCACCATGTCATTCCACTGTGGGTACATTGTGGCCATCGTACTGTGTTGAGCCAAGGTGTAAGCCACGCTTTCATCCACAGTCATCACAATTTTAAGTGCTTCCAGCGCACGGTTTACAACCTCAACCAGATCATCTTTATTAGACAATTGAGCGGCGGGATGTGCCGCATAGAATGACTGCAATTCCCTTTCCAGTTTGATATCACTAACAATTACTTTTCTGCCAAATACCTTGTCAAACTTCTCCAAGTATTGACCTTTGTATTGTTTTACCGCAGCATCGGCCACACAATCAGCATTGAACCTTGACCTAATGATAGATTCTTGAACCGTCATGGATGCCTGAAGTGCAGCCTCAACCTCCTCCAATGGCCTCTGTCCCATCTCTTCATAGCTATCCGAAAGAAGTATCGCCATAAGATGAAGGTCTGTTAAAAAAACCGATTCCTGGGTATATTCCCTATGTGAATAATTGGGCAGAAGTTTTTTATGCAACAAATCATCCTGCAACAATGCAAGGTGGGTATCGGTCAAACGGTCACGGTCAAAAACCAATATGGATTTTTCCCATAGTGTCTTGGTGTTTTTAATATCGCTGAAGAAAGCTTTATACATATCCACTTTATCCAGCACCTTGCTAATACCACCCATCACCCAGAACATCAACTTTACTTTTCTGTTGGCGATATTATTTATAGAACAGGCGATGCAGTAGGCGGGCATCATCGTCACCTTCCACAAAGACAATCTTGTCTGCTTCGATGGCTGATATGAAATCCAATCCTATGGAGGTGCTATTGATGCTACGGATAATAGGTGTGGCCAGAGCAGGGTACGGCCCGGTAAAGTGAGGGCTGTTCAGCTTGGGTAGTTCCTTTTTGTAAAGGCATTGCACCTTCCCTCGACCTGTTCCATCCACATGAAACAGACTTGTGAGTTGTGCCGAACGTATGAGCGTCTCATTGTGAGTAGTAATGACAACTTGATTGTTTGCTCCAGCCCTGTTCAGTGTTTGTGTCAGACGTTCCTGAATATCGCGGTGAATATGGCTGTCTGGTTCATCCAACAGCACCAAGTTCAAGTCGCGACGTTCGTCAGTTTGATGGTAAAGGTCGAGCAGAATCTCAATTACTTGCAATGTACCACTACCCAGCAAAGCCAAGTCTTTCTCCACCGTTTCCCTACCAATACTGTATGTAATCACCACTCGTTTGTCCTTATTGATGTCACTCTGACTCCTTAACACGATACGCGCTGCTGAAGAAGTGCCGTAAAGAACGAACGACAGGTCGTCCTGAAACTGCCTGAAAACTGGGGAATGATAGAGTTTGTAGATGCGATTACGTATGTATTGGTATGAATGCCGCTGACGGATGGCGTCGGCCAACACTGGCTCTGTGACAAACTCTTCTCGTTGTTCGATACTGGCAACGGGCGAGGCAAAATATGACGTGACACCGCCATTGTTCAAATGGGCAAAGATGTCATTGAACAGATGATAGTCGAAATTCTTCTCATCGACAAGCGAAATAACATAACGGGTATTTGAGGAATTGCCGATAGTGAAGCCTATGGTTTGCGTCAGATCCTTCTCCTCGTTCACCACAGTAGCCTCAACCATCACCGTCTGCTTAACATTCCGATCACGGAAAATATCTTCAAAGTCCGGGCACCGTACACTGTTTATCTCATCGAAGTTGAAATACTTGTTGTTAGTTGGGCCAAGGATATAATCTCCCTTATGATATTTATCCGTCACAGAACGATGGGCAACATTCAGCAACTTTTCAAAACATTCCACCCACAGCGACAACGCTTCCAATATGGTGGTCTTTCCGCTGTTGTTTACGCCAGTCAAAATGCTGAATTGTTTGTCCAGATGCACTTCCAAGTCCTTTATTGACTTAAAGTCTTTTATTCTCAATACCTTAATATACATAACTTGAAACTATTGAACCTTTGAACTATTTGAACCTTCAATCGTAAATTGATTCTCCTTTCGCAGCAGCTATGATGGCTTGATATTTCACGACTTTAAGCCTATTGAACGCTTCCATTCCCAATTCGGGGAAAGCCACAATTTCTTGTTCCACAGTCTGGCTACCCAACAAGGCTGTCACAGGTGGAATGATGGCAAAGACCGCATTGTTTCTTGCCAAAGCTGCAACGGTTTCCTTTGAGATGGCACCTTTGCCAAGATGCATTTTCACACCATGTCGCGACAATGGGTCAAAAGTGCATTCAATCTCTACCTTGTTGCTTGAAGTGGGACCTACACCGGCTGGACTTACTGCCGTATGGAAGATGACCGAGCCTTGCAGGTCAATGCCCATATCTTTCAAAATCCCTTCTTCGGCAGCTTTTACTATCTTGGGAAGTACGGCATCGCGGCCAGTGTATATATTGCCTGTGATGGTCACCACATCGCCGACTTTCAGTTGGCTAACGGCTTCCTCACTTAATGGGGTCGTAAGTTCAATAACCATACTTTAAACTTTTATAATGTCTTTCTGAGCTGTGATATGCGGCATAAACCGCCTCATGAGCGGAATAAGTGCAAGATAAGACAAAAGAATCATTGAAAGATTCACCCACATCGCCATCTTCCCCACAATCCCGACACTTTGAAGCAAGAGGTCGTACACTGACATCAAAATGATGTGTGTCACTAGTATCATAATGGAATAACGACCATACATCGACACTACAGGAATACGTTTCACTTTCTTTGAGAACAGGATAATCGCCATAGTGCCAAGGAAGCCGCAAGGGTATGCGATTATGGCGGATTCAACATGGAATTTGTTAAACTTTAAAGAATATCCTTCACCTGTAATGATAGCTATAAAGCCAACGACAACAATCAGTATGGCTGAAATCAACAGCAAATAACGGTCGTACTTTTCTTGTTCCAATATTCTCGTGCTTTTCACCATGTATCCAAAGCAGAAGAAAGGCACAGAGGTGAATGCCGAATCAATGTATGCCGGCAGGTTAATACCCAAACACCAAAAAAGGAGGCCTATACCACCGCTCAGCATTGACAAAATGAGAACCGACAGCAGGCTATTTTTTCTGTTCTTTGAAAGCAGAAACACCACATAAAAGAGCAGATTCACCCAAAACAGACATAGCAGAAACCAAACGGGAGAATTGGGGAAGTCTTCTTTGACCCAAAACGCAGTTATCATATTCGTGAATACATAGTCGCACTTTTCGGAAAGCGATAAACCAAATATTTTATACACAAAGAAATAAAACCCTACGGAGAACAGATACCAGAAAGCGAAAGGAATAAGGAGCTTGTTGGTCTTCCGCTTCAGAAAATCAAAGAAGCCGCTATAGGACTTGAAGAAGAAACCTGAAAGGAAGAAATACAGTGGCATCCTTATCAGTTTAAAAAACTTGTTCACAAGAAGGGTTATGTCGTAGTATTTTGCCACATGAAACAGCACCACCATAATGATGCAGATGCCTTTGGCAAGGTCGATATATTCAATCCTGTTTTTATTATTCAGAACTTCTGTTGTCATAACAGTTTCTTTACAATACGCCAAATAGATTGATATATTCCGCCTCGTTCTCAATCACCCCGTATGCCTCTGCACGCATCATGATGCGCTCAGCCCATGCCTTGTGGGGACCAATCTCATTCATGCCTTTGGTGCCTTTCACCACTCCACCCGAAGTATGCATTATCTGATAAGCATCATCATACTCGTCTTTGGTAACAGCCAACATACCGTTGATATAATTCAAATGTGAAGGATGGATGCAGGTCTTTCCCATGAAGCCGTTGGCCTGGTCAAGCATCAACTCACGCATCAATCCGTCAACGGCATCATTCACGATGGCTTTCCGCTTCAAGATGGTCTGCTGAAGGTCTATCGCAGGAAGCTCTTTCATGTCTTTCATCGACTTGTTGACCTTGAAATACTCCCATACTGGCCCCGAAACCGTATAGTTGTTATTGCGGGTGAAGACATTCAGGATATCCATCAAACAATTGCTCACGGTTAAGATGTCATAAATAGTATAGTTGATGCCACGACGCACACCAAAGCAAGAGGAAAAATCGGTTCCACCCACTCGGATATTGAGCACCAATTCTTTATTCTGGTCCAAAACACGCTTGATGGCAATCAACTCATCAAGCCTCGATTCTTTATAAGCCACCCTGGCATCCTCAATGATGGGCATACCATAAACAACCTCGCCAAACCGGTGATTGAGGTCTACGAGGTGGTCCATATAAGCTGCCGCATTGAGGCTGTTGAACTTGGGGAAATTGAATCCCGTGATGTATTTGATATGTTCGGGTTTGAGCAGTGTGGCAAAATGCTTGAATTGCTCCACATTGCGGACTCGGAAGAAAATCAGCGGTATGTCTTCGTATCTCAAAATGCCTGCCTCGACTTCCTGCTTCAGGGTCTCCAGGACATGGATGCAGTTCTGTTCTGCTGTTGGGACATCCTCCTCCTTGCAGGCATCCTCAAAGCACATCACCATAGAAGTCAATCCAGGATACCTCTTTTCAACAATTGCCTTGGCAAAATCTTTGGTGCCAGGCATATACATGGTGGCTCCTAAACAATATTGCAGCAAGCCACGGTCGGTGTACTTATTGAAATCCACAGGATCTTTCACGAACCTGTAAGTCGGGTTGTATTGATGGTGTTTCATACCTTATTTAGGAGAGACTATGGCTTCGGGATAGTAAGTATCAATGACTCTTTTCACGAGCGAAACTTGCTTGGCACGCTGGCGGGCTTCCTTCTCTGTAGTGTCGTAGCTGTGATTGGCTGCAACAGAGCCACCCGTCTTCAAATATACAGGAGCAGCCACGCGGATGAAGTCAGGCACCTCATAGTGGCGGATAAAGCCACCGCTTGATTTCGGGTTCTCTGTATGGAGGTCAATGGGTACATTAATGGCGGCACGCATGGCGGCCAGCATCTGCACCTGAATGTCGCGCACGGGGTTGATGCTGTCGGCACCCAAGGTTTCCAGAACGTGAGCGGAGCAAGGATTGCCGTGACCGCTGTGAGCAGAAACTTTGAAATGACAATCAGCAGGGATAAAGCCTTTCTTGCGGGCTTCGTTAAGTGCCCATAGCAGACCCTCGTCATAGATGAGGAAGCCGCGCACGCCAAAGCTGGCACCACGACAAATCTCCTCAATACCACGCACTATCTGTTCCTCTCCACGCAGCCGATAGCCCATACGTTGACCCTCCTCGGTTTTCACCGAAGCGGATGTGTCGGTAGTGGCACGCGGACCACACGCCAAAACCAGTTGTACATTCCATTTTTTGGCGTATTCCACCATTTTGGAAATATCTTCGTCCGTGAGAAACATAATTCCTTTGGTCTGAGTCACACGGTGGATTTGTATGCCGTATTCATCCAAAGCCTCAAGCAAGGCCTTCATCGGGCCAGGACCCTGAATGCCGGGAACTTCGAAACGGTACTGGCCTCCATCGGGAAAGCGTTTCTCTGATGTTGGTAAATCGTACAGGTCTCCGCCTGGCATTCCTATACTCTCAAGAAACGCACGCGTTTCTGGCATGGTGTAGTATTTCATTTTCTGATTTTTATTTTGTTCTTATATTTCTTTATTTTCGCACCTGCATCCAATACGATGTCATCTTCTTGAACCGCCACATGGTTAATAGTCATTTTCGGCACCTTTCCATCTTGATCAGGAAGAATATAATTGACTCCTTTCACACAACCATTGTCTGGATCTTCATGAGCCTCAAAGCGAATGCTGCCATCAACTATATTGTCACGAATGACGATATTCACATTCGCCCTTTCAATGTCTGATTCTGGAGTGTTGGAACGCTCAACATTTGCGGAACGACGAGAGTCAATGCATCTACTGTTGGCAATGTCTATGATGACATTACCGTAAATCTCAATGTTGTAAGCCCCATCATCACAGAAAATGCCTCGATTTGACTTCATCCCTGAGAAATCATGGATGTAATTGTATCTGACAATCGAACCTGCATTTTTGGTGGCAATATAGATGGCCCCACCATCCATAATGCCATAGTTGTCGATATAGTTGAGATAATCCTGGTCAAAACTCAAATCATTGTTTTCGATAACACCAGCGCAAGGTTGTTTCATCCTGCTTTTGTACCAAACGCCAGTACTGATACCGTCATAGCCGAAATTAAGAAAAATATTGTCCGAAACACGGTAATCTGTTCCTTGGCATTTTACACAAGGTGTATTGTTCATACGCTTTCCCATCGATTTGAAGCTGTTTTTCTCCACTACAGTGTTGGCGCTTTCATTGTTTGACTTGATGCCATAGCTATAACAATCCTCAAACTGATTATTGTCTATCTGTACATTCGGTGATGCCGTAACGGAGATTACATTGCCCCGCATACCATAAAAGCCGCATTTGTGAATCCTTATTTTCTTGCATTCAGAGTTTTGAATGCAAATTGCGGAAGTTGATTCAGCAAAAGCATTGCCTAAAAAACAGATACCTTTGACCTCTACAGAAGAAAACTTGCAGTTTTGGATGGTCAGAAAATTATGGGTTTTGCCCTCCCATACTGAAGTGACACCATTTGGAAGATGCACTTTCCCATGACTTAAGTGAAGATAGTCCTCTCCGGTCTCAACATTGCATAGTTTATAACGAATCTCTTTTTTGCCGAAATTATAGTCATCGTTCACATTGTATCCGCCATAGGAGGATGTTTTCAAGTCATCAGCAATAAAATAGATATAGGGGCCTTCTATATCGTCAATCTTATAAACACTCGACTGATACCAATGAGGGATAAGAATGTATGCGTTGCTGAAATCCGTATTTTTCGGTAAAGTGTTTTTACATTTAATTTGACAAAGTTTCTTTATAGTATCCAACACCTCAACCAAACCATCAGCATATTGGATGTATGACCAAGTTTCCATATCCTCGGTGCCACTCATCCAGCTGTTATCCGTAGAAAATGTGCCTTGATATGCATCGCCATCCTGATATTCTCTTCCTTCAGGAATCAAGATAGCGTCTTTGCCTTTGATGTGGATTTTCGTATCAGCGGCTGTTATGCCTTTCAATACAATGTGTTTTTCCTTTACAATGTAAGTACCTGGCAACAGCTTTACATAAATATTCTTTTTTCCAGTCTTTATCGTATTTGTTAACTGTTCCTGTAGCCTATCAAATTCGGTTTGGTTTTTGACAACAACGACTGCATGAGATGTAAATGACAGGGCACCAAAGAAATAATAGTAAATGGATATTACAACAAATATGAAAAAGCGGAACATACAACTTTAGTGTATTTTAGCTTTTTTCTTTAAAATCCTGTTGAAATAAACGAAAATGATTCTTCGCAATTGAAGTCCATTAAATCCCAATGACAAGTCTATGCTTTTCAAATAATACTTTAAGGCTCTTTTCGTGTTTCTTAAACGATAGGCTTGCATGTACTTCACATAATTTATGTCCTTTGCATCCAAGGGACGACCGTGAAGCTTCAAGAAAGCAACCAGTTTGTCGTATGTTTCGATATGACTCGTCTTGGACTCGCTCCTGCTCATGTGGGCACTGACACCAATTTGGGCATAATAGATATTCCCTATCACGGGAATGTAATAATTGTGTTCAGCAAACAATTGCAATTGACATTCCGAAACAAACTCAACGCTATAGGAGCGACCTTCGCTGACCTTGACAAACTTGTCCAATACTTTTTTGCTATAGCAAGCGCTTCGGTTGGACAAGAGCTTGCGAAGATACAACTTGACAGGATCATGCTTTTGAATCATGTTGTTTCGGTAAACAACCGATTTTCCGTCGGCATTGATTTGCTTATAATCTCCATAGACGCAAAACAGTTCGTTCTTATAGTCTATGTTGTTTTCCTTGACGAATCCTATCACTTGACGGAAATAATCCTGTCCGCATTCGTCATCGCCCGCAAGCCGATAGATGATATCACCCGTAGGACGCTTCCAAGTTGCTTCTATATTCTCAAAAATACCTATATTACGTTCGTTGCGTACGGGCTTAATCAAATCAGGATATTGTTGTGCGTATCGTTGCAGCACATCCCAGGTACCGTCGGGAGAACAATCGTCATTGATACAGATTTCATAGATATAGTCCTTCTGCGAAAGCAAGGAATCCAAGGCTCTACCCACCAGATTTTCCTGCTTGTAGGTAAGCATTAGGACTGAAATACGCGGAATGTCAGGTAACATGTTTTAAATTTGTGTTTAAAGGATAGTATTACTGGAGGATAATCGAAATTCATGCAATCCGAAGCTGGAATCGCTTTTTTCTCTTCAAACGGCGTTTCTTTCGTTTTTCTTCTTTGATCTTCTTTTCCATTTCCAACTTGCCACTCAGTTTCTCAGCATTCATACCGAAATTGTAAATAACCATTGTATAAAGCGAAATAGAGTACACACCATAAAAACCAGGCCGCTGGTAGAGTGTCAGAACAAAGAAAACAAAAAACGATATCCAAAGTATTTTATTTCGAATCTCACGGAATGAAAGTATAGCAAATCCCATCAAATTAAGGAAAACAAAAATAAAACCATGCTTAACGATAATCAGGTTCAATGAAGCAGAATTATTATACTCTTTAGCTACAGCAGAGCCTTCTCCTGTAAAGAATTCCTTTGTGCCAACAATGGATTCGTAGTGTTCTGCAAGGTCATCTGCATTACGATTGTCGCCAACAAACCAACCCTTATCGGCATCCCATTCAAAACGACTCCACACAGTATCGTATATATATGGAATATAATAAGATACCAATAAAGCACCAGCAAAAACTGGGACAATCAACCAACGGAATTTCAGTTTGGTGGAAAACAGCAACACACCCACAACTAAAGCCACATAAAAATAAAATGAAAAAGAAATTAAACCTGCCACTAAGAACACCCAATTCCCCAACTTCTTCATATTCATTTGCTCAGAAACCAAGATTAAACCACATATTGTACCCACCACACCAGGCTCATCGAAAAGAGCACGGAATCGTTTAGACTCTTCGTCCATAGAAGTCACCATAAACGGATATTTAAGGTATTTGTGGGTTTTAAGATTATTCAAAGGATCTATGATTTCGCCAACACCTGCCAAATCAAATAACCAGAGAATGTAAACTATTATAGACAGAACAAAAACAACCACCAAAATCGAGCGATATGCCTTATATGCCTTCATTACCAAATCTTTTCTTGTGATTGGGATAATGGCAAAAGTCATAAAGTTCAACAAAGTAATTATTCCGGAATGGTCAACAAAGACTACCGCCCAAATATATGATGCAGCCAAGAAAAGAAAAATCCAAAAAGTACCTCTTTCCTTTGAAATATTAGTCACACAAATCAACATCACAAGAATGGTACAAATCGGGCGAATGGTATCTTCAACTGTCCACAAATAAACGGGCATCGTCCTCAAAAAGACCAATATGCCCAGCATCCATCCTAAGATTATGGTAATATCTATTCGTTTATTTTCCATAAAAATCAAATTAGGTAAGTTTTTATTGTCCGAACAAGTTTTGTAGATACTGTTCCAACAATTCGGAATTAATTCTATAAAACTTGGTGTGCAATTTTGTTGTATTGTCGTTCCCAGCAAGGAACATGGTGCTGACCTCCAATGCGGCAGCCAAGGAAGAAAAGCATGTAGTATGATGATGATGCGACACGAACAGCAAGACCTGACATCCTTTTGAACAAAACAACAAATTGGTAAAAGCAGCCCCAGAGGGACCTATGATGTGTTCTGCTTGATGAAACATACAGGCTTGAGAGGCAATGTCCATTTCACCAGAATAGACGAACTCAAATCCATACTTATCAAGGATGGGTTTAAGCTCATCTTCATTTATAGTACGTCGGTTGCAATCTTTTCTTGATAAAAAGATTCGTTTGGCAAACGGTACATTATCCTTATCCTTAGTTGTTGTATCCATTATCCTCGTCCTAAGGTAATCCAATGCCTTCTTGTCGAACGCAAAGGCATGGGAACGGTCGTATGAAATCTCCTTTCTGTTTGGGATAACCACATTAGGATCAGAAATACAGTATAAATCACCAACTTCATACAACACCCTTGATTGTAAAGGAATGATTTTGCGTACACCTTTGTTCAACTTTTCAATCACTTCTTTCATCTGTGGGATGCTCAGCACCTGTTCATCTACCAATAACGATATGCTTTTGTCGAAACCAACTAAGTCGATGTAATAGAACTTAGCCGCCACCTGAAACATGAAATGATAGTAATTGTTGGACATGTTGGAAGCCAAGCAGATGCCTTTTTCGATATACTTCCCTTTTTTGTGAAGATAACTATAAAAATATCGGTCGCCGATATGATGAGGCTTTCCGAAAAGCATGAATAGTCCGTTGTCCGTAATATTAGCATTATACAAATCACAGGAAGCCAACAAGTCGTACAACATTTTTCGGTCAGAAGTGACCACCACACTTGACCCTCCTATTATCTTCCCATGATGTAGACAAGCCCAATAAGCATCGGGCAAAACAAATCGTTCTGTTGGAATTGCATCTTCGCCAAAGTAACATGTCGACATCACCACGGTTTCCCTGCCTGATTCAATGAGGTGATAGCTATCTTTATCATACAGTTTGGCATAGGCTTCAAACCGCATGACAGGAGCCAAACGATGGGAAGAAGCAACAATTTCCAGCAATTTGTTTTTGGCTCTATTCCAAGTTCTGCTCATAATTCTTTGTTCTTTCCAGTTTTCTTTTTGATTAACTTGGAGAAAGCTGCTTTTATGTTCATTCGTTGATCCAATTCCTTATAGGAATAATACACAGCTACAAACAACATCATCACGCCTATTGCATATTTCCACCAATGTATATTGCCAAAATAAGAAACCATCAAAGCCGTAAAACAAATGGCTGTGCTGGTTAATGTCAATTTCATGAATCCATTGTCAAATGAAAACCCAAAGCGTTTCTTCGCCACAATAGCCATTATCGCGGTGTAAACTAGATAAACCACGATAATGGCTACACCTATGCCTGTGAAACCGAAAAAGTAGAATCCTATAAACTTACAGGAGAGAGAGATGAAAAAGATGATGATTTCGTTGGTAAGGAATATCTTGGAATCGCCACGGGCAATGAATGCATAGGAAAGGCACCAACTGATGGCTCTATACAACATGCCAAACATCAAGAATTCCATCATGTGTGTTACCGCATAAAACTTCGGAGTATATAGAATCCAAATGACTTCCCTGGCAAACACGATGAAGGTAACCAACAGAGGGGTCAATAATAGTACCACCATCTCCATTTGCTTGTTGATGGTTTTCACTTGTTCTTCATTATTACCATTGATAGCAGACAAACGTGGTACGTAATCCGTAGTCATTGCCGACAAAATGAGAAACACGTATGAATTGGCAATAGTAATGGCCGCCGAATACAACCCCACAGCTTCCACCGATTGCACACGTGATATGATGACATTCATCAAATAAGAAGATGCATTGCTAATCAAACCGCCCAAAGCAATCACAAACCCAACCGTCAACATGTCTTTTCCATTTTTCCAATATTCCTTTATGGACAATTTTACTTTTTCATAATGTATCTTTCTTGAATAAATAGTGGTCAAAATCAAAGTTATCAATGATGCGATAATCAAGGCTGGAACGATACCTTTTTCCCTGAAGAAATAGTATAAAGGCAGCGTAAGCACAAGGCTCAATACATGTCCAATCAGGTTCGCTTTGGCCATGTCCTTGTAATGGAACGTGCCTTGCATGAGCGCAATCTGCCCGACGTTGATTTGCAAAAACACCAACATAATGGACAGTATCCTAAAAGCTGCGGTATACTCCCTGTTCCCAAACGCAAACTGGCTCAACGAACCCGCAAATGCCAATACCAAAAAGGCTCCCAACAAGCCTGTGGTCCATACCAATCCTCTTACAGTAGTGATGGTGACATTAATTTTATCTTGGTCTTGTTCATGATATGACTTTGCCACATCACGAACAGCACTGGTATGCAAACCACATCCTGTAATACGGTTCACGGTATCTGTAGTCGATTTCAGCAAATTGCTGATACCCATACCTGTGGGCCCAATCAAAACAGCTATTGCTTTCGATTGGAGAATCGAGATAAAAATGTTGATCAACTTGACTCCACCGAACAAAGCGATGGCTTTGAAAATACCACCGTAAGAATTATGGTTTTTTGTTGTCTCAGCCAATGTTTCAGAATTTATTGATCAAATTGACCACTTGTTTTACTTCATCTATGGTGATGCTTGGTCCAATAGGCAAGCTTAACTCATGTTCCGCTATGTATTCCGTGATGGGCAAGCTTATTTCATTCCATGCCTTATAACACTCCTGTTTGTGAGGAGGTATAGGATAATGGATGATAGTGCCAACACCATTTTTCTCTAAATAATCATGAAGTTCGTCACGCTTTTCACAGAGAATAGGGAACAGATGATAGACATTTTGGGCATCTGGCAATCTATCTGGCAAAGTAACAAGAGGATTGTTGATGTGGTCATAATAGTAATTGGCCACCATTTTCCGATGGGCATTATCTTCAACCAAATAATTCAGCTTCACATCTAATACAGCGGCTTGGATTTCATCCAAACGGCTGTTACGGCCAGTGTATTTGAATACATACTTTTTCTGCGAGCCATAGTTGGCCAAGGTACGTACTGCTTCCGCCAAAGCATTATCACTGGTAGTCACAGCACCGCCATCACCTAAAGCGCCAAGGTTTTTTCCCGGATAGAATGAATGACCTGCTGCATCACCAATGGAACCTGTTATGCGGCCATCAGTGTGCTTGCAGCCGTGAGCTTGAGCGTTATCTTCAATAAGTTTCAAGTTGTATTTCTTGCACAATGCGCCAATTTTTTCAGTGTATGCATTGCGACCATAGAGATGAACGATGCAAACGGCTTTCGTTTTGTCCGTTATTCTTTCCTCTATTTTGTCATCATCAATCTCCATGGTGTTTAATTTGGGCTCAACAAGAACAGGCTTTAATCCGTTTTCAGTGATGGCGAGAATGGTAGCAATATATGTGTTGGCCGGAACGATTACCTCATCGCCTAGTTGCATTACACCTAATTCGACATAAGCACGGAAAATCCATATCAAAGCATCCAAGCCGTTGGCACACCCGATAGTATGTTTCGTACCAATGAACTTCGAATAGTTTTGTTCAAATTTTTCATTTTCTTTGCCTTGCAGGTACCAACCACTGTTCACCACTCGGGTGACGGCAGCATTAATTTCGTCACCATGAAGTGCGGTGACATCTTTTAAGGACAGGAAAGGTATCATATGTAATTGATTTAATTATTCTCTACTCATCGGTTTCAAAAACTTCGCTGGTGTACCCGCCCAGATTTCGCCTTCAGGGACATTATGGGTTCCAAGAGCGTTGGCAGCCACCATGGAATACTTTCCAACTACCTTATAGGCAATAATTGTAGCACCCACTGCCATATCTGAGCAATATTCAAGCCGTGAGTAACCTGTCATAATCGTTCCAACCGAGCAGTGGCAAATGTCGTCAACCCAAGTATCATGGCCAATGCAACAGTTCGCCATAATAAGACTACATTTTCCAATATGGGCATTAGGGCCAATGTAACAATTGTACATCACAAAGGCACCTGGACAAATGGTTGCACCTTTACCAATGAAAGCAGACTTGTGAATGATGGTCGCGAGCCGGTCTTCAGGTAGATTAATCGCTTCAAACATCTCCGCCGTTTTATAGTTTCTGCCTACCAAGTGGATAGCCCAACTGAAATAATAGTCCGTGGTCTCCAACAAATGCGGGATATCCTTAATCTTACCGATAACGGAGAATCCATCCACTTCTGTTTCAAAATCGTTGATAAATCCAGCAACTTCCCATTCAAGGTCGCCATAACGATTGCGGTTGTCTTCGATGGCAGAAGCAATGACACCTCCATTACCTTCACCTCCAATAATAATTACTTTCTTACTCATATCTGACTTGTTTTAATTCAAATTTACGTTTTTTTCTTTCTTGTTTGATAACTTCCAAATCTTTTGCTGACATTTGATCAAAAGGCATGCTTTTCACATCTTGATAGAAAACCTTACGGTCTTCTTCAGGCATTCCGTAAGGATTGCGATGCATACACCAATTGTATTTTAGCAAATAATCCTCACAATCTATTTCCATAAGATGAATGTTTAAGTCGAGATTATTAAGCATCTTATCACCTTTGGCGGTATTTACTTCCACGAACGACGTACCACGATTATCATCGTATGTCTCATTATATTTCTCTATAAACCAAAAGTCACCTAATGTGATGTCAGCCACACGTTTTAAACTGCGGTATTTACAATTGAAACAAGAAGGGCGAATGTTGTAACGGCTATGGAACGAAACACAATAATCATCATCAAGTATGCTGTTATAGTACTCTTCGCCATTATCGAACTTGACAGCTATAGCTTTACCTCGCCAACCTTTACGTTTGTCTTTAAAGTTGACGCTAACTACATTTGCATTGTATTTTTTGTTGAGAAAATCTATGTAAGTACGGTAAACCATAGGCGATGACACGCAACCGCAAATCAAATCACAAGTTAACAAATTTTCATATTCCCGCCCAAGAAACTGTCGCAAGCCCCCCACTTCACAAGGAGTACCACAAAAGAGCACCTGTGTGCTGGTTTGTAGAAGGTCTTTGATCTGACGAAATACATCATATTTCTTGCTTTGTACAAATTTAGCTCGACGCAAATCGTCTAGTTCTTCTGAAGTGTGAATAATCTTATGTAGACACTCCTTACAGTCGTCACTATAGCCAACGGCACATACAGCTCCATTATCGGCTAAAACTTTCTCGGCAATCATCGAAAAGATACCGCCTGAAGAACTACAAGCCCGCAAACCATCATCCTTGCTCCAACAAGCATATACTTTCTGGTCTTCTTGATAAGGTTTCACATCCTTACACACCTTAAGGCATTTGCCACAATCAATGCACTTACTTTCTTCTATAACTGGATATAGAAAGCCTTCCTCTTGATCGGGCTGCATCGAAATAGCCTTTGTGGGGCACGAAGCATAACAAGCAGTGCAACCACAACATTCTTCTTTGTTTAATTGGGAAATGTTGTTCATTGATATAATAATTAAGCGCTAAATATACTTAAATAACAACTTTATGGTTTATTATTCACCTGACATATTACACAAATCATGCTTTTTCAGCACATCCTGCGCCATTTTTAGCATCGGCGGACCTATGAACTTGTTATTCATATAGGCAACGCCCCTGCCTTCTTTTACCGCCTGCTCAGAAAGAAAAACTATTTCTTCTGCCCATTTAACCTGTTCCTCTGAAGGAGAAAAGCATTGATGGCATAACGGTATCTCTTTGGGATGTACCAACATTTTTCCTTCATAACCTAAATCCCTTGCCACATTCATTTCCCGCTCTAAATCTTCCAAATCATGTACTTTCATGTGAACAATGTCCAAAGGAACAATGCCATGTGCCTTTGCTGCATTCGCAATAATCGCCCTTGCCGAAAAAATACTGTTACCTCCTTCATTGTGCCGACCACCTAAATCCGACATGTAATCTTCTGCGCCAAAGCCAACAGCGATGATACGCTCTGGACAAGCTTCACACACATCATTGATATTAGCCACTGCTCCTGTGGTTTCTATAAGAGGAATCAACTTGAAATACCCAACAGGAATATGCTTTTCATACTCAATGGTCTCCAATAGTTTTCCAATAAAATAGATGTCTTTCCCATTGGTACATTTCGGATAAATGAAACCAGTTATACCCAAAAGTGTGAGTTGATAAACATCTTTCAATAACTCTCCGCTTTCCCTGTCATTAACTCTTGGAAAGACTTTATGACCGTCTAACTGACCTTCTTTCAAGAATTTAATAATCGTGTCTCGCCCCAATTGTTTGTTTTCAAAAGGTTGGCAAGAATCTTCTAGGTCGAGTGCCAACATGTCTGCTCCACTCTTTAGCGCATTTTCTACCAAATGCTCTTTATGGGCGGGGAGATACAACAGACTGCGGGTTAGGAAATCCACTTTCATAATTGTATAGTTTTACTGTTCTAATACTTAATTATTAGTGTTGCGTTAATTTTTGAAAATTCTTTATAAATAATTGATATATAATATATTACAAGCGTTCTTTGATTTTTTGATTTGAAATTGAGAAGTAATTTTGCGGCCTAATGCTGCAAGATTATGAACACCGGTAGGTATGTCTTCGCCCAAGTGGCCGATTTTATCCCGAGATACGAGTTCGACCGCATCGTGCGCAAGTACAACGGCGACTATCACGTTCGAGAGTTAAATTGCTACAACCTGTTTCTCCACCTGATGTTCGGCCAACTGACGGCTTGCGACTCCATCCGCGACATCTGCCTGTGTCTCAAGGCGCATCAGAGGATTCTATACCCGTTGGGGTTCCGCCAGACGGTGAACGTTTCCTCGCTTTCGAGAGCGAACCGCGACCGCGACTGCCGCATTTGGGAAGAGTTAGGGCTTGTGCTGATAGGCATCGTCAGACCGCTCTATGCCGACGAGCCTGTTTCCGATGTCGACCTCCCAGGTTGGGAGATTTTCGCCGTCGACTCCACCACGGTGTCGTGCAGCATAAAGCTGATGACGTGGGCATACGGCAAATACGGCCGGGGAGCGGTCAAGATGCACACAGTCCTCGACATGAGAGGTAGCATCCCCGCTTTCATCCATATCACCCACGGCAAGTGGCACGACAGCAACATGCTGGATGTCATTGAGATAATCCCATGGGCAATCTATGTGATGGACAGGGCATACGTGGACTTCGCGGCGCTCTACGACATCAGCAAGCACGATGCCTATTGGGTCACGCGAGCGAAGAGCAACATGCGCTACGAGGTGGTCGATGTCAATTACAACATCGACCGCTCCACGGGACTTGTCAGCGACCGCACCATCCGTCTGACAGGCTACAAGCCGAGCAAGCTCTACCCCGAGAACTTCAGGATGGTAGAGTTCGCCGACCCTGACAGCGGCGAGGTGCTGGCTTTCATCACCAACCTCACCGAGGTTGGGCCTCTTGACGTGGCCAACCTGTATCGGAACCGCTGGCAGATAGAGACCTTCTTCAAGTGGATCAAGCAGAACCTGACCGTCAAGTCATTCTGGGGACACTCGGAAAACGCCGTAAAGACGCACCTTTGGACCGCCATCTGCACCTACCTGATTGTGGCGAGGATCAAAGCCTCAATAAAGGACTGCCCCTACACCATCACCGAAGTCGCAACCTTGCTTGGTGTCTCTGCACTCTCAAAAACCGACATCACAACCCTGCTCACCAATCCGCAAAACGACCTTCCCAATCAAAACCAAGATGTCAATGAACCAACTTTATTCTAATGTTTTATAATTAACGCAACAGTACTAATACTTAATAAAGAATTTATGCTGGATGTTGTTTTTTCACTAATACATTACGACGGAATGAAATCACATCTTCGCCACGTTGGTTATAGCCAATGGTTTCAACATAAACGATACCACGGTCATTCTTGGACTTCGATTCACGCTTGTCCAAAATCTTGGTACGTGCATAGAGGGTGTCACCCACAAAAGTCGGCGCCAAATGCTTAATACTCTCATAACCCAGATTGGCAATGGCCTTGCCGCTAATGTCGGGAACTGTCATCCCCACCACAAGTGAGAACACCAGTGTTCCTACAACCAACACTTGACCATGCTGGTTATGGCTGGCATAATCCACATTTGTATGAACCGGGTGGTGGTTCATAGTCATCAAACTGAAAAAGTTGTTGTCGCTCTCGAAGATGGTCTTTGAAAGCGCATGTTTTATCTCAGAGCCCACCTCAAACTCCTCGAAGTATAATCCTAAAACCGATTGATTCATATTACTCGTTGTTTCTAAATTTCAAAAAATCTTGATAATCGCGTATATAATCCTCTTTTTGATACACTTCACTAGCCAAAACCATACAGACAGCACCAGAGGAAAAGTCCTCCAAGTCACGCCACATGCCAGGTTTCACATTGAGACCTTGGTATGGACGGTTAAGGAAAATTCTCCGTTTGTTTTGTCCGTCATCCAAAATGACGCTAAAAGAACCAGAAGCGGCAATGATTAATTGTTCCAATTCCTTATGTGCGTGAGAACCACGCGACTCACCTGCTGGTACATCATAGAGATAATATACCCGTTTGACATCAAATGGAAGTGTGACCCCGTTTTCCACCACTGAAATGTTCCCTTTACGGTCGCTGTGATGTTGGTCCAACTCCACCATGGAACAATCAAATACGCTATATTTTCCCATCTTGCTTTAATCTTTTGAAAATATCATAATCGCGAATGTAATCCTTCTCATTATAATGTGTTGACCCAAATTCCAAAGCAAAAGCATTTGTGGAGAAATTCTCTATCTCCCTCCAAAGTCCTTTGGGAACATACAAGCCATAATAAGAACGGTTGAGAGAAAATACTTTTCGCTGACGACCATCGTCCAACACCACATCGAAACTGCCCGACAAAGCGATAATAAATTCCTCATTTTCCCTATAAGCATGTCCACCTCGACATTCCCCTCCTGGCACATCGTAAAGCCAGTAGGTACGCTTAATCTCGAAAGGGATTTGTTTGAAGTTCTCCGCAAAAGAAAGGTTGCCTCGAGCATCCAAAAACTTGGGAAGGTCTATTATTCTTACATCAGTTAAGGTCATGTTTCATTTCTTTTTTCTCCACCATCTGTTTCCGTTTGAAATACCAGGCAATGAAGCCATAGACAGTCATGGCTAATATCTAAATGGCTGGAGAGAAATTCCATTTTTTGAAAGCGATACGCTTACTTCCACCCAAATGGATGCCCGCTAAGTGGCAATTTTGCCATCGGATGGTAATCGCCAATGAGACCCACCGGCTTGGCGTTGCGGATTTGATAGACAATATCAATGCAACGGCGGGCTTCCTCAATACCAAAGCCACGACCAGCAAGGATTTCCTCATAGCTCTTGGTGTGTAACTCGGTGAAGCCTTGGCTGAACTCAAACTCCTCTCCGTCAATCTTCAAGGTACGATAGGTGCGCTTTTCGCCTTCCACCGCATTGGGGGGCAAGGTATCGGCATTGATGCTGAGGAAATAACGCACACGTGCACGCTCCAATTCCAAATAACCTGCCACACGATCATGCGAAGCTACGTGGACGATATTCTTCTTCAAGTCGCCAAAAATCCAGCTTAACATGTCGTAGAAATGCACACCAATATTCGTTGCAATACCGCCACTTTTATTGATATCGCCTTTCCAAGAGGCATAATACCAGTTGCCTCGCGAAGTGATATAAGTCAGGTCGATGTCATAAATCTTGTCTTTGGGTCCTTCGTCGATTTTTTTCTTTAAGGCTACGATTTTGTCATGGAGACGCAATTGCAGGATGGTATACGCTTTGTGACCTTGTCTGGCCTCCACTTTTTGCAATGCATCTATATTCCACGGATTAAGTACCATGGGTTTCTCACAAATGACATCAGATCCGAGACGCAAACCATAGCGGATGTGTGCGTCATGCAAATAATTTGGCGAACACACCGTGAAATAATCTATCTTTTTTCCTTGGTCTTTCAGCCGGGTATTGTGACGGTCGAAGAGTTCTTGCTCGGTAAAAAATGCTGCATTCGGAAAATAGCTGTCAATAATGCCCACACTATCGTGCTTGTCGTATGCCGACACGAGGTCGTTGCCTGTATCCTTGATGGCTTTGAGGTGACGCGGAGCGATGTAGCCACCAACACCAAAAATGGCGAATGTTTTCATATTCCATTAGGGTAGGGCTGTCATAGTATGGCAGCCCTACAAATGATAATTATAGGTTATTCTTTTCAATATCCTTGAAATACTTGACAGTACCGTAGGTCATTTCGTCACAAGCTGCATCGTCGCAGACGATGATGCCTTTCGGGTGCATTTGCAGCACGCTCACTGTCCACATCTGGCTGACGGCACCTTCAATGGCATGAGCCAAAGCGCGAGCCTTGTTGTGGCCGTTGGCCAGAATCATCACCTCGCGGCTGTCCATGACGGTACCCACACCCACGGTAAGGGCGGTCTTCGGCACCTTATTAATATCGTTCTCAAAGAAACGAGAGTTGGCGATGATGGTGTCAGTGGTCAAGGTCTTCACACGAGTGCGTGATGTCAAGGAACTGCCAGGCTCGTTGAAAGCAATGTGGCCATCAGGACCAATACCGCCCATGAAGAGGTCGATGCCGCCGTAGCTCTTGATTTTCTCCTCATAGCGAGCGCATTCGGCCTCAAGGTCTTCAGCGTTGCCGTTCAAGATGTTCACGTTCTCCTTCTTGATGTCGATGTGGCTGAAGAAATTGTTCCACATGAAACTATGGTAGCTTTCAGGGTGGTTCTCCGGAATCTTCACATATTCGTCCATGTTGAAAGTGACCACATTCTGGAAGGAAATCTTGCCTTCCTTGTGGAGGCGGACGAGTTCACGATATGTGCCGATAGGTGTTGAACCCGTAGGCAATCCGAGGATAAACGGTTTCTCAGCCGTAGGCTTGAAAGCATTGATGCGTTCAACAATATGGTTAGCAGCCCAACGCGACATGGCGTCGTAATTTTGTTCAATGATGACTCTCATGATATTTATTGTTTAATTGTTGTTTGTTTAACTGTTGAATTGTTGTTTTATACCAAATGATTTTTGATGTATTCTTGGATGTTTTTCTCGAACGCCTCTGTCTCTTCACGAATCTGTTGGACAAAACCGATTTCATCAATCTTTCCGATGACGGCGATTTTTTCGTCTTCGTTGCGGAAAGTGGCATTGCGATATTCGTTTTCGTAGTCTTTCTTGCGACTTTCGTAGACTTGGTCGCAGATGAAATGTTGGATGCGGATGGCTTTTTCCAAGTTCTCATACCACATTTCCTTAGTCAACACGTCGGCATCATCCTTGTAAAGGAACATCAGCGAGAAGTAGGCATGACGCAGTTTTTCAGCCTGATAGTTCTTCCACAGCTCGTCGTAACGGTGATGGATTTCATCCCAAGTGTTGAGCTTGCCGTCACGGATGTCGGCACGCAGCTGGTCGGCATATTCCTCTGGCATGGTCTGACCACCAAGGTTGATCCACTTGCGGAGACGTTTGCCTTTCATGTGGTTCACGATGCTTTCCATATCCGTGTCAGGATGCTGTTTCAGATAATCCAAAAGGGTCTTGACAGCATAGTAGGTAATCATGTCACCGTAAGCGTGATAGGCTTCCAAAAGTTTGAGAATGCGAACTTTGCGCTTCCCTTTTTCCATGTGCTCACCGAAGACTTCCAACGATTTCACCGTTTCGGGTTCATTGTCAAGAAGGTTCTTGCCGCACTCGCGCAGGTCGTAGTACTCGTATTTTTCGGGGTCTTCACCTTTTTTGCGGAGGTAAGCCTTGGCCACCCAAACTTCCAACAACTTGCGTCCTTCAATAGTTTCTTCGATGGTGTCTGGCGCAAGCGTTTCAAACTCAATGTTTTGGATTTTGCGCTTACGCTTGTCACGTTTCACATATTTCGAGGTGTTGCGCGCGATGGCGTACATGTTGTACATCCACCAGTAGGCTGGCATGACCTCCAATTCGTTCTTGGCCGTATTGTTGTTGACCAAGCAGAATGGCAGCATGATGTTGAGCTCGCTGGGATAGTCAGCCTTGGAAAGCAAGGTGAAGGAAGCGAACTTCGAGGAGTGTTTCACACTGGAGCAAAGACCTGGCCAGAAACCACGCGAAGCCACAATTTCACCATCAGTGGCGCGGCTGTTGTGGTTGGATCCGATGGTGGCACCGGCAGCCATGTTGCTCTGACCCATTACACAAGCAGAAATCAGGAAGGAGTTGTTGTGGTGTTGCTCGTGCGAGGGGAAGATGAGGTTGTTCAAGACCTCGCAGCAAGAGATGGTGGAATTGTCGCCCATCACAGAGTGGATGAGGCGAGCACCATATTTCAGGTTGCAGTTATCGCCCAACACAAAGCGTGTGGCCACAACGGAATAGAAAATGCGGCAGCCAAAGCCCGTAACACCATTCACCAAAATGACACCCTCTCCGATTTGCGAAGGCTCTTCTTCCGAAGAATTGATGGT
The DNA here is from genome assembly GCA_016285355.1 of Bacteroidales bacterium. Next base: position 53,580 of record JAEEQP010000019.1, read on the forward strand.
GACATTTTTCAGCTTGCTTGCACCTTTAATATAACAATGCGGCCCGACTTTGGCATCCTTCAAAATCCAGCAGTTCTTGATGACGCATGACTCGCCAATGGTGCCATAGTAACCACGGTGGAAGTCAACGCTGGCTTGGGTAATCTCTTTGAGACGCTCTTGCAACTTGATATCATCTGTGTATTTTGCCCAAAGATAAGCATCGGCAGTAATCATGCCGTCAAAAGGCAAAATTTTACGAGTCCCAATTTCGTTCATCACTTCAAGCCACACACGCACATCCTCAGGTTCGCCTTCCTTAATGGTGCCATTACCAAACTTGGAGTGGTCGGTGGTGGAGATTTCCTGAATGTTGAACAGAATACTCTTGTCGCCGATGATATAATTGGCCATATAATGCACATCGTGAATGGCCACGTCGTCGCCGATATCGCAAGAGATGATACTGCTGTTGGAAATGCCAACAGGCACACGAAGATCGTGGTATTGCAGCACCTTGCGGTTAATACGGCCGATACGCACCTTACCAAAGAAATGGTTGTTGTGCACCATGTTGGTATCGAACTCGTCCGTTACCCAAATGTCTTCCCAATTGGTTGCAGAATTGGCGTTTTTCACCAAGCGTTCAATCTCATCGGTATGCAGGTGCCGCCAACCTCCAACAGGCTTTTTTACCTGCTGGTCGCGGTAATAATATTCATCATGTCCGTCGTGCAAGTACTTCTCATCAATGAAGTTCTTGTAAATCCGGTCATAATCTATGATTGTTACTTTATCCATTTATTAGTATTTATTTAATTTTCAATAAGTTAATTATCCCTTTCTTCTTTTTGACTAGGTTCGGGTTATACCCGTCGTCCCAGTCAACGATTACGGAAAAGGACTCACAACAACTCCGTAGCGTACGCCGTGTCTTTTGAAAACTGATGGATAAACTGCTACGAACATGGTGGATTACCTGTTTTTATACATATCGTCGTAATACTTCTGATAGTCTCCAGAAGTGACATTGTCCATCCATTCTTGGTTGTCCAAGTACCAACGGACGGTCTTCTCAATCCCTTCCTCAAACTGCAAGGACGGTTCCCAGCCCAATTCCTTTTGTAGCTTGGTCGAGTCGATGGCATAACGCATATCATGGCCAGCGCGGTCGGTGACGTAAGTAATCAAGTCCATGTCCTCGCCTTCTTTTCTGCCTAACAACCTGTCCACCGTATTAATAAGCACTTTGATGAGATCGATATTCTTCCATTCGTTGAAGCCTCCGATGTTGTAGGTCTCGGCAATCTTGCCTTCGTGGAAAATCAAGTCGATGGCTCTGGCGTGATCTACTACATAGAGCCAATCGCGTACATTCTCGCCCTTGCCGTAGACAGGCAGCGGCTTACGATGGCGGATATTATTAATAAATAAAGGTATCAGCTTTTCAGGGAACTGGTATGGACCATAGTTGTTGGAGCAGTTAGTCACCACAGTGGGCATGCCGTAGGTGTCGTGGAAAGCGCGTACAAAATGGTCGCTGCTGGCTTTGGCTGCACTGTAGGGACTATGCGGTTGGTATTTCAGGTCTTCAGTGAAGAACTTGTCGCCGTAAGCCAAATGATGTTTCCCCGATGAAGCCTTTGTGCTGAAAGGCGGCTCAATACCTTGGGGATGGGTCAATTCAAGGGCACCATAAACCTCATCGGTAGAGATATGATAGAAACGTTTGCCCTCCCATTTCTCGGGTAACGTCTCCCAGTACAATTTCGCAGCTTGCAAGAGGCTCAATGTTCCCATCACATTGGTCTGTGCAAAAGTGAACGGGTCTTTAATGGAACGGTCTACATGACTCTCAGCGGCAAGATGGATGATACCGTCGACATGCTCATCCTGCATTAGTTTATATATCGTATCAAAATCGCAGATGTCGGCCTTGATGAACTTATAGTTGGGTTTGTCCTCGATGTCCTTCAAGTTAGCGAGGTTGCCGGCGTAGGTCAACTTGTCGAGATTGATGATTTTGTAGTCAGGGTATTTATTGATGAACAGGCGCACGACATGGCTCCCAATGAAGCCTGCGCCGCCAGTGATAATAATAGAGCGTTTATATGCCATAGTTTTTGTATTAGCGTAGTTTTCTAAGCGTTTCCGAATTAACTTCTTCTTTCATTTCGTCGATGACGCGGAGCAAATATTGACCGTATTCATTTTTAATCATAGGTTGAGCCAATTGGCGCATCTTCTCTTCGGTAATCCATCCACGACGGTAGGCTATGCCTTCCAAACAAGCGACCTTCAATCCAGTACGTTTTTCGATGACCTCCACGAAAGTAGAGGCTTCGCTGAGCGAGTCATGCGTACCAGTATCTAACCAAGCAAAACCGCGACCGAGGGTCTGAACCTTCAATTCGCCATCTTTCAAGAATTCTTGGTTTACAGTCGTAATTTCTAGTTCACCACGAGCCGAAGGTTTGATGCTCTTGGCCACACGTACCACCTTGTTGGGATAGAAATACAAGCCCACCACAGCATAATTACTCTTGGGCTGCTTGGGTTTCTCCTCAATGCTGATGCAGTTGCCTTGTTTGTCGAACTCAGCTACGCCATAACGTTCGGGGTCAGCCACCCAATAGCCGAATACAGTAGCTTTTTGCTCTTCTTCGGCGGTACGCACAGCTTCTTCAAGCATCTTAGTAAAACCGTTGCCATAGAAGATGTTGTCGCCCAACACAAGACAAGCACAATCATCACCGATGAATTTTTCACCTATGATGAAGGCCTGAGCCAGTCCATCAGGTGAGGGCTGTTCGGCATATTCAAAATGGACACCATAGTCGGAACCGTCGCCGAGCAAACGCTTGAAGCCTGGGAGGTCGTAAGGCGTGCTAATGATGAGGATGTCTCTAATGCCTGCGAGCATCAGTGCCGAGATGGGGTAATAGACCATCGGCTTGTCGTAAATCGGGAGCAACTGCTTGCTCACACCTTTAGTGATGGGGTATAACCTTGTGCCGGAACCTCCGGCAAGAACGATGCCTTTCATATTTGTGTATGTTTTAATATCCGTTAGGGTTGTTTCTTTGCCAATTCCACGAGTCGCGGCACATCTCTTCGAGGCCGTATTGTGCCTTCCAACCCAATTCTTTCTCCGCCTTGGCAGGGTCGGAGTAACAAGTGGCGATGTCGCCTGCCCTGCGTGGTTTAATACTATAAGGAATCTTGATGCCATTGACTTTTTCGAAGGTTTTCACCACTTGCAGCACTGAGTAGCCTTGTCCAGTACCAAGGTTGTAAATGGCGCAACCGCACTTTCTTTCAATGGCCTGCAATGCAGCTACATGACCTTTAGCCAAATCCACGACATGAATGTAGTCGCGGACACCTGTGCCATCGGGCGTTGGGTAATCATTGCCGAAAACACCGAGCTCAGGACGCTTGCCCACAGCCACTTGGGTGACATAAGGCATCAAGTTATTAGGAATGCCGTTGGGATTCTCCCCGATGCGGCCACTCGGATGGGCTCCGATGGGGTTGAAGTAGCGCAACAGCACGATGTTCCATTCCTTGTCTGCCTTCTGCATATCCATCATAATCTCCTCCAACATGCTCTTAGTTTGGCCGTATGGGTTGGTGCAATGTCCTTTGGGACACTCCTCTGTGATGGGAATGATGGCAGGGTCACCGTAAACGGTAGCCGACGACGAGAAGATGATGTTTTTGCAGCCGTGTTTGCGCATCACATCAAGCAGAGTCAGGGTACCACCGATGTTGTTTTCGTAGTATTCCCAAGGTTTCTCCACGCTTTCGCCCACAGCTTTCAGTCCGGCGAAGTGGATACAAGCATCGAAACGGTGGGCTTCCATCACACGGTTGAGGCCTTCGCGGTCGCGGATGTCGACTTCGTAAAAGGGTGTTTCCTTACCTGTCAGTTCCGCCACGCGCTCTAAAGATTTGCGGTTGGAGTTACTGAGGTTGTCTATGACCACGGTCTCGTGTCCTGCAGCACTGAGTTCCACCAAAGTATGTGAGCCGATAAAGCCGGCACCGCCTGTGACTAAGATTTTCATGTTTAAGTTGTTGTTTTATGCTTATTCAGACTTTTGAAAGCATGTCATCCCTGCGCTGGCATTGCGATGGCATGGGATCTATGGTTTCAAAAGTCTTCATACTAGGTTTTGTTTTTCAACCGCCTCCTATAGATTCCTTCCTGCCCTCATGCCCACGTTGGAATGACATAGGAGGCTTGCTTTTACTTTATTATGTTAATTTCTTCTGTATCAAGTTGATATAAAGAAAAGATAAGATTGTCGATTTCTTTTGGTGCCTCCGTGTTGCCCTGTAAAGCTTCATCCACCAAAGCACTAAGTTTTTTGTCGGTTTCAGCACTGATTTTCGGGAAAGGCAAGGCCGAAAGATTGCCTTTCAATATTTTGAGGTCGTTGAAACGCTTGACATACAAAAAGTTGAACAATTCCGAATTAAGGAAAGCCAACACCGACTTGATACTCATTCCTTCAACATCGGGAATCAGAATGTTCGCGCTGTTGAGGAAAAGGCGTTGCTGGTCATCGTAAGTGAAGCAAAGTCGACATGATACGAACTTATACACCAACTTTTCTTTTGCTCTATAGAACTCATCTCTTGCACATTGCTGAAAATCAGCACGGTTGTATTTGATGTAACGGTTAGCCGCTTTTAGACTGTACTTGCTGATGTCCTTGCCCGTGTAAATCCTTTCCAAACCTTTGCCAGGTCTATCTTTCAGTACTTTGGCGTTGTTGCCTGTAATGATACCTAATGCCCAAAGGCTGTGTGACAGGTCATCATTGCGCATACGCTCGGCTTTGTTGAGAATGGCTTCGGTGCGGTCATTGAGCATGGGGACGGCATAAAAACCATCGTCAACAGGTTGCCATTCTTTTCTGACTACTTCATGGTTGGCGGTTTCAACGAGATAGCTTTGCTTATCATGAATTTCCTTTTTCCTGACTTTCAAGCTGATAAAGTCCGTGAACACCCCTTTGAAACGCTCGTGATGGAGTTTGATGGTATCTAAGCAAGTTTCTTCGGCAATGAACTTGCGGAAGTCAGCATGGACTTTGATTTTCATCACGGAAGTAGGTAGCAGAAAATGCTGTATTCCGTTAGTGTTTAGGAACTTAAAGGATTCCGTGAAGAACAGCGTCGATTGCTCGTTGGATTGGATAATGTCCGATTGATGTTTTCTCCGTTTCTCGCTGCCCCATGGTGGATTGGTGACGATGTAGTCAAACTTCAGCCCATTCAAGGCCGAGGCGGCATGAAGCAGGAAATCCATCTGATATACTTGAGGATAAACCGATGATTGTCCAAACCTTACCATGAGATTTGCCTTGGCAATCATCACAGCAAGCGGGTCGTTATCGATACCGAAAAGCTGTTCGGATTGTGCCCCCTTCACCTTAAGCAGGAAGATGCCGCTGCCGCAGCATGGGTCGAGGAAACGTTGGTCGTGGGTCAACTCAATACCTTGAAGCATCTCCTCGACGATGACAGGTTTGGTGTAATACAATCCTGTCAAAATGCGACTTCCTTCTGTGGTCAGCGACTGATAGACGAAACCAATCCAGTCGTCCTGTCGGTTTTTGATAATTTGCCGAGGCACCTCTATGGAAAGCCGATGGAAATGCGGGTATTCCTCGAAGAAACGTTTCTTGTTGTTCTCGTTAACCTTGTTGTGTTCCAAATACGAAGCGCAGAGGCTGAAAATCAAATCCTTAATGGGATAATGCTGTTTCTCCAACTCCTCAACAAATCGGGGCAAACTTCCTGCCGACACATAGCCTTCAGGAATGATGATTTTCTGCGAACGGCTTTTATTAGCTCTCCGCATCAAACGGTCATTTCCATCTGCTTTCAGCTTGTCCCAGTTTCTTTTGGTAGCTTCAGAAATCAAAATTGAGGTTTCCGACATTACACAGCTCCGCCTTTTGAGCCCCATTAAGATAACTTAATACGCTCTGTTACAACAAGATAAAAAATCGCCATTTTTGGCATTTTAAACTTGCAAAAATACTGATTTCTCAAAGAACTCCAACTATTATTTGAAAAATTGTGATTATAATCCATAAATGCTGTTTTGAAAGGCCAAAAAAACGCTATTTTTGCCACAATAAATTTACTGCGATGATACTTTGTTTGGAAACAGCGACACCGATTTGTTCGGTCGCACTCAACTCGGCTTGCTGCACTTTGGCATTGCGCGAGACAGAGGGACAAAATGCACATTCTGAGAAGATTACAAATTTCATTCAATCCGTGTTGGATGAAGTAGGCATTGACTATTCAAAGTTGGATGCCGTGGCGGTCAGTAAAGGGCCAGGGTCGTACACAGGGCTGCGCATCGGTGTGAGCACCGCCAAAGGGATTTGCTATGCCGCCGACCTCCCGATGATGGCCATTGACACGTTGGAAGCTATGGCGCACGGCATGAAAGACAAGTTAGGCTGCCAAATTGATCCCAGCGACCTGCTTATCCCTATGATTGATGCCCGACGCATGGAGGTGTATGCTGCTGTTTTTGATGCCAATTTGCAGAAAATCAACGATACAGCCGCTTTGGTCATAGATGAAAACTCGTTTGAGGATCTGCGAAAAGACCATCATCTTTGGCTTTTCGGCGATGGTGCGCCAAAACTGAAGAAAATGTTTGAAAACCAACAGAATATCAGCATTATTGAGGGTTTCAAGCCTTCGGCGGGTTATATGCGATTTTTGGCGGAACAGGCCTTGCAAAAACAGGATTTTGTCGATGTGGCTTATTTTGAGCCGTTTTATCTGAAGGACTTCATCGCGGGAAAACCGCATGTGAAAGGATTGTAAATTCAAGCCGGCCCTTCTACAAGCTCAGGGACCTTACCTCTATAGACAGCAAAGGTCGTTGAGCCTGTCGAAACGCCGATAACGTTATAAAAGTTACCATTATGAAAAAACTTCTGTTTCTTGTTTTAACTTCCTTGTTGGGTCTCACTACATTTGCCCAAGCCCCTCATATCTTTGAGCACGATTACCCTGTCGTCACGGAAGAGAATCCGCAAATCCGCGCTTTGATGGATTCGGTTTCGATAGACAGTATCAAGGCCAATATTGAACGCCTTAGCTCGTTTCATACACGACGTTATGACAGCCGTTTCATTTGGGATGTACAATACTGGTTGATAGCACGTTATCAAGAAATGGACGGCATTGACACTGTGATGCTCCATGACTTTCCTGTTCCCTATTTTGAGGCAGGGACAGCCGACAATATTTTGGCTGTGCAATGGGGTGCAAAAACGCCTCAGGAGTTTGTCATCTGTGGGGCGCATTACGATTCTTGGAACGCCGACGGCTACGACCCCGACACCATCCGCTCCCCTGGTGCTGATGATAACGCATCAGGTGTGGCAGGCATCTTGGAAACGGCGCGTCTGCTCAGCAAATGCACTTTCGACCGGACCATCATTTATGCCAACTGGTGCGCCGAGGAAATCGGGTTGGTAGGCAGTGCCGCCTACGCTGCGGATTGCGCTGCCCAAAACATGGACATTGTGGCTTATTTCAACCTCGACATGACTGGCTATCTTGAAGAAGGCTCCGACATCCATGTCCATCTGATGTACACCACACAGGACTCGCTATTGGGCAAGTATGCCGTCAACCTCAGTCATGCGTATTTTCCCGATATGCCTATCCGACAAAATTGGTTAGCCTGGGGCGACAGCGACTATTCCTCTTTTAACCGGAACGGCTATGCTGCCATCCATCCTTTTGAGGATGTGCATGCCAGCTCGCCTTTTATCCATACGAGAAGCGATGTTTTAGGTCTGAGTGTCAATAATTTGGAGCAATCAAAACGCTTCACGGAACTCAATCTGGGCATGGTGGCGACCATGGCGGGCATCAGCGGGTATTCAGTCGCAGAACAGGAGGAAATCAGAGCGACAATGTATCCCAATCCAGCTAAGGAATCGGTCAGCATTTTGGCCGAGGACGGCATTCATGATGTCACAGTTTGTAACCTCATGGGACAGCAAATCATGACACAGAATCTGAATGGCAAAAACGAATTCACACTCAGCACAAGTGATTTGGTTTCAGGAATTTATGTGGTCAAAATCTTGACGGAAAAAGGCATGGTTGCCAAGCGTCTAGTAATTCAATAAGCTTATTCCATCTCTTCATAGGTAAACACATGCATCTCGTAGCGTGAGGGCTTTGCGAACGACTTCATCAAACTACTGTCAATCATGGTCACGGAAATCTGTTCTGGTGACAGGTCTTTGATGTTAAACAGGTAATCGGAAAGCAGCTTGTTCCAGTGGTCCATCACTCGAGGCAAAAACTTCTTCGATTGTTCGTGATACAACGTATAGGCCACCGTTTCCACGTCCTTCTTGGAATGCAACTTTTTCTTGCCGGATTTTTGCGCAGCAAAATCACATAATCCTTTGTCGGTCAGCTTGATGGATTGGATGGCTTCGTTGGTCATGAAGTCGATGTTGGTGGGCTTCTTTTCGGGATGGGTCGAGAGGTAATAATCGCGTTGCAGTTGCATGATGCACAGCTGTTGGATGACCTCGTCGTATTGCACCTGCTCTTCCAAAACGATGGCCAAATCAGAGCGGCTTTGGAGCGTGGTGACCACGTTGTCGATCATCGTGTATTGCTCAGGTGAAAAATCGAACTGCAAGGGATTGAAAGGGATGTATTTCAAGTTGTTATCCGTGTCGGTCATCAGGCGGAAGGGCGATGTTGCCGCTTTAGTCAAAAGGTTGGAAAACACGGTCCCAAGGGTTTTGCGATACGAAAAAGTCGGGTCGTTCAGATTGCCTTTGACAGGAAGGTCGAGACTGATGTTGTTGTGCTTGTCGACCAGCAGATAAAAACCCAACTTCAGTGGCACTTTGTCGTATTGCGGATGGAAATGCTTCACTTTGTCGCCAAGTTTCGGTGCGGCAATTTGCAACTTATTGATTCCGTTTATGTTGCCATCGGAAATAACGTTTTGACTGCGGAAAGAAAGCGTCCCATTCTCTATCGGAAAGCCGAACATCTGCACGGTGTAGGGCGAAAAATCGGCGACTTTCACATTGCTGAGCATTAACGTGAGGTTATGGTTGTCGCGCCCATGGAAACTGCCTTGCCAATTGAGGTGAAGTTTGCCGACTTTGTTGAGCACTGCTTGCATCCGAATAGCATTGTTTCCATCGCGTGAGAAATCCTTGGATGTCAGGCTGATATCTGAAATCACGTATTGAAAAGCATTAGGAAGTGAATAATTCTCATACTTCAGTTCCGCTTGGTCCAATTTCAGGTCGTCGATGTTAATTTTCCACGATTTTTCCTCTTCGTTTTCAATCTTAATCGTGTCGAAATCAAGAGTCCATTCGGTCGAATCACTTTGAAAATAACTGTCCAACACCAAATCGAAATTGGAACTGCTGTCTGCCTTGATGACATAAGCCGTCTTTAGCCCTGAAAGGTAGAGTTGATCAAGGTCTATTATCTTGTCATTGAGACGCAAACGGCGGATTTCAGCAAAAACTGAGTCGACCGTTCCCAAAGGGTTGCCAGTCGTGTCCTGAAAAACCACCTTGTTGAACGCGAGATTACCCGTCATATCGAAATCGAGGATGTGGTCGGTGGCTCCCTCTGCCTCTAAATCCAAATTGACCAAGCCTTCCAACAAGTCGACAGGGTAATATTGTTGCAGATAAGGCTCGATGATTTCAACATCTATATTGTTCAGTTTCAGATTGATGAAATACTTTTTTGCGTTATCGGAAAGGCGGATATCGGTGTGCAAAGTAGCGTTTTCGGAGAGCGAGAAATCGAGGCCGACATCGGTTTTCACGTCCGAAAAGTCAAGGCTGGGAATCCGCAACGAAATGTCGCGCAATAGGAACTCATTGCCCAAGGCCAAATCGGCATAGCGGATGTCGCTCTTGTCAAGAAGTATATTGTTGAGAATCAAGCCAAAGCTGGAGTAATCAGACTTCGTGCTATCGGAAGCGAACCGCTCCATCAGACTGTTGAAATTGAACCAATCGTGGTCTTGTTCCACGTTGACGTTCAGTCCCGAAAGTGTGGCTTGTTTGATCTGCAAACGGCGGTTGAACAAGTCGCGCCATTTTATCCTAGTTTCAAAGCGTTCAAAACTTACAAAAGGAGTGGTGTCGTTTTCTTCAAACAACGTCAAATCCTTGATTCTCAAATCGCCTGTAAACAGGTTTACATCGAGATCCCCAATGTTCAACTCACGCCCAATTATTTCCTTGTCGTGCTTTTCTAAATACTTTTTCGTTATCGGTGCAGCCAAAAAATTGGCCGCAAGGAGCAGGATAATCACGACTCCCGGAATAATGAGCAGGATTTTGAACGCTTTTTTCACTTTACCCTAAGGCTTTCACACCCGCGTCGATGCGCTTGAGGGTCTCTTCCTTGCCCAAAAGCTCAAGGATCTCGCCGATGTGCGGACCCTTACCGGCACCGACCACCATCAAACGTAAGCCGTTCATTACGAGGCCCATATTCAACTCGTTGGTAGTAATCCAGTTGTTTAAGGTCTCGTCGATATTGGCCAAGTCGAAAGGCTCGATGCCTTTGATGACTTCCTTCACTTTAAGCATGGTTTCGGCGGAATTTTCTTTCCAGCGTTTCTTCACCGTCACGGGGTCGTATTCCGTCGGAGCCTCAAAGAAGAAGAAACTCTGATCCCAAATCTCCTTCACGAAGTTGACCCTATCTTTTACCAAACCAGCCACTTTCACGGCGAAATCGAGCGGAGTGTCAATGCCTTTTTCTGCCTTTAGCCAAGCTTGATAATCTTTGCCGACTTCCTCGTTCGACTTACGCATGAGCCACTCGTGGTTGAACCACTTGGTCTTCTCCACATTGAACTTGGCACCGCTCTTGCTGCAACGCTCCAAAGAGAAAGCTTGGATGAGCTCATCCATGGTGAAGATTTCCTGTTCGGTGCCAGGGTTCCAACCCAATAAAGCCAGCATATTGATAAAAGCCTCTGGATAATATCCCGACTGCTTGTAACCCATAGCCGTGTCGCCAGTTTTCGGGTCGACCCAATACAGCGGGAAGACAGGAAAACCGAGACGATCGCCATCGCGCTTGCTGAGCTTGCCGTTGCCGTCGGGTTTGAGAAGTAATGGTAAGTGAGCAAATTGAGGTGCTTCCCAACCAAAGGCTTCGTAAAGCATGACATGAAGCGGCATCGAAGGCAGCCATTCTTCGCCACGGATAACGTGACTGATTTTCATCAGGTGGTCATCGACGATGTTGGCCAAGTGGTAAGTAGGCATGCCATCGGACTTAAACAAGACCTTGTCATCCAAAGTGTTGGTCTGCACCTTCACTTCGCCACGGATAAGATCATGCATGACGATTTCGCAGTCTTCGGGAATCATGAAACGCACCGTGTAAGGCGTGCCATCGGCGATGAGTTTATCAACTTCTTCCTTGCTCATCGTCAGGCTGTTACGCAGGTGTTTGCGGCTCTGGCAGTTGTAGATGAAAGTCTGCTTGTTGGCTTCGGCTTCCTTGCGGTATTGGTCGAGTTCCTCGGCGGTGTCGAAGGCGATGTAGGCGCAACCTTTGGCTAAAAGTTCGTCGCTGTATTGTTTATAAAGGTGCTTGCGGTTGCTCTGTTTGTAGGGACCAAATGCGCCACCCACGTAATCGCTCTCGTCGAACTTGATGCCGCACCAGTCCAAAGATTCTACGATATACTGCTCAGCACCTGGCACGAAACGTGTCTGGTCGGTGTCTTCGATGCGGAGAATCATTTTGCCACCGTTCTTTTTGGCAAACAGATAGTTATATAATGCCGTTCTCACGCCCCCGATGTGCAAAGGTCCTGTCGGGCTGGGGGCAAATCTTACTCTGACTTCTTTCATTTTGCTTCGTTTTGAGGCTGCAAAAATACATTTTTTCACAAATAGAACATTTTCCAAGTGGATTTATCGCATTATTTCCTAACTTTGCAATGGATTATATACTGCTTTTTGCAAGAAAACAAAACACAATAATCAGAATATCAATTAAATAAACAACCAATGGAAGAAAAAAAGAGACTCTTTGAGGAATTTCCACCCGTGAGTACCGAAGAATGGGAAGCGGTAATTGAGAAAGACCTCAAAGGAGCTGATTACAACAAAAAGTTGGTTTGGCGCACTGCGGAAGGCTTCAATGTGAGGCCTTACTATCGCGCCGAGAACCTCGCCGACATTCCGTGGACGGGTCAGCAACCTAACGAATTCCCGTATGTTCGTGGCAACAAAGCCGAAGGCAACGAGTGGCTCGTCCGTCAAGACATCACTGTCAAGGATGTGAAGGAAGCCAACAAGGTGGCTCTCAACGCCATCAGCCGTGGCGCGAACAGCATCGGATTCAAGCTGGAGTACGACAAGCCTTACGACGCCATCGAGATTGCCACGCTGCTCAACGGTATCGACCAGAAGGCAGTGGAGATTAACTTGTACAACAACAAGTACCACCTGCCGCTACTGGAGATGCTGTCGAAGATTCCGGACATCAAAGGCTCGTTGAACTACGACCCGCTGACGCGTTATCTGCGCCGTGGCGTGTGGTACATCGCCGAGAGCACCGACATGGAACTGGCCTACATCATGGTGAAAGCTGAGATGCCTGGTTTCCACACCATCGGCGTCAACGCCCATGTGTTCACCAATGCTGGCTCGACGATTGTCCAAGAAATGGCATTCGCCCTCTCGGTAGGTGCCGAATACCTCGACAAACTGACCGAAAAGAACCTCACCGTTGACGAAATCGCTCCGAAGATGCGCTTCAACATAGCCGTTGGACAGAACTATTTCATGGAAATGGCCAAGTTGCGTGCTTACCGTCTGCTGTGGGCCAATATCGTGAAGGCTTACGGTGGCAAGGAAGAGAATGCCAAGATGCACATTCACGCCACCAACGCTGAAATTGGTATGAGCCTTTATGACGCGTATGTCAACATGCTGCGCACCACGTCAGGCACAATGTCAGCCGTTTTGGGCGGTGTGGATTCCTTCACTGTGTTGCCATTTGATGCGCCGTTTGAGTTGCCCACCGATTTCGCTGACCGTATTGCCCGCAACCAACAGCTCATCCTTAAGGAAGAGTCGCACTTCGACAAGGTGGCAGACCCCGCCGCAGGTTCCTACTACATCGAGAACCTCACTGAAAGTCTGGCTACCGCCGCTTGGGACTTGTTCAACAAGATCCAAGACGAAGGCGGTTACCTTGAAGCCGTCCGCAAGGGCATGATTCAAGGCCTTATCAAGGAAAGCGCTGCCAAGAAGTTCAGCAATGTAGCTACCCGTCGTGAGACCATTCTGGGTACCAACCAGTTCCCGAACTTCACCGAAAGCCTCAAGTTCACGCCCGAGGCTTGGGTGATGGAAGCCGACAACCGCCGCGACGAAAAGGCCGAGGTGGAGACCATCGTCACCTTCCGCGCCGCACAACAGTTTGAGAAACTGCGTTACGCCACCGATGCCTATGCTCAGGACCACAAGCGTCCTGTCGCTTGGATGTTCACTTACGGCAATCTGGCTATGCGTAAGGCCCGCGCCAACTTCGCCTCCAACTTCTTCGCCTGCGCCGGCATCCAAGTCGTCGACAACCCAGGCTTCAAGACTTTGGACGAAGGCATCGCTGCCGCCCGCGAGGTGAAGCCCGAAATCTTGGTCATCTGCTCTTCTGACGAGGAATACGGCGAAGGCAACGCCCTCAAGATCTATGAGGAGTTGAAGAATGAGACCATCGTGGTGCTCGCTGGTAACCCCGAAGGCACCGCCGACATCCTCAAAGAGGCTGGCCTGAAGTATTTCATCCACGTCAAGAGCAATGTGCTTGAGACGCTGCAGGATTTCCAAAAGCAATTAGGTATAACAAAATGATGAAAGGAGTAAAACGATGAAACCCAACTATAAAGACATCAATATCAACGCTATACCTAAGCACAACGGCTTGATTCTGCCGAACGGCGAATTGTGGGAGACCCACGAACATATTATGGTGAAGCCTGCCTACACCGAGAAAGACCTCGAAGGCATGGAGCACCTCAACTACGCCGCTGGTATCGCCCCGAACCTCCGTGGACCTTATTCGACAATGTATGTGATGCGTCCTTGGACCATCCGTCAGTACGCCGGTTTCTCCACGGCTGAGGAATCAAACGCCTTCTACCGTCGTAACATCGCCGCTGGTCAGAAGGGTCTGTCCGTGGCCTTCGACTTGGCCACCCACCGTGGCTACGACGCCGACCATGAGCGCGTCATGGGCGACGTGGGTAAGGCTGGCGTGAGCATCTGCTCCGTCGAGGACATGAAAGTCCTGTTCGACCAGATTCCGCTGAACAAAATGTCCGTCTCCATGACCATGAACGGTGCAGTGTTGCCCGTTTTGGCATTCTACATCGTCGCTGCTTTGGAGCAGGGCGCCAAGTACGAGGAGTTGCAAGGCACCATCCAGAACGACATCCTGAAGGAGTTCATGGTGCGTAACACCTATATCTATCCGCCTGAGTTCTCGATGCGCATCATCGCCGACATCTTCGAGTTCACCTCGCAGAACATGCCGAA
>JAEEQP010000062.1 GCA_016285355.1 Bacteroidales bacterium
GGGATAAATACACTGATCTTACCGAGACGGAGACCAAAGTGTGTGTGTTGTCGTTCAGCGACCTTTCCAACGCTGAGATAGCTGAGTTGTTGGGGCTTAGCCTTAACACTGTCAACCAAAACCGAAGTACGCTACGCAAAAAGTTGAACTTGAAACCCGAAAGAATGAAGGAGCAACTACATAACACGCTCAACAACTGAGTTTCATTCCCAAGAAACTCGCCTTTTTTGGTCATTCTTTAGTTTCAAGACTTATATCAAAGGTAAAAACCACTTATACTTTTGTTTTTGTTTATTGTTGTTTTTCAGCAGATTATGTTTCTTTCACTGAAAAAAAACTATATATGCCGAAACTAAAGCTATGTCTCAATTGACAGACGCTTTTGCAAACCTATTTTTGCATCGAAAAATCACGACGCGCGTTATTCAAACTATGTTCAATCTTAAAACTAATAGCAATGAAAAAAACAACATTACTTCTCGCAGGCCTCTGTGCCTTTAGCCTATGCACTTGGGAAGCCCAAGCCGTGAACCTTGAACATGCTTCCATCATTAATATGAATACGGCAGACAATGTTCCTACTGGATATGAAATTATCGAATTACAAGGTGATTTTGATGACCATGTTGGTCCTAACGCCGTTATTGCTGGTGCTAACGAAAACTCGGTTTACATCCACTTCAACCTAAACTTAGGCAATGTCAACATTTCTATCTACAATGCCTCGAGCAACCTTGTTTACAGCAACGTAGTAGACACTTCTGTGCAGCAAACGATGATTATCCCCATCTCAAGCACCTTTAGTGGTACCTACACAATTGTACTTAACAACGCCAACGGTTATGCTGAAGGCGATTTTGAACGAAACTAAACCTAATTCATTTATTATTAACAAATTAAAATTTATTCATTATGAAAAAGACTAGATTTTTCATTGCCACTTTATTAGTGGTTGCAGCCGCTTCGGTTGCCGTGGTGTCATGCAAGAAGGAAGCTAATGACACTTTGCTGAACAACACTTCTTCCCAAGTCAAGACCTTCGCTCCGCCTCAAGTTGACGACATGAATGCCTACCTGAAAGGCTTCAAACAGAAGATGCAGAATGTCACAAGAGACGAGAACGAAATGCTCACCTTGGAAGAGGCAGCATGGCATCTTTCCAGTGTGGCCAACTATGATTTCTGCAATGCTAATGTGAATTTTACCGATTTACGCTATGACACACTTTATTACAATGTGAATGTGACGAACGGACAAGTCGCATTGACTGACCTCAATGCCCTTTATGTGAGCGTTGCCAATGACATCGATGCATTCTATCAGAGTCTCAACCTTGAAGACAAACATTTCCGCTTCATCGGAACTTCCATCTCCAGCAATGGTGAAGTGGAGGTCTCTTTGATGACATCTTTCCGCTTGTTAAATCATACGTGGTATTTTTCCGACTGGTTTGAAGCTGGTGTGATGTGCGACTCCTTGTTTAGCAATAGCAATGTTTATGTTTGGAATGGCCTTGCCATAAGTGAGTTGGAGAGAGCCCTCAATCTTTTAGAAGGAAAAGTCTACGCCATGCCAGAGGAACCACCTGTCAGGACTTATTATGTCTATACAACGGATGTAGAGTTTAGACATACTGATTATTCCGATCCATATCCCAATGAGTCTCCATTTTTCGGTAGTTCAAGAATCTATGCCATGGAATATGACATCTGGGCAGAGCCCTCTCTCGACTTAAATATGATGTGTTACTGTCTTGATTCCTATTTACAACTTCCATTTGAATACGTCAACACCCATTCTAATATGGTTAATCAGCGTCCAGTTCATTGGGATATAGTAGGAGACAAGTACAAAAACGGAAATTCGCGTTGGTATATTTATAGCCATATCCTTAATGTTAAATTTGGGTATTACGTTACAAACGAAAACCCAATTCAATACTGATATCACACTGGGCATCCCAAGAAACAACACAATTTTTGGGATGCCTTTCCCAAAACATACTGCATTATGAATAGGATTATTATTTCAATAACCATCGTTTTCACAGCCTTTGGCCTCTCCGCCCAAACCCTAGATTCCATAGCCCACCATCAATGCGGCTACTATGGGCCAAACGGCGGAGGAGAATTGGACAATGTTGCGCAAATGAGCGACGGTAACGTCCTTTTCCTCCATAAGGTGGGCATTAACTTCGGCGGCAGCAGTAGTGCAGATGTCGTAGGA
This sequence comes from Bacteroidales bacterium, assembly GCA_016285355.1. The sequence goes on from JAEEQP010000062.1 coordinate 2,227, forward strand.
AATGTTCACTATAAAGTCTCAAGACACGGCGGCATTCTTTTGGACACGCTGTTTGTCCCCGACGACGATCCTTCTTCTTACCTGTTAGCCAAGAACCCCAACGACAATGATAATATCCGCGTTGGCATTGTCCGTGACAGCGTAAGTGGTGGCAGCTTCTTCCAAATCTTTCCCTTCGGAAATGATTTGAACTATGACTCAATAAACGAGGTTCGAGTCCCCTTGTCGGACACCTTTGCATATAGTCCTGACAACGGTTATCTTATCAACAAGCAAAACGATGTTGTCTTTACCTATTATACTCCATCAGGAAACGACGACTGGTATCAGCATTTCGCCTGTTTCAGCCTCGATGGGACATTGAAGTATGAAAATGTAATGCTTGAGTCGTCGATTCCTATGGGAGGCGGGTATCTTCGGTTTGGCATTTTCAACGAGTCGCCATTGGAATATTTTTGGTGCGGTCGTGATCGTATCAACACTAACTCCCAGTTTTTTGTTTGCTATGTTTTCGATTCGCTTCTCCAATATAAAAGTTCCTTCTCTATTACTCCAATCAATTCATTTTATAACTTCAAGTATATTTTTGGATGGGATGAGTGCCTACTTTCAGATGGTGATGATTTCATTTTTGGCAGCAGATACCAACGTGGCCCCACGGAGAACGGAGTCTGTTTGGTCAGGTACAACAAAAAAAACCTTGAACAAAAGAACATGGTGCTTTTTAAATCCTATCCCATGCTAAATTATGGCGGAGCCTGCCCCGTAGGATTGGGCAAGGATTCCGAAGGTTCCATTTATTTTTGCTATGATACGCAGAATTTTATGTTTACGGATAAAGGGCAGGTTGCAGTAGTCAAACTGGATGCTGATTTCAATGTGCAGTGGCAACGTTTCTGTTTGGAGCCGGAAGGCTATAGCCGCCATAGTAGTGTAACAACGGTCCTTGATGATGGCGGTATCGCTGTTGGTGGAGCCTATGTGGGCAGACCCGAAGTGTTCTTCCTCGTTCTCAGCGATGATGGTTGGGCCATTGATGAGTCGGAAACCTCAGTCCGCCCCTATCAATTTTACCCTAACCCCGCCCAAAACGAACTCCACTTGCAATACTCGCCCGATGTACAGCCCAAGCAAATCGAGCTTTATGACCTGCAAGGCCGCTTGGTACGCTCACAAAGCGATGGCTTGGAAAGCATCAGCCTGCGAGGCCTTGGGGCAGGACAATACCTGATGAAGGTGATGCTGGAGGATGGCAAAGTGTTTACTGATACAGTTCTGAAAGAATAAAAAATTCAAATAAAACGGAAAATATTTGTTTGAAATGTTTTTATTTGTATTTTTGCGGCATCATTTGTTAATCCTTTGAAAAGATGAAAAGAGTCTACCTGTTGTTTTGCTTGCCTTTTGTGGCGCTGCTTTTCTCCTGCTCGACTAAAGTAGACCTTTATGCCGACTACAAGATGGTGCCCGTCATCTATGGCCTCTTGGATGCCCGCGCCGACACCAACTTCATCAAGATAACCCGGGCGTTTTATGCGGAGGGCGACGCGATGCTGTCAGCGCCCAATCCCGATTCGAGCAACTACCCTGGCAAGTTGGATGCACGTCTTGTCGAATATTGCAACGGCGACAGCATCCGCGAAATCCTACTCGACACTATCACGATACACAACAAGCAACAGGGGGTGTTCTATGCGCCTGCGCAAAAGTTGTATTATACCACGGAGACATTGCCCAACAACAGCAAGACTGAAAAGTACAGTTACAAACTAAAGGTCGCCCTTCCTGATCGTTTGTTGACGACTCAGGCCAACTTGGTGGGCAACGACAGTTACGACGTGCAGAGCCTCGCCGTGAATTTTTCTAAGGAATATTTCAACGCCGTTCCAAGAGAATTTCTGTTTCATCCTGCCATCAACGCAGGCTTTTATGAAGTCAATATGACGTTCACTTTTTTGGAGCAACGCACGCCCGATGCCGATTCGGTGCCACGCACCATGCGGTGGTATATCGGCAGACTCAATGATTTTGATTTGTCGAGTAACATGGAAATGAATTGCTATAAATTCTATTATAGGCCTCAGGATTTTTATGCGAAACTGAGTGAATTCCTTGGCGCGGATACAGCCATTGTGGGCTTGAAGCGTTATATCGGCGACTTTCCTGTTGAGGTTATCATTACTGCTGGCGGTGAGGAGCTGAGACAATATATCCATAACAACGATGCTTCACTGGGCTTTGCGCAAGGCGACAATACGTTTTCACTTATCGACGGCGGCTATGGCGTTTTTTCCTCGCGGATGGTTGCGCGTCGCCGTGTGAGGTTGGGTGGAGAGACCGTGCCCGAATTGGTGCGGATGCCTTATTGGGGCTTTAAGTTTATTGGGGGACGAGAATAATTTGTAGGGCTGTCGTATTACGGCAGCCGCTGTTTATGAACGTTACAGCGGCTGCCACAATGTGACAGCCCTACATCTGATTATTTCAATGTATCAATGATGTTCTCAATCGAAATTCCTTCTGCCTCAGCCGTATAATTCCTGATGATACGATGCCGCAAGATAGGCACGGCGACGCGCTGCACGTCCTCGATGTCGGGGGAGTATTTACCTGTCAGCAGGGCGTTGGCCTTGGCACCGATGATGAGGTACTGCGAGGCACGCGGACCGGCACCCCAGCTGAGATAACGGTTGGCCCAATCGTGGGCTTTCGCGGTGTGCGGACGGGTTTTAGCCACTAAATTCACGGCATAATCATATACATTATCCGGCACAGGCACACGGCGCACCAACTGCTGGAAATACAGTATCTCCTCAGGGGAAAGCACGGCATTCACCTCGGCGACATGGCCAATGGTGGTGCTTTTCACGATGTCGATTTCCTCCTCGTAGGAAGGATAGTCGAGCATGAGGTTGAACATGAAACGGTCGAGTTGGGCTTCGGGTAGGGGATAGGTGCCTTCCTGCTCGATGGGGTTTTGTGTGGCCAACACGAAAAACGGCTCCTGCAACTTGTAAGTCTTGCCCGACACGGTGATGCTCTTTTCCTGCATGGCTTCAAGCAAAGCGGCCTGCGTCTTGGGCGGGGTACGGTTGATTTCGTCGGCCAAAACGATGTTGGCGAAGACAGGCCCTTTGATGAACTTGAACTGCCGCGACTCGTCCAAAATCTCGGTGCCCACGATGTCGGAAGGCATCAGGTCGGGGGTGAACTGGATGCGGCTGAAGCTCAAGCCTAAAGCCTTGCCGATGGTGTTGACCAACAAGGTTTTGGCCAGTCCTGGCACGCCGACGAGCAGCACATGGCCTTGGCAGAAAATGGACAAAATGGTGTTGTGGATGATGTCATGTTGTCCGACGATGACTTTCCCGATTTCCTTGCGCAGGATTTCATATTTCTCGACCAATGCCTTGGCACCGTCGACGTCAGAGTTGTATGTGTTTGTCATTGAATGTTCCAATCGTAATAAAAATCATAGTTCTTGTATGCGTCGTCCAAGCGGATATAGGCTTTGGCGGCTTTGTCTTTCACCCATTTGCCCACGGCCTCCTGGCGTTTTTGCGCTGTGGCCCAGCTTTGGATGAGGTTATAGTCTTCCTTGAGGTTGGCCTGATGGGCTTCGGTCTTGCGCTTGACCATGACGAGACGGAAGGCATCGTTGTTGTCGTTGGTGGTCATCGGCAGCGGGTCACTGACTTCGCCGACATCCAAACGGCTGATGACGAAGGCTAAGTTTTTGTATTCAGGATAGGCTTGTTCAAGTTCCTGAAGGTCTTGCAGGCTAATCCAGTTGCCACTGGTGGCGGCGTTGGTCAGGTAGCCGCCGTTGCTCTTCGAGTCGTCGTCGCTGAATTTCTTGCAGGCCTCCTCAAAGGTCATGTCGCCGTTGCGGATGAGTTGGGCCACCGAATCGAGCTCGTTTTGGGCTTTCTCAAGGGATTCGATAGGCACCTTGGCCGTCAGCAGGATATGACGGCAGTTTACCATATTGTCGCGTTTTTCAATCAGTTGGATGATGTGGAAGCCGAACTGGGTCTCCACCACATCGGAGATTTCGCCGTCACGAAGGTTGAAGGCGACATTCTCGAACTCAGGGGCAAACTCACCTTTGGGGTAAAAGCCAAGTTCACCGCCTTGTCGGGCCGAGCCTGGGTCTTCGGAATAAAGCACGGCCATGGTGGAGAAACTGCTCTCTCCGTCAAGGATGCGCTTGCGGATTTGGTAGAGGCGGTCTTTCACCTGCAACTTCTCGTCGATGCTGACTGGAGGACGTTTCACAATCTGCACAATCTCATACGCTGGACTAATCGTGGGTAAGCTGTCTTTCGGGATGTCGTTGAAGAAGTCCTTCACCTCTTTCGGCGTTACCGTGACATTCTCCATGATTTTGGCCTGCACTTGTTCTTGCAGCATGTTGTCTCTGGAGGCCTGTCGCACTTCGTCCTTGATTTCCGACATGCTCTTGCCAAATTGGGCTTCCAACTTCTCTTGCGAGCCGAAACGGCTTATGATATATTGGATTCTCCTGTTCAACTCGGCTTCCACCTGCTCATCGGTGACGGTGATACTGTCCATTTCGGCCTGGTTGAGCATGAGTTTTTGAAGCAAGAGGTCTTCCAAAATGCGGCTTCTCACTTCCTTTGCACTACCTTCGGCCATCCCCTGCATGCGGTATTGGATGTATTGGTTCTCAATGTCGGATTGCAGGATGATGTTCTTTCCGACCACGGCCACCACCTTGTCGACCACCTGAGGCTGTCGGTTTTGCGAGAACAACGGCAGGGCAACAAACAGAAGTGCTATGATAATCCAGTTTCTTTTCATTATTATTTATTCTTTCACTTTATTATTGTATCGGCGTTTCGACAGGCTCAACGACCTTAGCTCTTGCAGGTCCCTGAGCTTGTCGAAGGGCCGTCCTAATCATCATTGTTTATAGTAGGAGAACCCACATACACATCAAACGCATGGTCTCTCTGGGCTTTCCTATACAGCGCGTCTTTCATGTTGTTGAGCATGGCTTGTTTGCGGTGGGCCAAAATGACGCTCTTGATGTTGTCGCGCACCATCTCCATGGGCGAAGTGCTTTCTTCCAAAAGGTAGTCCACAAAACGCACCATGTAGGTATGCTCGTTCATGTCGAAGCAGACGAACCTGTTCTTTTTCAGAAAACTCTCCGCATTGAAGATTTCAATCGGGATGGTGTTCGTCAGCTCGTCCAAGCGAATCCATTGGTCCACATCGAGATAGCTGGTGACCGCATAATAATTGGCCAAGATGTCGATGTTTTGCAGGAGCAGGGTGTCGGGGTCGCTCATCAGTTTTTTGAAGGCTGCTTTTTGTTTGCCGTCTTCGTCTTCGTTGAGGATGACGTATGCGACCTTGACCATCGTGTTGCGGAGCTGAAAGTCCTCCTTGTTCTGCTCATAGTACTCGGCAATCTCGTCTTCGCTGACGACGGTGTCGAGCTTTTGGTTGATGAGTTGACTCTCGTAGGCAAAGATAACCAACGAATTACGGTATTCCTCCACTTGCTTGTCCAGATTAAGTGCTTCCTTGTCGAGGTTGCTTTCGGCCTGATGGATGAGCACCTGCCTCCTGATCCAGGAATCGATGAAGGAGTTCACCCGCTGAATGCTGTCCAAAGTGGAAGTGTTTTCAGGCACAAGTCCTACGAGGTCGGACTCATAGAGATACTTGCCGTAACACTCCGCCACTACGACTTCTTTCGAGTTCTTCTTAAAATACTTCTCAAAATACTCGCAGCCGGACAACAGCAGAAGGGAAATGATACCGATAATTGCGCTCAGTTTCTTCATTTATAGAGGTTTCTGACCTTTTCAAGCACTTTATCGTTGACCTTCACCGGATATTTGTCTTTCAGCGACTGCACCCATTTTTGTTCTAACTCCACTTGATAGTCGGAAGTGACGAGGCCGCGGGCTTCTTTGAGGGTCTTTTGCTCAGGCTTGCGCACGTCCCTGATGCATACGATAACGGTGGATTCGTCGACTGAGGACGAAATCTCGTTTCTCACGCCCACTTTCCATTCGGTTTGGTCAACATATTGGTTGTCACCTCTTTGATAGAAACCGTTGCGGACGAAGGCAGAACTGATGGAATCGCGCTTGATGACGTTTCTGAGACTGTCGAACGGAACACCTTCGTCTAAAAGGGCCTTCACCTTGGGCAGCGATTCGGGCTTCGTCACCGTGATGACGCAGGCTTGGGCGCGGTCTTCCCACATGTATTTGGAGGCGTTGCGCTCGTGGAATTCCTTCAGTCCAACGGTGTCTTTCACAGCCTTGTCCCAAACTTCGCGATCCATGAGGTCGAAGAGCAGGATGCCGTCCCTGTATTCCTGAACCAAAGCTTTGAACTCAGGGTACTTGTCTTCGAGGCGTGAATCAGCATAGTTCATGGCTGTTTCGTTGGCGAAAGTCTCATAGAGTTGGTAGGCGTAAGTGCCCGGCGTGACATACTTCTGCGGTTTCATGTTTGCTTGGATGTAATTGACGAAGTCACTCACCTTGGTGGCGTGACCATCTAAAGTGAACAGTGTGGCATTCATGTCAACGTTGGCGGCAGGCTTGTATTCCTCTCTTAAGATGGTACTGTCGACGGTGGCAATGAAAGCCTCCACGTTCTTGTCGTTCTGCTTGAACTTGTATTCGTTCTTCACCTGCCTGAGCACCACTTCTTCCGACTTCTTGGAGCGTTGGTCCTTCTCGATACGCTCACTCAAGCCTTTGGATTCCTTGTCGAAAGAGCCCACGCCCGACTTGCTCAACAACTTTATGATGTGGAAACCGTAATTGGTGCGGACGGGCTTAGCTATTTGGTCAATTTCCAAGGACTTGCAGGCTTCAATGAACTCAGGAACAATACGGCTGACCGTGAAGTTGCTCAATGTGCCGTTGCGGCTGACGGTGCCTTTGTCGTCGGAGTATTGTTTCACCATCTCGTTCCAGTTCTTGCCGTCTTTGGACATCAATTCGTTGTAGATGTTGTCGGCTTTCTGCTTCATGGCGGCTACGTCTTCTTCGGGGGCGTCGTAAGGCAGTTGCAGGAAGATGTGGGCGGCCTGGATGCTACCCATAGCGTCGGTAATGCTGACCACCTTAATAAGATGGTAACCGAAATCGCTGCGCACAGGCATCGAAATCTCGCCTTCCTTGGTGTTGTAGGCACCGGTCTCAAAAGGATAAACCATATCGAAGACGGTGAAATAGCCGAGGTCACCGCGGTTGCCCGGACGGCCAGGGTTTTGTTCCGTGGGTTTCATGTCCTTGGCCGATGGGTCGTCAGAATAACGGACCGCCAAGTCGCCGAAATCTTCGCCTTTCAGGGCCTTCTTGCGGATGTCCATGGCTTTGTTGTAGGCTTTCAGCGTGTCAGACGGCAGGGCGTTCTTGTCGCAGCGGATGAGGATGTGTGAGGCGCGGATGTCTTTCAGCTTGCGCTGGTAGGCTTCCTGAATCAGCTCGTCGGTGATGTCGTCGCTGCTCATGAAGGGCTTGGCCAACTGTTTGCGGTAGCCGGCCAGTTCCCTCTGGAACTTCGCGCTGGTATCCAATTTCAGGCGTTCGGCCTCCATCACCTTCATACGGAAGGTCGTGAAGAGGTCGAGGTATTCGTCGACGGATTTCTTCTCGATGACATCGCTTTTGAGGTTGTTTTTGTAATACACATCGGTGAATTCCTTCACGGTGATGTCTTGGTCGCCGATAGTCATCAACACTTGCTTGTCGAGTTTTGACTGGGCGTTGGCATAAAAAGTAGGCATCAGAATTGATGCTAACAGAAACATTTTCAAAAAGTTAACTTTTCTCATTGCTGATATTTTTACTGTTTGTTCTTTCAATGATGATTGATGTTGTGAAACGGGCGGTAAAATTACACAAAAACCGCCAAACTTCACCCAACAATTTTGAATAACGATGAAATTTGGCGGATAGTATGTCTCGCAAGCGAGAATCAAGACTTCAAAGTGCCTTCCACTTGGAGACCGTCGGCAAGCACTTTGAAATCGTTCACGGTAATTGCGTCGAACACGGATTTCACCTGCTCAATTGTACCCAGATGAATCAGGAAATAGTTGTTGTCTTGTTTCTCCATCAAACCTTCCGGAATTTTGTTTTTCAGCAGGCTGAGGGCAGTATTCAATAGGATTTCAGTGCCTTTGCCAGCCGAAATTTGCACCAATAAGTCGCTGCCTCTCAACTCCTCGACGATAAGGTCGACGGCGAGGTCTTTCTTGATGATGCCCAAATCGATAGGGTAGACGACGTGGATGGTTTTGTCATCGACGTGGGAGAAATTGATGTTTTGTTGAGCTTTTTCTAGCAGAATGTCTTGTAATTCAGGGAAAGAAATGGATGCTTTCATTGGAATGAATTTTATTGTTTGTTATTTGTTATTCTACATGAATTGTTATGAATGTATCACGAATTTTCATTATTTTTTTCCTCGTATTCTTCATCCCAGTCTGGGTATTCAGGATAGAGAGGATACATGTCTTTGTCGAGCAGAATGCATTCGTTTGTCTCTTCTATATAGGCATAGCGTTCGCCTTGCAGACTTGGTTGCCCAAAGTTGATAAGTAAACCTACAGGTTTTTTCGTCAGACGCAAATAATTGAACAACTGGGCACGATGGGCAGGTAACAATTCTTTGACGGATTTCAGTTCCACAATTACCTCATCGACTACCAAATCCATCTTGTAAAATTTCTCCATCCTGTGCCCTTTGTAATAACAAGGAAGAAGTTTTTCCGACTCGCAATTTATGTCTTTTTCAAGCAATTCCATATAAAGAGCTTCGTTGTACAAAGGTTCCAACAATCCCCAGTTCAACTCTCTGTGAACCGTCATAGCCGAACCGATAATATCATAAACGAGACTTTTATATTTCTTGAAATTCAACATAAATAATTTCTGAATAATTCGTGATTAATTCATGGAAATTCGTGTTTAAAAACTAACTTCTTTTGCTATAGTTGGGGGCTTCCTGGGTGATGGTCACATCGTGTGGATGGCTTTCGAGGATACCCGAGCTGGTGATGCGGATGAACTTGGCTTTCTTCAGGTCATCAATGGTGCGGGAGCCAGTATAACCCATGCCAGAACGCAAGCCACCGACCATCTGATAAACGACTTCGGAGAGCGTGCCTTTGTAAGGAACACGCCCAGCGATACCTTCGGGAACGAGCTTCTTCACATCATCCACGTTGTCTTGGAAATAACGGTCCTTCGAGCCTTGCTGCATGGCTTCCAACGAGCCCATGCCACGATAGGTCTTGAACTTACGGCCTTCAAAAATGATGGTGTCACCTGGTGACTCATCCACGCCGGCAAAGAGCGAACCCGCCATAATGGAAGAAGCACCAGCAGCCAAAGCCTTTACAATGTCGCCCGTGTAGCGGATGCCACCATCGGCGATGAGCGGGATGTCAGTACCTTCCAAAGCTTTAGCAACATCCATAACAGCAGTGAGTTGCGGCACGCCGATGCCCGCCACCACGCGTGTGGTGCAGATGGAACCAGGCCCAATGCCTACCTTGATGGCGTCAGCACCTGCCTCAGCCAAAGCCTTGGCGGCTTCAGCAGTGGCGATGTTGCCCGCCACGATGTCTATTTCAGGGTAGTTTTTCTTCAGGTTGCGCACCATGTCGATGACACCTTGTGAATGGCCATGGGCCGTGTCGACGACCAAGGCATCCACGCCCGCGTCAACGAGGGCGGCGGCGCGTTCAAGGGTGTTGGAGGCGATGCCCACGGCGGCGGCCACGCGCAGACGACCGCGCGAGTCCTTGCAGGCGTTGGGGCGCGCCTTCACTTTGATGATGTCTTTATAAGTAATGAGGCCGACGAGGTGGTTGTCCTTGTCGACCACAGGCAGTTTCTCGATTTTGTGCTCTTGCAGGATGTCGGCGGCCTTCTCAAAGGAAACCTCCGTCGTGGTGATGAGGTTGTCCTTGGTCATCACCTCGGCGATGGGGCGGTCGAGGCCACGCTCGAAACGCAAGTCGCGGTTGGTGACGATGCCGACCAGCACGTTGCAGCTGTCGACGACAGGGATGCCGCCGATGCGGTATTCGCCCATCAGGTTGAGAGCGTCGCGCACGGTGGCGTCCACGTGGATAGTCACAGGGTCGCTGATCATGCCATTCTCGGCGCGTTTCACCTTGCGCACCTCGGCGGCTTGCTTGCCGATGGTCATGTTTTTGTGTAGCACGCCGATGCCGCCTTCTTGGGCGATGGCGATGGCCATGCGGCTCTCCGTGACGGTATCCATACCGGCGGAGACCACAGGGATGTTGAGGTCGATGTGGCGTGAGAACTTGGTTTTCAGGCTCGTCTCACGCGGGAGGACATTACTATAAGAAGGGACCAACAGGACATCGTCGTAGGTCAAGCCTTCACCAATGATTTTTTCGTTATCAAGTGCCATTGCGGTTGGGTTTTAATTAATCTGCAAAGGTAGGGATTTTTTCGATAGGTAGGAGGTGTTGGCCTAAAAAATGGCAAAAGTGGTTAAATCAGGATGTATTATGCGTTTTATGCTTATCCTTGCGCCCATGAACGGAAAGGAACGAAATAATCAAAAAGCGGCTCTATTTTGAGGGACTGAAGCAGGCCATCGAAGTGCCCCCGCCAGAATAGGTCATCCGCGAGGTGGACGAGATTCTTCAGGATGACGAGACTGAAGCAAGCATTAAGGAAACGATGAGGCTGTGGAAGGAGGTGTGTGGGCCTTTTGACAATTACAGGAAGATGTGGCTTTTCTTCCTCCCAAAGAGATATTTACCGCCAAACTTTGAATTTTTTGGCAAGTTTGGCTTAACCTTCCTCGGTGTTCTCAACAAATAAGTTGTTTATTGTTAGTACTTTAACAAAATCATCACTATGTTCACCTTGAGCCAATCCCTTGGTGGTTATGAGGACAGTCCGAATGGCTTTTGAAGTCTTGGTTTCAGCCTGGAAGGTCTTGATTCGGTTTCCCAGCTTTAGGCTCTCTTCTGCATCTTGGCTGTATTCATAGCGGGAGTATTTCATCTCGCAAATATCAACAACACCATCGGCGCGGTCTATTATCATGTCAATCTGTGCTCCCGGGGTGGTCTTGCGGCTACGCCAAGAATAGTAAGAGGTGAGGATGGTGTCCAATCGCAGGGATTGTATGATTTCCCAAACATGATACATACATAGGCGTTCAAACGCCAGTCCATACCAGTTGTTTTGGCCTGGTGTGTTGAGGGTGTGCCTCCAATAAGCGCGGTCGGTGATGGTTTCGGAGGCGCAGAAAGTCTGGTAGAAGATGGTGAAGAAATCAATCAATCTGTAGATGCCGGAGTTCTTTTTGCCTCCGTCACTATGGTGGATGATGAGGTCGCAATAAACCAAATCCTTGAGCATCTTGGTCAATTCCTCGCCCGAAGACATTTTGAGGGCAGTGGCAATCTGTCCCCTTGTCATCCCTTCCTTGCTCTTCGAAAGCAGGCGGATGATGTCCATGTATCGTTCAGGAGTTTTGAACAGAGAGGTGTACAAGCGTCGGAACTCGTTCCTGAATTCCGCATTGGTGGAGAAGAACAGCATATCGATGTTCTCAGCCGCACTCTTGGCTGGGTCGAGCAGGGAGAAATAGTAGGGCACACCGCCCAATGCCAGATAAAGTTGGAGGATGGTCATCCTGTCCCACCTGTAGTGTTTGGCCTTGAAGTACATCTCGGACTGGTATAGGTTGAAGGGGCGTAGATGCATTTCGTGTGTGGTTCGCTTGTGCAATCCGCCCCGATTTTCGATGACGTTGCGAATCATCCACGAGGTGGCGCTTCCGCAGATGACCAAAAACACGTTGTCGTGCCACGAAGCGATGTTGTTCCAAAACCTGCCCAGTTCTTTGACGAACCCGGAATACTCGAAGTCGAAGCAAGAGATTTCGTCGATGAAAACCACACAACGTTTCTTGCGCTTGTTTTTCTCGATAATGGTTCCTAAAGCCTCAAAAGCCTGTTTCCAATTCTTCGGTTCGGGGCCGTCGTAGCCATATTTGGTCAGGGCCGACAAGAAGGCATCCTTTTGGTCTTCACGGTTTCCTTCCAACACGCCGCTGACAAAAAAGTCGAACTTGTCCTTGAAGAAATAACGAATAAGGGATGTTTTGCCAACGCGGCGCCTTCCATACAACGCGACGAATTCGCACTTCCCGCTTTGGTTGTAGGCCGACAGCTTCGCCAGTTCCGTATCACGTCCAATTATCTTATCCATAGCGTTCTAATGTTTTTGCAAAGGTAGTGTTTTTCTTGAAATGTTCCGCCAAACTTGCCAAAAAAAGCAAAGTTTGGCGGAACATTTGATTCTTTTGCCTGCCAAATCGATGTTTGTCAAACGCTATTTTCCACTATAATTCACTACATTCCATTGCCGTTTGGAGGGAAGCCGCTATTTTTGCGGAAAATAACAGGCAATGGATCATCTGAAGAAAAAATACCGACGCACAGAGCATTGGTCTGAAAAATGACTATTTTTCCAGATGAATTCTTCCGAAGGAATTTAGAACTTGAATTATGCCATATTAATTCCAATGTTTTACGTATATTTGCAGCAAAATTGAATCTGTATGGAGAAACCGAACAAACGTAATCGAATTATCATCATTGGCAATGGCTTTGATTTGGCTCATGGTTTAAAAACGAGTTATAGCAGTTTTATTGATTGGCTATGGGATAAAAAAGTTGAAGAAATTAATGAGTTGATGAATATAAATGAATTGATGAATGTTTCATCTCTTAATAAAGGACGAAAAGATAGGGAAGGTTATATAAAACGAATTGTCGATAAAGATGATCTGTTTATAGTTGACGAAGGCAAAAAAGGCAAATTTAATGATGTAAATGAATTGAAAAGATGGATTACATATCAAAATGGATTACTGGAATTATTAGAGAAAAAGAAAAACGAACTGAAGGATCCTAAATGGTCTGATATTGAGGATGTTTATTATGATTGTTTATTGAAATGTAATAAACAGTTTGACTCCGAAAAAGAAGAAAAAGAGCATGAGGAATTATCAATTATGAAACTTAACCGAGAGTTTCGTGTTTTGAGGACAAGACTCCTTGAATATTTACAATTTGTGTTTGATTCCACGAATAAAGAGAATGCTGAATTTGTTAGATTAACGAATCGAATGAAAGAGATTTTTGATGCTAATAATCAAGAAATAGAAAAGATTGTTTTTATTAGTTTTAATTATACCAATACATTGGAATTGTATGGTTATTCTTTAAACGAGTCTGATTCTGATAAGCATGTAATTATCCATATTCATGGGAGCATAACAGATGAGAATTCAATTATTTTTGGATATGGTGATGAGTTAGATTCCAATTCTATGAATATTCAGGAGAATAAAGATAATTCTTTTTTGGAATATAATAAAGCGGTACTCTATGCTAGAAGTGGTGAATATCAAAGAATTATTCCATATATCTATGGAAAGAGTAATTATGAAGTTTATATTTTAGGGCATTCATGTGCTAATAGTGACCGGGCTTTGTTGAATGAAATATTTGACAACGAAAGGTGCAAACTCATCAAATACTATTATTATGATGGGGCGTATGGGAAGGAAACGAATTTTAAAGAACAAATTAGCAATCTTTATAGAATCTTTGGAGATAATCATCGTACTTTTAGGTCAATATTTTGTCCTTTGAATAAATCGGAGCGTATTCCTCAGATTCGTGACCTTGAAAACTACATTATTGAACAAGACACAACAGTTTCATCTTCTATGGTCATTGAATTATTGGGCATTCAATTAGTTAAGGTTGAAGGAGGATTCCTTAATAAAGAAACCAAACTTGATGATTTTTGGATAGGAAAGTATCCTATTACCGTATTTCAATGGAAAAGGATTATTGGAGAAAGCCCTGGAGATATTGAAAACTTAAAAGATGAGAAAGGAGATGATTTGCCTATAACTGGGGTTACTTATAGTCAGTGTTTGGCTTTCGTTCGCAAATTGACATCTCAAACTGGAAAGTCTTTTTCCTTGCCAACCGAGGATCAATGGAAGTTTGCTGCTAGTGGAGGAAACAAGAGTGAGAAATATAAATTTTCAGGAAGTGATGACATTAATGAAGTAGGTTGGTGGAAAAATAATAGCGGCGGTCATTTACATCCTGTAGGAAAAAAGAAACCAAATGAATTAGGAATATATGATATGAGTGGAAATGTTTGGGAGTATGTTAAAAAAATTAAGTATAATAATAAAGTTTTAATTAATGGTGTTGAGTATGAACTATTAACTGATGATGAATTCAAACCCAATTTTGGATGTGGCGGTAGTTTTATGAGTAAGTCAACACGTTGTCAAAACACTTATATGAAAACTGTTAAAGATGGATACAATAGAGTAGGGTTTCGTGTAGTTTTAAATCAAATAAATAATCATGAAATAAAAAAAGTTGGATTGAATTATAACTATTCTATTATTTAAGAATTGAGATGGGTGAGTCGAATCATCAACCAAACAAGGAGGCCTTTGGGATGATTCGAACTTTGTAATGACGAGGAAATCTAGTTAAACAAAGAATAATGAAGAAAAAAAGAATTGCGGAGAACGAAAAGAGTAATTTATGTTCTTTCATTTAGAGGAATTCACAGAAAGGATGACAACCTTTATGGCCTTTACATTCGTTTCGAGCCTCAATATAAATGAGCCATCACTTTTCCGTGGTGGCTTTGTTTTATTTCTGATTCATTCATGGCCAATTCATGGCAATTCATGTTTTCTAAAAACAGACCTCTGCCGATTTTCGGAAAAATGTGTATTTTTGCAAGCGGAAATCATTGAAAGGAGAAAAGATTATGGCAAAACCGATAGAAGCAACACCAGTGTTGGAAGGCTCAGATGCTCTCTCTTTCTTTGCTGAAATGGAAAAGAACGAGAAAGTATAGAAGGAGGAAGAAATGCGCGTGAAAGCCGATGTCAACTTTTTTCGAGTCATGTTTCATTGTGATTTGACGCAACTGCTATGACAACAAAGGTATGTCCAAAGCCTCGAAGACTACATCCGAAACGAGGTGTTCAAGCTTTGCAGCGACGAGGAAATCAAGTTGCGCTGGTAAGGCTTTTTTCAACACGAATGTCCATGAATGATTCACGAATTTCCAGAAATGAATTTTTGAAAATTCGTGGCAAATTGGTGGTAATTCGTGTTTTGATAAAAAAACAAAAATAAACAGTTGCGGGGAACGAAAAAAGTAGTAATTTTGCAGCGTCAATCAGAGGAATTCGCAGAAAGGATGACAACCTTTATGGCCATTACGGTCGTTTCGAGCCTCAACATAAACGAGCCATCACTTTTCCGTGGTGGCTTTGTTTTTTGAGTCAGGTTCATTGGGGACGGTGATGCAATATTGAACCATTTCCTGAGTAGAGCGTTGAAGTCCGACCGTAAGTTTCACCTCACCATATTTCAGTATAATCAACTTTTCAAATTGCTTTTGGTTTTGGGTTTTTCGATTGGTAGCTTTCTCATCTATCGTAACTGCGTTTTCGAGTATTTCTGTTAGACGAAAAACAGCAAGCGTTGAATTGTAGTCACGTGCCGCCTTCTCATAAGTCTCGTTGATGGACAGGAATTTCACATAGATAAACGTGCCTAAGTTGTGGTTCCAAACTTTTTTGTCAGGTTGTTCCGAAATCCATTGGGCATAAAAGTCCTTGATAAGTTTTTCCCGAACTTTGATGTCGTCTTTTGTTCGCCCTTTTGGAATATAGCTCATAGTCGGTTTCTTTGGCGCAAAATTACATATATTTCTGATTCATTTATGGTCAATTTGTGGTATTTCGTGTTTTCTAAAAAACCAATCTCTACCGTTTTCGGAAAAATATGTATTTTTGCCACATTCAAATACAAACACCATGAAGAAAATGCTCACCAACTTATTAGCCCTTTTGGGACTGGCCACCGCTTGCGGCCATCAAAGTTATGAAAATGCAGAGGTCAACACGTTTGCTGAACGCATCAAAAGCCCCGATATCGTTTTGCTCGACGTGAGGACCGCAGAGGAATTTGGCGAAGGCCACCTCACCAATGCCCTCAACATCGACGTCAAAGAGGATGGCTTTGTTGAAAAGGCAAAATCGACCCTGCCTGCCGACAAGACCATTGCCGTATATTGCAAGGGTGGGAAACGCTCAGTCAAGGCCGCTGAGATGCTTGCCAAGGAAGGCTTCAAGGTTGTGAATCTTGAGGGTGGCATCACGGCTTGGAAAAACGCGGGGATGCCGATAGAGATGGCTGAAGATGTGTACGAAGTCGATACCTTTACTACCCAAAGCGGCAAGATGGTCAAGTTCCATGCCTTGGTTCACGCCAGCATCCGAATCGAATACGACGGCAAGGAAATACAGATTGACCCCGTGGCGAAGTTAGGGGAGAAGGTCATCAACTACGCCGCCATGCCCAAATCGGACTACATCTTCATCACCCATGAGCACCACGACCATTTTGACACGACGGCCATCAACATGCTGACGGGTGACAACACCCAAATGATTACCAACCAACGCTGCGCCGAAATGCTTGGTTATGGCACCGTGATGGCCAACGGCGACAAACTCCAAATTGCCGACGATTTCACCGTTGAGGCCGTCCCAGCCTATAACACCACCGAAGGGCATCTGCAATTCCACCCCAAAGGAAGGGACGACGGCTTCATCCTCACCCTCGACGGACTGAGAATCTACATTGCCGCAGACACCGAGGACATCCCTGAAATGGCTGAAATCAAAGACATCGACGTCGCTTTCATGCCGTGCAATCAGCCTTACACCATGACCCCCGAGCAACTCGTCAACGCGGCGCGGATGGTCCAACCGAAAGTGCTGTTCCCCTACCACTACGGCCAGACGGATGTGAGCGGTATCCCCTCACAATTGGAGGCTGACGGGATTGAGGCTCGGATTAGGCATTATGAATAGCCCGAAAAAACAACGAAAGGCAGCCCTCAAACGAAGGCTGCCTTTCATATTAAGTTTCGACGATTGTTGTAGGGTTAGTATTCGTTTACATCCCAGCTCAATGGGATACCGTTGCTATCCCTGGTCCACCAGTCTACACCCTTGGCCTTGGTGAATGTGGGGACGCCATCAGGGGAGGTATTGGCCACTCCGTTGAGCCAGTTTGTGGTGCAGTCAGTGCCATTGATGGTGGTGGCTAAGCAGGTCAATTGGTAGAGGTCATTGCATCCGTCAAACATATTAAGATAGCAG
>JAEEQP010000020.1 GCA_016285355.1 Bacteroidales bacterium
TTCCTTCACGATTTTGAAGGTTTCCATGTTAGGGTCGGTGTCTTTCTTGCAAGAACCAAAACCTATGCAGAAAGCACACAATAACAAAAAGATAGAATGACCAATTTTCATCTTAAGCAACTGTTTGAATCAATTATTTTACGTTAAAACTAAACAAACTGAATGGATACCGTTCAGAACGAGAGCCTTACTCGCTTGGGCATACGAGGCGTACAGAGAACCCACAAAATCGATCGGCGGGATGATCGGTAATGGAGCCACCGCCGATGCACAACACCCAAGCACAGGCTCCACCCGCAGCTGTGGCCGACCAGTAGTTTCCAAAGTTCCCCGCATTACTGACCACAGTTCCCTCACGAGATCCTGCTGAGGGCAGGAAGACTGCACCATATTGCTCCAAAATGCTCCATTGAGATGTCGTGATAATATTGCTACTGAAGTTGGCATTGCCATTATTTATTTCATTCAGCGTATAATACGTTGAATTCCAGTCATCAGGTAGAACTATCAAGCCACGTGCTCTACCTACTGTCGCCATCGCATAGCGAATTCCTGAATTGGTGTTACGCGTATACAATATATACCACCATTCTGTCTTGGTCAAAGTGCGCCACTGACTGGAGATGTTACCGCCATTGGA
Organism: Bacteroidales bacterium; assembly: GCA_016285355.1. The sequence goes on from JAEEQP010000020.1 coordinate 641, forward strand.
TATGGCATTATACTGACCCCAATCAGAATTGGCATAAGTGCCAACCAAATCGTACCCTCCTGAAGGGCCGTACGACTCACCTGTTTCGTCGCAATTCCAAGGCTGGAAGTAGAGGTTGCCGCAATTCCACCCACTCGTACCCCAACCGAAAAGGTCACGGTCAACGTTTTGGCTTGCACTATTTTGTCCTGTGGTGACACCAAGAAAACCCCATTGGGTATCAGCAAACTTCCAGTAGGGTGTGGTTGCACTGCCAATATACTGCAAGTTACCTCGTGAGAAGTACACCTTGCCACCGCCATCATTAATCGTGAACTTGCCGTTTATTGCACCTTGCGGGGCATTGCTACCGCCGCCACCGCCACTGTTTGTAAAATTCGCCACCAAAGACCTACTGCCAGTCACTGTAAATGTATAGCTGGCATCGGAGGAAACCTGAGACCCATTCTCCGTCCAATTGACAAAGGTATAGGTCGGGTTGGCCGTTGCCTTCACAGTGCATTGTTCACCTATAGCGTATGAGCCAGCACCATTCACCGTGCCACCTTCCTCAGGGTTACAACTCAACGCAATATTTACTGACATTCCAGGGACAGGGGTGGTCTCAAACACTAATTCTTCACCATAGCCAACGCCCGCGGCATTCATGGCGTATGCACGCACATAATACTTTGTTTCTATTGCCAAGTTTTCCATGCGTAGGGTGTATGGTCCAAGACCACCGTTGGTATGTTTCATGCTCTCATCTTCCAAGGTCGGATCGCCGTAGGTATTCCAACAGATGCCGCGCTCTGTTACTTCCAAACCGCCGTCAGAGAGTACTTCACATTTGATACGGAATACAGTGGTATCAATTGCAGTCACATCTATAGTTTTTACGGTAGGCAACTCGTTCAAGGTAGTAAAATCGCTGATTTCAGTCAAAAAATCCTCCTTGGATCCCAAATCCACTTCATAACGATAATGATACATTGTGCCTGATTGCAAGCCTGTGACTTTCACAGAATAGGCCTTTCCGTTCACTTCGGCCACAAAAACATCAGATCCAAACAGTTGCTCACTGGTTCCTACCCTCACCTTGATGCCATTAATCTTGCCAGAATATTGATATGTGCCAGAAATGGTGGCAGAGTTAGTCTCTACCGTGATTTTTTCCATTTCCTTCACGATTTTGAAGGTTTCCATGTTAGGGTCGGTGTCTTTCTTGCAAGAACCAAAACCTATGCAGAAAGCACACAATAACAAAAAGATAGAATGACCAATTTTCATATTAAGCAACTGTTTGAATCAATTATTTTACGTTAAAAACTAAACAAAATGAATGGAATACCGTTCAGAACGAGAATCCCAACCCAACTTTCCCTTCAACAGTCTGGAACTGGGTGGTGACCGCTTCCAAAGAAACCACGAAGCCGCTCAGATTCAGTTGCAGGCCTGCCGAGAGGTCGATGCCCTCGAAGCTGGAGTCCTTGATGCGGTTCCATGAGCCGTCGCTGACTTGCCAGCGCATGGTGCGGTTGCCATAACCGACGCCGACGCGGGCACACAACGGGCCTGAGATGCGCATGATTCCGCCACCCATCACAGAGAGACGCATTTTCGACCTCTCACCTGTATAAGACGGCAGATAACCTCCAGTGGTATAACCGTTGGCATCGCAATCTTCAGCAAATTCAAATCCGCTGAAGTTACCGTTGGTCATCACGCTGACAAACCAACCAAAATGCCACACTTGACCCACACTGAAACCAAACGAAGACTGAGGCAGGAACGAATAGGCACCGTTGAAGGTAACAAAGGTTTCCTTGTACCACTTTTCTTTCAGTTTCACACTCAATTTGAAACGTACATTGTCCTCTTCAAACGCATCGGTATTGAACTCCTTCAGGATATTCCAAGTGATGCTGTGGTTGTAGCCGGCAGGCACATTGTTGAGGTCACCGCTGACTTCCGTCAAAGGGCCACGGTAGTTCTCGCCGCCGTCTAAGGAGACATAAAGACGCACAAATTCTGCCGGGCTGGACAGGTCGTATTCCACAATGATAGAGTTGTCTTTCTGCGACACGTTGACAATCTGCTGTGCCTTTACTGCAACAACGGAAAACGCTATAAAGATAGCAGTCAATATGATATTCTTTCTCATAGCTTTACTTATTTATTGAATTTCTCTTTTTTCCAGTCAGTCATGGTCGAGGTAGTGGTAGGGGTTTGACTCTTAGAGTTTTCCACCAACGACATGCGCGACACTTTTTCAGTGATAAAATCAGACAGTTCGCCGTAGCTGACATTGCCCTTGGTTTCCTGTAGTTTCTTCAGCAAGAAATAGGTGAACATGCCATGCGACTTGTCCTGATAGACATACGCGGTTTCATCGCCTTGTGCAGCCGAGAACACGACGGAGTTTCCTTTCAGTTGTCCTCCCTTCGACTTGATGGCGACACCTCTATTCTGTTCCATCATCTCGCCGCTACGGTTGGCACCGCTGAAACAGGCATCGATGAAATAGGTTACAGAAGCCGCATCGGTGTTGCCAAGGTCGGCATACATCTTGTCCAAACTATAACCAGACTCAGGACGGGAAGCATAGCCGTCGACAGGAAGCAGGTAAGAATTCAAAGTGGACTCACTGGGCATGCCGTGACCGGAATAATAAACGATACCCTTCGCCTCACCCTTATGCGTGGCAAGGACACTTTTCAGCCAATCCACTTCAAATTCCATGTTGTTCTTGGTGGCATTGGCGCGAAAATGCACATTCTTTTCCGGAATACCCAAGGTTTTCACACAATACTCCTTGAACACTTCTCCGTCATGGGCAGCAAAGGGAACCGACTGTTCCAACTGATATTTCTCATTGGCGAAGATGACGCAGAAGGTCTTGTCGTTCACCGTTCTGGCTTGAGGAATGTTCTGGTCGACATCCGAAAGCCTGACCTTGTTCTTGATGTTGCCGACGCTGAAGCTGTAAGTGTCTGACTCCACGTCGACGGTTTGGGCCATGCCCACGGCTCCCATTAGAGCCAAACCTAATAACAAAATTGATTTTTTCATCTGATTAGTATTTTATTAATTATCTTTTCTTTGTATTTCTCTCCATCTCAAACTGAAGAGGACCATCTATGTGAATTCCATTGGAATCCAAGTTATACACTCCTGTAATTCTCATAGGATTATTCAAATCATCAATTTCTCCATTCAATTCCACCGTACCAATTAATCCAGCAACAGAATAAGGTAATGAAATAGTAATGGTTCCTTCGCTATTTATCAAGTATTGGCCCGATGTAGTGGAATAGTCAAAACAATTGGCGGTCCCATCTTCATTCAATGTAACCAATACATTTTCGGCGTATGGTGAACCATCATTATTATATATCGTGCATAACCAGTCACCTGCGATATTAAAGCTGCTAGTAGTGAAACTGATTTCAATACTGCTATAACCCGTTCCAAATCCATTGGTTGCGTATGCACGGACATAGTACGTCGTTCCTGGAGTCAGATTATTCATTTCCACTTCAAAGGATTCGCTCCCTTGACCTCCTGAAGCAAAATTATCGTCCAATGTCGGTCTGTGACTCGTGCTCCAGCAGAGACCCTTTTCTGACACTGCGGAATAACCTTCCTCCAACACATAACCCATACCAATGGCTGAGACCTTTGTAATGTCGTGGACGTTGAATATCTTCACCATCGGTAGACCTTCAATCTGCAAGGTTTCAAAGCTCACCTCATTACCGTATGCAGTTCCGGCACTGTTGGTTGCATAGGCACGCACATAATAGGTCGTATAGGGTTCCAAGTCAGTCATTTGTATGGTGTAGTTGCCTGACCCAGTGCCGCTGTCGACATGGCTGTTGTCAATAGTGGGATTATGGTTAATGCTCCAACACAGGCCGCGCTCCATCACTGTCGCACCGCCATCACCTATGACTCCTCCACTACCTACAGCTGAAGTCTGGGTGATATCCATTATTACCTCAAACGTCATCACATCTGGTAAAGCAGGACCTCCCTGCCCCACCGTGAAGCTCACTTCCTCGCCGTATGCCATTCCGATGGAGTTTTCAGCGTATGCACGCACATAGTAAGTCGTCAAGTTTGCAAGATGAGGCAGCAAGCCACTGAACTCTCCTACCCCATTGCCACAGTCCACATGGATGTCTGCTACGGTTGGGTTATGCTCGATGCTCCAGCACAGGCCACGACGCATCACAGCCGCGCCACCGTCGCTCACCACCGTACCATGGCCCGTCGCCGACGACAAGGTGATGTTGCTCACCATATCGGTGGTTACTATGGGTACCGTTGTTTCCGACATGGCAACAAAACTCATTTCTGCGCCGTATGAAACTCCCAAGCTGTTGATGGCATAAGCACGTACATAATAGGTGGCGTTTCCTTCAAGATTCATCAGTTGGCAAGTGTATACGCCTGCACCTGCGCCTGCGGTCACATGAAGACCGCTCGTCGTGGGAAAGTGCTCCTTGCCGTAGCACACGCCATGCTCCAAGACGGCACTCGCACCCTCACTCGTCACTTCACCGCTCACCGTTGCCTGAAGCATCGCGTTGTCCGTGATGCCAATAGTATGCACTTCGGGCAAACTTCCTACCGCCATGGTCACAAATGTCAGCTCCTCACCGTATGAAACGCCCTTGCTGTTGCCGGCAAAAGCGCGTGCATAATAGGTCTTTTCCGGCTGTAGGTTGGTCAACTCACAAGTGAAAGGACCGTTGCCCTCACCAGCGTTAGCGTATTCGTCGCCCACATTCGGATTGTGGTTCATACTCCAGCAGATACCGCGAAGCGTCACCGGATCGCCGCCGCCGTTGTCTGACACGTTGCCGCTCATCTCGGCACGGTTCACACCAACCGAAACCACTTCTTTCGTCTGCACCTCCGGCAGTTTGTACTCTTCCGTAGTGAAAGTCTTTATCTCCGTTCGGTAAGGTAACTTTCCGCCGTATTCCACCGCATAGCGGTAGTAATATTTCGTATTCGTGCGGAGGTTTTTCACCTCAACACTGAAATCGGTGCCCTCAATCAGAGCACGGTGGGCATCGCTATCCATCAAATCGGCTTGACGGCCTAGTTCCAAGGTGATGCCGTCTATCGTCCCAGAATAGGCGTAAGTGCCTGTAATATTCACCGACTGCGTTGTAGTTTCAACCTTCTCGTTCTCTATTTTGAACGTGTCCTTGTTAACCTCAGCGTCTTTCTTACAGGAAACCGTAACGGCCAACAGGGCAAAAAGGAAAATTGATAAAATACTATACTTTTTCATAATGGGAATCAATTAGTTAAATAATACATATCACTTTTTTGCAGCGATGATAAACGACACTTCGCCACCGTAAGCTATGCCCTTGGCATTGACCGCGTATGCACGCACATAATACGTGACATTTTGTTCCAAACCCGTTATATGGCATGAGAATACGCCCACGCCCGAACCGCTGGCGAGATGCGTATCATCAACCGTCGGATTGTGGTTTGTGCCCCAGCAGATGCCTCTTTCGGTGACCACAGCCCCACCGTCATCCACAACAATGCCGCCACCGGTGGCCATGTCATCCATAATGCTCATGACATCTTTTGTCAACACGGTAGGTAGTGTCACTTCCGACTCTAAAGTAACGGTGACCTCATTACTGTAAGCCACACCATGACCGTTCACTGCGTAGGCACGTACGTAATACTTGGTATTTGAGGCCAAACCCGTGATGTTGCGTGCGAATGAGCCTAAGCCGTCGCCACAGCTTTCATGGTAGTCGTTCATGACAGGAGTGGGGGTCGTATTCCAGCAGATACCTCTGACAATCACCGCACTGGCACCTTGTTCGGCAACGGTTGCAGTGACGGAAAACGAGCCGGTACCCACAGGTGTGATTTCCTCAATGGACACGGTGGGAAGTGCTCCCATAGGCTTTGTCGTAAAGCTGACTTCATTACCGTAAGCGATACCCTTGCTATTGCCGGCAAAAGCACGCACATAATAGGTTTGATCGGCTTGCAACTCGCTCATCACACAGTCGAAAGCACCCGTGCCTGTTCCAGCGTAGACATAAAAGTCACCGATGGTCGGGTCGTGCCTCAAGCTCCAGCACAAGCCGCGCACCGTCACCGGGTCGCCGCCGCCATCACTCGTCACCTCACCATGACCATGAGCCATACTGGTCTGAACGTCATCCACTTCCTCGGTCTTCACAACAGGCAATTGGAAATCTTCCGTTGCAAACGTATTCACATTGGTCTTGTATGTGGACGAAGCACCATAATCAACTTCATAGCAATAATAGTAATCGACCACAGGCTGAAGCCCCATGATGGTAACGTTGAATTGGTCATCGACCAAAACCGTCCTGTAGTTTTCAGCATCCGACAAATCCGCCTTTTGGCCGATTTTCACTTCGATGCTGTTGATTCTGCCACCATACTCGTATGTGCCTTCCATGCGGACCGACAAGGCATCGGCGACAATCTTTTCCTTTGTCACTTTAAAGGTTGTGATGTTGACATCTTTATCCTTTTTGCAGCTTGCAAACGCAACAAGAGCAAAAACAGCTATAATTAGTTTGTAGTTTTTCATCGTTTTAGATTATTTAATCTGATTGTCAATTTTTTACGATAGAAACAGGCTTGATTAAAACCTGCATGTCCTTGTCGGCACGACGGCACTTCAGCAGCCATTTCTGGAATTCGGAGAAGGGAAGCTGTCGTGGCAAACTTTCGAGTTTACCATTCACATCCACCACCTTATATGATTCGTCATCATTGGCTTTGGTGAATTTGTTGGGAGAAAAAATGACATAGACCATGTTCTGAACGAGGTCTCCCTTTGCGCAAGTCAGCACATATTCTTCGCAGACCTCGCCTTTTTCGGCATCATTCTCCGAAAACAGCAGATACGACTTGTTGGCCTTCACCATGAATTGTCCATCTTCGTCCTCCTCGTAAGGCAAAAGACAATAGGCATCGCCTTCCTCATCCATCAGATAAACAGCCAGATAGCCCTTGGCAGGCGACCTGAACGAAAGGTAAATGTTTTCGCCATGACGGAACCGGTCTTCGTCGTAATCGCTGGCCGTATTCTTCAGCAACTTGGCATTAATATCGATACGCGCCGAAACAATTTCCCGAGCACTTCCCCACACTTTGGCGTTCACAATCATAAACTCCTCCGCGAAGTTCAATTGCACTTCAGGCTCTTTCGTGTCGCCAAGCCACTCGCCTTTCACCGTGCTTTCGCCCAACGACAAGAAGTTAGAATTCGACTTGCCGTTGTCGTTCTGTATCACGCTGGTGCTGTGCATGTCGATCAATGTGCCAAAAGCGTCGGCCAAAGCCTGGATTTTAGCCTTCTCAATCGCGGTTTCCCTTGCCACATTGGGAGCCACGTTCAAAGGCGCATAATAAGTGTATTCCCCCGACACCTGACGCTCCTTTTGAGCGAAAGACATCAGAGGGAATACAATTGCTACAACAAGCAATACCACTCTGTTCATACTCAGCGTATTGCTTTAGAATCCGATAATATCGTCCACTTTTCCGGCAAGCTCGCTGGCATCCTTTTCCAATTCACCCCTCAAAGCTTCCTTGGCGGCTCTCATGGCCAACGCCTGGCTGTAATAGACGATGACACGAACTTCGATATTGCCATTGGGAAGGTCGCGATACAACTTCACAGGGGTAATCACCTGACCCAACTTTTGGGCGACAAGATTCTTACCTGCACTCACACTGGTGGCCAATGAAGTGGCTTCGTCTCTTGTGATTTCCTTATTGGCCAATTTGTTGTCGATGATTTGAATCACGCGTGTCTCCATCTTGCCAGCCAAATCCATCTTCGACAGATTCTGTGCTTGGAACAAGGCGGCATCATACATCTGACCCACGGTCATGGCCTCACCTTGGATGAACTTATCGTAGCCGAATTCGTCTCTTTGGTACTGCATCTTGTACGAATCGATGAGTTGAAGCTCCATCGAGGGATTACCTGGAGCCACTTTCCAGCCCTCTTTCGCCAACTGTTTGGCATCCTTCTTGGCGGCCTTCTCGATTTGTTTCAGCTGTTTTTTGTCAAGTTGTGCGTAAGAGTTACTTGGCATGGCAATGGCCATAGTGACCACGAACAGTAAAAACATTCCTAACTTTTTCATTTTACTTTTCCTTTCTTTTTTTGATTAATTATGATTTGATTATTGTTTGATTTGCCGTATAGAGTATCTGACTTCAAATAATTAGTCCGCTTAAAAACAATTTTTGTGCCATTATTCTATCACCCATTATTTATTACACAAATTTCACGGTGCAAATATACAAATAGAAACGGTAAAGACAAATTTTTGGCAAAAATAATGTCTATCCATCAATACACATCCGACAAATCGAACAAGTCTTCCATCGGTAATTTGTCGTTTTGCCAAGCCCTCACATGGATGATGGGCTCATCAAAACGCAGGTCGACCAGCAAAAAGAGATAGCCCACATCGCCGTATGTGTCGGAGAAATATTCTTGTCTGACGCGGATACCGTAGAAGTTTTTTCCGTTGGACGAACGCTCGAAGTCGGTGTCAGTAAAGTTCAAGTTGATGTATTTCTTTCTTCCAAAATGCTCGCGCAACCGCTTTATATACTGTGTTTTTGACAAGGTGTCGTATTTCACGCTCTCCGTAATGATGATACGGTCGTTGTCCATCTTGCGCTGCATCAGCTTGTTGCCCACGATAATCAGGGCTTGCTCGGAGAAGATGCGCTCCAGATAGTCAATTCTTCCCAAAGCGTAGGCCGTCTGATAGTCTTCAAGGAAGCTCATCAGCAGCAGGCGCGAGTCGCGGTCCCAATTGCCCTTGCCCAAGATGTCGCTCTCGGCCACATCCGACAAGGTGAAGGCCAACGACTCGACGAGGTTGTCGGCATTGAAACGGAAAGTGACGTCTTCGATAAACTGTTTCTTGTTGTTCAGGAAGCTGAACTGCATGGTGATGCTGCGGCAGAGCGTGATGGGGCCAAAGTCCAACAAACGGTATTGCGGTTTTCCTATGATAGAAGCCTTGCCATATTTGACAAGTTTGTTGAAGCTGTCGTAGCCTTCATCCGTGAAATAGTCCTTCACTGAGGCATACTCCTTGGTCCTGATGGCCAACTCGATGGCTTGGATGCGTTTCAAGATTTCTTCATGGTCGTGAGCGACAGGCTCAAACCTTCCACTGGTAGGTTCAGCGGCCAAAGTATCAATCAGTTGGGATTCCTCTGCCGACTCCACCACTGGCTCAACTGAGTTTTCGCGCAACGAATCAGGGATAACCACGCGCTTAGTGGCCGCAGCGAAGGTCTTGTTGCCTTTGGTCTTGATTATTCCGTAAATGTCGGGTGGGGTCTCGTTTTCATCATATCTGTAGGTGATGTAGAAATCAATCTCATTGATGTCTTCGTACTGCAAGTCCAAAGTGCCCACACCGTCTCTGACGCGAGGGCCACCTTGGTCGGAGGTGATGCCATCGTTGTATTTATAGTCGAGGTTGGTCAACTTCTTGGTTACGCCTTTATCGACATATTCGATATTCAAAATCACCGTGTATTTGTTCTGGAAATCGTTGATGGGCACTTGCTGGTAGGCAACGGGCGTCACGCGGATAGCATTCAGCAGGTTCTCGATTTGGGTTTCAACGAGGCGGGCAGCGGGCTCTCTCCTACCCCCCTGCTCGATGGTGATATTCGTCCCGAGACTGAGCACATAGCTCCAATACCAATACTTCAAGGCATCGCCTATCCTGACATCCTTCACCGCCTTGCAGCCTTCGGAATAATAATGCCGCACATCGGTGGCCAGCTTCTCCTCCCTTTCCTTCTGCGCCTCCTTCTCGCGTTCCAAAATCTCATCATAGATCTCCTTGACCTTGCCCTTGTCGATATAGACGAAAACCGTGTATGTCTTGTTTTTCTTGTCGGGCTTGCCCACGACGAGTGTCTGATACTCCGTGAGGCGGACATTGGTAAAGGTCTCCGACACTTGATTGAACAGCACGGTCTCATCAATGTCGCCGTTTTCGAAACGGTGGCTGAGGTCGTAATTGGAATACGATGTCACGTTGGTCATGATTTGGCTGGCCAACTGCTGCACGGCAAAAGCCTTGGCCTGATCCAACGAATCAGCCGTAGCGGAGGCAAAAAGATAACGGTCGGAGGCTGCCTGCACCTGTTTCATGGCGGCGCGAGTCTGCTTCACATCTTGGGCCGAAGCCGAAACAACAGTTAGAAAAAGGAATAGAGAGAGTAATAATTTCTTCATATACTGCAAATTAACCATTAAATCAATATTGTTATCAATAGAATTTCACACTATTGAGCGTGCAAATTTACAAAATAGAGATAGCATGAACAAAAAAAGGCCCTGCTGTAATGTTTATTTTTGGTATTCATGACTACGTTCAGAGAGCTGCCATCCAACCCCAGCCATAACAAACATGAATCACTATAAATTCCCCACGAAATCGAAGATTCGACGCAGTCAATTTCCCATTAATCCTGCGGCTGCCACGGTGTGACAGCCCTACAACCCCATCCGTTGGGCTGTAGGTCTGTCGTATGGTTACTGAGCTTGTCGAAGTACCATAACAGCCGCATAGCGTTGTTTTCCCGAATTGCAAATGCTAATATTCTCGCCTCCCGAAATTGCAAATTCGGGAGAATGGGATTTTCCTAAACTTGCAATTACATTATAAAACAGACCCGACAGCTTGACGAATCAGAGGCTGCCGGGAATCAACGATGCAAAAATAGATGTTTTTTTTGAATCTCGCAATTTTTCAAGACAGATTTTTTCAAAACAGTTTACAAACACATAATTTTTGAACAGGCATCATTCACATGGTCAAGCCCAAACATCAGTGATACTCCATCCAAACCCATCCATTGGAACAATTTCATCATCCGATTATATTGATTGAGTGCATAGGAAGTGTCGATGGTGGCAGTAGGACGACTGAAGCAAATCGGCTCATGGTGTGCTATTCTGTTTCGTAATTTGTTGATATAGTCCAGCTCCTGAAAAATATAGGAATTATCATACTGCTGTTGGCGAGACGATATAGGTTTGTTTGGAAAAATACGCAAAAGTATTTGACCCATCAATGCATATACCACATTTGAAAACATGTATTTCCAAACTCCAAACTCCATTTCGGAAAGTAGTTTTGAATGGGAGTAAGCGTTGCTACGCATCAATTCATTATATGCTTTCTCTATAATTTTGCGCGTTTTGTCCACTCGGTGGTCGTAATAAAGTGCACCATTCGGCAAAATGGCATCACGCAGCCAGTCACCACCAAATTGTGCGGTCATCTGCTTGTCAATACGATTACGCAGCGCCACTTCAAAGCAACTGACAAATGTGAACATTTCCTGCGAAAGCTTTAAATTGTAACGATAGAGCGTCATAGCACGTTTCGTATCGCCAGAACATGCTTGCACATATTTCCGCATCCTTTCGGGCGACATGGCTTCCTCAAAATCCGAATACTTCATTTCTTTTCTTTTTTCGCCTCAAAATTACAACAATATCTCTTATCGCATACTATCCGAACAAAGTTTTTGCCATACCCCTACCTTTAACAGAAAGACGCGATAAACCGAAAAGCTATAAAGGTTCATTACATCTCGCTGATGACAATATTCGATGTAATGGACAAATGTAAGGCTAAAATCTTCAGGAATTCCTATGTTTGCAGGGGTTAAACGAAGGTCAAAGTCTATGAACAAAAAAAATGCTTTTTTTGCGGCTGCCACGGTGTGACCGCCCTACCCCCCAGGCTGTAGGGCTGTCGTATTACGGCAACCGCATATCGTTGTTTTTCCCGAGACGCGATAAATCGACGTGAAATTTGGAATCATCGTTTTTTCCCGAGACGCGATAAATCGACGTCTCTACAGGCGTATACGTTTTCGTAAACGTCATTGTTTCCAATTACCATCCACCCTTGTAGAGACGCGATTCATCGCGTCTCCCATTAATCCTGCGGCTGCCCCGGTGTGACCGCCCTACACCCCACCCTGTAGGGCTGTCATACCACGGCAGCCGCATATCGTTGTTTTTCCGCATTGCAAATGCTGATATTCTCGCCTTCCAAATTGCAAATTCGAGAGAACGGTGCCTGTCCCCACCCTCGAACAACAGAGGGCGTTGCCCGCGGGTAGGGACACATGAAGCATCTACGGAGCGGAGCAAACCAAGCGCACTGATTGTCCAAATTTACGACTATTCCAGTTGGATACAATGAGAAGCATACCATCACCAAAGTTCACGCAGTCCGCATTATAAAATGAAGCCGAAGCCGACCAGTAGTAGCCAAGGAAACCGACACTATACACCGAAGTCTCGTTCCTGCTACCCACGGCAGGTAGGAAGACAGCTCCAGCAGCCTCAAGGGAAGACCACTGCGTAGCAGGAATGGAATTGCTACTAAAATTGGCTCCACTTTGGTTGTAATTGTTCGGGTTGTATATGCTCGTGCTCCAATCATCAGGAAACAGAATCATACCATTCACCGTCCCATTGCTAGTGCCTGTTATCTGTGCATACGCATAGCGTATGCCCGTACGCGTAATAAACACGTAAATCCACTCGGATTGGGTCAGCGTGCGCCATGCGCCAGTTGTATTGTTGATGAAATTGTGAACACCCCAGTCTGCAAGGGAATACTCACCTGTCAAATCATAGGTAAAATCTGTACCATCCGTTGGACCATAACCATCTCCTTGGTTATAGTTTCCATTGTCTTGAGTATCCCAAGGTTGGTAATAAACATTCCCATTGTTCCATCCACTCGTGCCCCAACCGAAGAGGCTAACGATGTTTTGGTTTGCATAGTTCTCTCCAACATTTTGGCCTTGGGTTTCCACGATATCATATTGGTGTTCCATAAATGACCATTCGTTTGTTGTCTTGTTGTATTGCAGGTTACCCTTCGAGAAGTACACTTGGTCGCCATTATCATTTATGGTAAAGAGGCCGTTTATGGCACCTTCGGGAGCTTGGGAAGGAATAACCGCCTGCGCAGTATTCGATTTTGGCGACTCCACTCCCAAATATACAGTGGAAACCTGATAATTATAGGTTGTTCCCCAGTTAAGATTATTGTCATTATAGCTTGTAGCTGTGATATTCTGCGCAATCACCGTGTTGTCTCTGTACACCTTATAGCTTGAGGCTGGGTTGGCTGCGTTCCATGTTAGATGCACATTATTGCCATTCACCGTGGCAGCAAGTCCCGTTGGGGCCTTCACCACATTCACGGTAACGGCATCCGAAGCGGTCTGGTCGTTGCTCCCAACCGTGACAGTGTAGGTCGTTGTCGAGCTCGGTGTAGCCGTAGGCGATTGGATTTGGGTATTGTTCAATCCTGTTGAAGGTGTCCAACTGTAGGTATAATTGCCATCTCCGCCCGTGGCAGAGGCCGTCAACGTGGAGCTACTGCCAAAAGGTATGGTGACGGGATTGGCCGAAGCCGTAACGCTCAACGAAGCGTAAATGGTAGCCGAAGCCTCATTTGACTTGGGAGACTCAACACCTTGATACACAGCCGACACTCGATAATGATAGGTTCCCGAACTGAGACCGTTGTCATTGTAGTTGGTGTTGGTTATCCCTTGCGCAATCATCGTGTTGTCTCTGTATACCTTATAACTGTCGGCAGGGATGGCTTCATTCCAACTCAAATGCACGTTGTTGGTATTTTGCACCGTTGCTGTGAGATTCGTAGGGGCTTTCACCACGTTCACAGTAACATTGTCCGAAGCGGTCTGGCCGTTACTCTCAACCGTGACAGTGTAAGTCGTTGTTGAGCTTGGTGTAGCGGTAGGCGACTGGATATGGGTATTGTTCACCCCCGTTGAAGGTGTCCAACTGTAGGTGTAATTGCCATCGCCGCCAATGGCAGTGGCCGTCAACGTAGAGCTACCGCCATCTGGTATGGTGACGGGATTGGCCGAAGCCGTAACGCTCAATGAGTTATAGATGGTAGCCGATGCTTCATTTGACTTGGGCGACTCAACACTTTGATACACAGCCGACACCCGATAATGATAGGTTCCCGAACCGAGACCGTTGTCATCATAATTTCTGTTGGTTACTCCCTGCCCAATCAGCGTGTCGTTTCTGTACACGTTGTAACTTTCGGCAGGATTGGCCGCGGTCCAATTCAAATGTACGTTGTTGGTGTTTTGCACCGTTGCCGTAAGGTCAGTTGGAGGGCAAACCACTTTGACGGTACAGCTACCACTTCCCGTTTGTCCGCCACTGGTAACCGTGCAGGTGTAGGTAGTGGTTGTGGAAGGCGAAGCAATAGGATTATGGATTGAAGCATCATTCAATGAAGCATTCGGAGTCCAACTATAGCTGAAACTGCCATTGCCTCCCGAAGCTGCCGCGTTAAGTTGAGAGCTGCTGCCTTGGGATATTACCGTCGGTTGGGCAGAAACAACAAGGTCGAAGGCAATCTCTTCGAAATGCGCCACATATTCCCCCGATTCAGTCACCGGGAACGAATAGGTTGGTTCCCCATGAACTACGACATCATCCTTTGTCCAATTCACGAATCTATAGCCAGAAGCAGCCGTGGCCGTCAACGAACATTCATCACCATAATGAAAGTCATCACCGCCACCAGAAACCGTTCCGCCATTTTCGGGGTAAGCAGAAGCAGAAATCGTATAAATGATGGCTTGGAAATGCGCCACAAACGCTGCCGTTTCGGTCACGGTAAAAGCATAAACAGGTTCAGGGGAGACAATAGTTCCATCCTCCTTGGTCCAATTCAGGAATTCGTAGCCTTCGTTGGCCGTAGCTGTCAAGGCACATTCGTCGCCATTGTTATAGCCGCCGCTACCGTCCACCGTACCGCCTTCTTCAGGCTCGGCAGTGGCCGTAATCGTGTATTCCTGCGAGGTGAAGTTGGCCACAAGGCTTCTGTTGCCCGTCACCGCAAAGCTGTATTCCGCCTCAGCAGAGACTTGGTTTCCGTTCTCCGTCCAGTTCACGAAGTTATAGCCCTCGTTGGCCGTGGCAATCACGGTGCAGGTGTCGCCCTCGGCAAAGGTTCCACCGCCAGCAGCCGTGCCGCCTTCAGGAAGGTTGACAGACACGGTAATCTCGAAATAGGTAGTATCTTGACCTGGTGTCGGAGGCGTTTCCTGAGTCTTGAAGTTGCCCACAGACTGCTCCGAGCTTCCAAACTTGTTCCACACTACGAAACGATAATAATAAGTCGTTCCTTCCGCCAGGCTATCAACAACGGCCACAAACTTGTCCTCCTGCTTCGAGGCTTCCACACGCTTCAAGTCGGCCATGTTTTCGTTTTGGCTCACCTCCACGCCTGTCTGAAACTGCCCGGCAAAGTCAACCTGCCACGAAAAACGGGCTTGGGTATCGGCGACGGTCATCTCCTCGTTCGACACGACGGCCTCTTTCACGTCCATCTCCTTGTCCTTGTGGCAAGCCGCCAAGCAAGCCAACACCATGAGGAGCAACAAGATTATGTTTGGTTTTTTCATATATCTGGATTCAAAATTCAAAAATTCAAAATTTAAGATTTAAGATTTAATAATTCAGCATTCTGCATTCTACATTCTACATTCAGCATTCAGCATTCTACATTCTGCATTCCCAACTCCCAACTCCCAACCGAACAACTACTAACTAAAAACTATACCCCACTCCCACTTTTCCTTCCACGTCCTTAAAGCTCGTCGTCACCGCTTCAAGGCTAAGAACAAAACCCTTCAGATGCACCTGCGCTCCAAGGGAAACATCCACGCCCGTCCAACTGTCATCTGACATCTTCACCAACCGACCGTCAGAGATGTACCAACTCTTCACACGCTGCCCATAGCCCACGCCTGCACGGAGATACAACGGTCCTGCCACCTTCATCACGGCTCCTCCCATCATAGAAATACGCAAATTGCATTTTTCGCCTGTGTAATAAGGATACTCTCCATCCACATAACCGTTTGCATCAGCAGTGTAGTTGTATTGCATCGCCTTGAAACCGAAATTGCTCATGGCACTAATAAACCACCCAAACCGTTTCACCTGACCAATAGTAAATCCAAACGAGGCCTGCGGAGCCAAGGAATAGGCGGCATTCGCTGTGGCAAACCACAAACTTGGCGTGGTGGGCTTGGCCGGTTTTTCTATCTCAGGATTAAGTTTTTCCTCTTTCTTGGGTTTTTCGGGCTTCACAACCACTGGAGCTTCGGCCTCCATTTTCTCTTCCAATTCCAAAGTCTTGCCATCCTCTATGTTAAACGACTTGTTTAAAGGCTTGTAACCTTCCTTTACCAACCGCAGACTATGTTTGCCCACATTGAGTTTGTTGATGCGCATCGGGGTTTCGCCCTTGCGTTCGCCATCAATGTAGATTTCGGCCATGGCTGGCGTGGAGTTCAGTACCAGCATCCCCGTGAGGGATTGTGGCACTTGCAAGGTCAAAGTCTGTCCGTTCATGTCGGCAGTGATGTCCTTCTCCTCCCGTGTAGGTTTACAATCTTTCATGCGGCACTCCACGATGTAGCTGCCCGCCTCAAGGTTACCCGTCCAACTGCGGATTCCCTTTTTCTCGCCGTTTACCCAAATCTCGGCATCGGCATCCACTTTCAAGGTCACGTTGGCAAAGTTGGCGTTGAGGTTTACCTTCAAGGTGTATGTCTCGTTGTCCTTAATAGTCACCATCTGTTGGTAGGCTTGATACATGGGATGAAGGATACGAACCTCGTGTAGCCCGCTGCCCAACCTTTGCGGCGACTGCAAAGCATCGGAGCCGTTGGCATTGTCGATATATACCGAAGCCTTGGAGAGGATGTCCCTATCCCCCTCTATCTTCAAGTAACCGAAGGCAGGAGCAAGGCTTTTCTTTACGGTGACCTTATTGTCTGGGTCATACACATCCACCTTCCCCGTAACCGCATGATAATCCTTGACCTCAATGCGGTATTCGTAGATCCCGAAATCGACCATCTTTTGTGCCACGCCGTCAATTACAGGCCATGGAGTTCCATTCACCGTCAGCATAGCATCTTTGGGGGTTATGTCGAAGACCAAAAATTGCTTTGTGATAGCATTTGCATTGGATGCCGTTGCCGTTCCCTGAAGCACAATCTTATAGGTATGCAATGCCTCCACCGTAATGGCGTAGTTGGTAGTATGCAAGTCCCATTGGCCCAATGTGGTATGCTTAATCTTCAACGTTTTCAGGCCAGGCGAGACCCAAACCCAAATTTGTCCGTCAACTATCTGACGTTCCACCACAAACGAATTCCAATCGCACTCGAAATGGAAGCCCATACGCTGTTCGGGCGTGATGTTCTGCGTGGCGATGCGAAACACGGCACACTGCCGACCACGCTCGTCTTGTTTGATATGCTCACGCGCCGTCATATCCAATGGCAGCGATTCCATGCTAAGCACCTTGTAGTCTTGGGCTTTCATCGTCGATAACAAAGCGGTGAATGCCAAAAAAAGTAAAAACCTTATTCTCATCAATGAATCTCTATTTCGCGCTGCAAATTTACAAATAGTGGCCGTAAAGGCAAAAAATTAGTCCAAAAAATGAAAACCTACCTTTTTTTACATTACCTTTGCCCCAAAATTAACTTCGTTGATCAACGATTTTAAACCCATTGCACAATGGCACTGAACAATCTTTTCACCAGAGGAAGCAGCCGCGAGAAACACTTCTTCCCCACTTACGCCAAACAAGCTGAAACAGCGCAGATTGCGGCCAAGTACCTGAAGGAATTGGTCAAGTCCGACGACCCGGAGGAACGCCGCCTGCTCACCCGAATGATCAAAAAACAGGAAACCACCGGCGATGAGCTACTGCGCGAGTTCTACATTGAACTGAATAGCGCATTCGTCACGCCCTTCGACCGCGAGGACATGAACGCTCTCGCCATGGACTTGGACAAGTTCCTCGATTTCATCAACCATTCGGCCAAGACCATCCTGATGTATAACCCCAAGAAAATCGACAAACAGATCAAGGAAATCATCGACAACATCCACGAAGATGCCAGCATCATGATTGAGATCTTTGGCCTTATGGATGACCTTGGTAAAAATCATCAGAGAATCAGTGAGTTGTGTCAGAAAGTCACCCTTATCGAACACGCTGTCGATGACATTTACGGCGACTACATCTCTTACCTCTTCAACAACGAGAAGGACGAGATTGAGCTGCTGAAATACAAGGAGATAGCCCAAGTGGTGGAAGACACCACCGACCGCGCCAAGGAAGTGACGAGCACCGTGACAAGTCTTATCATAAAAGAATCGTGATGAACCTCCTGACCATAGCCATTATCCTTTCCATCGTCCTTGCCTTCGTCTTCACTTTCCTGAACGGCATGAACGACGCAGCCAACTCCATCTCGACCATCATCGCCACCAAGGTGATGACCCCGATACAAGCCATCATTTGGGCCTCGTTTTGGGAGTTCACCGCATTCATTATCATACGGTTGGTGTTCAACCAGCAGTTCGCCGTGGGTAACACCATGGCCAACTTTGCCGACCAAGCCGTCATCGACCCATACCTTATTTTGTCCGCATTGGTGGGTGCCGCCATTTGGGTAGCTGTCTGCACCAAAAGCGGCATGCCCATCTCCACATCACACGCCCTTATCGGGGGCATCATCGGAGCGGCATGGTTCGTCAATGGCAGCGCGGTGCTACACATGACACCTATTTTTATTACTTTGGCCTTCATCGTTTTGTCGCCGCTGATTGGGCTGTTTTTGGGCTTCTTCCTTGAATGTATCTTCCTGAGAATCTTCAAGAACACAGCGCGGAAAAAAGTCGATAAAACCTTCAAAGTGCTGCAACATTTCTCTACAGCGGCTTTCTGCATCGGCCACGGCTCCAACGACGCGCCCAAGACTATGGGTATCATCGCCGTGCTGATGGCCAGCGTGTTTACCACACAAGGGGTCAGCCCAGAAATGAAGGCGTTCATCAGCAATTTCTACGACAGCAGTCAGAGTTTCCATATTCCTGACATCCTTGCTGTTGTGTGTTATATCATCATGTCGTTGGGCATCTTGATTGGTGGCAAGAACGTCATCAAGACCATGGGCGGCGGTTTGGCCAAAATCACGCCTATACGTGGTTTCTCGGCTGAGTTTGCTGGTGCTACCACCTTGATTGCCACCTCATTCATGGGTATTCCTGTCAGTACGACACACACCATCACGGGCGGTGTCATTGGCGTTGGCCTCACCGACGGCGTAAAATCCGTGAAATGGGTCACTGCCAAGCGCATTGTCTTGTCTTGGGTGCTCACCATCCCTGTGCCGTTGGTCATCAGCGGCCTGCTCAACCTGTTGTTTAACCTCTTAGTCAAGTAACGCCATGAGTCTCAACAGTTTCTTCCAGTTTTTCGTCCCGAAGGAAAAGAAGTTCTACCCGCTCTACATCCAGCAGGCCGACTATATCGAGAAAGCCTCAAAGTTGCTGTATAGGATGATTAAAGAGACTGATTTACAACAGCTTGAAGCGTTGAAAAAAGACATCAAGGCTTGTGAGACAAGCGGTGATGATGTGTTGCGCGACTTCTACAACCAGCTCTTCAACACCGTTTTGACTCCTTTCGAACGTGAGGACGTACACGAACTCGCCGAAATGATGGACACCTTCCTTGACCGCATCGATGACTCCGCCAACATTATCCTCACCCGCCGCTTTGTGGATGTCGACCCAGACTTGACCACTATGACGGAAAACATCATGTTCGCCGCCGAAAACCTGAGCAGCATTATCCGCGATCTTGAATTTATGAACAATAACGGCAAGAGCAAGGAAATCAACCGCTTGTGTCAGGAAATCAAGACCATAGAACACGACAACGACGAACTGTACGGGAGTTACATCCATAAATTGTTTGAGCAGAATTACACCCTCACGGAGGTTATCAAACGCAAAGACTTGGTTCAAGTGCTTGAAAACACTACCAATTCAGCGAAGTATATTTCGGATAAAGTTAGAAGTATCATCAGTAAATTGTAATAATACGGCGTTTCGACAGGCTCAACGACCGCCCGGGTCCCTGAGCTTGTCGAAGGGCCCGATAAAAAACAAAACACCATGAGACAAATCATCACCAGCCTGTTAGACAACGATCTATACACCTTCAGCGTGTGCTATGCCTACCTGCAAAAGTTCCCACGCGCCATGGGACAATACACCTTCGTCGACCGCAACAACACGGTCTATCCCAAGGGCTTCGCCGAGAAATTGCGGGAGCAGTTTAACCTCTACGGCAACATCAAAATCACCGATGAGGAAGTGCGTTTCATGAAACGGAAATGCTACTATTTCCCGCTGTGGTTTTTCACCTTCCTGAAAGGCTTCCACATGCGGCCCTCCGAGGTTGAAGTGAGCCAAGACGAGGAAGGGCACCTCAACATCACCGTCACAGGTCTGTTGTGGCGCACCGTTTTCTGGGAGATGCCCATACTGGCCACCGTCTCCGAGATGATGCACGAATTAAAGGGCGAGTTTGAGCATTACGATGCCGAGAAGGAATACCAGAAATCCTACGCCAAAGGCATCCGTCTCATCGGCAATGGCGTGAAGTTCAGTGACTTTGGCACACGTCGCCGTTTCTCGTTCGAGCATCAGGACATGGTGATTCGCAGTTTCATTGAGGCACAAAAACAGTTCACCAAGACTTGTTTCGTGGGTACTTCCAATGTGTTGTTGGCCATGAAATACGACCTCACCCCTATCGGCACCATGAGCCATCAATTTATCGAGACTTGCTCGCTCTACGGCTACAACGAGGCCAACTATCTGGCCATGGATTACTGGCAAGAGGTGTATGCCGGCAGTTTGGGAGTGTTCCTCTACGACACTTACACGCGCAAGGCCTTCTTCCATAACTTCACTACCCTGCACGCCAAGCTGTTTGACGGTCTACGCGTCGACAGCGGCGACAACATCGAAGCCTTGGAAGAAATCATCGCCAAATACAAGGAGCTTGGCATCGACCCTGCGCAGAAGTCCATCATCTTCAGCAATGGCCTGAACGTGGACGAAGCCATCGCCATCCATGAAGCCGTCAACGGACGCATGATGGATTCCTACGGCATTGGCACCCACCTCACCTGCGACATCGACAACGTGAAGGCCATGAACATCGTGGTGAAACTCACGGCGGCCAAGATTACCGAGAAACGTACTTGGAAGAAGGTGGTCAAGCTCAGCGACGACCACGGCAAGTACACTGGCGACCCCGAGGAGATTGAGATTTGCAAGAAGACGTTGGAGATTGAGTGAATGCTTGCAATGCCTGTTAGAGGAACATGCTCATAAAAGCAGGCACTAAAAAGATGTCGCCATCTTTCCGAAAGTCTTTTGTGTAAACAAGATAGTTTTGCCCAATCCGAGAGGAGAACTTGGCCTTGAATGCGTCAAGTGAGGCATGGGTTTTATATCCAGAGGATTTCACTTCGACAGGACAAATCTTGCTTCCCCGCGACAGGATGAAGTCAATCTCGTAATTGTGCTTCCCGCTTTCCGTCGGCCATGTATGATAAAACAAACGATTGCCGGCAGCAGTAAGCATCTGTGCAACAAGGTTTTCATAAACATAGCCAAGGTCGGCGGACAACTTGTCGGTCAGTAATTTTTGGTATATAACATTCTCGGTCACCGCTTTTTCCCAAAAGGCCAAGGTGATGAACAATCCCGTGTCGCCAACAAACAATTTGTATTGATCATAGCTGGTATGCATGGGCATTCCTATATTGGGGTCGTCTGCATGATGGGCAAAGTTAACAGTCAAGCTATCCTCCAAATCTTTCAACAGTTCGTCCATCGTGTCTTTGTCTTCGCTGCGTCCCAAGACACTTGTCACTTGATACCGAGAGGCATTTTTCGAAAGCTGTGACGGAATGGCGCTGAAAAGCCGTGCAATTTTCCCAGATGGGTCTATTTTTTGGAAATCGTCGTTGTAAAGTTCGATGATTTCGCGTTTTTTCACATCCACCGCTGCCAAATTGGTAGTATTCAGATAGGTTTCCACAGCCTGCGGCATACCCCCAACCAGCATATACAACCTTAAGTCACGCATGAGTTGGCGGGTCAAAACATCTCCAAGGGAGCGTTTATCGGTGAAAGCCGTTTGTAACAGAGGCAAAGTCGTAGCGTCGCCCAATGCCCAACGGAATTCCTCGTAGTCCATTGGATACATGGTTAGTCGCGTCTCTTCGCTCGGAATCACGATGTCCTTCGTGTTCTTCTTGATAGAGAGCAGCGATCCGGTTTCAATAAAATCATAACGGTGGTCTTTCACCAAGTACTTGATGGCCTGTCTTGCTGCGGGGCATTTCTGGATTTCGTCGAAGATAATCACCGAACGCCGATCGTGCAGCGTCACGCCATAGATGAACTGGAGCTGCATAAAGAAGTTGTTGCGGTCGGAGATGTTGTCCACAGCTTCCCAAACGGCTTGAGGCGCGTCGGCGAAGTCGACCACAATGTAGCTTTCGTATTCATTGCGGGCAAACTCCTCCGCTATAGTGGACTTCCCCACACGTCGTGCCCCTTTGATAAGCAATGCCGTAGCGCCGTCCCTGCTCCGTTTCCATTCGAGCATCTCATCGTAGATTTTGCGCCTAAAAACCCTGTAACTTGGTTCCATTTTCCTCAGAATTTTTGCTTTATTTCAAGCGCAAAAATACTACTTTTGTCGGAATCTCACATTTTTTTTCGCGAATTATGTATGGAATCTCACAATTTTTTTGGCGAAACATGTATGGAATCTCACAATTTTGAGCCTTGACAGGTTTACTTAACCATCCCCTGATACATCCTAAACAACTCCGCCACACATTCACTTTCGCTCATCTTGATGTTGAAGCCGTAGGCTGCCATCACAGCGCGGTCATTCTCCTGATGAGCTTGGCGCAACTCTGGAGGCATAGCTGCCTCATCGTAGAGGTCGGCAAGGCTGCAATCCGGGAACTTGGCACGAGCGTCAAGGATGGCTTGCGCTGTCTGCTCAATCTTTGCCTTTTGTGCTTCAGTGGGATTAGGCCAAGGGAAGTTGTTATAGACGACTGAAGCACTGTAACGGTAGTCACTTTTCAAACGACCAGCAACTGCACGCATCCAACCCATGTGAACATTGCTTGTAAGAACTCCAAAATGATATAGCGAAGCTTGTGGTACAATCAGATTGGCATTGCTGGAAATTACATTGCTATCAAAAAAGCCAAGAGGAATATATCTTCTCCTTTCTGAAGATGTACTTGGAACTAAAAGATATGTTCCACTTTCTGGCTGACGTATCTCTCCGAAAAGAGTAGGCGTGTATGCCAATTTTTTGGTTGCCGCTCGTTTGCTCTCGCTCCGTAACTTCCGTACATTTTCAATCCTTTCCATAATTGGTGGAATTTTGCGCAATTCTGCCGGACTTGCATTCACGAGCCACAAACAATAGCGTTTCTTGTTGTTGATAAACTCTTCTGCTCCCAAAAACTCTTTGATGAATTTCTCGCTCTCTGGATACTTAGATTTCATTACAACAGCTTCTTCCTCACTTAAAATGAAATTCCCTCCGTCATTTGGCATACTACCAAACAGCATTTCCGGAACAGGTAACAATGGTGCTTTTCTGCTTTCCACAAAGATATCAGGTGCGTCAATCAAATAGCCATTAATATTGTTTGCCTCAACAGACTGGGAACCATTGAGATAGATTGTCTTTGTTTTTAAGCCTTCTTTGCAACTGAAGCCAACAATGACGCAATGCACATGCGCCTTGATTTCGGCTTCACTATCCCATCGGAAAGTGCGATAGGCAAAATCAATTCTTACTCCCATTTGAGCTAATACTTTCCAAAGAATAGCAACCTGTTCACCTTGGGTGATGGAGTTGGTTGATACCAATGCAGCATGGATGTTTGTTCCTCGCATAAGATTGGCAGTCTTCTTGTACCAGCAACTCACATAGTCCAAGTTTCCCACATTCTTTATGTTGCCAAAAACCGATAACACATCATTCTTTTGTGATTCAGACATAAGCCTTGCACCTGAAAACGGCGGATTACCCATAATATAATCAAAATCAACATGATAGGTTGTCGGTTTCTTTTTGGGTAGGACTTCAACCGATTCCGTATGTATTTCCAAGTTGTTGTAAATCAAAGGTTCGCTGGCGATAGATGGCGCATCCTCAGTCAAGTCCGTGTAAGCAACCGTTCTTTTGGCGAAAATGGTCGGCGTTTTTTCATCTATTTCCCACTCGTCCCACGACACACGCAAAGCATTGCCCTCCTTGATGTTGGCATAGCTCTTCAGTGGCAAGAAGTCAATGTCGTGCTGGACGATACGCTCGGTCTCGGCCAACATCTGTGCCTCCGAAATCCACAAGGCTGTAGTGGCCACAGTGACGGCAAAATCGTTAATCTCAATGCCGTAGAATTGATTGATGCTCACCTTGATGGGGTTCAGAAACTCTCCCATCATCATCTGTCCATGATATTTTTCACGAAACACTTCGTTTTCTAACCTTCGCAAACTCAGGTAGGTCTCAGTCAGGAAATTGCCACTACCACAGGCAGGGTCAAGGAAAGTTAACGAAGCCAGTTTGTCTTGGTACTCGTTAAGACGACGCAAGCGTGTCTTCTCCACCTTCTCTTCCAGAATCTCATCCAACTCGTGGCGCAGGTCGTTCAGGAAAAGCGGGTCTATCACCTTATGAATATTCTCAATGCTCGTGTAGTGCATTCCGCCGCTGCGTCTTGTCTCTGGGTTCAGTGTTGATTCAAACACGGCACCAAAGATGGTTGGCGAAATCTCGCTCCAATCGAAATCGAGGCTTGCGTTCTGGAGCAAAATTTGTTTCAACTCTTCCGTGAACAGCGGTATCTCTATCTCCTCCTCAAACAAGCCTCCATTAGTGTAAGGGAACGCTTTCAGGTCATCTTTCAGATACTTACTGCGTTTTTCCAAAGGAGTGTTGAGAACATTGAAAAGCTTCTGAAGTGCATCGCTGAGGTCATCGGCATTGTATCCATTGAGGTAATCATGGAATTGGTCATGCCGGAACACTCCAGCATCCTCAGCATAGAGGCAGAACACAATTCGGACACACAAAATATTCAGCCATCGCAAGGCCTCCGCCGAGTTGTCGTCATATTGTTTCAGCAAAGCTTCGTAAATCCTGCCAACAATCTCTCCGGCTTTCATCGACACCTGCATCTCCTTGGTAATGTGTTCGCTCTTCACGTCCACAAGGAACTGAAGGCGATAGTATTCCTTACCCAAATCTTTCAGGAAAATCTGTTCAGGCTCGCCGTTGGGCTGTTCCATGTCATAGACCAAGAACTCGGCGAAATTGCAGGTGACAATCCACTTGGGATGCTGCGACAAAGGCAGGTTGGCCACATATTTCTTGCCCTGTTGGAACGGGGTTAGCTTACCGCCCTCGCTTTGCGGAACTGGTGCCCGCAAATCTTTGTCAATGGATTTCTGCTCGATGAGCACCCTCGTCGATGGGATATGGCCGTCTATGAAGTTGGTGGAATCCACCATGCTTGTCACCCGCTCTTCATAGCGGATGAAATCAGGTAGATTCTCCACTCCGTACACATTCGTCAGCAGGTCAGCCCAGAACAATTGGGACTCGCCCCGTTCATAACCCCTTCCTTGCCACCTCTCGGCAAACGCGGCAGCCGCCGCAGCGATTTGTTTCTCAGTTTTCATGCCGCAAAGATAAGGTTTATTCTTCTCAAAAACGTATCTTTGCACCGAAAATTCCACCTTTAATTATGAACAATATAGACTTCCCCTCCCTGCAAAACTACATCCTCTCCCACCGCATCTTCATTTCAGAGCTGCACGGTATCACCCATTGGAAACAAGTGGAATCCAACGGCCTGCTACTCGCCTCGGAAACAGGTGCCGATATTGTAGTGGTGCGTTTGTTCTCGCTATTTCACGACAGCAAAAGAGCAGACGACGGCTATGACGAAGAACACGGCGCAAGAGGTGCTGAGTTTGCGAAAGAATGCTTCGAGGAGCATCGCCTCGACATCACGCAGGAACAATTCGACAAACTCTATCACGCCTGCAAGTTCCACACGACAGAACACTGCTCAGGCGACGCGACCATCGACACCTGCTACGATGCCGACCGTCTTGACCTTGGTCGCGTCGGAATCGAGCTTGACCCCGATAAGATGGCGACAGACTTTGGAGCCAAGATTGCCGAGAAATCCTTGGATGAAGGTGTTGAGCCAGAAATAATGCGGGAGTGGCTGGCGGAATACTCACATCGCCTCGGCCATTAAGTCTTTTCTCCCAATCAGGCTAAAAATGGTGATTTCATTGTCCTCATTGAGGATACGGAGCGTCCTCAAAATCTCGTTTAAGGTTGAACCACTGGTGGTTACATCGTCAATGATTAACACATTCTGCTGGCGGATGGAGGCACAAAGCTTTTCATCCGATTCAGAAGCGAACTTCAAAAAGTCCATCATATAGGGACGGAAACGGCTCTTTTTCACATCCTTGGCAATGGTGAAATAATCCTTCTGATGAATCAAGTCGAGCATTTTATTGATGGCCTGTTTCGCCTCCTCTTTTTGCGCTTTGGTGTAACGCGGACGACCATCTTCCAACACATCGTCAAGATACTGTTCCTGATAGGCATCCATATCAAATGAAATGTTGGACGGCAAAGCCTTTACCAGTTCCATCTTACGCAAGGTCGGCTGGGCAAAACGATAGATATAGCGCAACATATATTGGTTAACCTTGCTCGACGATTCGGGCATCACCACAAGGTTATAGTCGTACAAGTTAATCTTCCTATTGAGGTTATCGACAGCCTTCTTTATGAATTGGGTCAAATCCGGGTTGTTCTGCAAATCGTCAGTAAACTTCACATACTTAATGAATGCAGTGCGCACATTGCTATCCACTTGGTCGGAGAACTCATAACCATAATAAAAACACCTATCAAAAGCCTCTACTTGATAGCCGCTGCCCATCAAACTGACGATGTCTTCAGTCCCATCATGTTCAAAGTCAAACACGAACATTTGTTTCTCATTGTCGAATGTTACGCCCATGGTTTTGCCTAATTATCAAGTGCAAAAATACAATAAATCCGTAAAATACAATGATTTTGCATAGAAACCGTCAAAATCGAATCACTCAAACAAATCATCCATCTCGACTTGCTTCTGCACAATGCCGCTGTGCTTGCCATAGGCAACACCGTAGGTGGTTATCAGAGTCAAATGTACAGTCTGTCTTTTTGATAAAGTTTTCTTCAATGTTTCAATGCGGTTGCGAATCTTGGCTTCCTCGTCTTTTTCAATGGTATAAACATCCCCGGCAAACTTCATCTCACAGAGATTGACCACCTTATCATCCCGAACTATGAGCAGGTCTATTTGCGCCCCATCCTGTCTTTCATTGCCTTTGACGTTCCAA
Organism: Bacteroidales bacterium; assembly: GCA_016285355.1. The sequence goes on from JAEEQP010000020.1 coordinate 28,146, forward strand.
GCTGATACACTGGACTTTACCCCTCCTATTTCCAAAGCTTTCTTGATTTGTGCAATATGTTGCCAACAGACTTCCTCAAAAGCCACTCCGCGCCACGAACTCATGATATCAGAGGTAATGTTGTCGGTCATAAAACTGACATTCGAAAGGTTTGGCTCGACATACTTCACCCAAAATAGGCAGAAATTGTCTGCAAGTTTGTAACGCTCCTCTCTGGCCTGTTTTCCGTATGGGGTATAGCGGAATATGAAATCGCTTTCGGCAAGTGCCTTAAGAGTGTCAGTCAATCCTCCTCCAAAAGGCAATCCTGTAGCGTTGGCAATCTCCTCACGAGTGAAGCCACTGTGCCGTGTAGCCAACAAACGGATGATTTTCTTGCAATCCTCTGGATTACCAAAAACAGCATTGAACAACCTATTGAACTCGTCTTTCAATCGTGGGTTCTTGCCAAATAACAGCTTGTCGGTGTTACGCTCAAAACTCAGGCCTTTCTCAAAATAACTGAGATAGTATGGAATGCCGCCAAACACCATGTGCGCCTGTACGATGTCATAGCGCGACAATTCTATCTGAGCATGGGTGAAGTATTCCTCACATTCTTTCAACGTGAACGGAGACAACTTGATTTCGTCTGTAAGTCGCCCATACAATCCGCCACGGCTGCGCGAGAGATTGCCGAGAATCCAAGAAGTAGCGCTACCGCAAACGACAAGCATCATGTTGTCGCGGCGGCTGCACCACCCATTCCAGAAACTCTCAAATGCAGGCAGGAAACCCGATCGAGGTGTATCCATCCAAGGTAATTCGTCAATAAACACCACCTGCCTATTTCCGTCATCAAGTTTGAGAAGCAACTGCTCAAGTTGGTAGAATGCCTCCATCCATGACTTAGGCATCATGAAACCCTCAAGTCCATGACTGAGCAGTGAAAAATAAAAACTCTCCAGCTGCACTTTCATGCGGCTTTTGCCCTTTTCTTGGTCAACAGGTGAAACGCCGGTGTGGTGAAAAGTAATGCGACCTTTCAATGTTTGGTTTATGAGGAATGTTTTCCCTACACGCCGCCTACCATAAACAGCAATAAACTCAGGCCTATCGCTACGATAATGCTTCTCAATCTCCTCAATCTCTGATTTTCTTCCAATTACATAACTCATCTTATTTATATTTTGCCGCAAAGATACAAAATTTGTTTCAATTGGCAAGATATATAATATTATATTTTGCCATGAAAGCATAATTTATCGTTTCGTGGCAGATTATAATTGTTTTCTCCACCCGCAGCCATTCCGCCATTCGGAACAACCGTATGCCGTTTTACCTTTTATAATATGCCCCTTGCCACAGAGCGGACAAGGCTGCCCTATGAGGGTATCAGGATTGGATTCGGAAGGCATAGATCCCAATCCTCCCTCTGTCCCTCGTAGGGATGACATGCCTTCCGAAGCTTTCTTAGGTTTTGAAGATGCGCTTTTCTTGGGTGAGGATTTTTTCGGCTTCTCTTCCACCACGGTTGCCGTCACGCGACGGTTGCTATTGTCCAACATCACCGTGGTAACAATCTCCGATACCATCTGTTTCAGCTCGTCTAAAAACTGTCGGGCTTCGTATTTGTGCTGCTCTATCTCACGGAGTTTCTTTTCCCAAATGCCAGTTAACTCAGCACTTTTCAGCAGGTCTTCATGGATGAGGCCGATAAGCTCAATACCTGTTGGCGTAGGTTCAAGGCTTTTGCGCACCTTTTTAATATAGTTACGTTTGAACAGTGTCTCAATGATAGCCGCTCGCGTGGAAGGTCGCCCGATGCCGTTCTCTTTCATCACCTCGCGCAAGGATTCATCGTCAACGAGTTTGCCTGCCGTTTCCATGGCGCGGAGCAAAGTGGCTTCGGTGTAGGGCTTTGGCGGCGAAGTCCATTTTTCGGCTAATTGGGGCTGATGCGGTCCATGCTCGCCTTTCTCAAAAATGGGCAAAGTTCTCTCCTCTTCCTCCTGCCCTTCCTTTTTCTCCTCTTCCTGTTTCACCGGCTTGATGACCTCGCGCCAACCTGACACCAAAATCTGCTTGCCTGAAGTCTTAAATTCCACTTCATCCACCTTGCCTAAGACGGTCGTCGTAGCAAATTGACAATCAGGGTAAAACACAGCGATAAAATGGCGACACACCTCATCGTAGACCTTCTCCTCGGCAAACGAAAGCCCTTGCGGCACCACCCCCGTCGGGATGATAGCATGGTGGTCGGTGACTTTGCTGTTGTCGAACACCTTCTTGCTCTTGGGCAGTTTCTTGCCTGCCAATGGCGCAGTGTATTCGGCATAGTTGGTGAGTTTTGACAAAATGTCGGGACATTTTGGGTATATGTCGTCGCTCAGATAGGTCGTGTCGACACGCGGATAAGTGGTGTATTTCTTCTCGTAAAGGCTTTGGATAGTCTGCAAAGTCTGGTCGGCGGACATATTGTATTTCTTATTGCATTCCACCTGCAACGAAGTCAAGTCGTAGAGCCTCGGCGGGGCTTCGGTGCCTTTTTTGGTGGAAATATCGGTAACGGTAAATTCTTTTCCTTCAACGCTCTGCAAGTCCTTTTGGCCATCCTCCACTGAACCATATTTGCCTTTGGTAGCCGTAAAGGTCGTGTCGCGATAGACGGTTGACAACACCCAATAGGCCTCTGGCTTAAAGTTCACAATTTCGTGGTAGCGGTTGACAATTAGTGCCAAAGTGGGCGTTTGCACCCTGCCGATGGACAGCACCTGACGGTTTTGACCATATTTCAAGGTGTAAAGCCTTGTCGCGTTCATACCTAAAAGCCAATCACCAATGGCACGAGAGAGTCCTGCCTCGTAAAGCGACTGATAATCAGACTGGTCTTTCAAGGTCTTGAAGCCTTCTTTGATAGATTCCTCGGTCAAAGAGGAAATCCACAGACGTTTCACAAGACAATGCACAGCGGCTTTTTGCATCACCCAACGCTGGATAAGTTCACCCTCTTGGCCAGCATCACCGCAGTTCACAATCTCGTCGGCTTTCTGAAACAAGGACTCAATGACCTTAAACTGTTTTTCCACGCCCTTGTCGGCAATCAGCTTAATTCCAAAACGTTGCGGAATCATCGGAAGTCGGCTCAATGCCCAGGCCTTCCATTGGTCGGTGTAGTCGTGGGGTTCCTTTAAAGTGCAAAGATGGCCGAAAGTCCATGTCACCTGATAGCCATTGCCTTCCATGTAGCCTTCATGGGCGGTGTTGGCTCCCAGCACCTTGGCGATGTCGCGGGCGACGCTTGGCTTTTCGGCGATACAAACAATCATTTTCGTAGGGGCAGACCTGCATGTCTGCCCAATTATTGATTCATATTAGGAACCGCATCAGGATTATAATTCATCAGGATCTCAGCCTTATCCTTCTGTGCCACAAACCACACCAAATCAGCAGGTTGGAAAGAGATACGTGCCGAAGGATTCAAGATGAAATGTCCGTCGCGCTCGATGGCGATAATCATGGCGTTAAAGTCCTCAGCCAAGCCTGAATCCATCAAAGTCACACCAACATAGGGACTGACGGGACGCACTTCCACCTTATACAAATCCACCTCGCTTTCTTCATGCTCCTGAATCAGTTGGTCGTCAAACAGTTCCACCATAGGCATAAGCAGCCGCAGATGGTCTTCATGTCCCACAAAAGTAATTTTATCAAACGGAAACAGCTGAAAATCAGACTTGGGCACTTCAACAAGTTGTTTGCCTCGCTCCACACTCACCACACTCACATTATAATTGTCGCGGAAATCGGTCTCCCTGATGAGTTTGCCCGAATAGGGGCTGTCAGGACTCAGCGTCATCTTCTGCAAATGACAATTTTCCTGCAAAATCTCAGGGATGGCGAAGACCTGCACCGACTGGCGTTTGTTGAGGTTATCCATAAACCGCTCCTCGATGTGCTTGTAAAATCGCATTGCAGGACTCAATACGCGCAGCAAAATAGTGTAAATCAAAGCAAAAGCAATGTTGATCCACAGGAACACCTTGGGACCTACATTCAGCCTCGGCCAAAATAATTCATTGAGAAAATGTTGGATAACAGCGTATGCCGCCACCCAAACCAACACGAAGCGCAAAACGAAAACAAAGCGAATCAAGCCCTTGTTGAACTTATTGACTTCCATCAATTTATGAGTCGTATGAGCCAAAGTATGCTTGAAACCCATCGCCCAAAGGAAAGGCGAAACAAGTATCAGGCTCACTGCCGTGCTGATGGCCGCGTTCCATGGCCTTGGCACATACTTGATAATGAAAGCGCAAACAAAGAAACTGATAAGCACCACACCGATAATGATGGCGGAATAAATGACGATATTTTTGAATTGTCGGGCGAGGAAACTGCCCATATTGACCTTTTCACCGCTCTTTACCTTGATACCAGTATCCTTGTTTTCCAGTCGGTTAAGCCAACCTTCAGGGAAATGTTTTGTCACCCATTGGTAGGTCGGCACAGCAGCTTTGATGGCATACGGCGTAATGAAAGTCGTGATGATGGACACCGAAACGATGATAGGATACAGGAACTCGTCGATGACACCGTAACTCAAGCCCAATGTGGCGATAATGAACGAAAACTCACCGATTTGACTGAAACAAAAACCACCTTGGATGGCTTGTTTCAGTTCCAAACCCGCCAGCAGTCGCCCAACGACATTGCTCAAAGGCTTGAAAATCAACAACACGATTGTGACAACCAAGATCTGCCACCAATAATTGACCAAAATGGAGGGATCAACCATCATACCGACCGAAACGAAAAAGATGGCTCCAAACAGGTTCTTGATGGGGGTCGTCAGTCTATGAATCGCCTCAGCCTCAAGGGTTTCAGCCAAGATAGAACCCATGATAAATGCGCCCAAAGCCGAAGAATAACCCGCCAAATTGGCCAATACAACCATCATAAAACACAACCCGACCGAAAACACCGTCAAAGTCTCTTCCGACATGAATTTGCGTGACCATCTCAGCACCGTAGGCACCAAAAATATACCGCCAAAGAACCAAACCAACAGAAAGAAAGCCAGCTTCAACATACTGGTAACCAGTTCCATACCATTAAACGACTGGCTGACAGCCAAAGTGGAGAGAATAACCATCAGCAAAACAGCCTCCAAGTCTTCCACCACCAATTCTCCAATAACATTACCGCTGAACTTCTCGCGGTGCAACTTCATGTCGTCGAAGGCTTTGGCGATGATGGTCGTCGAAGAAATGGAAAGCATGGCACCAAGGAAAATGCAGTCCATCTGCGACCAGCCCAAGGCTTTGCCGAGCAAGAAACCGACCACACACATCGTCACCAACTCAGTCAAAGCAGTGATGCCGACTGTGCCTCCCACTTTCTTCAACTTCTTGAAACTGAACTCCAAGCCGATACCAAAGAGCATAAACACCATACCGATTTCGCTCCAAGTCTCTACACTCGTGTGGTCGTTGATGACAGGAAACCATTCGAAATTCGGCCCAATCAAAAAGCCAGCAATGATGTAGCCCAGCACAACAGGCTGCTTCAACCATTTGAAAATCACCGTAGTAATGCCTGCCGTAACCAGAATAAGGGCAAGGTCGGAAAATAATGCGGGTAAGGATTCCATAGGGATATAATTTGGGTTGCAAAATTACGAAACTAATCGGAAAACAACAAATATGTTATTTGACGAGCTTCCAATGCAGGTTCCACAATTACTTTTTCTGCAAAAAACATGTATTTTAAGCGGAGATTATTAAAATTCTCCGTGTAAAAGTAACGAAATGAAGAAAAATGTACTACCTTTGCAGCTGAAAAACGGTTGTATATGGAAACAGTCTCTGAACGAATAGCCTCTAAAAGAGGTATCATCTCCACAAAAGATTTGGAGGGGAGAGCAGAGTATGAGCGGCTGCGCAGAGCCGTCAGCAAAGGCGACATAGTGCGTCTGCGACATGGTGTGTACGCTGAGCCGACGGCCATGCTTAACACCATGATCGATGTAGAGCGCATTGTGCCAGGTGGCATCGTGTGTCTCTACACCGCATGGATGCACCATCAACTTTGTACCACCATTCCGCCAGCCTTTTGTATTGCCATCGAAGCCAAGCGGAAGGTGGTGATTCCTGAAGAATTGCCCATCAACCTCTATTATTGGAAAAAGGAAAATCTGGAGTTTGGCATTGAACAGAAAGAGATTTCTGGTTTTCAGGTTCGCATGACGAATCTGGAGCGCAGCGTATGCGATGCCGTGAAATACCGCAATAAAGTGGGACTGGATGTGTGCGCCGAAGTAATCCGGAGCTATGCCCGCCTGAAAGAACGCAACCTCAGCCGTCTTTCCGAATATGCGCAAAAACTGAGACTGACAAAAGTGATGAATAACTACCTTGAAATTGCAATAGAATGACGAAACCTATCAAGAACTTAGGTAAAGCCGTTAAAGCCACATTCGACAATTGAGAGCTGGCATATAACGCCAATCTGCAACTGTTCAATGGTGAATTTTGCACCGATGAAGTGCGCCTGAAGCGTTGGGAAGTGTTCCTGAAGAAGATCCAGTGGAAGGAGTCACTTTCGTTTGCCGATGTGATGGCTGTGATTACTATACGGCTGAAAGGTTTGTATGATAAGTATTGGGAAGAAAAGTAGAATTACTGCATTTTTGAAAGTACAGTATTTTGAAGGAAATTTTATCACAGTCCCAAAAATCCTCAAATTCGATTTGGCAACTTTTTTCATCGAAAGACAATCAACATGAATAAAATCAACCTTGATAATATCCTGCCACTACCAGCAAAGCTCAATGATGAGGAATTCTTCATCCTCAGCCTCATCACCTACCTTGCCTCCGCATTACAGCAAAACACGATGCAATTCGTTTGCAAACAGAAAGGAATCAATATATCGCGCATTCACGACATCACAAAAAGGCTGAGTCGACTCGAAATCATCTCATTAGGCTCTAGTTATTGGACTCCATACGGAAACACCTATCCGAAATATTACTTCGCCGTCACATTGAGACTATTGGAATGCCACCACGATGACGTCAATTATCTCGAAAGCCTTTACACCAAGCCATCGGGAATCTATGAGTTCCTTTGGCGCGCCGCGAAAGCTCTCCATACCCAAGATCCAAACCTCATCACCAACATACACCTGTTTCCGAATTGGACACGCAGCCCCCTCCCCTATCTTGAGCCACTTTTCGGCATTAAGGATTTCATGCCTGCTTTCGCAAGCCTCAATGTCCCACAAATGGAACAACTTCTGCATGACCAACTCGATGACATGCTCATCCACGAAACATGGGGTGAAAAACAATTGGGTGACCTCCAAGACCTTATCGAATACTATGAAACCTTGGAGCCCAAAACAAAGGACAGTTTTTCTGACCTCCTAACCGCTTATCGATTCCTTTATGATGGCACAAAGCCCGACTGGAAATCGAAGGTTGCAACCCAATGGTCATTGTGCATCGATGCCATCCTATCGCTCTATCGCGGCGACTTGGATGCAGCCGGCAAACAGTTTGAAGCCTCGCTGAAACTGCACAATAAGGCCTCAGAAAACAAGAACCTGTTTGAACATCCCTTGCTCGACTTTTTCCTCATCCTCTATTACGCTAAAGCCAACACACCCACCACCGTCAAGAAAGCCAACCAGTTCCTCAACAAGTCGGTGACCGATAATTGCGATTACTACCCTTGCCGCATCCTTATCAACTATGTCATCAACGGGCAGGATGACCATCGACTCGAACGCGAACTTGAATACTGCATGTCGTCTGACCGCGCAAGGACCATCGCAAGGCATCTCACTGCCCTGCTGACACACTATTTTGGCCTGACCGACATCGTCAAGAAAGGGTTGTTCAAAACCTCAACCCATCCCGAATGCGCCTTGCTCCGCCATGAGCTTTCTCCCTATTATGAAACCGCAGATCATCAAGAGCTTACAGAACGTTTTGGCGGCAAGCCTATTCTGTTTTCGATTCGAAGGAAAGAATATTGGGAAACCGTAATCGAAGGTCTGACTGCACACATCATTGACTCCAAAGAGAAAAGCGGCCAACCAGCCCAAACCGACACCCGAATCATCTATCTCATCAATGAATACGAGTCGATGGAACCATTGGAACAACACAGACTGAAAAGCGGCGCATGGAGCGTCGGGACTCGCATCTCAACGGACAAATTCATGCGTCAGGAATTGGCAAGTATGGATGAGACTGACAAGAAAATAGCATCTGCCTCGCGGTCCTATAGTTATTATTCCATTTATGGACGTTATGCCATTCCGCAACTCATCGGCTCCGACCGCGTGTTCATCAACAGCACAAAAGGCCGGCAACCCGTGGAAATCATCGAAGAAAAGCCCTTCATCGCCATCGAGAAAGCGAAAAACGGCTTCATGGTCAAGACTAATGTGCCAGAAAAAGACGAATTCTACCGTGAAAAAGCAAGTCCGACCATCATCCGCCGCGACAGCAAGACTCATTTCACGGTGTTCAAACTCAATGATTTCGAGCGGAAAATCATCGAAACGCTGATTGGATTGGGCATGTTTCCCAAACAAGCCGAAACCAAACTGCTCCAGTTCATCGAGCAGATTTCCGACAAAGTCGAAATTCACTCGGATTTATTAGAAGGTGGCTCCACATTGCAGAAAAAGGAAGGCTTATCACGCCTGCTTTTGCGTGTTGTGCCAGACAAAGAAACCTTTATGGTGAGCATCCTTGCCAATCCACTTGAAGGCGGCAAACTACGCCTCATGCCTGGCATGGGACAAGAAACCGTGTTCGACGAAGCCAACGGCGAGCGTTTCCAAGTGTCGCGCAACCTTGAGGCCGAAAAAGTCAACCTTATGGAAATCAAAGGGTTCATGCAAGAAGAACTGCTCACTTCGGTTTCCGTGAACCAAGCCGAAATGGAGCCGGAAAGCCTGCTCGGACTGCTCGAATTTGTGAGCGACCATCCCGACCGCTTCGAGATGGAGTGGCCCGAAGGCAAAAAGCTGAACCTAAAGGCCAAACTAAGCAAAGACATGGTCAACATCAACCTTGTTTCGAAGGAAAACTGGTTTGAAGTGGAAGGCAACATCACATTTGGGGGCAACAATATGTCAGCCATCGATTTCCTCAACCTGATTTCGCAAGGCATCTTCAACGAGCGTTTCGTCAAACTTAACGAGACCGACTACATTGCCATCAGCGAGCAATTGGCCAAATACCTACGCCGGTTGGAAGGATTGGCCCAACAGAACCATGGGAAAATCCGAATTCCTTTCTATCAAGTGGGGGCTTTAGCCGAAATTGTCCACAACACTGAGGGCAGCCTCAAAGCCGACAAAGGCATGGAGACCCTCGTCAAAAAAATCGAGAAAGCCTCCAAAATGAAGATTGCCATTCCAAGTACGTTGCAAGCCGAATTACGTGATTATCAGCGCGAAGGATTCAAGTGGTTGGTGAGGTTATCAGAATGGGGCGCGGGAGCTTGCCTCGCCGACGACATGGGCTTGGGCAAGACTGTACAGACCATTGCCTTCCTACTCTATAAGGCCACCAAAGGACCTTCATTGGTGGTTTGTCCTGCCTCCGTCATGCTCAATTGGGCGAACGAATTGACCCGTTTTGCCCCTTCTTTGGAAGTTAAAATCCTTAACGAATCCTCCGATCGCGATGCATTGCTCGACAACGCCAAACCCTACGATATAGTGCTCACCACGTATGGACTTCTTGTCAGAGAAGAGGAAGCCCTTACCAAGCTTCAATGGAACATCGTCTGTTTGGACGAAGCGCACACCATTAAGAACCGAGGCACCAAAATGTCATCGTCATCCATGAAACTCAAGGCCGAAAGCCGCGTCATCCTCACGGGCACACCTATCCAGAACTACCTTTCGGAGCTTTGGAACCTGTTCCAATTCCTCAATCCAGGACTGCTCGGCACCTTCGACAGCTTTATGAACAAATACATCATCCCCATCGAAAGGGACGGCGAGGAAGAACGTCGTGCCCAACTCAAGCGCATGATTTCGCCCTTCATGCTGCGACGTACCAAAGCCGAAGTCATCGAAGAGCTGCCAGAAAAGACGGAAATCACCCATGAAATCCACCTGACCGATGCTGAAATCACCGCATACGAAACCCTCCGCGAAGCCACCGAACAAGCCTTGCAATCGGAGGACAAGGTGGACGTGAACATTTTGGCACAAATCACCAAACTGCGCCAAGCCGCTTGTTCCATCAGCCTCATTGAAAAAGGTTGGAAATTAGGTTCGACAAAAATCGCTGCTGCCGCCGATTTGGTGGAGGAAATCGTCAAGTCAAGAAACAGCGTGTTGGTTTTCAGCCAGTTCACCTCATTCCTTGACATGGCCAAAACAAACATTGAGGAACGTATCGGCAAAGACAAACTATTCTATTTGGACGGCTCCACACCTATCCGCAAGCGAGAAAAGATGGTGGCAGATTTCCAGCATGGCTTGGTTCCTGTATTCCTCATCAGCCTGAAAGCTGGCGGTTTAGGTCTCAACCTGACCAATGCCAACTATGTCATCCACTTGGATCCGTGGTGGAATCCCGCCATTGAGCAACAAGCCACCGACCGCGCCTATCGCATCGGGCAAAACAAGAACGTGACTGTGTATCACCTGATTTCGCGCCACACCATCGAAGAGAAAATTTTACGCCTTCACAAGACCAAGCGCGATTTGGCTGATTCATTGCTTTCAGGCAGCAACATCAGCCGCGCCATGACAATTGACGATTTGAGGTTCTTGGTGGAACAAAACAATAATTGACCTATTATTCCGCAAACATCCCATCAATCAAGCTCTGGAAATGCTCGGCGATAATCTTGCGGCGGATTTTCAGGCTGGGTGTGATTTCACCCTCGTCGATGGTCCATTCGCGGTCGACCAACTCGAAACGTTTCACCTTTTCATAGTCGCCGAAGAACTTGTTGTAGCTTTCAACCTCCTTGCGGTAACGGTCAGTAACTTTCTTGTTCTTAATCATTTCCGCATTGGTAGTATATGGGATGTGATTCTCCTCACACCACTTTTTCAGATGCTCAAAGTTGGGGACAATCAAAGCTGCAGCAAACTTCTGATTCTCACCCACCACCATCATCATGCTGATAAAGGGTGACTCGGTAAACTTACCTTCAATCAAAGCCGGAGAAATATACTTGCCCATCGAGTCCTTGAAAATTTCCTTCATGCGCCCTGTGATTTTCAGCAAACCGTCCTCGTCAAACTCACCAATGTCGCCTGTGTGGAAATAGCCCTCTTCGTCGATAGCGATTTTGGTCTGTTCCTCGTCCTTATAATAGCCTTTCATCACCGCCGAGCCTTTCACGAGAATCTCGCCCGATTCAGGGTCAATCTTGAACTGAACGCTTTCGCAAGGCACACCCACCGTTCCCGCCTTGATGATGCCCAAAGCGATACTGTTGGTGCAAATCACAGGAGATGTTTCTGTCAAGCCATAACCTTCAATAACCGGGATATCCATGGCGGCAAAGAGACGTACTAAACGCGGTTGCAAGCTGGCACCACCCGAAATGATGAACTCCAACCGACCGCCAAAGGCTTTTCTCACATCCTTGAAAACCAACCTATTGGCCCAATACAATTTGAAGCGATATGCTCTATTATTTTTTACCCCAGTCTCATCGTAACGCTCAGCCAACTTGAAAGCCCATTGAAAAACACGTTTCTTCATGCCTTTCATCTTGTCGCCCTTGCGGATGATGCCGTTATACACCTTTTCGATGACGCGAGGCACCGTGGTGAAATGCTCCGGTTTCACATCAGCAATGTCGCGCATGATGGTGCCGAAATTCTCCACATAATAGGTTGAATTACCGAGATATAGATGCGTGTATAACACCGAACGTTCGTAGATATGCGACAGCGGCAGGAAACTCACCACCTTGTGCGAAGATGGCACAGGGTAATGCGGACCGTAGTTGGCCACACAACTCATTAGATTATAATGGGTTAACATCACGCCTTTGGGAGTGCCTAAAGTACCTGAAGTATAGATGATAGTAGCCACGTCATCAGGCGCAACGGCATCTTTGCGCGCCTGCAAAGCGGCCTGACTTTTCTTGTCAATCTTCACCGAAACCATAAGACCGCGAAGGGTCATCTGGCCAGTTACAGGATTGAAAACAAACACTTTAGGTTTTACCGCTGCCTTGTCAATGATATCCTTGATTTTATTCAACAGCAGCGAGCCCTCCACAAAAACGATTTTAGGTTCGGCATGGCTGATGATATGCTCATAATCGCTCCGACGCACCGTTGGATAGATGGGTACAAGGATGGCTCCGATTTGCTGCACGGCAAAGTCCACCATGTTCCATTGCGGACAGTTGTTTGAAATCACCGCCACACGGTCACCTTTCGAAACACCCAAGCCCATCAGTCCCTGGCTGATTACATCGGTCATCTTCACAAAGTCGCGGCTGATGAACTTTTTCCATTCCCCGTCCACCTTGCTGGCAAACATCACTTTCTTTTTGCCATACTTCTCCACAAACCTCGGCAACAAGTCGAAAGTGCGGGGCGGTATATCGGGATAGGCCTGAACGGTTTTCCCCTTATTTGTTTCCTTACTCATATCCAAGAAAATCGGTGCGAAAATAGTAAAGAATTACAATCAACAGGCATTTTTATCTAAACGAACGGCAATTTTACGAACAAAAGGGAAGATTTCTTCAACGAAATTTATTTTGTCTCCAATTTCCTAAGAATGACTATTTTTGCACTCAGTTTTTCGTTATGGTTTCCATTTTCGACGATATGACCCAAGTCACCGAAGCCGAGGTGCAGCGAATGTTGCCTTTGGTGGACGAGCAACGCCGCAACGAAGCTTTGCGTTACAAGCATCTTTTTGGCCAATTCGCTTGCCTAAAGTCGTGGCTCATGTTGAAAGAGCTTTTGAAACATTTGGGAATCAACGATTTGAAAATGGATTTCAACGAACATGGCAAACCTTATCTGAAGCACCATCCAAACATCCATTTCAACCTCAGCCATTGCAAAAACGGCATCGCTATAGTGGTCGACTTCTCCCCTGTCGGCATCGACATTGAGAGTTTCCGCAAGGACAACCTTTCCCTTGTCCGCAAGACGATGAACCCTGCCGAGGCAGAATGGATTTATTCTTCATCCCAACCTGTGGAGACCTTCACCCAGTTCTGGACAAAAAAAGAAGCCGTGGTGAAACTACGCGGCACAGGCATCATCGACGACCTGCACCATGTCCTTGACGGTGAAGGCTATCAGTTGGAAACGCACCTCAACCGTGAGAAACGCTATGCCTGGAGCGTGGCCTACACCAAACAAAAAAACTGCGGAGCCTAAGCCCCGCAGCACAAATGAAAAAAACAATTACTCTTTATGCTATAATTCTTGTTCCACAAGTCGGGTCACCCAACTTAGTGGCTTCGGTGATAATAGCCTCGTGACCAGTGGCTTCCACGAACAAGATAGCGGCACGGATTTTGGGTGCCATGCTACCCTCGGTGAAATGACCGGCCTCCAAATACTGCTTGGCCTCAGCCACAGTGATAGTATCCAACGCCTTTTCGTTTTCCTTGCGGAAATTGATATAGACCTTCGGCACATCGGTGAGAATGTAGAACTCATCCGCACCAATCTTGATAGCAGTCATAGCAGAAGCCAGGTCCTTGTCGATAACAGCCTCAACGCCCACATGCACACCATCCTTCTTGATGACAGGGATACCACCGCCACCAACCGTGATGACGATATTGCCCTCTTCTGCCAAACGCTTCACTAAACGGACATTCTGAACATCCATAGGTTTAGGCGATGCAACCACTTTGCGCCAACCCTTGCCTTTGGGGTCTTCCTTGTAAATGGCACCTGTTTGAGCAGCCAACGCCTCGGCTTGCTCCTTGGTGTAGTAAGGTCCTACCGGCTTGGTGGGGTTCTTGAACATCGGGTCGTCCTTGTCGACGAGTACCTGCGTCACGAAAGTAACCACATTGCGGTCGATGTTTTCCTTCACCATCACCTTCTCAAGACCCATCTCAATCATGTATCCGATTTGGCCCTGGGTCTCGGCACCACAGACATCCATCGGCATGGCAGGAATGCCGTCTCTTTCACCTGCAGCATTCTGGAGCAACACATTGCCCACCTGTGGGCCGTTGCCGTGACCAATCACCAAGTTATAACCCTGTTTCAAGAAAGGCAGCAGCGACTGGCAAGTGTCGGCCACATTCTGCATCTGTTCCTGGCATGTACCTTTCTGTCCGCTTCTCAAAAGGGCGTTGCCTCCGAAAGCGATTACAGCTAATTTCTTCATTATTCGTAATTTAAGATTTAATATTTAATATTCAATATTTAAAATTCAAGATTTTGATTGAACGATTACCTTCTTTGGTAAGTCACTGAATAGCCGTCCTGACCAATCACCAATTGGTTCTCGTCAAGGGAGATGATGGTGTTGGTGTCGGCGAAACTGCTTTGGACGGTTCCGTTGGTCACGCCGTTGAGAATCAGCTTGTCACCTACTTTTTCCCATGTCTTATACTCTCTGAAGCCAGTATTGATGGACACCACTTCGCCATTTTCAAGCAGAGTGAAGCCCACATCACCGAGGAGACTGCCCTCAACAGCCGGTTCAACCCAGGTTCCAACGATGGAAGGACGGGAGCATGAAGCGAAAACAAGCCCCATCAACCCGCATAAAGCAATAATAATCAAACGTTTATTCATTTTCAATTCCTTATTGATTTGGAGCGGCAAAGATAAAACTTTTTAGTTCACAAAAGCAAGATTTTCAATTCTTTTTGGCTTTTTTCACCCTATGCACCCATCGTTCAATCTCACCAAGCCACAAAATCAGCGAAGTACCAATGATAATGCGCACCCAGTCACTCAACGGCAAAGGCACCACACTGAACATCTCGCCGCCAAAGGTGATGATGAGCACTTGGCCAAGAGCTATTATTAATATGGTGACACCAAAACCACGCCTAATGTCCTTGTCAAACAAGCCTTTAAACGCAGAATCCATGGTGTGATAGGCTTTCGCGTTGAAGATATTCCAGAACTGCATGAACACGAAGATGGTGAAGAGCAACGACAGCTCCTTCGGTGTGAAATTGCCACCCACATGATGGAAATTGAAGTAGCTGGAGAAATAATCGAGGAGCTTGAACTCTGCCATTGAATCGACGCCATAGTGCATGAAGTATTGGATGAAGCCAAACAAAACCGCAACGAACAGCAAACCCACTCCGAAAATGCGTCGGGCCATGTCCTTCGTAATAATGAAAGCATCACGAGCGCGGGGTTTGTCTTTCAAAACACTTTGGTCAGGGGGCAAGGAAGCCAAAGCCATCGCGGCAAAGGTATCCATGATGAGGTTGATCCACAGCATCTGCGTAACCGTCAGTGGTGATGATGTACCCATCACAGCACCCAACAACACAATCATACACGCAGCCACATTGATGGTCATTTGGAACAGAATAAAACGCTGAATGTTAAGGTACAGTGAACGACCCCACATCACTGCACGGGCAATGCTCTTAAACGAGTTGTCCAAAATGGTGATGTCGCTGGCTTCCTTGGCCACCGAGGTGCCATCGCCCATTGAAAGACCGATTTGCGCCTTGTTCAAGGCGGGTGCATCGTTGGTACCGTCACCTGTCACGGCCACCACTTCTCCCCTTTCCTGCAACAGCCGCACCAAACGCTCCTTATCAGCAGGGCGTGCCCGAGACATAATCTTCAAATCATCGACACGCTCCCGAAGTTCATCGTCGGTCATCAGATTGAATTGCTTACCTGTAATCATCTGACGTTCAGGGTCGTCATCCTCCGTCCACAGACCCACTTGACGACCGATTTCCATTGCAGTGCCAGGTGTGTCGCCAGTCACAATCTTAATGCCGATGCCCGCATCCAAGCAATTGTGAATGGAATCGGACACATCGTCGCGAATCGGGTCAATGATGCCCACGATGCCAAGGAAACACAAGTCTTCGGGCTGCAGTTTTCTATTCTCAATAAAAACATCCTCCACTTCCGCGTCAGTGATGACCTTGTAGGCAAAGCCCAAGGTGCGCATAGCCCGACTTTGATACTCCATAAGCATCTGATTTACCTCATCTCGCACCGTCTCAATACTGTGGCGGCCATCCGGCAACAGCACTTCCGTACTACGCTTTAACATGTATTCGGGAGCACCTTTCACATATAATATATTACGGTCCGGCTCATCGGTCTCAATCACCGTGGCCATATACTTGTATCGGGTCGTAAATGGCAACTGTTTGATAATCTTTGCTTTGTCGCGAATACGGACAAAGTCCACATTGTTGTCGAAAAGCCAAAGCAACAACGCGCCTTCAGTCGGATTGCCGACGACCTTCACCTTTTTCTTGTCGCTGTAATCCAAAAACGCAGTCGAGTTAATGGCAACGCCCTCCGCCATCAGATGACCCGCTAAAGAATCATCAATTTTTCCGTCTTTCAAGCCAAAGATAAGGCTGTCGCCCAAACTCATGCGGTTTTTGGTCAACGTACCCGTCTTGTCCGTGCAAATCACCGTAGCGGCACCCATGGTCTCGCAGGCGTGCATCTTACGAACCAAGTTGTTGGTTTCCAACATCCTTTTCATGCTTAAAGCCAAGCTTAACGTCACGCTCATGGGCAAACCTTCGGGTACAGCCACCACAATCAGCGTCACGGCAATCATCAATGTATTAAGGACATAACGGACAAAACCCATCCAATCGAAAGGCACATCGTCACGCCACACAAAATACATCACCATGCGCAACACAACTATCAGACCCGCAATAACATAACTCGCAATGGTAATGCCTTCGCCCAACTTGTCAAGTTGCTCATTCAAAGGCGTTTTCACATGATTGTCGATTTGTGCGCCACGATACACACTGCCCCATTCGGTAGCATCGCCCACCTTTTCCACGACAAATACCCCATGACCATCCATCACGGAACTGCCACGACAGACATAATTCGAAGGATAAGTGGCGTCAGGATTGAAATCCTCTTCATCCGTTGTCTTGCTCGCCGATGGCTCACCTGTCAAATCTGCCTCGTTCACCCGCAACGAAACCGCTTCAAACAAAGTGCCGTCAGCGGGAATCTCGTCGCCAGTCTCTATTACAACGCTATCGCCCACCACGACATCCTTCCGTTCAATGCGCTGAATAAAGCCGTCGCGATACACCGTCACCAAAGATTCGTCTTCAGTTTGGTTCAATATCTCAAACTTTTTGTTCGCATTCTGCTCAAAAATAAAGCCTACAAGGGTGGCCAGCATCACTGCCACAAAAATGCCCAAAGGTTCCAACAGCACCTCTATCCCTTCTCCCCCTGTAAACAACTGATACAAGGAGACTGCCACTGACAACAGCAAAGCAATCAACAAAATACGTATAATGGGATCCTCGAATTTCTCCAAGAACTGTTTCCATACCGATTCTTTTTCGGGTGGGGTCAACACATTGTTCCCATATTTTTGTCGGCTTTCTTCGACCTCGCTTGCGGTCAAACCATTCTTATAATCTCTTGCCATGTCATTTAGTCGTTTTCAGATTTTTTATACTTTTGCGAAATAAAAAACGGCGCAAAAATACAATCTCTGAAAAAACTGCAAGGAGGTTGCAAGGTTGCAACCCAAATCTAAAATTGGTAAGTGCATGAAATTCAAGGAACAACATAAGACAGCATTGGCCAAAGTCCTTTCCGACCTCGTGCAATCCGACGGCATGGTCAACCAAGGCGAGATTGACTTCCTGCAACGGGTCTACACCGAATTTAATATCACTCAGGCAAGCCGTAAAAAAGCTAGCCAGCTCAGTCTCTCAGACGCTGTGAACACGTTGAAAACCCTTGGAAACACGGAGAAAATCGCGATTCTCAGATTGCTGCAACGGCTTTCCATGTCGGACGATTCCTTGGATCCCAACGAGTCGATGCTCATTACCGCGTTTGTACTTTCAATAGGAATAGAGCTACCTGAAACAAAAGACATTAAAGCCCATTTCGTTTCCATTCCCAACCTCAATTTCGACACCCGAAACGCCGTGCTTTATGTTGAAGCCGAATATGATAAAGCCATCAACGACAGCATTTTATGTGAGTATGAAGCCATCTGCAGCCTTTTGGAAGCTTCGCAACGCGAATTTTTTTATCTGCCTAAGGTGGTTTCCGAGCTGCAAAGCAAAAAAAACACTTTTTCGAACGCCCTCAACTATTTGGACCCGACCCTAAAGGAATCACAACGCGAGTTCATTAGCGACAACCTGCATCGGCTGAGCAGTGCCTTTCTGTCCAAGGAAATCTTCTTGAATTATTTGAATGCCAGTGGATTAAACATCATAAAGCCCTCGCTTTTCTTCAAAATCGGGAAAGTAAAGCCAGGCAGCCAGCAAGACTTCCTTATCCTTGAAATCAACGGTGATCCATTGGCGACCTTGCAGCGCATTGACGAGCTCACCGCCAATATTACCAACCTCAAATCGGATGAATTGGGCCCAAAAGACGAACGTTTTCTGCAAAAAGTGATGCAACTGCCTGATGAAATACAGAAAGACGAGCTGAACTATACGGGATTTCACAAGATTCTCATTGACATCATGCTGAAACACAGCGTCTCTCATGAATACAGCCGATTGTATATCACCAAACATGGTGACATCTTCCTCACCGACCGAAACAATACGGAAGTGAAGATGCACACCTTGTGCAAAGCCTTGTACATCCTTTTCCTGTTCCACGAAGAAGGCATTCCTTTGAACTACCTAAGCGACTACAAAACTGAACTTTATAAAATATACCGCCAAATCTCAACCTACGGCGACGAGACTTTGCTTCAAAAAGCTATCGACAACCTGACCGACTTTGTGGGCAACACCATGAACGCCACACTCTCGCGCATCAAAAAAGCCTTCGTGGACATTTTGGGCGACGATGTCCCTCCCTACCTGATACAAGGCGAAAAAGGTGGACGGAAAACCATCCACCTTGACCGTTCCCTCGTCGTCTTTGAAGACCGCAACGCTTTTAATCTCTAACCGAACATACCCGATTGAATCAGAAACTCATCTTCGGATTCTTCGGATTCTTTCGGTTAGAGAATAGCAATTACACCAATGCTGCAATAGGTTCAAGCGTCTTGTCCTTCCAACAGGAACGTGACATCAGAATTCGGGTCAATCTCGACCGATTCCTTACCATAACGCATGACAATCATCTTCTTGCCGCCCTTCAGCAACATCTTGTTGTCCGTCACCCACAAAGCCGAAGCCTCGCGCAGTCCGACCACCGTCATGTTCTGATTCACCGCCAGATATTCATTGATGCGGTCCTGACGCGTCTCGCCGCCGTGCTTGATCATCTTGTCGATTTCAGGATGCGGGTCGAGATAGTGCGGATTGATTTGGAAAGGCACCAGATTGAGGCACTTGAACGAAGCTGGTTGTACAATCGGCATGTCGTTGGTGGTGCAAAGTGTCGGGCAAGCCACGTTCGAGCCCGCACTCCAGCCCATGTAAGGCACACCAGCCAAAGCACGTTCGCGGATGGCATCCATCAAACCATAACGGTGCATCTCGGCCACTAAATGGAAGGTGTTGCCGCCGCCCACCACGATGCAGTCGGCTTCTTTGACGGCTTTCACTTTGTCGTCGAAATGATGCACGGAGGTGAAATTGTCGAGACCGAATTTCTCGCTGAAGACGGTCTTCACTCTCGTTTCGTAGGCATCATAACTCTCAGGATACACCTTGCCGCCGATGTTGACGCCCGCGAAAGGCACAAAGATGATGCGGCTCTCCTTATTAATATGGTTCTGCATGCAGAAAAGCTCGATTTGGGCCGATGCCCAAGCCAAATAATTCTCTCCAAAGTTGGTAGAATTGCTGATCAGTAATAATCTCATGATGATAAATGTTTGTACGTTGATGAGGCAAAGATAGGAAAAAAACGAATGCGGTCTCAAAAAAGGCAAGAAAACACCTTTATTGAAACAAAAATATTTATTTGTTTATCAACTACTTGCGGAAAACGACAAAATTTTTCTCGATTTTTTGCTTGCGAAACAGAAAAAAGCTGTACTTTTGCGCTGTCAAAACGACTGGACTAGTAGCTCAATTGGATAGAGTCCCTGACTACGGATCAGGCGGTTGTGGGTTCGACTCCCGCCTAGTTCACCAAGGTTCGTGAAGACGAACCTATTTTTTTGGCCCATTCGACTAGCGGTTAGGTCGTAAGTTTCTCACACTTAAAACAGCGGTTCGATTCCGCTATGGGCTACGAAATAAAGCCGTAACTTGCTGAAAAACAGGTTACGGCTTTTGCTTTTGCACAACATTTGCACAACCAACTATATCGGGTCAGCAGATTTTTTCGATTGGTGAAGCTATGTTTACAAGAATAAAGCGTTACCTTTGCAGCTAAAATCATCTTCATGAAAACCATCAAGGACATTTATAAAATAGGTATAGGTCCTTCAAGCAGCCACACTATGGGGCCTCAAAAAGCCGCCACTATCTTCAATGAGCGCTATCCCAATGCTGCCTCTTTTGAGGTGACACTTTATGGCAGTCTCGCCGCTACCGGCAAAGGCCACATGACCGACTGGGCCATCCTCAATACTTTGCAAGCCCCAACGGAGATTGTCTGGAAACCCGACATCATCCTGCCTTTCCATCCCAACGGAATGCTTTTCAAGGCTTTCGACAAGGCCAAAGAACTGTTAGGCGAATGGACGGTCTACAGCATCGGAGGCGGTAATCTCGCTGAAGAAGGCAAGCAAAGCGAACAGCCCGACCTCTACCCTCTTTCAAAGATGACCGACATCCTGAACTGGTGCGAACAACGCGGACGTACCTATTGGGAGTATGTTTACGAATACGAAAACCAACATGAAATTGAAACTTACATGCTGGAGGTGTGGCAAGTGATGAAAGCCGCCGTCGAGCGTGGATTGGAGGCCGAAGGCGTATTGCCCGGACCACTCAACTTGAGTCGCAAGGCCGCCATGTACCACATCAAGGCATCGGGCTACACCCACACCTTACGTAGTCG
Organism: Bacteroidales bacterium; assembly: GCA_016285355.1. The sequence continues at coordinate 49,269 of JAEEQP010000020.1, forward strand.
TGGCTTAGTGTATTCCTACGCTTTGGCCGTCTCGGAAGAAAACGCTTCGGGCGGACGTATCGTCACAGCCCCGACATGCGGTTCCTGCGGCGTGATGCCAGCCGTCTTGTATCATCTTTCCAAAAGTTATGAGTTTACCGACTTGCGTATCATCCGTGCGTTGGTGACGGCAGGCTTGGTGGGCGATATCGTGCGCACCAATGCTTCCATATCGGGTGCTGAAGTAGGTTGCCAAGGCGAGGTAGGTGTGGCCTGCGCTATGGCCGCCGCTGCCGCTAACCAACTGTTTGGAGGTAGTCCCGCACAGATTGAATACGCTGCCGAGATGGCCTTGGAGCATCACTTGGGCATGACTTGCGACCCTGTCTGCGGCCTCGTACAGATTCCTTGCATAGAGCGCAATGCCTACGCCGCTGCCAGAGCCTTGGACTCCAACATTTACTCTTCTTTCTCAGACGGTCGTCATCGCGTATCGTTTGACAAGGTGGTAGAAACCATGAAAGAAACCGGGAAAGACATACCATCGCTCTATAAGGAAACCTCCCAAGGTGGCCTCGCACGCGATTATGCACAGATGGAATGATTTGATTTACAAAACCACAACACTAAAAATACAGTCTTGCTTCAAACTAAAACAATCAACTATAAATAATCAAACTATGAAGAAAGCATCTATTCTCTTTTTCGTATTGCTCTGTAGCATAGGCATCTATGCGCACCCCATCGGGGTCGACAGGGCAAAGGAACTAGGCTTGAGTTTCGTGAATGCGAACCTCAACCAAACCTGCCAACTCACTGACCTGCAACTAGTCTACACAGGTATGTCGACACGAGGCGAGACCTCGTTCTATGTCTTCAACTTCGGCAACACTGGATTCGTCATCCTTTCCGCCGACGACAACTATCGCCCCATCGTGGGTTATTCCGACGAGGGCATCTTTGAGACGGAAAACATGTCGCCCGAAGCAGCTTATTACCTCAACTCCATAGCCGAAGGACGCAGCCAGGCTCATAGAACTGTCCAAAGCGCGGAAGTCGCGGTGGAATGGGAAATGCTCAAGGAAAACGGAAAACTGCCCTCCCGCAACCGTGGCAAGAAAGCCACATTCCTCGTGGAGACCCGCTGGAACCAAAGCGAGCCCTACAACTGGTTCTGCCCGCCTGCCTCGGGTGGCTCAGGTGGAAAAGCCTACGCCGGTTGTGTGGCCACAGCCATGTCGCAGGTGATGAAGTATTGGAACCATCCCCTCCAAGGGTCGGGTAGCCACTCCTATAATTATGAAGGTGAAACACTGTCGGCCAACTTCGGCGAGACGACCTACGACTGGGACAACATGCCGCTCACCATCACGCTTTCCTCGCCTCAAGAGAAAATCGATGCCGTCGCCTATTTCATGTACCACTGCGGCATTGCGGTGGACATGATGTATTCAGGCTCGGGCAGCGGTGCCTATTCCGAAGACGTGCCTGATGCCATTTTGATGTATTTCGGCTACTCCAACAAAGCCCGCCTCCGCGAACGCGACAACTATTCGTTGGAGGAATGGCAGGCCATGCTGAAAGACACCTTTGACCAAGGCTGGCCGGTCTATTATTCGGGCAACAGCTCAAGTGCAGGCCACGCATTCGTTTGCGACGGCTATGACGACAACGACCTCTTCCATTTCAACTGGGGTTGGGGCGGTAGCAGCAACGGCTGGTTTGTGGTCGACGAAATCGACTACAACAGTGGTGCGGATGCCATCTTCAACTATGTGCCTGCCGAGGTCTTCGACAACACGCCCAAACCCGTCACCAACTTCACCGCCGTCCCCAATGGCGACGATGCCTTCACGGCCACGTTGAGTTGGGTCAACCCTTCCCTCACCCTTAACGGAAATCCCATCGACATCCTCAGTCAAGTCGTCATCATGCGTGATGAGAATATCGTGAAAGTGTTGGAAAACGTTGTCCCTGGCGAAACCATGACTTACGTCGACCCTGTGGGCGCACCCATCTTAGTCAACTATACCATCTACCCTGTTTACAGAGGCAACAACGGCAAGAAAATCTTTTTTGACGAGGTCAACCTTGGCCCCACTTGTCCTTGGACCGTCACAACCACAAGCCAGAGCGAAGGTTGGAATGGCGGTGGACTGACGATGTACAATTCTGCTGGCATCATGTTCTCAAAAATCATCCCCGACCGTGGCGAAGAAACCACCCATGAAGTCGAGATGGCCATGGGTCGTGTCAGGTTCGTTTGGACAGCTCCTGCCGATTCCATCAACCTCAGCTTTGTCATCAAGGACAGCGAGGACAACATCATCTTCAAGTATGACGGTCCGTCGGACGGTATGCCCATTGGCACTTTCTTCATCGCCAACAATGCCTGCGGGGAAACCAGCGACATTGTCAACCTGCCCACCGACCTCGTTGCCGAAACCGACGGTCAGGACATCAAACTTTCTTGGACTGGCGTCGCCCAACCAGGATACGGCTACAACATCTATCGTGACGGCCTTTTGTACACCATGGTTTCCGAAGGCACCACTTTTGTCGACAGGAATGCCGCATACGAAGGCCACTGCTACTACCTCACGCTTTTCACCGCGGAGGGCGAATCCGATGCTACAGAAACAATCTGCGCCATGGCCGAAGCCGAATGCTTAGCTCCTAAGAACCTCACATACGAACGTCTCGAAAACGGCAGGTTCAAGTTCTCATGGGATGCCGCCGAGGGCGAAGGTCTCTCTGGATACAGGGTTTACAGGAAAGAGCTTGGCGAGGAGTACAAGTTGGTCAAATCATTGACAACCACCTATTTCAATGAAACAGGCAACAGCCAATTCGGGAAAGTCTATTACTATAAAGTCAACGCGGTCTACCAAAGTGCGCAATGCGAATCCGATTTCGCCACCGTGCTCAACCATCCCGAATGGCGCGAACTCGAAATCAACAGGACGATGATTCCGATGCACCTGAAAGCCAACTACAACGATGCAGGCGAACTGCTGATGGAATGGCAGCCTGCCTACGCCGCCGACTCCTATAATATTTATTGCAACGGCGACTTGATTGCCTCCAATGTAACTGAAACGAATTATACCATCAGCTTGGATAACGAAATCAGCGGTGCCATGTACTACGTCACTGGCGTTCAGGGCGAGGTGGAGTCAAGTCCTTCCAACAAGGTCTATTACGGCAATTATGGCATAGAAGACATTACCGGCAATGCCATGACCGTGTTCCCCAATCCTGCCAACGATAATGTCACCGTAACTGCCCCCGAATTGAACAGCGTGACCCTTTACAACGCGCTTGGGCAAAAAGTATTGAGGGCCGTCGCCACCAATGGCATCTGCAACCTCAACCTGACAGGCTTACAAAAGGGTCTTTACCTCATCAAGGCCGAGACATCCTTGGGCAACAACATCCAAAAACTCATCCTTAAATAATTTGCGCCATGAAAAAATCAATCATCATCATAACAGCACTTTGCATGGTCCTTTCCATGAAGGCACAGCAAAAAGACAGCCCAAAGTTCTTCCGTAACACGTTGGAGAAATGCCTCTATGAAGCCGAGCATCCCGAAAGCCTTGGCAATCCCAACAAGGTGCACCGCTTCACCAGCAATTTTACTGCGCGTCTGGACAGTGTTATCGGCAGCGATGACTTCGACTGGACCCAATGGAAGAGCGAGTATACCTACACTGAAGAAGGACTTTGGAACTCCGAGATTTATTCCGTCTTGGAAAACAACCAATGGCTGCTTTCCGACAAAAGCGAATTCAGCTATGACGAAAACGGCAACTGCACCCGTGAGCTGCACTACAAATGGGATGCCGAGACTTGGACTCCCTACTTCAACCAGAGCAGTTATTTCAGCGCGACAGGCTTGACCGATTCCATCGTCACCTCACGCTTCGACTCCGTTTGGCTCAACCAAAACAAGAGGACATACACATACGACGGACAAAGAATCACCGAATTGATGATTTACCAATCCAACGGAGTGCAATGGGATGAGAACAGCAAATACGAATACGCCTACAACGACGAAGGCCAGCTGTCCACCCAAATTTACTCTACCATCCGTAACGGACAATGGCGTGTTAACTCCAAGGACTCGCTGTGTTACGAAAACGGCCGTTGCACGGAGCTTTTGAACTACACGAGGAGGATGTGGGGCGGCAATGGCTGGATACTCATTGGCAAGACCGAATTTGAATACGACGGCGACCGCGTCATTAGCCAGACTTCCTATTCTGGTGGTTGGTTCGGCGGTGGAGAAATGTCATTCGACGGCAAGACCGAATTCTTTTACGATTCGGAAGGTGAATTGGTTTCAAAGACCACAAGCATCTACAATGAATCCGAATGGATTGTGCGCGACGAGTATGCCAACCGTTTCGACACTGAGAAAAAGGCTGCTGAAATGATGGGCTGCGAAGCTTACTGGAACTTGAACTCCAATTATTTCACCAGCGACTTGGGTGAAACGCTTCCCATCACCTACCGTTGGTTAGACGCGAAGGTGGTCTCCTCAACGACTGACACTCAGTTTACATTGTATTACTCCGACATGACGGATATTGAAGAAAATGAGAGCGAGTTGAAAGTTTATGCCGCCAACGGAAGCCTCTTCGTGGAAAGCCCGACACCGACCGATGTAGTTGTTTATGATTTGCTGGGCCGCAATGTAGCCAGTGAAAGTCAAACGACGAACAGCTGCTTCAGCCTGAAACCAGGTCTCTATGTTGTTAAGGCTGGAAATGCTGCCGTCAAAATCGTGCTGGATTGACCTGATCAGAACAAGAAAACCCCGACCGAAGTCAGGGTTTTCAAGAACCAAAAACCAAAATTTATGAAACCTTTTTTGCAGCCAAAAAAAAGTGGCTACAGGTCTTAATGATAAGAACCGCTGCAAAAATACTATTTTTTTCAAAAATGCAAGTTTTTTTTCTCCAAAACAGATATTTTTTTCTTTACGCCTTGACAAAAACGATTTTTTCCTTATATTTGCAACTTCAAAACTCAAAAAACCGATACTATGGGAGAAGCAATGGACAAACTCGTCGAAAAGATTAAGGCCAACGACGGTCTCAATGAAACTGAAGCCAAGGCAAAACTCAACTTGGTGTATATCAAAATGAACCAATCGGAAATCAAGGATTTCGTTGATGAATACACTGAATGGCTGATGACCGAAAAGAAGCTGAACTATAAGGCCATCCTTCAGACCCCAGACCGCGAACTGCACGACATTTTTGAGACTGAGTTCAAACATTAGCAACTACGCGAAACGCCCATAGATTCCCAAGGGAATGACATGGGCGTTTCGCGTTTCGTTTTCAGCGCAATCACATTCTTCGATTCAGTGTCGCATCTCATACAGTTCGTCAAGATGCTTTTTCAGCCTCCGTGCCATCGGGCGGAAAGTGTAGTATGTAATTGTGGCTGAGATAGGTGCACCTACCAACGGAAGCACCTTTCCTACACCTTTGGCAAAGCCTTCCTTAGTCATGTTGATGCCAATCCATTGAGCAATCTTGATGACATAATGCGCCATGACACCCTCGGAAATCTTTATTCCTGCATTCCTTGAAACCTGACCGACCACTTTGGTCAACGCCTCGACAGCCAACTTGTTGCCCATCATCGCGCCCACAAACAAAGTCATGATGTTGAGCGATTCGTCGTCAAGTTGCTTGTTGACATTGGTCAATGCAGGCCAACCGTAGAGATAAATCAGCTTCTGCATCAAGGACAGAATATGGCCGTAAAACTGGGTGATGTCTGCCGGAATGGAACCCGCCATCCACCAGCCACCAGGTAGTCCCATCAAAGCCGAGGTGCCGCATACCATGGTCAAATGATAGCTGATGCATTGGTTGGCCAATTTGTCAATTTCCTTCTTGCTCAACACCTTTAGCGGAGTGTCGTCCAGAGCCGTTATCACCTCCATCGGTGTGCAGAACTTGGTCAGTTCCTTGGTCAGGAACTCATCGCGGTCCACTTTCACGAAAGGCAGCCGCAGGCTGGTCTCCAGCACCTTATTCCATAGGGTAAGGCTCTGTGTGGTCTTTTCAGTCGAGTTAGTATCCATATTTTTCTTTCCATTTTTCGCGCAGGTTCTTGCGCAATTCGCGTTCGCGTGGATTATCCTGTGGCTCATACAAAACCGTGCCAGAAATTTCCGCAGGCAGAAATTCCTGTTCCACAAAATTGCCCTGATAGGCATGGGCATATTTGTAACCGTCAGCATAGCCAAGGTCTTTCATCAATTTGGTCGGGGCGTTGCGAAGGTGCAAAGGGACTGACAAATCGCCAGTTTGACGCACCAAAGCTTGAGCCGCGTCGATGGCTGCCACGGCGGCATTACTCTTGGGCGAGGAAGCCAAATAAGTGACCGTCTGCGCCAAAATGATACGGCTTTCAGGCCATCCGATTTTATTGACGGCATCGAAGCAGGCATTAGCGAGCAACAAGGCATTGGGATTGGCGTTGCCGATGTCTTCCGACGACAGAATCAGCATCCTTCGGGCAATAAAGAGCGGGTCCTCCCCTGCCTCAATCATGCGGGCAAGGTAATATAAAGCCGCATTAGGGTCACTACCGCGCATGGACTTGATGAAGGCCGAAATGATGTCGTAGTGCATTTCGCCCTGCTTGTCATATTTCACAAGGTTGCTTTGGATGCAGTCGGTGGTAAACTGGTTGGTGATGACCAATTCCTCGGCGGTTTCATCCAAGTCGTTTAATGATGTGACCACCAATTCAATGGCATTCAACAGTTTGCGCCCATCACCACCGCTGATTTGCATCAAGGCCTCAGGCTCTTTGACTGTGATTTTCTTGCCAAAATCGTATTCCAAAGCTTTCACCGCCTTCGCCAAAAGGATTTCCAAGTCCTCCTTTTCCAACGACTTGAGTACATATACCTGACAACGTGACAGCAAAGGTGAAATGACCTCAAACGAGGGATTTTCCGTCGTCGCGCCAATCAATGTGACCAAGCCACGCTCCACCGCGCCCAACAACGAGTCCTGTTGCGATTTGCTAAAACGATGGATTTCGTCTATAAATAATATTGGTGCCTCGGGCAACATCCGCGCTCGATCAATGACCTCACGCACTTCCTTCACGCCGCTACTTACGGCACTCAACTGGAAGAACTGCCGTTTGACCTGCTTGGAAATGATGTACGCCAAAGTAGTCTTGCCCACGCCAGGCGGTCCCCAGAAAATCATCGAAGGCACCCGCCCGGTTTCGATGGCACGGCGCAATACGGCATGTTCACCGATGATGTGCTTCTGGCCGATATAGTCGTCAAGCGTTGAAGGACGCAAACGTTCCGCTAATGGGATGGTGGATTGCATGGATCAAATTTTTCGCAAAGATAATAATAATGTGCGACATGCGGCCATTTGCCAGTTCCAAAAAAGTTTTGTAGTTTTGCAAGGCATAAAAACAAGGACAACATGGACAACACAGAAACACGAGAAGTGAACTCCGCGTTCCAAAAAGGCAAGCAAGCCTATTCGAAAAAACTGTTCGTCGAAGCCGTAAAATGGCTAAGCGATGCCGCCGAGGCGGGTCACGCCAAGGCGCAATACTATTTGGGATTATGCTTCTTTCATGGTGGGTTTGGCATAAAACAAGACGACGAAAAAGCCTTGAAATGGATCCGCAAGGCTGCCGAAGCCGGATGCTACGAAGCGCAAGATATGTTGGGCGACATGTACAACCATGGTTGGGGCGTACCTTACGACGCGTACGAAGCCTATCAATGGTATGTGAAATCCGGCAATACCGCCGAGGCAGACGAACTCCTTCGTGTCCACCAGATGATGCAATAAGACAATACACGCCAACAACGAAAGACACAATTGCGTATGGAAAACGAAAGTGACAAATGGTTTGAGAACGGCGAAAAGGCCTATGAAAAAGGTCTTTATGGAAGAGCTTTAAAATGGTTCAGCAAGGCTGCCGAGCAAGGCAACGACAGAGCCTTGAAGCGTTTGGGCGACATGTATTACTATGGTTATGGTGTGGAGGAACATTATGGCAAGGCCATGGACTATTATCATGCGGCAAAACTCAAAGGCAATTCCCATGCAGGGTATCTCTACAATCAGGTCCTCCATGTCATAAATCTATCGATTTAAGGCAAGCTATTTTTGGAAATATCGTACTTTTGTCGCATAAAATCCATCAAACAACACTATTTACAATGCAGAAATTCAAGGATTTGCTTCATGAAGAGCTCAAAGGCTGGAAACCTTTCGACATCATTTGGCTGGTAACGGTAAGTGTGGTCATCACCGTGATGTCCATCCTGTTCAAATACGACAAGACCGACCAATTCTATTGGATTCATATTGTGGCGGCGGCCTGCGGCATCATCAATGTGGTTTTGGGCGGCAAGGGCAAACTTTCTAATTACCTTTTTGGCTTCATCCATTGCTGCCTGATGATTTACATCACATTGATTTCCAGACTTTATGCCGATTTTGGCGTGACCGTTTACAACTTCGTCATGCAGTTTGTGGGCTTCTTCACCTGGGCGAAAAACATGAACAAGGAAACCCACGAGGTGATGAAAATCCACATGAACAACAAATCAAGACTGCTTAGCCTTGCAGTCATCATTGTGGGAACCATTGGATTCGGGCTGCTGATGAAATACTTCACCAACGACATTGCGCCTTTCGCCGACTCAGCCAAAGCCGTGATGCAAGTGGTGGCCATGATTCTGATGGTCAGGATGTTCAGTGAGCAATGGTGGCTCTGGATTGCCATCAACTGTGTCAGCATCTTCATGTACATCAAGGCGGGCAACTTCCCCATCACGATAATGTATGTCGTTTATCTCGTCAATTCCATCATTATGTGCGTGCGTTGGGAAAAAGAAGCCATTGCCAACGATAAACTGCTTAAATGAAAGACACACAACGAAATACAAAACTAATTGGGGCACTTGCCGTAGCTTTATCCGCTATGCTTTGGGGCGTGGACGGCATTTTGCTCACGCCGCAGCTTTACAACCTCAACACGGCTTTCGTGGTCTTTGTCATCCACCTCTTCCCTTTTCTGCTGATGAACGTGTTCTTCTTCAGGGAATACCGCCATCTGAAGACCATGACCCGCTCCGACTTGATTTATTTCCTGCTCATCGCCTTGTTTGGTGGTGCTTTGGGCACTTTGGCTATCGTCAAGTCGCTGTTTTTGTTGCATTTCAACAATCTGTCCGTCGTGGTACTGCTCCAAAAGCTGCAACCTGTCTTTGCAGTCATTTTGGCGCGCATCATCCTGAAAGAGCAGATTAAAAAACACTTCGCATTTTGGGCCTGTGTCGCCCTCGTTGGAGGCTATTTCCTCACCTTCGGCTGGTCATTGCCCGATTTCAGCACCGAGGGCATCACCACGGTTTACGCGGCCTTGCTTTCACTATTAGCAGCATTCTCTTTCGGCAGTTCCACGGTGTTCTCCAAGAAAATCTTGGGCAATTATTCCTTTGTCAGTTCCACCTTTTTCCGTTACGGCTTCACCACGCTCATCATGCTGGTCATCGTGCTATTCACAGGCCATCTCGGCGACTTCTCGCAAGTCACACCACGCAACTGGCTTTTCATCACCCTCATCGGTTTGACCACAGGTTCAGGTGCCATCTTCCTGTATTACTACGGCTTGCGCCACGTAAAAGCCTCATTGTCCACCTTCCTTGAATTGATGTATCCCATCACCGCCGTGGTGTTGGATTATTTCGTCAACGGCACAAAGTATTCGCCAGTGCAATGGATTGCCGCTTTTGTGATGTTATTTGCGATTGTAATGTTAAATGTTGATACTGAAAAGAAATAATTTGTTTATCTTTGCAGCATCACCAAAAAAGTAATGCCATGGACAACGAAATCAAAAGAGTTTATTCCGGCTCAGTAATCAATGCGGAATACATTGGCAGCGTGCTGGCAAACAACGGCATCCAGTTTCTCGTCCGTAACTTCCAAGAGGAAAGCCTATGTGCCGGCTGGGCAGCTAATGTCATCAAAGGCGAGGCCTCGGTTTATGTCTTCGATAAAGACTACGATAGGGCCATGCTGCTTTTGGATGAGATTAATGCTGCGGATTTGGAGGGAGAATAAAAACAAGGCTTCAGAAAGTTTATCATCCCTGCGCTGGTATGTGTAGGCTTTGAAGCCATGTCATCCCTGCGCTGAACCGCGCGGTGGCATGGGATCTATAGCTTCAAAAGCCGTCTATCAAGGTTGCTGTTTACCAATAACGCCTCCCATAGATTCCCTCTCACGTACATGCCTTTGCAGGAATGACATGGGAGGCTTGTACAATAGGAACCATAAAAGTTGACATCTACGTGTATATTCTTAAAATACACGATTTTTATTAAAAAGTGTATTTTTATAGAATTTTTACACTAAAAAATGTAATTTTCCCAGAATTGTTTGTATCTTTGCAACGCAAATACAAGCATTTATGATTAAAACAAAACAAGAAGTCGAGGCTTTTCTTGGTCAGTTTGGCATCAAGTTCGATGTTTGAATTATGCATTCAAAAAGGAGGAATAACATGGAAAAGTATGTCGAGATAAGAAGCCCATTTACTGGCGGAAAAGTAAAGGAAATCAGCACCGTGGAAGAGCACGAATTCCGAAAAGAGCGGTTTTCGGTTCATGTTCGCTATTATGTCTGCGAAGATACCGGCGATCGGTTTACGACAACGGAGCAAGATGAGCTTCTGTTCAACGAACTCTATTCCCAATATCGCGTAAACCACGGCATCCCTTTTCCAGAAGAAATCAAGAGCATCAGGCTACATTACGGCTTGAATTACCAACAAATTACCAAGATTCTCGGTTTCGGCGTCAATCAGTATGCGCAATACGAAAAGGGCCAGATGCCTTCAGAATCCAACGGCAAGTTGCTATCGGCTGCCATGAATCGCCAGTTTATGCTTCATTTATTGGAAGACAGCCGTGCCGAATTCGATGAAACTGAATACAACAAGGTGCATCAATCCATATTGGCATCGGAAGCCAAGCCCGAAAACGAAGCACAAAAGCGGCTCATCTATCGCGACATCCGTCGTTCCGTTTACAATGGCTTTGGCCAATTAAATGTCGAAAAGGTTTCCGAAATGGCCAAGTTTTTCATTTATAAAGAAGGCGGTCTGTTTCCCACCAAACTCAACAAGGAAATGTTCTATGCTGATTTCCTGCACTACAAGCTGCACGGCCAATCCATCAGCGGGCTACAGTACCAGGCCATCCAATATGGTCCCGTCCCAGTCCATTACGACACCATCTACGACAACATTGACGGCATCAGCAAGGAGATTGTTGTGGCACACGACATGGAAAGCACACGTTTGAGTTGTAGTTCTTGCGACACTAGCGTATTTAGTGAACAAGAACTAAAAACGCTTAATGACGTTTTGGCCAAAATCCAGCCCATGAGCACACAAGAGGTGATAGACAAAAGCCATTTGGAAGACGCTTGGAAACATTACCGCGGTGGGAATCAGTTGATTCCTTTTTCTGAGGCGTTTTCGCTGGTGTTGGCGTGACAACACTTTGGAATCGGGAGGTGAAGCCCTATAACAAATCCAAAAATTCCTGTGGAGTCACCACCTTAACCGGGGATTTGGCATTCACATCAAAATCCCTTTCGTTAAAGGTGATAAGTAATGTACAGCCTTCTTTCAAGGCCGCCTGATACTGACAACTGTCTTCAAGATCAGAAAACGCCTTATCGTCAATACTGCGCAAGAGCGAATCTCTGTCGTGTTCTGCCACTTGAAACTTATTCAATACTTGTTTCATAATCGAGCGTAGTGCATCAATTCTGTAAGGCTTCTTCAAATCCATAACCTTCCGAAGATAGTTATCTACTGTATAAAGCATCCCATAGAACCCTCCAACGGTCAGATACATCTCGTGATTCCCTATTGAAAGCATCGACAAACTTCTCTTAGCTAAATCCATCTGCTCTCTTTGTAGAATCACCTCAAGAATCACATTCGTGTCAACCAGCACCTTCATATTCCATACTTTTCACTCAAATACTCATCACGAAGCTCCTCCGCAGAATATACCGATGGCTTCAAAATTCCACCCAGTTTGAATAAACCGTCAGGGTCATTTTCGAGGGACTTCAATTGCTCCACGATTTCCTTGTCATGATTCGACACGCTAGAGTCTGCATATTGAGCCGCATAGCTTAGCAAAGCTTCATGAAGAAACTTCTCAAGCCATGCCTGAACTGCAACATCTCTGCCAATGTGGGGTCTGACTTCCTCAATCAATGCATCGTCTATTGCGATATTATACCTGCACATACGCCTAATCATTTATTTCTGAGTGCAAAAATACATAATTTCCCTCAAACCGCAACTGCAATCAGCTTATTCCTTATTCTGAGGCGTTTTCGCTGGTTTTTGTGTGACATTAACACCTTAAATCATAAAAACTCCATCAAATGATTTCCGTAACAATGCCAAGTTTAAAGGCTTCGTCTGCCGTAAGAAACCAATCCTTGCGATTTTGAATTACATCATTGAGTTGTGTATCCGTAATGTTGGTCTTTTCCTTAATAATTCGAAAAAGCATGTCGTTAATGCGTGAGGCTTCGGCAACCGTATCTTCCATTTCTCGCAATGAGCCAATGGATATACCTTGAACTTGATGAATCATGAAAGTTGTGTTACGATAGGCCTTGCGGACTTTAGAGCCAAGCGCTACAACGATGCCCATCGACATGATTTTGCCTGTGCAAATCACTTCTATTGGCGTTAGTGAAGCTTCAATCACATCATGGAGAGCCATTCCATCATAACAAGTTCCTCCACCAGTGGAAAGGTAAAACCTAATTGGCGTTAGAAGTACAGCCGTGGGCTCTTGGTGATTTTCAATCGCCCATTGACGGCACTTCTCTGAATAATCAAGGTCGTTTGCGTTGATTTTTGCAATATCCTTGATGGCGGCCTCAACCGTTGTGTTTTTGATTTCACCAAAGAAGGTGATTATCTTTTCTTTGGGTTCTAATTGTTTGATTTCCATTAAATTTAAAAAGTATATTTCAAATTGTTAGTAACGCATAACGACCGTATTTGCCTCCAGCGGCGTTTGAAAACCGCACTCTACGAAACACCTCATAGGTGTCTTTGGTATGGTGCAGATGTCCGAAAAGATGATATTTCGGTCTTACATCCATTACACGTTTGTAAAGAGTATAGTCGCCATAATTGATGCCGTCCTGTTCATCGAGAATGCCTAATGGAGGTTGATGCGTAAGCAGCACATCCGTGTCAGCAGGGATGCGGCCAAACAGCTCAGGGAAGTTGCCGTCAAGGTCGTCCTGCAAAAACATAGGCACACCGTAAAACTTGATGCCGTCAATGGTGATGCTGTCATTGCAGAGATAATGTACATTGTCTGGCAAGCCTTCAATGTTGGCACCATATAGGCAGTTGTCGTGATTCCCTGCAATGAAGATCTTGTGAGCATAGGACAGGCCGCTAAACCATTCGATGAAGTCCTTGACTTCCTCTTCGGTGCCATCCTCAGTGATGTCACCGGTATGCACAATGACATCGGCATTAGGCAAATCTTTCAGAATCTGATGCTTGCCGTGAGTATCAGAGATATGTAGTATTTTCATGTTTATTCCTTTGTGTTAGTTAAATCTATTGTAGTTTCGTCAGTGACAGCGAGAACGGTATAACTTTGGAAAAGCTTTTTATATTTTTCGGGCATTTCCGTGTGTATGGGAACGATGCATTTCGGCTGAACATGCTCGACAATCTTTTGTAGCGATGCCACGTCAGCATGGCCGCTGGTGTGGATGTCAGGCAGTTTCTGCCTAAGCTCTGGCTTATCTTCAATCCAAGCCTTCAAGCGATTGATTTCACTTTTGTCTTGCTCCCAGTATTGCGCCCAAATAGAATTGGTCAGACAAACCTTAGTCTTCGAGATGTACCTGTTAAGGTCGCCAATAAGTTTAGGGCGATATAGCAGCACATATTTTGAAGGATTCACAGGTAAATCCGTTTGGTCTAATTTCGTTGCCCCTCTACGCAGGTCAAGGACCAATTGCCTGTCTTTCTCAATCATCCAATTGGTAAACGACCATGGGAAATAAATCTCCAAACTTGGGAATGTTTTGTTTGGAATGCTTTGCCGATTCTGATGAGCAAGCTCCAAGGCATACGCAGCGTAGGGGTCTACACCTAAAACGCGGTTGGTTCTGACACAAGCCTTATACAATGCAACGATCCTATCGATGTTTTGAGAAGAGCACCACACCAGATGCAGACTATCCGGATTGGATGAGAATTGTTTGACAAACTCATTCTCAATGGCCGTTTCCGTCTTTTGCCTAACGCCTCTGCCCAAATTAGTGCCTTCCAAAAAGAGATAATCCACGTTTTGAGGAAGGTTTTTGTATAGCACACCTTTCTTCCCGTGCAGCCTGATGTCACCGCTATAAAGGATACGTTTCCCACATACTTCAAAGAGGAACGCACATGCCCCAAAAGCTGAATGGTCAACGTCGAATTTCGTGACACGAAAGTCTTTGATAGTCACCGTGTCTTCGATGGGATGAATGTCCAGATACTCCGTAAGGTCTTCGCCAAACATCCCTGATATTTTCATCAGCTCAGCGGTTTCCTTCGTGGCGGATACCTTGGTGCCTTGTGGAGCCTCATTGAGCAGCCCATAATGGTCTGCATGGTAGTGGCTGAGGAAGACAGCGTCGCAGTTTTTAAGCCATGTTTGTGCATTCTCTCGAATCTCATTTTGGGTCTCTACGTCTTGCTCATCGTAATCCAAGGGCAAGCCGCAGTCGATAAGTATCCTGGCATTGCGTGTCGCCAGCTCCACGCAGTTTCCTCCGATTTGATGGGAACCACGATGGATGATAAACTCTATATTGTTTTGACTATTCTCCATATTTTACCCTCATTGTTTGTTGTTTGAATCACTAATTGCTTGAAATAAAGCATCTTTCAAATCCAATTTTAGGATTTCACGGATGTCTTTTAGATAATGGTCAATCATATTCCGCAGCCTTTTCGCGTCAAGTATCCAATGCAATTCAGTGATTGAAGTGTTAAGGATGTAATTTGCCGTGTCTGGGCTTATATTGAACTCCTTTGTTAGACTGCTTTGTGCGTTGTTTTCATCACTGCGTCTGACGACAGCGATGAGCTCATCCACCTTTATGCTGTCGCTGCTTCGTTGCAGTTTTTCAAGTTCTATCAAGATGCGCAAATGCTTCGCAAGCGCTCGACAAATGTCGCCGAAATTATCGGCGATCAATTTGTCGAAATCAGTTTCAATGGATAGCAGCGTTCCGTCTTATTGTTGGGCTAGTCTTATGTTCATAGTAGTTGTCTTTTTATTGTTCTAAAAGATGTTGATATTCTGGGTCTTTGACCACTTTTTTGAACTCGGCGACCACGTTGGGCAACTTCACGATGGGCTGGCCGAGGCGCGCTGTCACAGTGCCGAAGTTGTTAGCCTTCACCCATTCCACCACCTTGTTGCGGACTTCGTTGTCAAAGTAGAGCTTCACCTGCAACGGGGTCTTGATTTCGGCAGCGTTGGCAAGGGTGCTGTCCAGTTGGCCATTCTCAATCGGGTTATCCATGGTGATGCCGAGCACGTAGGGCACGATGGACCCGATGAGCGACCCCTTGTCGGCCTCGGGATTCACTCCCATTTCAGTGCGGATTCCAGTCACCATTTTGCCCAAGACAATCATTCCCTCGGCCAGTCCTGCAGCGCAGATGGCATCCATCTCGGCGACCACGGCGGGGTGGTCTTCGCCCAGCTCGGGGAAGTGGTACCTGATTTTCATTTCAAGTTGGGTGCGGAAGGCGTCGATGTTGGCGCGAGCTTCCAGTTTTTCTCTTCTTTTTCTTTCGTGTTCCTTTCGTGTTTTTTTGCTGCTCATGGTGGATTGTTGTTTGAAATTTGCCCTAACAATACGATTGGCAGTAATGCAACCTTTACAAGAAAATTGCAAAACGCTATAAGACAGTAAGATAATAGCTAGATATTTATGTGCGTAAAAGCTGTGCGTAAAAGCAATAATTCAGCTCTTCTAACTCAGTCTTGCGTTTAACTTTTCAGCATTTCGTCCAACCATAGCTCAAAAAAGTATGGATATTTCTTGATGGCCCAACAGAAGGCGCGTAGAGTAGAAATGTCATAACGCCTTTCCTCAACGGCGATGAGACAAATGCGCTTGTAAGCATCCTCAACCGTTTCGCCTTCTTGTGCAAGCGTTAACCCGCCGCAGATGTCCCATTGACTATAATACTCTGGGTCGTATTCCTTACATAGCAGAGGCATCAGGTTAATCAATGGCTCTTCACTTTGTTCTTTTGTGAAAGGATTGTTGTTTTGTTCAGGAAGGCGGTGATACAACCATTGCTCAGCAGCGGTATAAACCGTGGTTCGCATACTAAGGCTAACTCCACATTCCTTCATGTAAGCCTTGGTTAACAGACGCAAAGCTTCTAAGGCATCCATCTTTTCGCCTTCTTCGGCGTACTTTTCAAATAGTTTCTCGGTTTCTGTCATAACATTGTTTTTAATTCATGATAAAATCCCTATGATGATTAAAATAGCCAAAATAATGACGACCGTGATGATGAGGTTTTTGATAAACCTGCCCACTCTTTGAGCAAAGCTCAAATTGTCTTCTACCTCATCGGCACTCGTCAGATTGTTTTCACCTTCCAGAGCGCATTTTTTGGAACAGTAGTACCTCCTGTTCCATCGAGGGCCGCCCGTGTACCCTTTTCCATCGGGGAAATACTTCCCACACCATTCGCAATTTGCCATGTTTCTTTCTGTTTAAGATATACTTTGATTTTAAGGGTGTCTAAGTCCCCGAAGGGACTCAGACGTTGTAAATCCTGACAATTTTATTCTGCGCTTGGGCTTTTCGGATGGTGTCCCAAGTACCCTTGCTCGATGCCGTGACAAAGGCGAGAATGATGTCAGAGTTTTCGACAATAGTCGTGTTTCGTTTCAGAGGAGCGCCGCGACCGTAGAGGCCATAATCAGGCTTGAATTCTTCCAGCGGGTAGCTGTGTTCCGAAGCGTATCGGGCGGCCAGCGTATCCGCGCCTTTGGCACCACCTGAAACAATCTTTTCGATTTTAATCTTGGTTTTTTCGACAAAGTTGTCGACTGTTTCGGCCAGCAGAGAGTAATCCAAGAACTCTCTGGAGCCAACGATTCCCAATCTCATTTTTCAGTATTTTAAAGAACAAATGTTTTTTGAAACAAGATACTAATACGAATAGCCTCATCGCATTGAAATCAATTTGATTGTAAATCGCTAAGAAACAGCAGACTAATAAGAAAAAATATAAGTGCGTAAATTATGTGCGTAACAGAATAATTCTCTATCTTTGCACGCAAAACCCAATAGATATGTCAGTCAGTTTTACCTTGGAGAAACGCACCAACTTGCATGATGAAAGTCCCATCAGGATTTCATGGAGCTTTATGGGTGAACGTGTCCAATCAACATTAGGGGTTTCCATCAAGAAAGAAGATTGGAACGAGAAAAGCAGATTGGTAAAAGCCGATGCGCACAACCACAACGGGCAAAACGCCGATGAGATCAATTTCCTCATCAAGCGCATCAGCACAGTTGTGATGGATGTTGAGCTTGCTTGTATAGAAAACCAGTATATTCTTGGCAAAGATATGATGAAGCAAGCCATTAACGATGCCTTGGCCAACGATATTGCCCGCCCTGAAGATATTGTCGAACGGTGCATGAATGGCAT
>JAEEQP010000001.1 GCA_016285355.1 Bacteroidales bacterium
TCGACAAGTACCTGCAAGAGATTGGTAAGGTTGAGCTGATTTCGGCTGAAGAAGAGGTTGAATTGGCCCAGCGTATCAAGCAAGGCGACAAGATCGCATTGGAAAAACTCACCAAGGCCAACTTGCGCTTTGTAGTCTCCGTAGCAAAACAGTATCAGAACCAAGGCCTCAGTCTTCCCGACTTAATCAACGAAGGCAACTTGGGTCTGATCAAAGCCGCACAACGTTTCGACGAAACCAGAGGTTTCAAGTTCATTTCCTACGCCGTGTGGTGGATTCGTCAGTCCATCCTACAGGCTTTGGCCGAACAATCGCGTATTGTCCGTCTCCCCCTGAACAAAATCGGTTCCATCAACAAAATCAACAAGACTTATGCTAAGTTAGAGCAAGAGTTTGAGCGTGAACCCAATGCAGAGGAGATTGCCGAGGTCTTAGAAATCACGGAGCAGGAAGTGAAAGAGTCGATGAAGAACGCCGGTCGCCACATCTCGATGGACGCACCGCTCGTGCAGGATGAAGACAACACCATGTACGACGTGCTGAAAAGCGAGGAGGCCCCGACGCCTGAGACCGAGCTTCTGTATGAGTCGTTGCGCAAAGAAATTGACCGAGCCATCTCCACCCTGACGCAAAGGGAGCAGGATGTCGTCCGCCTATACTTCGGACTGAACGGCAGCCACCCGATGACGTTGGAAGAGATTGGTGAGAAATTCGACCTGACGCGCGAGCGCGTGCGCCAGATCAAGGAAAAGGCCATACGCCGGTTGAAACACACCAGCCGCAGCAAGATCCTGAAGAGTTATCTCGGTTAAAAATTTGAAAAAGCCTCTCAAAAATTTGGGAGGCTTTTTTGATGTCCTAAAGTTCAGTAAGTCAAGCCAAAATGCCAAAGCGGGATGACTATGCCGTGGCCGAATTCAATGTCATCCTTTACGACGATGCCATTCGGAATGTCTTGGATTTGCTTCTTCCCTTTCTTACGCCCGCCAACTTCAAAAGTGTAATCTCCGACAACAAAGTCAGATTCCTTAGAAGCAAGCACTTTGTGCATCACTCGCATCTGATTGTAGAAAAAAGTCTCACGCAAATTGCCAACTTCGGGCCTTCCATTGGCCAAAACCGTCATCAAACTCGGATTGTCGACATATACCTTTTCCACTTTTCCCAAGCCGCGTAATCCGCCGGTATCGTCGCGCAGCAAGCCAATCATTCCCGCCTTTTCGAGGTATATCAAATAATCGGGCACATTGTTTTTGCTGACATGCAACTCGGCGGCAAGACTATCAGCGTTGGGTTTGTAAGGAGCCAATTCTGCAATCACCGCCAGCATTTGTTTCAGTTTTCGCGCCGTGGAAGCCAGCATGTCGGCATATTGCGGAATATCAGAGTCAATCGTTTGCGAAATGATTTGTTCCATCCTGATGGCAAAGCCGCTTTCCTTGGCGAAAGGATAATAACCAGAAGCCAAATACTCGCGGAACAAAGGCAAGGGATGCGGAACAGGCAATTCTACCTTGTGCGAAATTATTTTTTCTAAGGAATATGTTTCCGTCTTCACACCATGGAACAATTCAAGATACTCACGAAACGACAAACCCTGCATAGAATACATCAAGGCACGGCGGCTCAAATCGGCTTCGCCTTTCGTAATGTCAAGCACGGAAGATCCCGTGAAGACAACATGCAAATCGGGATGCACATCGTAAATTTGCTTCAACTCACGAGACCAATTGCGGTACTTGTGCGCCTCGTCAATATAGAGATGGGTTCCGCCTTCTTTCACGAAGTCGTCAGCCAAATCCACCAAACTATGGTTAGCGAAATAGGTATGGTCTGCCGAAACATAAAGCCAAAATCCATCTTGGCGATGGGCTTTCAGCCGTTGCAGCAGCATGGTAGATTTGCCCACACCTCTCGGCCCAACAATACCAACCAAGCGGCTGTCCCAATTGATTCGGTCGGCCATATAGCGCACAAAGTCATTCGGCGTTTGGCGTAGCATCTCCTCCATATAGGCAATCAAAGTGGTGTCAATCATATTTCCTCCTTATTTTGCGGCAAAAATAGCAAAAATCCCTTATATAGGGAGATTTTTGATAAAAAAAAGCACTGTTATAGGGAGAATTATTGAAATTTTGGCACTTATTGAGGATTATTTTTCCGAAAATATCGCTTCCTCCAAGCCCATGGGCCTGGCCACCTATAAGACGGCTACCGACATGCCTGAAGAGTTGCGACGTGCTTTGCCTGATATTGAGGAATTGAAGAAATGAAATTAATCCTTAAAACCAAAGACTAAAGTAAATGCCATTCCCAGTCAAGCCGTATTCAATTTCATAATCGCTTTGCGAATACATCCTGCCATTGTTGTAGAGATTGACGGCTTTGCGGATTTTGGCTTTGCCCGATGAAAGCACAGCTTTTTCCATTAAATTTTCTGCGACAATCAACACAGTACCTCCCCCAATCAGCCACAATCCTGTAATAGCAATCTTCTTTCTCTTTTCTGCCTTTTCAAGATATTCCTCATAATTGCGTTTGAGTGAATCATAATCACCATACTCATAATAACTGTAGTATTTCAGTGCATTCTCATAATATTCAACTCTTTCATTGACTTCTGCATAGAGAGGCCAAAAAACTCCTTGAAATACTACTCCTACCGTTATTGATGCTGCTCCAAATCCAACTGCCAAACCATGAATTGTTTCAAAATCTTTATTCCAAATCCTCATCCCTTCATCATATAAACTATATGAGTTTGAATTAGCAAAAAGCGTCCTGATTTCATGATCACTCAATTTTTTCCCATTCTGTGAAATAGTAAAGCCATTCGCGTACAAAGCCTCGTCAGCAAAATACTTGTTAGCTCCTTCATAGCAACCATTAAATTCATCAAACTCCACACGGATATTTCCAGCCTTGGCCACCTGACAAAGGACATAAACTCGGCAAGGCGAAGTCTTATTATCAGTGTATTCACACACTTTGTTGATAGGTATGTTGTATTGTGAAGAAATCACATAATACTCTGTTCCTCTTTGCAAAGCAAGGTTGATTTCCTCAGAATCGAAAGGTTGACCAATATGCATTGCCGTAGAGCGAAACACTTCTCCAATAGCTCGGTTTCGAGCCTGCATTTCTGTTTGTCCCGTAGCTGATTCCACCACATAAAGATAAGTGCTGTTGGTCGGACTGGGCTTGTTGATAATCCAATCTGGCAATTTCTGCGAAAACGAAACTATTGCCATCAAGGTTAAAACAATGGTAATAATAGTCTTCTTCATGGCATAATCATTTAACCTCATTCATGATTCCTTGAGCACTGTTACGAAACTTATCACGATCGAACTCTATTTGCAATGCTTCGTCCTGAGCCATGGCATCAGCCATTTTGTCGATGAGTACATGCTTTGATATTTCAACTACATAATACGACTCCCAAGTACCCGCCTCGGTAAGAAACATCTTTTCGCAGGCATTATCGGCATCGTTCAGCACCTTGTCAACCACCTTCAACAATCGACCTTCCAAAAGAGCCTGCATTTCGTTCACTTTTTCACCAGTAACATTCTTGACATAATCTTCTGAAATGCCTTTCACCACGCCCCCCAACCTTTGGTTCAGCATTCGATTCGCTCCTGTAATGGCTTTCAGACGCGCCTGCTGTTTGTCCGCATCATTGCCCACGCCCAATTCCCTAAAATAGTTGGCATCGCTTTTGGATTCCGCCGCACAAGGCATGACCATTTCAACACCAGGGGAAATTGTGCCATGAGGTGCTTTGTAGGTTTCGATTGCTTGTTTGTTACTTCCACATCCAGCGGCACAAACGGCCACCACCATTAGCATCATGTCTGCCATGGTTTTAGTAAATCTCTTCATAGAGTTTCTTCTTCGGCTTCCAGCCCCCAAAAGCGCAGGAGAATCCTCTATTCCCCTAATTGGTTGATACAAAAGAAGCGTGGAACTGGTATGCCATACTCTAAGTCGAAGGTCCTAGGAAAACCTAATTACACGAATATGAATAGCAGTCCACGCTTAAACCGTGAACCCCTATGCCGTCTCCGTGTAATGTCTGGAATTTCCTAGGTTCTCGACTTACAAGACAAGCATAACGCTTCTCAATATGTCAGACTTGGCACACCAAATCCGAGGGCAAAAATAGCAATAATTTGTGCATGAGACGAGTTTCCCACAAAATATTTCCTATGTAGCATTTCGAAAATCGCGGAAATGTGAGAGGAAAAGAAAAACCTACGACAATTTTCAGGATAAAAAACCTTATCTTTGCGCCAGATTTGGCCAACTAAATATGTCCTCTATTCCATCCATAGAAAAACGCCACTCCGCCCCTATCCTGCTGATTTCCATTGGAATTATTGCGGTCGGGGTGTTGCTCTTCGTGATGAACCTGTGTTTCGGCTCGGTATCCATCCCGATGAAAGAGATTTGGGCGGCGGTATTCGGAGGTGAAGGTTCTACCTACCGCGCTATTGTTTTGGATTACCGTCTACCGCAAGCGATTACGGCACTATTGGCAGGCATAGGGCTCTCAGTATCAGGTCTTTTGATGCAGACGCTGTTCCGCAATCCTTTGGCTGACCCTTCCCTATTGGGTATCAGCAGTGGTTCCAGTCTCGGCGTGGCGTTGGTCATTTTGTTGGGCACTGCTACGGGGCTATCGGTCAATACATTGGCGTTATGGTCCACTTTCGGAGTCACTATGGCGGCTTTCCTGGGTGCATTTGCGGTGCTGTTACTCATCCTCGCCTTGAGTTCGAGGCTCCGCAGCATGGTCAGCCTTGTGTTGGTGGGCATTATGATTGCCTACATCGCAGGTTCGGTCACCGACATTCTGAAGTTTTTCAGCCAAAAGGAAGGGCTGCACTCCTTCGTCATTTGGGGCATGGGTAGTTTTTCCAATGTGAGCAAGGCCCAACTGCCTTTCTTTGCTATCGCCGTCGTGGCGGGTGCCGTTGGTTCGTTCCTTTTGTTCAAGACCTTGAACCTCTTGCTGTTGGGCGAGCGTTACGCGGAGAATCTCGGTGTGAACATCAGGCGGAGCAGTATGCTCATCATCTTGGCTTCAGGCTTTCTTACCGCACTCATCACGGCGTTTTGTGGTCCCATCGCTTTCTTAGGCTTGGCAGTGCCGCATATCGCGCGGTTCCTCTTCAAGAGCAGCGACCACAAGCTGCTCATCCCTGCCACGGCCTTTATCGGCATGGATTTGGCTTTGTTCTGCAACCTCATCGCGCGTCTGCCCTCGTTTGAAGGTAACTTGCCCATCAACTCGGTCACGGCACTCATTGGTGCTCCGATTGTGCTGTGGGTCATCTTCCACCGGCAACGGTTTAGTCAAACACAATGATATGAGAACGATGAGAAACTACAGATTATACAGATTGTACAGAAGTTCTCTGCAAAATTATAAGGACGCAAGCGTCCCGATGACACAGATTTCTACCTGCGCCAAGCCATCTGTAATAATTGGATGCTTGCATCCCAAAAATTATCAGACTCAAAATCGGTTTAATCTGTCAAATCTGTAGTTAAATAAAATGAATCCCTGTCCATGAGCGAAGTCCTCCAAACATATCATCTGTTGATCGGCTACAAAGGCCAACCGTTAATCCCTGAGGTCAATGTCAGCCTATGCGAAGGCGACATCGTGGCTTTGGCGGGTCCCAATGGTTCAGGTAAGACGACGCTGTTCAAGACGCTTTCGGCCAGTATCAAGCCCATCGGCGGTGAGGTCAAACTGTTCGGGAAGGACTTGCGTGACTACTCCCCCACTGAACGTAGCTCACTGTTCAGCCTCGTGCTCACCGAGAAGCCCGACGACCTCTTCCTGAAAGTCTTCGACATAGTGGCCGCCGGACGTTATCCACAACTTGGCCTCTTGGCACGACTGCGAGACGAAGACGAGCAAATCATCTACGACAGCCTTCAAACTGTCGGTATCGGCCACCTCACCAACCGAAATTTTGTCTCGTTAAGTGACGGCGAGAAACAGAAAGTGATGATTGCCAAGGCCTTGGTGCAGGACACGCCCATCATCTTCATGGACGAGCCCGCCGCCTTCTTAGACTATCCAAGCAAAATCGAGTTGGTCAACATCATGCACAAGCTTTCGCGCGAGCAGCACAAGACCATCCTTTTCAGCAGCCATGACCTTGATTTATTGCTCCGCCACTCCGACCGCCTTTGGGTGATGGCGCCGCACCAACCCTTACGCCAAGGCACACCGAAAGAACTGGTTGAGCAAGGGATTATTGATGATTATTTTAAGCCGATTGTGGCTAAGGAAGAGTTCTTTTGGATGAGATGAGCAACTCAATTATTCATCCATAACCTCATTCAAATCAAAATACAAAAGCCTTGTCGGTTCGTCTTTATCATCATCATTCAATGGGACAAAGCCGTTTCGAACATAAAATGGGATGGCGTTTGCGTAAGCGTCCACGGTGATAAATCGGCAGCCCGTCTTATTGTCTATGACAAAATAACTCTTGATGAATCGCAACAAAATGGTTCCTATTGATTGCCCCTTGAGCGACTCATCCACGCCAAACCTACACAACTTCACGGCGGGATAACTGCGCAGACGCTTCTCGTTCACAAAGCGATTCTTCCGAAAACGGTTAAACTCCGTCTTGTTCTCAAAATCACTCAATGACACCTTGTCGTTGGCCAAACTGAAAAATGCCGCAGCTTGTTTCGTAACCTTGTCCTCGAAGACATAAGTCACAGCCAACATTGCCTTACGGTAAGGTGCTGCTTCATTTAATATGAAGTCGTTCAAATCGGCATCACCGCAATTGAACGACTTCACTTGTTCATCGGCAGAAAGTTTCCGAACCTCATACCGATTCTTTATCTCTACAAAATCCATTGTTATGATTTCAAGATACTCATAATCAAATAATAGGCAGCCATTCTCTCTGCTTTTTCTTCAGGAGTTTCCTTTCGGTTCTCGTTCATGCGCTCCTCAAATTTCCGCGCATCCTCACCGAACAAAATCGGGGTTTCTTTGATAGGTCTTGCCATAACAATCGTTTTCTCTGACTGCAAAAATAGTCATTTTCTCGAAATTAGATAAATTTCTGCAAAAATTACTCCTCTTTTTTGTATTTTTGCGCCTTGATTTTTAAGGAAATTTCTATTAAAATGCAGAATATCAGAAATATAGCTATTATCGCCCACGTTGACCACGGCAAGACTACCCTTGTGGACCGCATCCTGTATCAATCCCAATTGTTCAAGGAATCGGACGAAGCTCCTGGTCAACTCATTTTGGATAACAACGACCTCGAGCGCGAACGCGGCATCACCATCCTATCGAAGAATGTCTCCGTACGCTACAAGGATGTGAAAATCAACATTATCGACACCCCCGGCCACGCTGACTTCGGTGGTGAGGTGGAGCGCGTGCTCAACATGGCTGATGGCGTGTTGCTGCTCGTCGATGCTTTTGAAGGCCCTATGCCTCAGACTCGTTTCGTGTTGCAAAAAGCCATCGAACTGGGTCTGAAGCCCATCGTAGTCATCAACAAGGTGGATAAGCCCAACTGCCGTCCCGATGAGGTGCAAGAGGCCGTCTTCGACCTGATGTTCAACCTTGGTGCCTCTGAAGACCAATTAGACTTCCCCACCGTTTACGGTTCCTCGAAGCAAGGCTGGATGTCGGACCACTGGGAGCATGTCACCGACAATGTTTCCTACCTCTTGGATGTCATTATCGACACGATTCCGCCCGCGAAATTCGAGGAAGGCACACCGCAGATGCTGATTACTTCGCTGGACTATAGTTCGTATGTTGGTCGTATCGCTGTGGGTCGTCTGAAACGCGGTGTGTTACAGGCTGGTATGAATGTTTCGTTGGTGAAACGCGACGGCTCCGTCACACGCTCTACCATCAAGGAACTCTATACCTTTGAAGGTCTGGGCAAGGAACGCACCAAAAAACCTGTCGAGGCTGGCGACATCATCGCACTGATGGGTATTGACGACTTTGAGATTGGCGACACCGTGGCCGACTACGAGAACCCCGAACCGCTGCCGCCCATCCACGTGGACGAGCCGACGATGAGCATGTTGTTCACCATCAACAACTCGCCGTTCTTCGGCAAGGAAGGCAAATATGTCACCTCTCGCCACCTGCGCGAACGCCTCTACAAGGAGACAGAGAAGAACCTCGCCCTGAAGGTGGAAGATACCGATTCGCCTGATTCACTGATGGTTTACGGTCGCGGTATCCTGCACCTCAGTATTCTCGTCGAGACCATGCGCCGCGAGGGTTATGAGTTCCAACTCGGTCAGCCCAAGGTCATTGTGAAGTACATCGACGACGTGAAGTGCGAGCCTGTCGAATGTCTCACCGTTTTGGTGCCGGAAGACTTTTCGGGTCGTGTCATCGAGCAAGTCAGTGCGCGCAAGGGTGAGATGACCCAGATGGAGCCCAAAGGCGACCGCATGTGCCTCGACTTCGACATCCCTGCACGCGGACTTATCGGATTGAGAAACATACTGTTAACCGTCACCGAAGGCGAGGCTATTGTTTCACACCGTTTCAAAGGCTACGAACCTTGGAAGGGCGAAATGCCGACCCGCAATACTGGTGCTTTAATTTCGATGGAGACAGGCCAGGCCATTCCTTACGCCATCTGGAAATTGCAAGACCGAGGCATTTTCTTCGTCAACCCGAACGAGGATGTGTATGCCGGTGAGGTCATCGGCGAGAACACCCGCAGCAACGACATCGTCATCAACGTTTGCAAGACTAAGCACCTTACCAACGTACGTGCATCTGGCAGTGATGAGGCCATCCGCCTCATCCCGCCTGTGCGTTTCTCGTTGGAGGAATACATGGAGTACATCCGCGACGACGAATATCTTGAGGTCACGCCCAAGAGTCTGCGTCTCCGCAAGATCATCCTCGACGAACTGGAGCGCAAACGCGCTTCGCGTCGTGGTGAGGAATAAAAGAATTGGTTTTTACACGAATTACCATAAATTTTACATGAATTATCAGAAATGATTTTTGAAAATTCGTGTTTAAAACCAATGAAGATTTTTTTCCAAAAGTCGGGCTGCGTGTCCGACTTTTTTCGTATTATTGCAAACTTGTAAACGAGTAGAAAATGCATTCCGTTACAACAAGTAGCTAATTTTGTATTTATTTGTAAATCAAGCAATAGAGCTATGTCAAAAGTCAAAAAGACACTCATCATTCTCTTCGTTGCGATGGGTCTTTCATCATGCGATGTGCTGAATCAAATGGCTCAGATGGCCAACTTTGCCAACTGCACCTTCAATTTCAATAGCGTCAACCACATTCAGATGCTCGGCATCGACCTGAGCAAAGGCATGAGCAAGGAGAGCCTCAATGTCTCACAACTGCTCTCACTGACCAACGCATTGATGAACAGGTCACTGCCTGTCACTTTCAATGTCAACCTTGATGTCAAGAACCCTAACTCTATTGCAGCCTCAATGGCCAAAATGGATTATATATTGACCCTTAACGGCAAGCAGGTCGTCAGCACTACAATGAACAACAGTGTGAATGTACCCGCCAATTCCAGCAGTGTGATTTCGATACCTATCAGCACTGATTTGTTTGAATTGTTCAGCGGCGAGTCGGCTGATGCCATTGTCAACTTAGCTTTCAAATTGGCTGGAGCCAACAGCAATCCTGTGAATGTAGGTATCAAGGTAAAGCCCTATATCACTATTGGAAACCAACAACTTGCCTACCCCGATTACATTTCATTAAACAAGACCCTACAATAACCCGCAACAGACCCAAATAATGGCAGATTTTGAAGAAAAAAAATACAGCATCGACCCTGGCCCAGGAAGGAAAATGGACGGTTGTCCCTATTCCAACTTTGAAGACGGCCACGATGTGCAAGAATATATCATCCCCCCTAAAGGGTATGTCTTTTCCGGTTTCAGGTTCGACCCTGATGCCAGCAACCAAATCTACGACGGCAAACTATATGCACAGTATACAAAGGAACCTTTCAACATCAGGCTGAAATCAAATATATGGAAGCTCGTGCTGGCAGTTATCATCGTTGCCGTCATTGGCTTGATTATCTTATTGGCAACCAGCGTTTTCAAAGACCCGAAATCCACAAGTAACACTCCCAAAGAGCCCAAGACAGAAGTCGCGACCAAACCTTCCAAAGAATTGGAGAGAACTGACAACTCATTGAGCAAAACCACCCAGAGGAAAAATTCAAGAAAGGAGTTGAGAGAGAAAGAAAGAAAGGAGAAGAGGGAGAGAAAGGAGAGGGAAAAGCAAGAGAAATTAGCCAAGAAAGAAGCCGAAAAAGCCAAGAAAGAAGCCGAAAAAGCCAAGAAAGAAGCCGAAAAAGCCCAAAAAGAGGCAGAGAAGGCTAAAAAAGAGGCAGAGAAGGGTATGAAGAACGACAAGGAAACCACTATCCAGCAAAAGCAAGAACCCGAAGCCAAGCCTCAAGAGCAAGTGACAGAACAAGCGACGCAACCGCAAGAGCCAATCGCACCTGCCGTGACCGACCCCAATGTGCTGTTCAAGCAGGAGTTCTGGGATTTGGTCCACCATCGCAATCCTTCCATGGATGCTTACACGGATTTATACAACAAGTATAAACGGGATGTAAAAGGAGAAGAGTTTGATTATCTGCGTTATACGATTTTGAAAGACTTCGTCCACTTCAAGGCTTGGTACGACAATCTGAAGAAAATCCCCGAAAGCCAGCTACAGTCCATCGAATCCGTTGACGCGCTCATCAACAAAATCAATTCATAGAAAACCATTTCGATTGCACATCTGACCATGTCAAATACAGACAATAATCATAATCATATATATTACGTCGATCCTGGAATCGGAACCAAAAGTCAAAGTTGTCCTTACACCCATTATCAAGACGGACGCGACGTATATTCATACATTTATCCTCCAAAAGGATGTGAACTGACTGGATTTAAGCTCGAGCCATACGAATCAGACAATTTCTATGACGGTAAAATCGTTGCCCAATACGAAAAAATCTCGTTTTCAGATAGGCTAAAAAAGAACTTATGGTTGTATGTCTTGGCATCCATAGCTTTCATTGGCATTTTGGCTATTGTGGCCTTCTACGTTTTCGACTTACCGCACAAGCCAAAGCCAGTAATACAACCTGAGCAGGAACCCAAGACCGAAATACAAACCTTGCCTGTTGACACAACGGTCCAAAACCAAG
The DNA here is from genome assembly GCA_016285355.1 of Bacteroidales bacterium. The sequence continues at coordinate 11,244 of JAEEQP010000001.1, forward strand.
TTTTCGATACATCCACGATTATTGAAGACACCTTAATTATCCAGGATACATTGATTGAAGAGCTTGAAAATGAAGTAACTGCATTGGATGAGGTTATTAAGGAAAATACAGAAATAACAGAGGCTGCCCTTGAAGAAAGTGTTCAAATTGAGGGACAGCCCATTGAGGAGCCTATTGAAAATAAGGTCAAGGAAAACGAAGTCGCTCCGACTGTCACCGAAACACAGTCTCAACCGACGGAGACAGAAGAGGTATTGACGAAAGAACAATTCAGACAGGAGTTTTGGACTTTGATTCACCATAAGGAGACGCACATGCGTGCATACGGCAATCTTTACAGGAAATATAAAAGCCTGAATCTCAAGTCCAGAGAGTTCTATTACTTATATCTGACCATTCTTGAAAACGGTAATGCGTTCAATATTTGGAAAGACAAATTGCTCAGCATCCCTGACGATGAACTCAAATCCATACATTCCATCAGCGCATTGGAACAAAAAATTGAAGAATACGAGTAAATAAATCATAATTAAAACCTACACGAAATGATTAGAAACAACTTCATCAAACGCCACAACGGCCCCACCGCATCGGATGCTGAAAAGATGCTCAAGGTCATCGGCGTGAAATCGCAAGAACAACTTGTGGACGAAATCATCGCTCCCGAAATCCGTCTGCCGAAAGACCTCAACATCGGCGAAGGCATGAGCGAATACGAAGTCATCTGCCACCTCAAGGCCATAGGTGCCAAGAACAAACAGTTCCGCACCTACATCGGCTTGGGCTACTACAACACCATCACTCCTGGTGTCATCATGCGCAACATTCTTGAGAATCCAGGCTGGTACACCTCTTATACGCCTTACCAAGCTGAGATTTCGCAAGGCCGTCTCGAAGCCCTCGTGAACTTCCAGACCGTCATCAGCGACCTCACCGCCATGCCGTTAGCCAACGCCAGTTTGCTCGACGAAGGCACCGCCGCTGCTGAAGCCATGCTGATGTTCTGGCACGCCCGTAGCCGCGCCCAGGTGAAGGCCGGCGTGAAGAAGTTCTTCGTCGCCAACGACGTGTTCCCGCAGAGCATCGAAGTCATCAAGACCCGCGCCCACTTCCAAGGCATCGAGGTCGTAGTGGACGACGTCAACAAGTTCGATTGCAGTGAAGCATACTTCGGCATCTTGCTGCAGTGTCCCAACCAATTTGGTGAAATCGTTGACAACCGTGCCAAGGTTGCTGAATGGAAAGCCAAAGGCATGCAAGTGGCCGTTGCCGCCGACCTGCTCAGCCTCACTCTCATCACGCCTCCTGGCGAATGGGGTGCTGATGTGGTCTTAGGTTCCAACCAGCGTTTCGGTCTGCCGATGGGATTCGGTGGTCCTCATGCCGGTTACTTCGCCACCACCGAGGCCTACAAGCGTGAGATGCCAGGCCGTATCATCGGTATCAGCGTGGATGCCCTTGGCAACCCTGCCTTCCGTCTGGCTTTGCAAACCCGTGAGCAGCACATAAAGCGCGAAAAAGCCACCTCCAACATCTGCACCGCTCAAGCTTTGCTGGCCATCATGTCGGGCTTCTACGCTTTGTATCATGGTCCAGAGGGCTTGATTGAAATTGCACATCATATCAACTGCCTCGCCGGCAAGCTGACCTCCGAATTGGCCAAGCTTGGCGTGAAGCAACTCAACAAGCACTTCTTCGATACCTTGTTGTTCGAACTGCCTGAAGGCACTTGCACCTGCAAGGTGAAGGAAGCCGCCGAGAAACACGGTATGAACTTCCGTATCATCGACAAACAACACTTCGGCATCAGCCTTGATGAGACCACCGCTCGCGAAGACATCAACGAGATTGGTCAAGTCGTTGCTGAAGCCCTCGGTAAACAACATGAAGAACTGGTCTGCGACCCGAACTGCCAGAAGTTCAGCGGCATCCCGACCGAGATGCAACGTACCTCCAAGTTCATGCAGGCCCCGATGTTCTTCAAGTACCGCAGCGAGACCGACATGATGCGTTACATGAAGAAGCTCGAGAACCGCGACCTCAGCCTCAACCGTTGCATGATCCCATTGGGTTCCTGCACCATGAAGCTGAACCCCGCCACTTCGATGTATGCCCTCAGCTGGCCTGAGTTCGGTAACATCCACCCCTTCGTCCCCGCCGACCAAGTGGAAGGCTATCTCGAACTCATCAACGAGATGGAGAAAGACCTTTGCGAAATCACGGGCTTCAAGGGCATGAGCTTCATGCCTAACTCGGGTGCCAGCGGCGAATATGCAGGTCTGCTCACCATCCGCCGTTACCAAGAGGCCAACGGTCAGGGTCACCGCAACATCTGCTTGATCCCTGCTTCGGCCCACGGCACCAACCCCGCTTCGGCCGCCATGGCTGGTATGCAAGTGGTGGTGGTCGCCTGCGACGAGCACGGCAACATCAACCTCGAAGACGCCAAGGCCAAAGCTGAGCAATACAAGGATAATCTGGCTGCCTTCATGGTCACCTATCCTTCCACCCACGGCATCTATGAGGACGGCATCCGCACCCTCGTGAAGATTGTCCACGACAACGGTGGTCAAGTCTACATGGACGGTGCCAACATGAACGCTCAGGTCGGTCTGACCAGCCCCGGTTACATCGGTGCCGACGTCTGCCACCTCAACCTTCACAAGACCTTCGCCATCCCGCACGGCGGTGGCGGTCCTGGCGTAGGCCCCATCGGCGTGGCCGAACACCTGAAGCCTTACCTGCCTTCACACATCCTGTTCCACTGCGGTGGCGACAAGCAGGAAGGCGCCGTTTCAGCCGCTCCGTTCGGTAGTGCCCAGATCCTCACCATCACCTACTGCTACATCAAGATGCTGGGCGGTGAAGGCCTGAAGAAAGCCACCTTGGGTGCCATCATGAACGCCAACTACCTGAAGGAAAGACTGAAGGACTACTACCCGATCCTGTATACCGGCAACCACGGTCATGTGGCCCACGAGATGATTCTCGACATCAACGGCATTAACAAGACCGTTGGTGTGGCCGCCATCGACATTGCTAAGCGTTTGATGGACTTCGGCTTCCACGCTCCTACCGTGGCCTTCCCTGTCCACGAGACCCTGATGGTGGAGCCCACCGAGAGCGAGCCTATCGCCGAGCTTGACCGCTTCGTTGAAGCCATGATCCAGATCCGCAAGGAAATCAAGGACATAGAGGACGGCAAGTCTGAGAAGGGCAACAACATCATCTCGCACGCACCTTACACCGCCGAGATGCTGATGGCCAACGAGTGGAACTTCCCGTTCACCCGCGAAGAGGCTGGCTTCCCGATGAAGAGCGATGTGCAGGACAAGTATTTCCCGCATGTCACCCGCATCGATGATGCCTATGGCGACAGGAATTTGGTCTGCAAGTTCTCTGCTGAATAAGATTTTTCACGCAGAAATCGCAGAATACGCAGAATGAAAAAATCGCAGCCGTTTGGTTGCGATTTTTTTGTTTTTAATCCCACCCCTCAACAAAAATCTCATAATTCTCAAAAACAATCACTTCGCCGGCGGTAATCTTCGCTCGCTTGCGGGTTTCCACCTCGCCATTGCGGAGCACCATGCCTGCTGTGACGACCTCTTGGGCCTCGGCACCAGAATATACTACATCGCAGGCTTTGAGCAGTGAAATTAAAGGAATGTAGTCCTCGCCTTCGCGGAGGGTGAATTCGATTCTATTGAGTTTTCTTGCCATGTCTTGTAGGTTTTGGATTTTGCAAACGCTCTGCTTGTTTCTTTTTTGTGTGGCGAGCCATCAGTTCCAACACGTATACCGTAACTGCTCCCAACGCTACCATGACAACCGCCATCAGAAGTTCCCTATTCCAACTGGGGAAATAAAAGACGTAATCCATCATGTCAACGGTAGGCTCTTTCCAAGGATACACCACCGGCAGGCTGCCTAACATAAAACCCGCCAATACGGATAGCGTAGAATCTCGATAATCGCGCATGAGCCATGAAAGCAAGTGTGAGAACGAGATAATACTCACTATCGCACCCAGCATAAAGGGCAACAGAATCCTTGCACCTTGCATAAAGGTGGATGCCTTGGTCAAAGCTGGAATGGCCTCAGTGACAATCAGTTCGTAGTTACCCATCAGCAGCATGAGATGAGAGCCGGAGACCCCTGGTACCACCATGCCCGTGGCCCCGACGATGCCACATAGGAAAAGATACAAGAAGTTGTCGTTGGAATATGGATTCGACTTGATGGAAAGGAAGAACGAAATAGTCATGCCCACCAGAAAAAGTGCTATATTCTTGACATTCAACTTCTCAATGCGCTTCAACACATACACCACTGAAGCGAGGATAAGGCCGATGAAGAATGACCAAGTATAAACTTCGTAGGATTTCAGCGTCTGCTTCAGGAAAATGGCCGTCAGCACCATGCCCATCAAGAGGCCAAATACTATCGTGACTAAAAACTTGATGTCAGTGCGTCGTGCAAACTCGCTGACTTCGCCTTTACGGAGATATTTGAAATTCTTGTGATTCAATGCTTTGATGGCATTGACGAAACGCTCGAACACGCCCAAAATCAGCGATGCCGTACCACTCGATACAGGAAACACATTCACGGCTCCCATGATCATGCCCTTGATGAACACCTTTATCGTCAGCCACAATTTTAGCATCACTTTTCTTTTTGCTTTCAAAACACAAAAGTACGACAAAAATTGTTTCCAAATGGAAGATTTCAGCATTCAAAGAAAAAAGTACAGCATTCAACGCTAAAATCACTATTTTTGCAATCTATAATCATCGACATGACAGACACCCAAAAACAAGTCCTCTACCCACAAAACTTTGACATCAAGCTGATTATCGCTGCCGAGATTCCTATTGAAGAGGCCAAACAAAACATCAGCCAAGCCCTCAATGAGAGCCAGACGGTGCATAGTTTCGTCAACGTAAGAAGCAGTGGGAAAGGCAATTATTTCAGCTATTGCTACAATATCGACATTGAGAGCAAGGAGCATTTGGAACGCACTTACACCCTGCTCAGAACCATCCCTGAATTAAAATTTGCTCTATGACAAAAGCCTATTCCATAAGGATTTACGGTCGTGTGTTCAATGTGGGTTTTCGCCGATATGTACACCGCTATGGACTGCAATGCCATGTGGTCGGCTATGTGGAAAACGACCGCGCCGATGGCAGCGTCCACATTGAGGCCGAAGGCGAGGAAAAAGACCTCGAACGCTTTACTTTGCTCTGCGGCGAGGGTACACCTTATTCATTTATTACTGACATGAAGATTGTGGCCGTCGCGCCGACAGGGAAATTTGATGATTTTCATGAAATACGATGATTGAACAATAAACGAGAATGGGCGAACACGTGGGTTCGCCCCTACAAGACAACAATTAAACAATTCAACGACAATGATATACCCCGATTTCTCCAAAATCCTATTCCTCGACATCGAGACCGTCTCGCAAGAGAAATCTTTCGACCAACTTTCCGAACGGATGCAGAAACTTTGGTCGCATAAGGCCGAACAAATCGGCAAAGGCGATGAAGAGGCTACGCCCGAATCGCTTTATGACCGAGCCGCCATCTATGCCGAGTTCGGAAAGATTGTCTGTATTTCGGTGGGTTTCTTCAATGACCAACGATTCCGTCTCAAATCGTTTTACGGCCACGATGAGAAAGCCCTGCTCAACGACTTTGCCAACATGCTGAACCGTTACTATAGTGCTCCCGATGCCCAGCTTTGCGCCCACAACGGCAAGGAATTTGACTTTCCTTACATCGCCCGACGCATGCTCATCAACGGAATACAAATCCCTAAAATTCTGCAAGTTGCCGGAAAGAAACCTTGGGAAACCAACTTCATCGACACCATGGAACTCTGGAAGTTCGGCGACTACAAGACCTTCACTTCCTTGGACTTGCTCTGCGCCATCTTGGACATCCCCACCCCGAAAGACGACATCAATGGCAGCGAGGTGGGTCGCGTGTACTGGCAAGAGAACGACATAGAACGCATCAAGACCTACTGTCAGAAAGACGTGCTTGCTATCGCCCAACTCATGCGCCGTTACAACTACCTTCCTCTAATCCCCGACGACCGTGTGGACTACACCAACTGAACATGCACATCCTTTCCAAATCCACATATATCAAGGGTTTACAGTGCGAGAAGGCACTGTACATGCAGAAAAAACACCCTTATCTGCGTGACAAGCTCAGCATTGAACAAAGAGCTAAGTTCCAACGCGGCACTGATGTGGGTGTGCTAGCGCATGAGGTCTTCCCTGAAGGCGTAGACATGTCGCCCAACTCACCTTCACAGTTTCCCAAAAAAGCGGCAGAAACTTGGCAGAACCTCAATAATCCTGAGGTTAAGGTTATGTATGAAGCTGTTTTCCAGTATAATGACACGCTTATCATGTTGGATATGATTGTCCGCGACGGTGACAAGTGGTTGGCTGTGGAAGTGAAAAGTTCATTGCGACTCAGCGACACCTATTATAATGATGCTGCATTGCAATACTATGTGCTGCACGGCTGCGGGGTACCGCTCAGTGATTTCCGCTTGATGTACCTCAATGGTGATTATGTGAAAAACGGTCCCATTAATGTGAAGCAATTGTTCAAGATGGAGTCGGTGATGGAGTATGTCATTGAGAGAGAAGCATTTGTTGCAGAGAATGTGGAACGGTTGAAAAAGGTGGTCGCCTTGCCGCACTCTCCTGTTGTCAACATCGGGACGCAATGCCACAACCCCTACCCTTGTGATTTTCAGGGACATTGCTGGAAACTGATTCCGAAAAACAGCTTTCTCTTCACTACCGCAATGGATGATGACGCCTTGTTCCAACTCTATTTCAACGGTGTGAACACCAACGCCAAGATGCTGCAACAAATTGAGCCCGATTCGGATGAAGCCCATCAGATTGAGGCTTTGGAGACTAACTCGTATTATATTGATTACAAGACACTTTACACTCTTGCTCCTCAGCCTAAACCCAAATCCATTGCTTATCTTAACCTCCTGCTCTACCGTCCTGCCGTGCCTGAATTGGATGGCACGAAGCCTTACGAGGAGATGATTTTAGCTTTTGCATTGCAAGGTAAACATGAGCAGGACGCAGCCACAGATTCCTTGCCTCCCACAGGCTCACACAGGAATGACATGGCTGCTGAGACCTACCTACGCGGGGATGACATGGCTGCTGCTGAAAACTGTTTCGTTTGGGATTGCTTTGAAAATCACGGACTTTGGAAAGAGGCCATCAACATCTTAATTGAGAAACTCTCTCATTATGAGTTGGTTGTATGTTTCACACCACAAAACCTGACCACCACCCTACTCCGCCACGAGATTATCCAGAACCAAGCCATCGGCTACAAGGTCTTCAACCTCTTTGATGTGCTGCAAGAGGCGCATTTCTACCATCCAGCCATCAAGCGGGGGCTCACTCTGCAACACCTTGAAACGGCACTTTTTAGCAATGCCAAACTGTTCGAACACAGCCGAATTATCCTTGAAGCCACCAGCAACGACCTCATTAGTTATCAACAGGCAAGAGAAGATTTAATCGCTGAAAATGAAATTGTTGCAAAAACTTATCAACTCTTTTTCAAGTAGTTGATAACTTCCCGAAAAGAGTCTTATCGGGGCGAATTTTAATCCGTACTTTTGCATTTCGAAACGAACAGAGAAATACAAAATCATGCCCAACGATACTATCACGCGCCGACCTTTTGGCGATACTGCGAAACGCAATTTGATGACTCCAGACCAAGTATTTGCTACTCAGGGACGTATCCCACCTCAGGCCACCGACCTTGAAGAAGTGGTGCTTGGTGCTCTCATGTTGGAGAAGGAAGCCGTCAATGAAGTCATCGATATTTTGTCGCCCGAAGCCTTTTATTTGGACAAACACCAGAAGATTTTCGCCGCCATCAAAGCCCTTTTTGGAAAATCGGAACCCATTGATATTCTGACTGTTACCAACGAGCTAAAACAACGTGGCGAGTTGGAAATGGTGGGCGGTGCCTATTATATCTCAAAACTCACCAACCGCGTCGTGTCGGCGGCCAACATCGAATACCATGCCCGCATCATCATGCAGAAACACATTCAGCGTCAGCTGATTCTGATTTCTTCCGACATGATCCACGATGCATTTGAGGACACCACCGACGTGTTCGACCTGTTGGACAAGGCCGAGAACAACCTTTTCCAAATCAGCGAAAACAACCTGCGCCGCAGCTATGACTCGATGCAGGACTTGGTCAGCCGAGCCATCACTGAGATTCAGAACGCGAAAAATGCTGACAACAAGCTGCGCGGCGTGCCTTCGGGCTACACTGAACTCGACCGAATCACGCAAGGTTGGCAGAAGTCTGACCTTATCATTTTGGCTGCACGTCCCAGTATGGGTAAGACTGCTTTCGCCTTGAATCTGGCCCGTAATGCCGCCGTCAACTTCAACAGACCGATTGCCTTCTTCTCCTTAGAAATGTCTTCAGTTCAATTGGTTACGCGTCTGATTTCGACTGAGACCTCGCTTACTGCTGACAAGCTGCGTTCCGGCGACTTGGCCGAATACGAGTGGCAACAATTGAACACCAAAGTCACCCCTTTGACCGATGCACCTATTTATATTGATGACACACCTCAGCTTTCGGTCTTCGAGTTGCGTGCCAAATGTCGCCGACTGAAGCAACAGCATGACATTCAGATGGTTTTCATCGACTACCTGCAACTCATGACCGCCAAGGGTGACAAAGGCCTCAACCGTGAGCAGGAAATCAGTACCATCTCGCGTTCGCTGAAGAGTTTGGCCAAAGAGTTGGAGATTCCTGTGTTGGCACTTTCGCAGTTGAGCCGTAGCGTGGAGCAGCGTCCGGGTTCCAAAAAGCCCATCCTTTCAGACTTGCGTGAATCGGGTGCCATTGAGCAAGATGCCGACATGGTGATGTTCATCTATCGTCCTGAGTATTACAAAGATGGAGTTGATTCCGAAGACAAACCCAAAGGTTACACTGTTATCGACATTGCCAAGCACCGTAACGGCAAATTGGGCGAGGTCGAGTTGAAGTTCGTAGGCCAATACGCTCGTTTCGAGGAGTTTGACCAAGGCTTTGACAATAGCAGTTTCACTTCCATTGGCCCTAACAGCCAATTCGACAGTCCATCCATGGTCATCGGTTCGAAGATGAACGACGACGAAGGCATGGAGCCCTACCCCACCATCACTTCCGACGAGCAAGCACCATTCTAACCCAACACAGCCACAATGATGAAAAAAGACAACAAAAGAGTCCCACATTCTCAAAGCAACCCGCTGAAATTCAACGTGTCGGAGCCGACGCAGTTGATGGATTTCCTGATGAAGAAGATGGACGGCATCAGCCGCAGCAAAGCCAAACGCATGTTGGCCAACAAGGTCGTTTCAGTTGACGGTCAGCGCACCACACAATTCGACTTCGCCCTTGAACCCGGCATGGTCGTGGAAATCGGCAAGCCCACCGCCAAGGAACGCTTTCATAGCCCCTGGCTGAGCATCGTCTACGAGGATAAATACCTGCTCGTCATCGACAAAAAGGAAGGCCTGCTCACCAACAGTCCCACCAAGGAGAAAGACACCGCACAAGGCATTCTGAATGAGTATTTTATATACACGCAACAACGTTGCCGCGCCCACACCATCCACCGCCTCGACCGCGATACTTCAGGTCTGATGCTTTTCGCAAAGAGCAAGGAAGTGGCCTTGGCTTTTGAAGAGGACTGGAAAAGCACCGTCTACGACCGACGTTATGTGGCCGTGGTGTGCGGCTGCATGGAGAAAAAGGAAGGCATGGTGTCGTCGTGGCTGAAGGACAACAAAGCTTTCATCACCTACTCCAGCCCTGTCGACAATGGCGGCAAGTACGCCGAGACTTTCTACAGGACCTTATATTCCAATCCGAGGTATTCCTTGGTCGAGTTGCAGTTGGAGACTGGTCGCAAGAACCAAATCCGCGTCCACATGGCCGACATTGGGCATCCTGTTGTGGGCGATCCGAAATATGGCATTTTAGACTCAGGGACTTATGACAACTCGTTTGGTCGCTTGTGCCTTCATGCTTACAAGCTTTGCTTCCACCATCCTTACAAGAAAAAAGACATGGAGTTTGAGACGCCGTTTCCGAAAGTGTTTTCTAAGCCATTTCCTGGGTTGGAGAGAGAATAAGCAGTTGCATCAAAGACAACTGTCATCATCCTTTTTTGAAATCCAACACCCAATCAATATCAATCTTTCCACCGCGGCCCTTTCGGTCGAAACGCATGAAACGATTCTTGATGATATATCCCCAACGGTTAGTCAAAGCAAGGCCATATCGTGATGCCAGTTCGGTGAGATACACAGCGGTATTAAAATGAACGTTGCTCACGTCACTATCACCAACAACAAACACGTAATGTGCATTCTCCTTCAAGCATTCCGACAATGACTTGAAATGCTTGTCCATCAAGGTGAAATACTTATATGCGACGTAAGAGTGTTTCAAACCGTTTTTGGGATCATTGTTATAAACCTCGCTAAGCTTATCGTCAAGTTCTTGGATGCGGAACTGATGATTCGAAGGGTTAAAGCCCGAATATTCTTTGGCTGGAATCTGCTTGTTCCCCACGTAATTGTTTTTCTTGGTATTTTGCTTGGACTGCGTGTCCATTTCAAACAAATCACCAACCCAAAACAGCTCAACCATCTGATTGTAAATGTAATCTATGGCCTTAATATATGGAGGAGACGTAATGGCCAGGTCTGCTTTTTGGCCTCCCATCATCGCTGTTATCGGCTCACTGCTGGAGGCTTTGAAGACTTTCGCCGTACCCAGATTTGCCAACTGACTATATTGTGTGATGCGATTCACATAATATTCCAACTGAGATTCAAAAATGGGCAAAACAGCCTCTGGTTGCTTAACATGAGTATGCGAGACATACGTTTTTTGAGACTCATTATCAGCATACGACACCCGACGAATGATGGAGGAGAAACATAGAATAAGGAAATCATAAATGTCTTTTATCTCCTCTGACAAGCCAAAACTATCGGGAATCAGCTCTATTATTGACCTGATTTTCGACAAAGACACTATGGATTCTGAGGGAAACCAGTGCTCAAGTGTTGTGCATTCTGGACTAAACAATGGTCCATTATATTCGAGCAATGTGGTTTTGAACCAGGTTGTTACTTGATTAAGCAAAGGAATATTCAGAGGTGTGGTTTTTACTTTTGCAATCAATACTGACAATGGATCAATATCAATGCCAATGGAGGATTGGCCAGAGATTGAGCTTTCAACCAATGTTGTCCCGCTTCCGGAAAAAGGGTCTATGACAAGTTTCCCTTTTTCGTCTCCCAAATACCGCTTAATGGCCCATCCCGGAATTTGCGGAATGAACTTGGCCGGATATTTATGAAAACCATGCGTATAAGATGTCACCGAAGCAACACGGATGTCAAGAATGGCGTCGTTTTCAATTTCTATCGGGATTTCGTTATGTACAGGCGTAATTTGCATAAAATCATTTCTTTAGAAGCACTATACTCTCTCTCAAATACTCCTTTAATGGTTCCAATTCGGATTTTTGTTGGGAACTTGTGGTGAGATGACGCGCAATGTAAATATGCTCCACCTCAAAGCCAATCTCTTTTCCAATCTCTGCCATCAAAAGGTCAGAGGGTATTATGACCCCGCTATAGGCAGAGTTACCGATGACTATGCCCACATATCCTCCAGGAACGGTTTGGTCATACAAAGCCTTCAAAAGCGTATGGGTGTCGTCAAAATAGCCCCTGACTATATCTGGAATCTTAGGGCTCCAAAGACGTCCAGAGTCAAACAAGCTTATTAAAGTCTCCAAATTGCCATTCACATACTTTATGGGCTTTCCATTAAGGGCATTTGTATTGGAACGGAATCCTGTTTCGCGCAACGTTTTCATATCTTCCTTGCTTGAAACAAAGCCGCCAAGCCAAAGTTCCAACTTGTGAATCTCAAAATAGTCGAAACAATTGCAATAGGGAGGTGAGTAAAACGTAAGCTGAAACAGTTTGTCTGTCAACTCATTCAAATGCAAACAATCCCCTTTTATTATTGTAGGTTTATTGTCTATTCTCCCATAATCGTTTTTTATATCATATAGAATCGCATCCAGTTTCCCGACAATCTTATCCACCACGAGTTGAAAACGATCGCCAGGGAAATGTTCCTCTTCCCAAACAGATTTGGGAATGTCAATATATCCTTTTTTTGTGCGTTTCCTATAGCGATATTTAAGGCCGTTCCCCTCTTTCTTCACATCAGACACCTCGTCAATACAAGCCAACCATGCAACCAAACACAAGCGGCGTATCTTTATGTTGACAATGGCATCTATTTCTGTTCGAATCTGTATTAAGGTAGACAGTATTTCATCGTTAAACATCTTTTCGGCCAAGGGGTAGGAAGAAATCAATAGTTTCTTTCCTCTTCGAAGACTCTGGAGTTGAACGATAACATCTGACAAGTCAGAAATATCAGCAGCAGTATACACCTCATTTTCAGTCTCCGAAACAAGCACAGAAATGGGGTTGACTTCAACGCCTACCGAATCGAGCCCGGACTGTCGCGCTGCAAGAAGTGTGGTGCCGCTGCCGGAAAATGGATCAAGGACAGCACCGGTTATACCCAACTTTTCAACGAACGTTGTAACCAATTCGGTAGCATAACCCTCTCGATAAGGATACCAACGCTGTACGGAAGTCTTGTAGGCATCCTGAAAATGTACCAAACGTTCAAACGAGGGAGACGCACTTGTTGAATAGGCCGACTCCATTGACTCCAGTAACAGCCGTTGTATTTCAATCCTATTCATCTTGTGCAAAGGTCACTTTTTCATCGGCCATTTGAATCACATATTCCATGCGATAGGCAGTCGGGATCACATATATAGAACCCTCTTCATTTTTCTGACATGGATTCTTTATGATGTACAGATAAGGTCCGGAATTGGTGAAATACAGTCTGTAGATATAGAAATGCTCTTTTTGTTGCTCTGCTGCAACCCATTCATTTCGAGTGAGATTGATGGTATCTTGAAAGTCGGGGTTAGGTGGAGACACTCTGGCCGTGGTCTTTACCTCAATATATCTGATTTTCTCCTTGTCTTCGCGTCGCTCTACCCTATTCGCTTCAATTGAGGTTATATCGTATCCCAAACCATGCGTGCGTCCCAAATGATTGACTTTATTCACTAACCTTCTGTTGAAATCTCCTACAATTTTCTTTTCATACTTCATGACGAAAGCCTCGCCTCGGTCGCCAAGATTAACCGTAGATTCCCCCTGTGTGGAATGGTCTTCATTATCTCCTACCGCAGGCGTATCGAAAGAGGAAGCTGTCGTATTAAAGACGGAAAGGTCGATTCCCTCCGAAACGCCCATATAGTAAAGCCAATCATATTCTATCGTTTTGAAAATGTTTGGGCGTCTTAAGTCATAATTCTGACAGTTGAAACGGAGGGGTTTGTTTAGCTCTTCTATAAATGCATTAATGGCCTTGATCTCACGCATGTTAAGGTAAACCGTGTAACGATCAAGCCTTATTAAATTAGCCAAACTCAAATAATCGAGTTGTTCTCTCAAGTGCTGTGTTGTCCAAGCACTGTTTCTAACCATACTGACTTTTCTGCGTATACCTTCAGCTCTCTCTTGCAATATCTTTTCGTAGACAACTTCGGGAGAAACACGGCCTTGCAGGGTTTGTTCGCAGTTCAAGACATAATAGAACAAGTCATCTTTGGTAAGACGGGTATCGTTTTCAAACGCGATTTTCAAAAGTTTGATAATGAAATGAAAAGGGCGAAAAGAAATACCGTTTTCGAGCTTTTCTTTAAACGTGTTGATTTTTTGGGCTCCATTGGGCTGTTGAAACTGAAAGCAAACACTCTTGAACAATGCTGGCTGGTCATTGTCAACCAGATACTTTTTTGTCCTCCTTGACAGATATACCACACCGTTGCATTTGTAAATCAAGCCTAAAATCTTCGTGACGTTTTCAGTACGATGGTTGCGAACCATCTTCATGGAAGAATGGTCATCCAATGAGATTCTGAAAGCATGGGCAAAACGTTCGTCGAAAGCATCCGCAAACTGGTCTTCTGCAATCGGGCAAATGTCGTTCAAGATGTTGACATATATAGCCATATAATCTTCCATCTGGGATATGGATTTGCCCCTAATAAAGTCGCATCTGAGTTGCCTTTCCGGATTAAAGTCATCAATGTTGACGTCGTACATAAAGCTTCCTTTTTAGAGTTTGCAAAGTTAGTTATTTAATTCAAAATCCATACGGAAGAGGACCAAATCAAGTTTCAAAAGTACAAAATTTTTCATTGGCACAATGCATTTCAACCTTTGTATAAGACAAAGCAAAACGGGGATAAAAAGAAAAACCCTAACCTTCAATCAGTTAGGGTTTCTTTTTTGGTGCCCCGAACAGGGGAAATAATATTTAATTTCAAGAAATTATATTTATATGTAATTTATTGATATTCAATATATATAAATCAAAAAGATTTCATCGAATTAAAAAAATGTTGTGCAAAATTACAATTTGGTTGTGCAAATTTTGTATATTTGAACAACATTAATTTTACACTTATGGAGAAAATAGAAATTCACAGCAGAACGACCAAAAACAAGGGTCTATCCGTCTGCGTTTCCGCCTAAATGACGGCAGAAGCGTACAGCTTTACCACAAAAGCGAAATCCAAGCCGACTTGAAAGAACTATCCAAGTTCAATGACGATGGAACAGTAAGACCAGGAACAAAGGTTTTCAACGGCGAATTGCGCAAACAGATTGCCAATGAAATTGACGCAATGAAAAGAGCCTACTCCAACATGAAACAAGAGGGGTACGACCTGAAAAGTGAAGTGCTTGAAAAGATGGTGTTTCAGGAACTCCACCCGATTCAAGCCGAAAGAGCAAGCCAAAGTACCCTTTTGGAACGGCTTGAAACCTATGTTTTTACTTCGTACGAAAACGGTCTTTTCGGCAACAGCCGATTGAAGCATTACAAAATCCTTTTGCAAGAACTTCAACGGTTCTTGACCATCAACGGAAAAACGGTCATAACGCCCAACGATTTCACCGCAAACGATGTAATGAGTTTTCGCTTGTTCCTTTTCGATGAATACAAGTATGTTGGGAAATATAAGAAGATTTACAGCAACCTATCCGAAAGAAGCAAACCGAAAGAGAAGCGAAGCCTTAACACTGTGGCAACCGAAATGAAACAGTTGAATGCCTTTTTCAGCAGCCTTGAAGATGCAGACGAAATAAACAAGTCACCATTCAGGAAATTGGGCAAAGCCAACAAGCAACTTGCAGTAAAAGAGCAATACGATGAACCCGTAATCTTGCGCAAAGAGGAATTGCTCAAAATCATGGAAACCGATGTACCCGAAACCCTGAAAGCCACAAAAGACGCTTTTTTACTGCAATGCAACTTCGGCCAACGAATTAGCGATTTCAAAAAAATGACAATGGCCAATATTGCCGTTAATGAGGACGGAATACCCTACATTCATTATTTGGCCGACAAAACCAAGAAACAGAAACATTCTGAATTTGTCGCCCCGATAATGCTATATGGATTGGAAATTATCAAACGCACCCGATTTAATATGCCTATTTTGAAATATGTAAGTGGACAATGCGGCTATAATGTAAAGATAAAGAACCTACTCAAACATTGTGAAATTGACCGTCTTTGCAGCATTTACGATGAAGAAAAAGGCGAAAACACATATTTACCTTTGTACGAACTTGCAAGCAGCAAACTTTGTCGCACCACCTGCAACGACCTGGTTAGGCTGCAAAGCACCGATGACAACGCTTCGGGGCTTCATGCCAACGGCTCAAAAGCTGTTGACCGTTATATTTCAAATTGGCTTCGCGAT
Organism: Bacteroidales bacterium; assembly: GCA_016285355.1. The sequence goes on from JAEEQP010000001.1 coordinate 27,234, forward strand.
GTGTTCCCGCGATGGTGCAGCGCGTTTAACCAACCTATTTATAAAGTGGATAGTGAATTGAACATAATTGATTGAAACCTTATGAGAAAAAATGGATTATTTGGACACGTCTATGTTTGCATATATCATTATAGGGAATGGGAAACGCGGTGTAAAAGCCATGTTTCTTTTTATTGAAGAGTTAAACTATAAGTTGAAAAAAGGTTGAAAAAGGGTTGAAGAGGTTGATTATTTAATATGCTATATTTCATTACATTACTTTTGCATCAAATTTCATTAAAACAACAAAGACATGTTTAAGCAACCCACAACCCAACAGGCGGTTATTTCAATCCAGATGACCCCTGAACAATTCGAGAGAATAGAGAAAATGTTTGATTTAATTGAGGAGCACACCAAACCCAAAGAAGAAAAGTATTTGACCATCAAACAAGTGGCGGAGCTGTTAGGAGTGACAGAACCGACACTTTGGAGATGGAACAAAGAGGGGATTCTTAAAAGGGTGAAAGTGGGCAACAAGGTCCGCTATAAAGAAAGCGATGTTAACAAGGTATTGGATGAGATGGCATGACTACAAAAGCAAAAGCAATATCCGAACCAATTGCCCATTATCGTGACTTTGATAACGATGTAAAGAAGGCAACGGTTATGCTATTGGAATGATTGAAGAATAAAACAACTATAAAATCCGAAATAAAATGAATAGCAACACAAAAAACGATTTGTTTCCTGATTATTCAGAAGAAGACTTGAACCGATATGTTTTTGATGGCTTCATATATCTTTACGAAAAAGTTGATAGCATATTGGAAGAAAATGGCTATGTTGGAATACAAGATTATAGGTTAATCCAAGAATCACTTTTGGGAACAGCATGGGATGAACACATCATACAAATAAGAGATACCCCTTCTTATAAAATGGCATGGCATATCAATGATAAGGAAGACGGCCGGGTTTTCACACAAAAGGCGAAAAATTTTTGCAACAAGTTCCTCATCAAGGAAACCTTGAAATACAAATATTTTATAGGTACAAATGATGAGAAAAAAATCCGGGAAAATGCTTGTAAAAGTGTGAGTAAAGACTTTCCAATAGAACTTGTTCAAGAGATAGAGGACGATTTCTATGTTAAAGAATGTTGGAATAGCCGAAATGCTGAATTGCGTTTTTTGTATATGGTACCAACCATGGTATATAATCTGTTTTCTTATTTGGTCAATGTCAATGGCATGGAATGGATAGAATTTATCTTGAATGACGCGAAGATGGACTATATTGAAGTGAGTGGTGGATGGAAAAAAAATGATAGCGACATGCTGATATATTTGGATTTATGTGCAGATAAGATAAAACTAATGAGTGATAAAATGATCCCTCAAAAGAAAACAGAATACGAAAGCAACGAAGAATTGCTGCGAATCTTTCACGGCGATGAAAGCAATATGCAAAAGTTTCTGAAAAACATCCAGGGTCTGAGTGGTGCGGCCATTGTACACCGTGTAAAGGCGGCTATTGAACAAAACATGATATATGCAGATGATGCTCAAACTCCGATGTATAACGCATTGAAAGCACTTGGTTATCCTGTTACCAGTTTGCAGAATTGGAATAAGGCTTTTTGTAGCAAAAAAAGAGTTTCGCTTATTGAATAGATTGTATCTTGGGCATGTCAAAGGAAGGTGAAGTGATGGCTATTCGTGAAGGCAGACAATGATCAGCGCACCATTAAATGGGACGAGTGATAGCCGTTCTAATAGTCAAGAAAACGATTGGAATAGCGTAAGTATGGCCGGAAAAAGCTATTGTGAGCAGAGACTATCGGCTGTCGGCATTACGGACGATGACAATCACCTGATTGGTGTTACTGCTTCCGACGGATTCCATGGAATAAATGAGTTCCGCTTTTTCACTTCCGACGAAAACGACAATCTTGTCATCAATTACCTTACGCCTAATGGCCGCATTCTCGAATACGAAGACAGATCCAAAAACGAAGGCCGTAGTATCCGGGCTTTTGTCAGGACCAGGCTGAAGAATCCCAAAGACCCAAAACAAAAGTACAAGCAACCTATAGGAACCGAAACATTCCCATTCTTCACGCCCAAGGCAATCGAAGCATACAAGGCCAAGGAGAAAGTCACCACTCTGTTCATCGTGGAGGGTGAGATAAAGGCATTTGTATTGTCGAAATTCGGCCTTTGTGCCATTGGCATCGGCGGTATCTACAATTTCACAGCCAAAGACAAGCTGGGACTGCATCCAGACTTGGCGGATTTCATTGAAAAAACCAGCCCAAGGGAAATCGTTGTCTTGCATGATGCCGATGCGCTCCAACTGAAAGATTTTGAAGAAGCGAAGGAAGCTACCAGTCGGCCAAGACAGTTCTCGGAATCATTGATTAGGTTCTATGACTATCTCAGAGAAACGAAGATATTTCAAGGCGATGTGTTTTACGAACATATATTACGCGATGTGGGAGGTAAGGGCATTGACGACCTGCTTTTCAACGGACAATGTGACCAAAAGAAATGCATTGCAGAGTTGCAGGCAGTAAAGAAAAGCGCACAAGGCACTTACATTGCCGTAGAGAAAATCACGGGAACAAGCCAAATTCGGAAATACTTTGGCCTGGATAGCGTCAGGTCGTTTTACAATCGCTACCAAGAAGACATTGGTGATCGTGAATGGACGTACAACCATACGCGATACTACCGTGACGACATGGGCAAGATCAGGCCTGCCTTTTCCGAAGACTTGAACCGATACATGATGGTCGGACCTGATTTGTATAAACTGACCATTGACGATTTGGGTAACCTGTTGTTGACAAAATGGTCTAAACAACGGCTTGATGCAGACTTCTCTAACCCGAAAGAGTTCATTCGGCAAATCCCTAAATATGATGGCTTCGCATACGAGCCTGAAAATGATCCGGAGAAATATAATCCTGCCCCGCGATACGAAAAAATGGGCTTCCATTCGGTGCTTTACAACAGGTTCGCCAAGCTTACCCATGTTCCAAAAGAGGGAAGATGGGATAATGTCAACAAGGTGTTACACCATATTTTCGACTATCCGAATAATGATGGGGAAGCGCTTTATGAGATGGCGTTGGATTACTTTCAGTTATTGTTCACCAATCCGAAGCAGAGGCTGCCGATTCTCTGTTTGGTGAGTTGGGAGCAAAAGACGGGAAAATCAACGTTGCTGCATTTCCTGAGTTCCATTTTCCAGGAAAACGCGGTGTGCATGGACACGGTTAGGCTAAACAACAAGTTCAACGCCATGTTGGAAGGAAAGGAATTGGTGCTTGTCGACGAAGCCGCTGCCATTGACTTGAACTCCGTTGACTTTATGAAGATGGCCACCACCGCAGACGAATTGCCCTATGAGCCCAAAGGGAAAGACGCGAGAAGGGGAAAATGCTTCGCAAAGTTTGTCCTATGTACGAATAACGAGACGGGGTTTGCGCCGCTTACCTCAGCCGACACTCGCTTTTGGGTGATAAAGGTGTCTCCTTTTGAGGGCGCGGAAGACACTGAGATTGAAGAAAAAATGAAGGCTGAGATTCCCGCGTTTCTCCATTACCTGAAGAACCGCAAACTACATTATCCCAAGGTCGGTCGTCTCTATTTTGATGACAGCCTTTTCCGTACTCCGGCATTGACAGCAGTAATTGAGACGAGCGAGACACCTCTGGTTAAGAACGTCAAGGATGTGCTGTTGACCCAATTCTTCACGCTGAACCAGACGGTCGTCAGATTGTCCGTAGAAGTGTTGTTCGAGCTAACGAAGAGACAGACAAAAGAAGCCGACAAATCCGAAATCAGAAGATACTTGAACGATGCCGTAAAGAAAGGGCTTTTGGCCAAAGGTGAAAACACCACTTTTGTGTATTTTGACGGCAAGGAAACGCAACAGGGCAAGTCAAGAATCTATATCTTCCATGCCAAGAATTGGCTCAATGAAGAGGATTACGATGAATTGAAGAGGCAGATTGAAGAACGGGAACATGAAAACTCAAATTTTTGATTTTGTCCGTGGATTTGTGGATATTGTGGATATTGCTATTATTCAATGAATTATAAATCCACATTTTTTATCCACAAGTGGACAATGTGGAAAACGCTGAAAGTGAATCCATTAAGCAATACCGAAAAATAACTTGTGGATATTGTGGATGAAATAGTAGTCTGTAAGGTGTTGAAAATGAAACTTTTCCACAAATCCGCAAAATCCACATGGTTATCTATGCCGATTGCATTGTGATACTTTATTGTTGTTTTCAGATGCAATATGACAATCTTCTACTTGTACAACAATTCCATGATGTTCTTTGCAGTTTCCGCATCATGAAATGTTATTAAATTGTCTTCTGTGGATTGATAGCCAAGAATGTTGACACTGCCATACCAAATGTCGGTTTTATCTATGATGCAGCAATTGAAGGTGATGTCAGGCCTTAAAGTGACATTGATTCCGTTGACACGAAGCTTCGTCACGTCATCATTTTCTTCTTTGGTGAAAATGTTGATGACTATTCCTGTGGCCGCTAGCTCACATAGCCTATCGGCAATGGCAGAAAAACGGCCTAGTTTGATTTTAGGACAGGCCAACACGATGGATTGGTTTGCCTTTGACAGACCATTGACGAATGGTTTGATAAAGTTCTTTCCATCATAGATGATATCCGTAGTTGTCGATAGTTCAGAGAAGAACATTTCATTCGATCTGATGCTATATCCTATTGCGGCATACCCTTTCAGCCTTCTGCGATACATCACCTCGCAAACGGGAACGTGGATATCCACATAGTCGTAAATCAGCACTTCCTTCTTTCCCTCGTATTCACGATGAAGCCGTCCTGCATATTGGGCTACAATGCCTTTCCACGAAACGGGTAGAGTCAAAAAGAGTGTGTCCAAACGCGGACAATCGAATCCTTCTCCTACATATTTGCCTGTGGCTACGATTACCATTGGGTCTGTGGCCGATATACTTAGCAGCCGTTCTTGTTTTTGCCTTTTCTCTTTGGCTGATTCCGATCCTACAAGAGTAATGACATTCTTGCAATATGGCTTCAATAGCTCAGCCAAAACAAACACATGTGATGTCAGGTTGGTCAGGATGATAGGTGAGCGTCCTTCCTTCAAGGCTTCACATACATCTTTCACTATCATTTGGTTCCTAAACTCGTCTTCAGAAAGCTGTTGGATGGTTTGCGCATAATTCTGTTTGTCATCGGTCAAGGCTCGATAAGGAGTAAAACGAGGAACAAGCAGCCGCTCAAAAGACTGGCTTCTTATCTGTGACATGGCATCAGCATTATACCTTATCGGCCCACATTGCATGAAAATGATAGGTTGGTGGCCATCCTTCCTGGTTGGTGTAGCCGTAAGCCCATAAACGTTTTGAGCATTTACCGTTTTCAATATTTGCTCAAAGCTGACGGCGGAAACATGGTGGCATTCATCCACGATAACCATGCCGTAATTCCTGACGAGGGGTTTCACTTCATTGTCGTTTATGCATGACTGCATGATGGCCACATCGATGATTCCATGAAGGGAGTCTCCCGTAGAGCAAAGCGTTCCAATGGGCGAGAATGGTTTCTTTTTTCCCCGTTTCCGCACTTGCTCTTTAGGCTCATATTCGACAATGAGAAAATTTTCAAGCTCGCGTTTCCATTGGTCCAATAATGCCTTCGTATGTACCAATATCAACGTGTTCACCTTCAGTTTGGCAATCATTCCTATGGCTGTCACGGTCTTTCCGAAAGCCGTAGTGGCTGATAAAACGCCGTTGCTCTCGGCACAAAGACAATCCACGGCCCAAGACTGCTCTTCTTTCAAAGTACCATTGAAAGTCGCAGTTATGGACTGGCCGTGATTGGTCTTGTCTATCCAAGTCGCCTCGGCTCCGTTTTCTTGAAGAAAGTTGCGGATGGCACCTTCGCATCCGCGTGGAACCCCCAGATACTCATCCGTTATTTCAGCACATGATATGATTCTTGGAATGGAATATGTCGAAAGCCTCATCGCCTGATGGCTATAGAACTCTGGATTTTTGAAAGAGGCCATGCGCTTGAAGTGATTCAAAACTTTGGCAGGAACCCCTTTTAACGGCACATACAACATGTTGGATTTGATGATGCTTAATGCCGATCCAAAATCCATTGGAGATATTTGTGGAGCGACAGGCAGCTCCCACGGCTTCGATTCACTGGTTTTGGAAAGTTCTCCCATCGGTTGAGTGTTTCCAAGTTTGCGAACAATCTCGTCAAGTATGGTTTCCGACAGTTTCTTGACGTTTTGCAAGTATGCCCATTGGTCAGTATAAGGTTGGAAATTGTCATCAACAAACACACTGTTCCCATTCTTGCGCGCCTTGCCTTGTAACGGAAGTGCTATCAGATTCCCGAGACCTCCATCCGGTAAAAAATCTTGGTTAGGAATGAATCGGTCGTAGGATTTGAAAGAAACACCTACATCTTGGTTCATGGCCTCAGTCAAAATAGCATTTCCCAGTCTTCTTGCTTTCATTGCAGCAACAGGACTTTCAAAGAAAATCCATACATGGGTGCCCTTTCCTGAACGTGAACGTTCTATGGAATAGGGAATAAGCCACTGTTTGCATACGCCAATAAAAGCACGAACATCCTCTTGATAGCCATGTTCACAATTCTTGTCGTCAAAGTCTGCGCACAGGAAATTGCACGTATTATCATCCATAATGGCATATACCCCTATCACGTCGCGCCCATCTTCGTCTTTGCCTGACAAATGCTTGTAGCAGTCTTCATCGGTAAGCGAAGAGAATTGACGGTTAGGACATTCCGCACACTTGAACTTCTTCTTGTTACAGAGTTGGAAATCCCATTCGTTGCTACAAACTGGCTGGTATCCTGCTTTACCAGTCGCTCTACTATACCACCTACGAGCGAACACGTCCTCACGCCCCTTGAACAGCCCTCGGAACAAATCAATCTTTTCTTGAAGTGATAGCGTCAGCATGGCCGTAGGCACTTGTTTCCTTACAGGAACCTCATCGCCAAGCTTCTCCTTTAGCTTTGCATTCTCCTCTTCAAGTTCCCGAACGCGATTTCTCAACCAATCTCTTTCGGCTAACAGTTCTTGATAGGTCTGCTGCTCCATGGGTCTTTACTGCATTGCCTGTATCTCATTAAAATAGTAGAATGCCTCTGGGTGGGTCTTCTTCAGCTTGTTGAGTTTTGTCGGCAAGGGTAGTTGTAGAACCAAGTCAGACAATTCGCTCGACAACTCTGGGTTGTAATGATGGATTTCGTTGTACCCTTTTTCAAGGAGTTTACAAAGATAGGCCACCTTGGCAGCATTCACAATAGCAGAGTCAAGAGTGTATTTCCCGCCTATCATAAATCCTCCTATGCGATTGATGCCATCTTGCAACAGCTTGTATTCATCAGGGCTTTGCTGGCCTCTCAAACAAATGCAAATGGCTGTCTGATAAATGTCATTAAGTACCTGCTGAATGTTGTCGGGTTTCTGGTGGCGATATTGAAGTTCTATCGCGGCAAATCTCACAAAAGTCTCTCGGGTGGTGGCCAGATTATCGGTGATATCAAACAAGGAGGCTACGTCAAACAGTTGCTTAATAATCTCCATTGAACACTTCTTTTCTCCTTTGAAGAACGGAATGCCGGTGGTATGCGGCGCAAAAGCGGTCAACTTATCACCCAACAAATCCTCATGGCTTGGCAGATTGACCATGACCATAGGCTCGTCTGTAATAAACACTGGGCTTTGAATGGGCAACGACACAATCTTTGAATAGTGCGTTTCTTCAAAGAGTACGTCCAGAAGAATTTTTTCATGTCCACCATTATTAGGATAACTCACTTCATAATAGAACTTGGCGTGTTGTTTCGGCACGTCCGTTCGTGATATTCGTGCAACAAGTTCCACTTTGCCAAAGCCATATTCTTCCGCATACTGGCAAAGATAGTTCTCTATCATGGTTCCTGGAGGGCAAATGATATCAATGTCAATCGACAAACGTTTGCTGGTGTTCAGGTGAAGCATTAGCGAGCTGCCGCCTTTAAACAGGAAAGGACAGCCAGAACGGGCCAATGCTTCAAGAAGCGAGAAGGCACGAATGGTCTTCTCTACCAAGGCGATATCGTGAACGCCCAAACGATGGGCGGCTTCTGTTATCCATTCAAGGGATCTACTCTTTGGATTTATCATGGTTAATGGTGTTGATGATTCGTTCTACTTGTTCTTTACGGTTGCGGCGCGAGGCGTAGCGCATCAGTTTTCTCTTATTGACGTTGACACGATTACATACATCTTCAAAGATATAGTAAATCTCAGAGCCACTGGTATAAAACAGTTCGTTGTCGCCCACGGCATCCACAAGGATTTTCTCAATGCGAGGCACAACGCAACCATCCACATCCGTCAAAGGTGATTGGCCTATCAGTTGGCGTACGACAATGGCATCCGACCCCGTCAGATAACGCTCACATTCCTGAGCTGTCGGAGCAATGAGGATGTTTCGCCCGATATTCATGTTCTGCAATGCGTGGAAAACCGCTTCCATGCCATCTTTCTCAACATCCACAAAGGTATAGCCGACATTGGGAATATGAAGCATAAACGATGTCAGCACCCTTGGGCTCCAGATGCACATGTCAAGGAAGGGGAATTGCAATTTAAGCTTTTGATAGATTTCTCTCTCTGTTTCAGAGAGATGCAACACAAACTCAGGCAAGCTGTTCTTGGCCAACTGGTACTCACCAGGGCGTTTGCGAATGAGTATGCCCGATGCAATAAGACGGCCTATCTGCAAATCAACCGCCCTTGTTTTGATTGCGGTTTGTTTGCCGACAATGTCGCGAAGAAGGTCTTTCCGTTGGAAAAATCCTCCTTGCACGGCTGCATAGTTCAATATGACTTCAGTTGTTGTCATGCTCAATAAACCGCTGCAAAGATACATCATTTTTGTCAAATAATTCAAATTTTTGCCAAAAATATAGTAATTACATTGGCTTCAACACGTCAAGAGCCAATTATTGGATTGTTTTGCCTAAGATTTTTTTAAGCCTCAATGGTTATTGCGTTGCAAAGTCACTGCGTTTTTTGAAAGTGCAGTAGTTTTGAGGGAATCTATTTTTCAAATACAATTTGACAGTCTTCTACTTATACGGCAATTCCAGGATATTCTTTGGGGTTCCTGCATTATGAAACTGATTGTTTCAGCTTGTAAAGTAAAATATAAGTTTGGCAATAAAACCACTTTTTTGCCAAAATTGTAACTAAACCACTCTGGACTTGCAGTCCAAAGCGGTTTAGTTTTTAACGAATCGGTTGCTGCTTTTTAAGCACACAATGAGAGTTATTATTGAGAAGACCAAAGCTATTGCTCCATTGATGATTGTTTCGGCAAAGAAGATGTAAGAAGCCGTCTCACTGTTTCCGTTTATATGCAATATTTCCATTGCAAACTCCGAGGTAAATGCACAGCAAAGACAAGCCAAACTTATCTCATATAAAGAGAGTCCAAAAATGGGTATAAGAGAGGTCTTCCCTACATCGTGAAATCGCCTAACCTGTGAACTGATTAAAAGCAATGGCAATAGGAAAAGGCACATTGCTTCGCCACCCATAAAGACCACAAGAGCCAAGCCTCTGTTAATAGACTCCTCGTCGATATATTCAACAGGCATGAAAAGTGAAATCATAGCCACAATAATCATCAAAGCAATTATGAAGAGTGCAACAAACAGCACCCACCGCCAATGCTCTTGACGGCTTGCCTCCCCTCGAAAATTAAAGAGATTTCTCCAACCCAAAGTAACTGCTTTTTTGAAGCCCATTTCCCGATAGTTGTCTTCTCGTGTCATAACTCTATAATCTTAATATATCATTCTTCTTTTTCTTTTTTATATCCAATAGATACTACACCAGCATCCGATTCCGAAACACACATCTTCCCTATTGTTTCCTCATCCTCCCAACGGAAGAAATGATAGATGTCGTCATCATCATCCTTCTTGCCGGCATAGGTCAGGTTCTCGTAGATGATCTCTGTCACTAATTTGGCATTCCGGAAATCATAAACGCCACCCTTGCCATTTTGGAACACGATGCCAAAGGGATATTCCTTGAGGTCGCCGTACATGATGCTGTCGTATTGTTGCACCGCGATTTGAAGTTTCACCTCGTCAAAGTCTAAATAATCGGGTGACAGTTGTACGGTGGTTGTGTCAATTGATTGGGCTGAGGCGGCAAGTGCCAGCATCAGCAAAACTGTTACTAATGTTGTTTTCATTTGATTCTGTTTTTATTCAATACTTTATTCTTCTTAAAATTGGGCTGCAAAACCATACCCACGGCCTTGCAGCCCTTCAAAATATCATAATCTTTATAGTTTTTCCCCACATTCGTTCCCCTTGCTGTCCAAAATCACCGAGCCATTGGGACCGTCGCAATGGTAACGGTCGGATCCAATAGCCGTGATACTGGAGTATGAAGGTGGCGTAATCATATTGCCATTCCTGTCCATTAAACCATAATACCAATCAATGGTACGGTATCTCAGGCAGTTGGCTGTGGCTGATTTCATTACGCCTTCCTCGTCATACTCATCGGTTGAATACTCCATTTTCTCGACTTCATCGAAATTGCATGGATTGATGATGTTGCATTCAAAGTCCAACACCTGATTGAGATGATCAAGACGGCGCACAAAGATGCAGCTATCCCCATGGTGGATGGTGATGTTGTCATACTCAATAGGTAGAAGAATCTGACCTTTCGCATCAAGCAAGCCATAGTTCCACTCGCGGTCTTGAACCAGCCAAAAGCCTTTCGTGTCGTATGCAATTTCATAGTATTCAGGGTCGACCACCCAATTACCTTGTTTGTCGATAAGACCAATACGGTTGTCGTCTCCTAACATCTGGCACAAACCGTTGTGGAAACAGTAATCGTCGATGCGTTCCGTGTAAGGGAACGTCTTGTCCATCAAGGTTTGTCCTCTGTGGTCGATGAAGTGAAGCATACCCTTGTCCAACACACAAGCCACCCTTTCAGAGAAAATCCAAGCTTTATCGTATTGTGCTGGAATGACTACCTCTCCTGTGAAGCGGTTGAAGTAACCGCGTTTGTGTTCTTCAGCAGTACAGAAACAAGCGAGGCTATCGCCGTCCGACGATTTACAAATCCATTGGACACCAGTTGTAGTGCGTTGTCCGAGGGTTGTGTTGTAAAGGTAGCCTGGGAAATCGTCATGAAATATGACATAAGGACTTACGTATTGGTTACGATAGCCATGTAGATAGGTTGGACTATTCACCATACGTTCATACTTGGCATCTTCGCAAAGATCTTTAACTAAATCAATGGCATCGAAAACCAATACGGTTACGAAAATCAACGCGAAAATTGCGGCACTTGTGGCAAATACATACCACACTCCCCTTGCGTACTTGTTCTCGGCCTTGTAGCCGAACATTTTGGCCACCCAGCGGGCGGCTTGCTTGATGCCTCTACCGATGGAGGCAAAGACGGAATCTGATTTTGAATTGTTTTTCATAATTCTTTGAAATTTAATTGATTGTTGTTATTGTATCTATTCTGATTCAATATATTGTTTCACTTGCTCTATTATAAAACCTTCTATTTGGCGTGTGATGGTTTCACTCTTCACGAGGCACCTCAGCTCTTCATTTGTTTTGCAAGCTGCAATGAATTTTATTGGACGGGTTGCTGTGCTATTCAGATGGGGGAAACCCGCATCGATTCCCAACGCATATCTTGCAGGTTCCATTTCCATTTTCATGACGACAACCCCCATGCTCTTTATCGGTGACAAATCGTCCACAAATCGTAGTCTGTTCTTTAATAGTTGATCAAAAGGCAACAGCCCCTCCATCGCTATCCGAAATCTATCGCTGTCCATTGTCTTCGATACAAAATCCAGAAATACCATAATCTGTTTTTGGACAAAGGTCTTCATATCATGACAAGGAGTTGGCTTTTTGTTTTTTGAGGTTACATTCATTTCTCTATTCACTCATTTTTCTGAATCTTACTCCAGCGGTCACCAAACTCAATAAGGATTTTTGGATTTGGAACGCCAGGTCTTCTTTCTCCCTATAATAGAATTCCGAAGATGCGATGACAGTGTCATCCGAAATATAGAACTTGACTTGCTTTAACTGCTCATTCAGTTTGTTGCAACGCATTAGCATAGTTGCAAAATTCTCTTGGGTCAATTCTTCAAAGCCCGATAAAACTATTGTCACAAAATCTTCATCCTCCGGATTGGGGAAAATGTGTATGGCATGAAACTGATACCTTATAGCAATATGGTCTCCATCATCTTCCAACACCTTATACTTGTGTTCCGAAATGATTTCGTTGATCAATTCATGTGTCTTATTCATGCCACATCCTCCTTTTCCGCTTCATTATCGTCACCACGAAATTGCCGTACATCGTCGCCTTCCACTAGTCGATGAAACAGGATCACCGTCGCTTGTAGCAAAAGAAGGCTATGCTCGATGACCTCATCAATATTGTCATTGTTGAAGATACGGTGTTCGTAGGTGGCCCACACATTACTCCCATAGGCACACACCTTGCCATATTTGATTTTAAGGTTAGTATCATTGATGATGTCTAAAATAGGGGCACGGTTGTCTTCTGTAACATCAAAGATATTGGGCACCGAAAACCGCAAAAAATCCTCGTCTTCATCATCTGGGGCATATAGAATGTTGATTCCCTCATAGTTGAACACATACCCAAATTCTGGGATTTCCTCGACGGAGAATCCGAATTCTTCCAGTTTTTCTAAAATCACTTTCTTTTCCATTTTTGTACTGCTTTTAGTGTTTTACATTAGTAAAGATGCGCGTTTTGAACGCTTCTATCATTTCTATGCAAGAAATCCAATCCTCCGTCTTTCTTCCCGGTTTTGTCTCATATACTCGTCTCGCATTCGTTCGTAAGCTCTTACTTCATCTGGAGTTACTGATGGTCTCGTGCTACTTACAACTTCTTTCAACATGTCCTCACTGATTATTACCGTATGTTCATCATCGGTTTTCAGGCTGGCTTCAAAAGCATGAATTGCCGTTTCTTTTACCATATATGAAATGTCACTTGACGTAAAACCTGAAGTCAGCCGAGCCAACGCTTCTGTGTCTATGTTTTCCTCGCAGGGGCGTTTGGTCAACTCTATGTCAAACAATTGTTTCCTGCATTCCATGTCTGGCATACCTACATAAACCACTTGGTCTATGCGTCCATGCCTGATAACAGCCTTGTCTATCTTGTCAAGGCAATTGGTAGTACCAATGACATAGACATTCTTTTCCACGCAATCATTTAGTTGGGTAAGCCATTCCGCAACCTCGTCAGCTTGGTTCTCTTTCCCTGGAGTATCGCGTTTTCCGCAGAGTGCGTCAAATTCGTCTATCAAGAGCAAGCATCCGCGTTTGTTTTTTTGGGCTTTTTCTTCGGCTTTTTGGAAAAGCTCCTTAATCAGTGTTTGCGTTCCATGAATCCAGATAGAACCTAAATCAGAAGGCTTAATGGAACAGAATTCCAATCCACATTCTTCGGCCAACCGCATGGATAGATAGGTTTTCCCTGTACCAGGAGGTCCATAAAAAAGCATATTGGGAGGCATAATGGAGAACTCTTTTGCCAATTCTTTGTGAGCTATGATGTCCACAAAGTCACGGCGCAATCTGCGTTTGAGATCTTCCATGCCTGCAACAGCTTTCAAACCTTCTCCGCTCTTTACCGAAATGCTCACTTTGAGCTGTGGCTCATGAGAAGAGCGTTTCGATTCATTGGTTTCATCCGGCTCTTTCAAGTCTTCTTCATTAAACTTATTGTTTCTCTCATACGAAAAGCAATCAAAAGACCTTGACTTTGCAAACCCCATATAATCCATAAGGGCGCAACACATCTCTTCAGCATCTTTGTATCGGGCACCAGCATTTTTGTCAATAGCTCTATAGACAATCGGCTTTAGCGATTCTTCCATGACAAGCGTAGGCTGTTTCTTATGCCTTACTGCATTAAGAATGATGTTTTGGTCCAATGTTTCATCAATGTAATGGGGATAATGTCCTTGAAGCATATAAGCCAGCAGCATCCCCATAGAATAAACATCGGAAGCCGGGGAAAACCGACCCAAGAAAGTTTCAGGTGCTCGGCAACACTTGTTCAAACTGAAAACCATGAAATCAGGACTTCCATTGCAAGGTGCGGAAGCATGTTCCAACCCTACAAGGTGTGCTTTTGGCTGTTGGTTTTTGTCTTGTGAAATCCATACAGTATCAGGGCAGATATTATAATGGCCTCCTCCGCGAGTATTGTATTGAACTTCTTTTAGCCCTATCAGCAACTGGCGAGTAATGTCGAGAGCTTCCTTCTCCTCCAATGGCTTTTCTTCTACTATTTCACGAAGCGTTTGGTACTCAAAAAACTCCGTGGACATGTATGAGACCATACGGCCACAATAGTTAAGGGTTCCATGGTCGATAAATTTTGGGAATAAGCTGTTTTTTAATTCTTTGACCAGATCAAACTCTCTCATCACACCGTCTTTTTTCAATTGCTCACAGGCTTGGTCGTCATAAACGGTCAAGAACACTTTATTCCCATTTGCGTCTTCGGCCACATAAACCTCCCGATAACTGCTGCTCGGTTTGACCGCCAGTCGAATGAGATGATAGCTGGCGAATGTCTTTTTCAAGTTAAGTATCATGTTCACCTCCTCTTTTTATGTTGTTGTTATTCAGCATGAGTATGCCACCATTTCTTGATGGCCATTTCGAATTTCTTGTTCAAACGGGAGTAGCGTGTGTCCACCCAAGCTCGGGATTTGCCCAATGCCTCAGCCAACTCAACGGGAGATGTGTTGTTGATGAATCGTTGCTGCCACAAATTTCTGTCTTGCTCACTCCAATTCAGTTCCGCTGAAAAACCATACAAGAAATCCAAAACCTTTTCGTGTACTTCCTGGTCTGTAAGGTTGACCCCGAACACATCTGCCAATGGGTTTTCGCCCATCTTGGCATTCATCCATTCTTCCGTGTCGGCCACAAAATCCGATGATACGGTCAGATAGTTACGAGTTTTGTTGCGTAGCACTTCCTCTTCATAACAACAAGACGAACGAAGCAAGGCATCCTTCAGCTCATATTCGCCTTCGCTCTTGGCTGTTTCGAACTCTTGTGCTGTCATGCCAAAGCTTTCCATAATCTCCTCTTTAGAGAGCCTGCCGACATAGACGGAACTCATCAAGTCGTGGTACTTGCTTCCTCTCATCTGTTCATCGATAATGAGTTGACACTTCTCTGGAGTTTGCGAAAGTAGGGCAAGTCTTGTGTTGCCCGTTGTCCGTGTGCGATTCATTGTAATGAGACCTTCTTCTTCCAATCTCTCCAAGACAGCATTACGAGCCACCTTTTTCAGCCAGGCAAAGAATGTGCATTGCTTTTCGTAAGTGTCAAGTGCCGCCCATGTTCCTTCCGACCAAAGTGTTTGGAAAACAAGACCATTGAAGCATTCTGCCGACATCATTATACGATAGTTCTGTTCAAGATAGCCTAATATACCAGAGCGCAACCGTGCCATGTTACACTCTTCAGTTTTTGTTCCATAGAAGAAGTCGTGACAGAATTTCGAATCTGTTTTCAATCGCCTGATGATTTCCTCGGCTTCCGCCTCGTAGTTTTCGAGGCGTTCAGGGTCTAAGCCAATGCTGTTTCTCTTGTTCATGACCGTCAAAGTTTATAGCATGAAAAATGCCGTATTTCACATCTGATTTTCGACACGAAATACGGCATTTTGCCACCCTTTTTCTGGGCTTTGGACGGTCTATTAAAGGCTTGGGGTTACTTCATTCTGTTTCAGCAATATAGCTTCAACAGATTTTCGTCAATTTTGATTTTTTCTTTCAAAACAAACAAATGATCATGCGCATCCCGCAGAACAAATGGTGCAGAAGGCTCCCTCATTTTCTCACAGGCATCGCCAACCGACTCCCTTATGTCTGCATAACAATGCTTGATTTGGGCTTGGCGTGGATTTCCTTTCTCATCCACTCGTTTTACCATACTATCAAAGCGCGAACAGCCGTCATCACCAGGATAGGTTTCTTCGTATAGCTGTATAAACTGATTCTTCATATTCTTTATCTCTATTGAATCAACTGTTTCGTTCCGTAACTTGTCAATCAGATAGATGAGATACAACACAAAGGTATCCTTGCGCTTGAAATGCACTTGTATCTGGTCAAGGTCTTTTTGAAGGAACAAACGATATTTGCCATCTGTACTATCCAAGGAATCACTCGCCCCAACGTATTTCACCTCAAAGGTCATTTTAGACTCCTCTGCCTGTTTTTGCGGATTGGCGACATCGCAAAACTTCTCAATTTGCGGCTTTGGTAGTTTAGACAGAAAAGTAAGAAGGGTCTCAACGTCAATTCCGTCCAAAATATACGACAGTTCGGCATCGGCTTTTGTATCTTTGGTTTTCCGATACTTCAGAATGTTCTCTTTCATTCTGTCAATCATCTCACTTTTTTTCCTGAAGGTCACATCGCCTTCTATATCCAAGGCTTTGCGTATAGTTGGCATGGAAGGACGCATTCCAAAATTGGGATTCACCGCTGTCGAAGCCTTATTGACAATGTAATTCTTAAGAAACTTGTTGAAATCAACAGTCTCGTCAAACATGTTGCAGAAAGCATCCGTTTCGTTCAGGGCATACTGGCGTATCAATTCTTTCACACTATGCTTACTGATTCTTTCAGAGGTATAAACCATCAGTGCAAAACTTTTACGCAAGTCTTCATCTTCAGAATGGACCAACAGATACTGTTTGCTTGACTGATGTGGGGTATAGAGAGGCATGATAAAACTACATTTAGCCTCCTCAATTGCGCTATTGAGTGTTGGATGATTGTCAAGTGCTGGCATGTTTTCCAAAGCCTCAAAATCATAATGGTTCACATACGACCTTCTGTCACTGGACTCGAAAAGCCATTCAAAGGCTTCTTTTGCCTTACTCGCTATGGCATTAGCATTGGAAGGTAAGAGATATAGGCAGCAATCCGCGAATTGCCCCACTGCGTATTGTTCAGTCACCAGTCTGCCCACAGCTGGCACATTGATGGGGCTATTGTCCATTATTCTCATTTTGTTTCTCCTTTATTCTTTTTATGTAATCTTCCAAAAGTCTTGTTCCGTATGTGTTGTTAGGCAACGCCTCCACATCAACATTCTCTCCAAAAGCAAAAGGTGTTTCTGCGACATCTTCAATGCTGACTTTTTCCCATGATTCCTGAAGTTCTGAATAGTGGCCATACACAAAAGCCGGAAGCCCTTTCAGTAGGTCTTTTACATCATGATAATGATGGATAGTGATTAGATCCCAGGCGTATTTCCTTCCATATTCCACTATCTTCGCCCTGAGCTTTCCTTCTGGATGGGTCAAACTTGCTGGTAATGTTTCCAAGGCGTACTTGTATTTCCCTGTACCCACATCTCCGCCCAATATGGAGAATCCTCCTACCAACATGTCTGCCGCCAATTCCTGAATCCACATCTCATTGTCAAATAGCACGAATCGCGTATGATACAGAAATTGATGGCTCATTTCGTGGACAATGACTAAAGTCAGTGAGTCCTTGTTGTTCACTCCTGCTCGTGTCATCATCTGCCAGTTGTAATACAATTCACATTCTGAAGCATCCTCACAGGTCATAACTTTGGCTATCGTTTCACACTTGTCTTGGACGACGGGCGCAGGTAATTGAAAGAAATCAGCCACTTTCTGGATAACCCTTTTTATATCCTCATTCGTCAGTTTTTCTCTGTCATAAAAGAACACGTCAAAAAAGTTGGCATTATGGCGCCTATAGAACGCTTGCCATACTGCCATAAATTCATAATCGATGTCTTTCTTCTTTTCGTCCATAGCAATAATGGGCTGATCTTTTATTCGTCATCCGAGGCTACCGTCTCGTAGGGCGTATATTCTGCAAACCATTTGTCCAACATCTCATCCGTTTTTCGCTCAATCTCAGGTGTGATGTGTTTGCTGACTTTTTGAAACACCACAGCAATGGAAGCTGCTTCGTCAATCCATCCCACCAAGGGATGCTTTTTCGCCGAAATCAAGTTGATAGGTAACACGAGGTACGCAAGTGCCGATCCTATCAACAACTTGACAGAACGGGGCGTTTCTTCGCTGGTCATGACAAAGTAAAGCAACAGCACCGGCCTTGCACTGACTCGCCCGACTTTCTTGGCATATGTCTTGATGTTGTCCCATAGTTGGGATGCGTTGATGTTTGATTCCATTTCGATTTGTTTTAAAAGGTTGACCTGCTTTTCACATCCTAAAGTCTATACACCAGATGGTTTTCTATCAAATTTCGGACAAAAAAAACTTTGAGATTGGCAATCATCTTAATCCGACAATGGCCCAACAATCTCCCAATGGCCTCCTTTATCGGGGCCAACGCGACAGATGATTCCTTGATCTTTCAATTTTCGGATGTTTTTGTCTACCCCATTCCGCGTCATACCAAGGCGATTAGCCATTTCTGAAAGTGTAATATCAGGTGTTATTGCAATTAGTTCCAGAATTTTCTGCATACTTTTCTGCATACTTTTCTGCATACTTTTCTGGTTACTTTCTGTTTCCTCCGTAGTTTTCTGTATACTTTTCTGTATGGTTTCACCTTCTTGCTGCTTCACCAAGTCCTCAATCAAAAGCGTTGCCTCCACCCGTGCCGGCATTTGATGCTCGGCAAGCGTCGGCAATTGCCAACCGTTCTCACGCCAGCCAGTACTGATAATGTCAGCACCACTTCCGGCTTTTTCACCGACACCGACAAACACGAACATCTTTTGCAACAATGGATTGCGGCAAACGCTGTGCCCGCCTTCCCAAAAGTCTTCCAAACTGACTAGCATTGTCCCAGGATTCGACATCACAATACGGTCATCGTAACGGTCAATCACTATGTTCCCCATCACCGTGTAGGCACAATGGATGAGGCAGTTGCCCAAAGCTTCTCTTAATGAAGTGTGAGCCAATGTGGTGTCTTTGCGCCGTTGGTTTTCATCCAACTTAAAGGGCACTGGTAGCGCATGTTGCAGCATGGGTAGCACCCGAGAATAGAATTGATAGAGATTGGCTTCCCATGTGCCATCAGGATAGATCCGGTTTGTCCAGCGGATATTCTTCCCATCACCAAGATGTTCCCGATAGTCCGGGAAGAAGTTCGGGCAACACTCTGGGTCGGTAATGCTGCTGTTTTTGCCAAACATCAACATTCCCGCCACCGTGAAACCTTCTTTTCCCGTAGTCCTGTCTTTGCGATAAGCCCCAACGCTTTCCAAAAACCGCAGGTCGTCAAAATCGTTCCACGGATGGTTCTCGTGCCTGTCTTTATACGACTGCCGATAGTTTCGCAGCGTCGTTGCATCTATGTCGTCAAAATTATAGCCCGTCAATATGCGCGAGTCTGCCGAGTATTGCACGTTGTTAGCATCTGAAAACATTTGCCGCACCTCGTCATCCGAACAAACATAATCTCCCTCATGGTGGCGTTTATAAGTGTGTCCGAAAGGAGTAAGCGTTAGATATACAGGACACAAATAATAAGGTGCCTTGGGAATTAGGAACAACAACAGCCTAATACCATTTGCCGTTACATGTTCTACTACATCCCTTTCCGTCAGCAGTGGAATACTCACACAACTCTTGTTATGCGCACAATCCCAAAACGTTTTCTTATGTGCGGTTATTTGTTCCTCGGTTAGTCCATCAGGCATGAACTTGCCATTTTTCTCTTTCACGCCCATCACAATTACGCCACCTTGGCTGTTTGCAAAGGCCGAAAAGGTTTCCCAGAAAGACCCAGGAAAGCCGCCCTTTGCCGATTTGTATTCTACCTCGGTTCCTTCTCTCAATTTCAAAGATTTTACTAAGTCTTCCATTGGTAGTACTCCGTATTTTAGTTACAGTCGAGTGCAAAGTTACATCAAAACCAATAAAGCTACAATGTGCGATGACAGATTTCTATAAGTCGAAGCCGAGTTTCTTGCCCAAGGCCTTCCACCGAGCATCGTCTTTATCAAAGTCATCAAGCATTCTTTCGGTCTTTTCGATGAGGTTGTCAGTATCATTAAGGAGTTGTTGTGTCCGCAGCCGCAGAGCAATTCTTTCTTTGACAAAATCTTCCTCATCAGAATTGGCTCCAATGGTTTTCATTACTTTCTTCAGGCAACTTGACGAGTTGTCTAACTTAATCCCGCTGGCTTCAATGGCGCGATCGAGGAGCTTTTGTCTGTTTGTTAAATCATTCCAAGACATACTATTAAGTTTTTATTTTGTACTTCTTTTTGCAGCATCCATGTATTCATCGCCTTTGGCTTTGTACATTTTGGCGCTATCCGTATGGTCCTTAGCCGCCCTACTGTCGTTCCTCTTTGCGGCTTCAGCAGCACGCTTCATGTGCCAAGCCATATTATCGTAATTCTCCTTAACCTTCCTTAGGTTCTATGCTTTGTCGTTGATAGACATATTTTATTGAGTATTAACACCATTATACAAACACATACCCTTATTACACCAATAATATCTATCGTGTTTCAACTTTGGTTCATACCAAAACAAATGTCATCTTTGTTCAGTATTCTCCACACATTCTTCGTGACACAACCTCTCTTTTAATCTCTCATATACACCATTTGGAAGAATACATGTATATAATATTGGCGTTACAAAAATCATTATGAATAACAGCATTACCAAAACCAGAGCCGCTGTTTCTTGAGAAATCGCTCGTAATGCTTTCAGACGAGGTAACAGACCATGATTTTTTGTTTCTTGTTTACTTCGAAAAGCGACTTCCTCATTATTAATTTGTTGTAACAACGAATCATTTACCGCTTCTATTCTTTGGTACTGACAATCCATTCGTCTTTTTAGCACCTTCAATTCACGTTCTTCAGCCACATGAGCATCCTTCTTCTTTGCTAAAAAAGAGTTCATTTCGTCTTGATAAACACGAAGCCGTTCTTTTTCATCATTCATCCTTATGAATTTTAATTCTTCAAGAGACTGTTTTTTAACCATCCATGCTTCATCAATTTCTTGTTGGAAGAGGGTCTGTATATCCGTCTCAAATAAAACAAGATTTAAAGGTATAGCAACGAAGGCTCCCATAACAATAGCCAGCAATAGCCCCCATATTGCTCCTAACGAAACAAATCGTTTCATCATAGTTCTACCTCGAATCGTTGACAACACTAATCTGATAAGACACATAACCGAGAATCCCCAAAACAACCCCAAAACCATGGATAACCACATGAAATGAAAAACATAATGAATCACAAACATAAATGAAAGTGCAGCCAAAATAGAAACAACAAACACTGTCATCCCTATTATCTTGTGTCTATTAATTTCAGACGGACATATTCTAATTAAATTTTCATCCGTACCAGACATCCATAACAACGTCTTTGTAATAAAATCAAAGTTCTTTTTCATTGTTTTTAAGTTATTATTATTGGTAATAGTAAACTAACATTATCATTCTTCTGGATAATCATCTTTTGTATAATCTTCAAGAGCCTCCTGGACGAGCTTGTCCCATAGGTACAACATGTGTATATAGTTTTTGTCTATTATAAACAATTCTTCTTTTAAAAGACTATCATTGTTTTTTACCACATCATCATTGTTCTTACCTTCATTATTGTCTGGATCCATGTATTTTTCATAGTCGCCATTACGCAAAATGCATTTATAGAGTACTGGTGAAATGTCAATAAAAACAAACAACAGTATTAAGAGCAAAGTAGCCATTTCAAAATTGTCATTGTTCCATGGGCGCATCAATTGCTGTAGTTGTTTCAACTGTATTCCTAAACTTGTATAGTCTGTTTCGTGAGATTGGTAAAACTTGTCTTTTTCGTTTGTTAATGCATCGTCAATTTTTTCGTTTTTGTTCTTACGCAAATTTGTTATACTATCTGTTAACGATTTAATAGCATTGTTCGCTTCATCATAAACATTTGAATTTCTTCTCGTTGGAGCTTTTAATCTGCCTATTTTCCTTGAAATATAAACCCTATTTGTTGAATCTTTTGTGTTCTCTAGCTCTTTTTGAAGTGCCATCCTTGTTGTTTCATAGTCAATAGAATCCTTTTTATAAATGGAATTATCATTCTTTTCAGCATTATTCTTAATGCTTTCCCACTGCTGTTTTCGCTCTTCCAAACCCGTGATTTCCTCATCGAACCTAGTTTCAAGCGAACTTCGAAACTTCTCCTTTTCGGTTTCCCATATAAAGTCATTCCGAGAAGATATATGACTGCGAATATCATCCTCAAAAACCTTCAATTCCAGCGGAGCCGCAATAACTATTCCGATTAGAAGAGATATGCAAAACCTAACCAATCCACCTTTTTTAAAAAATTTATCTCTAAAGTTTCTACCATGAAGTGTTGAAGTAATAAATCTGTCTATAAACATTATGGCCATACCCCAAACGATACCAATCGGAATTGCTGCGCCCCAGCTTTTAAACACATACCAAAGAGCATAACAACATGATAGAGCAGCCATAATCGCTGTAATAAGAATCATTGTTCCAACCCCTACATATTTGTTGTATTCACCCTTACAAGATGTCAATAAATTCTTATCAACACCAGCAACCCACCACATTGCCTCTGTAAACCAATCAAGTTTTCCTTTTGTTGATCTGAGTTTTTCGCCCTCCTTCCTTAAAGCATCCACCTTGTTGCCGTTTAGCAAATCAACATTTACATTTTGTGTGGAGAATTCCGGAATCTTAATTGAAGAAATAATACTATTCAGACGATCGCGCTTATGCCTTAATTCTTCATCTTTCCTCTCTTGCTCAAGACGAGCTGCTATTGGGTCAACGTCAAAATATGCAGAATAATTTATATTGGCATTGACAATAACTTTTCGTGGATTCTCATTGATTCCATCATTCCAACTGACAAATCTGTATCCTCTCTTTGACTTGGCTTCAATAAAAACTGTGCTTCCTTTTTCATATGTACCTGCACCTTCTGCAATACCCATTGAAATGTCGTTTACATCAAGTGACAAACGATAACGAATATGTTCAAATATAGCAGTGTACATTTTATTTGCATCTACGATAATAGTACGATTACTATTTATGTCACCATCCTCCCATCTTGTAAACACAAACCCTGGTTTTGCGGTTGCAGTTATCTTTGTAGTTGCACCAGACTCAAAACTACCCGACCCAGTCGTTACACCCATTTTTTCGTCACATGCTTTGACAACAATGTTGTATTTGGGTGTAGCTTTTTCAAAATAAGCCATATACTTAGTACTTTCAACCACTGTAATTAGATGTGGATTGTCGGTGTTACCATCACTCCATTTTACAAATTGGTATCCATCTTTTTCTATGGCCGTCAATTCTATCACGCTCCCGCTTTCATAACTACCAGTACCTTTTACCGAGCCCCACAGGTGATTATTAGCGACAACTTCAATAGAATACTTTGGTGGCTCTATCTCATTAAACTCAGCAATAAATTCTGAATCTTTTTTTACTATGATAGTGCGTTTTGAGTCCCTCGCATCATCCTGCCATTTCACAAATTTATACCCGTTATTTGGCATCGCGACAAGTTCAACCTTCGAATTAACTGGATATGTTCCGCCACCAGAGACAATTCCTTTTTGTTCGTCTTTTGAAACGGCTTTAATAGTATAAACTGGCTGCTGTTCTTCTGAAAGATCAACAAACCCTTCTTCTTCCCAATCGTCAAAATACATTGAAATTATGTCAGACTGACCTTCATACTTATAATCAATGCGTTTTGATTCCTCGTCTATCTTTTCGACAACAACGGTAAGCCCCATTCCTTTATTATTGGAATAGCGGTGTTTTTCTATTGGCTTGTCACTCATTAGTTTTTTTTATTAATGGGTTGTTGTTCTATTATCTGCTTCACTACCTTGAATGAAATATATCAGAATTAATTCCTGTTTTCAAAATACTATTCACCTTTTCTATAATACCCTTTTTCTTTTCAGAATCAAATTGATCCGATAGTTCTATTATTTTGTCTCTCAAATCCTTGGTTTTCCCTATAAGATTCATTTTCTTGCTTTCCTCAAGCTGGAACAGCAATCTGTTCAGAAGCTTCCATTTTTCACTGTTATTACCAAAAGTGGCAGTGATGTTAACATCATCAGGAGCAGTCGCTTTTTTTTCAAAATAAGCGGTATATTCAACATCTTTTTCTACTGGAACATTCCTCGGATTAGTTGATGAATCATCATTCCATTTCTTAAACACATATCCATTTTCCGGTTTCGCGCTAATTTCAACCACGGACCCAACATAAAACATACCTCCTCCATCAACAGAGCCTTGTGCCTCATCATTAGATTTGACAGTAATTGTAAACTTGGGTTTCTGCTTTTCTTCGAAATATGCAGTAAAAGTCATATCTTTGTCTACCTGAATATCTCTGGGATTCGAAATATTATCATCATCCCATTTCAAGAAACAATAACCATTTTTGGGAGAAGCACTAATTTGAACTATCGAATTAACCGGGTATATCCCTCCGCCAATGACTGAACCTGCTTCGTCATCAATGGTCAACACTGTTAGTGTAAACGTTGAGGGCACCTCCCCTGTTAAATCAACATAATTCCCTTCTTCCCAATCGTCGAAATACATTGATTTGTCATTATATTGGTCATCTGTCTGCCCTTCGTATTTATAATCTATTCGATTAGACTTTTCTACAATTTTCTTTATAATAATAGTACCATCATTACTGGAATAACGATGTCCCTGTATGCATTTATCGCTCATATTAATAGTAATTTGATATATTTCACTTGTTGACCTCTTGCCATTGATTGTATAGGGCCTGTTTTCTCTGCAACTCATCAATAATACCTTGACGCTTTAATATTTCGTTGTAGTGGAGGCTAACAAAATGCACTATTTGATTGTTCATTGATCTGGGTGCACCAAACTGGAAATTAATAGCAGAACGTCGTTTTGCAATAAAATCGTCATTCACCTCTCTTTTTAGATCTTCTAGAATACTATCATCTTCATTTCGCAACGATTTCTTAATTGCATTCTCGATTTTCCACAATGATTTCAAGAAAGAAATATTTGCATTTTGAAGAGTGTTAAATGACGAATTGGCAAAGTTATCATTGTGCATAAATTTCAATATGGTTCTACTGATTATTTCACGATTGATAAAGTCTTGGACAATGCTTGTGACATCGTATGAAAAAAATTGGTCAAATCTATTTTTCCAAATGGTGTCTGAAATAGACTCGCTTAAACGTTTATACCATTTACCATTACCTTCATCCCTGTTACACAAGAAGCCAAGATATTTATCTTTCCTAAAGATGTCGTATAGCTCATTTTGAGCTATTTCTAAACTCGATTGAATGGGCTTCGGGGAAACTAAATCTTGCACCTTTTCGGTAATGAGGTCATTTAAGTTACACTTAATATCACTATATGCCCTAAATTCTCTCCAATTCTCATACTCAATACTTGTGCATGGACCATTTTTTCCAATAATATTAAATGTGTGTTCTGCAAAAAGGCTGGATTTCTTTTCTGCATCTTGCTCATTCTTTATACTATCAATTATTTCTGTGATTTTCTCTTCAGATAGCACTGCGTTGTAATAGTCGTTTAATCCTCTTAATGAATAAAGGACTTCCCTTCCAACATCTTCATTTTTTGCATATTCTTTTATTTTCAAGACAATTGTGTCTACAATTGAATTGTGTGATATTAGTGATAATTCCGTACACAGTTCTTGTACCGTACGGTTTACATCCACATTATTATTTCCAATGTTAATATTGATAGCATTGGCAAGCCTTTGAAGGTCATTAATCTGTTGATGGACAATCCCAAATAAACCATCGGCTGCCGCAGTAAAGTCTTTATCTATTCTTTCAATATTATTAGCAAGATTTGAAACTATACTGTAAAGAATCGTTTGGCAATTCTTTGTATTGTTTAATTGCAAATCAGAAATTGACCCATCTCCATTTGATATGTAATCATATACATAATTTCTTTCGCAATCAACCAAGATTTTTCTTTCTTGTGGTAACACAATAGGTGTCATTGTCTTCTCTATACCATTCTTAAATGCTCGAATATAGGCTTGGTTAATGAGAGTCAAATTACCTGCGGTGGCATCATTAATGATATAATAAATGAATTTACTCTGTTTCTCGCCGTAATTATCAGTTAGGCTAGAATGAAAGGAGATTAGGGCTTCTGCGGGGACAGCCTGATCGTGCGCTTTTTCGATAGCAATTACCGAATCTATTTCATTTAATAGTTTTTCCTTAAGGGTTTCGTCAACGCCAACTCTTTTTTCTCCCACTCCTGGAGTATCTAAAAACTGAATTGGGCCGACTTCTTCATTCGCAACTTTAAAACCAATGAAAACATCTATCATTTTTACAGCATAAACAGAATAATTATCCGTTGTTACACCATCATAATTGAATGTACTTCTCTTGTAGAAATCATCTCTGTTAGCAGATAGTCGTAAATCATTTATTAAGGTATCTGGACGATCTAATAAATCAAGATATTTTTCATATTCTAAAATGATATTTTTAAAAGTAGCTCCCAAAGTGTTTTCTTGAGCATTTGGAATTGATAGTGCTTTGTCGCGATGGTTTTGGCAGTATTCTATTAAGTCAGATTTGGAAATGGTAGAGCACCCCGTATTAATCTTATCCCAGTTTAGTTTACATTCTTCAATATATTTGTTTATGGTTTCACAAATGTCTTTTGTGGTATTATATGTCACAACTGCACGGGGAATAGCATCAGCCTCTTGGGGCAATCCATTAATCGCGGGATAATGTTTCCTAATCTCAGCTGGTATATCGTAATCACTATTAATATAGTTTACAGATGTCCCGGTACATGGAAGACCGCCATTATTCGTTGGAATAATATCCCTTGACGATAGTTGCTCAGAAATTGGGCAAATCAATTGTTTAAGGATTGTACTTTTGCCCTGACGAAACGCGCCAACAACACCAATGTTGATATACTTTCGGCTAACTCGATTATAAGCAGTTGTAAATACTCCCGGATTGACCCCGTCTCCTAGTTCCTTTAGATTTGTTATTAGCCCTTGGGTTGTTTGGTTCCCGTCAAGTATCTCTTTTATTTGAGTCCATATGTTTTGTTGTCCAGTAGACTCTACCATTCGTTCCCAAAGCTGAACATCGTCTGTTCTAAAGGTTTTCTGTATCGCTTTTACACGTCTATTCCAAGCGGAAATCGTGTTTTTTCTTTGCTCGTAAGTATTCCTTAAACTCTCTCTATTTACGAGTGCACTTTGAATTAAATCTTGTATCGGCATAATGTTGTATTTTTTATTATTGATTAGTTACTTTCTATTTAAAAATGATTATTAAGTATTAATAAATTCTCAATATATACTCACTTGCGTAAATTCATGTGTTGCAGATAAATATTCCATTGTATTGTCAAAGAACTTAAAAGGGAAGCAAGGCGTAGATGCTGGTTTTTCACCAAATGTGTAAGAGAAGTCTCCATTATCAAAGATGTTTCTAGAATCCCATGTAGGATCCATCAGCACCCACCTGCATCCATTCCATGCAGTTGGAAAAACATGGTTGCTTTCTTTATATGCCATACTCTTTTTTTTCTCTGAGATAGTGTTTGATGCACAACAACGAATACCTATTGAAGGAATTGAAAGCGCCCTAAATATTGCTACTGTGAGATTGGTGTATCCTTGACACACACCCTTGCCTTTAGAATAAG
The DNA here is from genome assembly GCA_016285355.1 of Bacteroidales bacterium. The sequence continues at coordinate 55,167 of JAEEQP010000001.1, forward strand.
TAGACAAAGAAGAGTTATTCTTCCTTTTATATAAGTCGTCATTCAAAGCATCCATATCGTATGAAATATTTAGAGCAACCCATTCGTGGACAGCTTCCATTAGTGATATATCCCTGCTTCTAGCGTCTTTCTTTATTTGATGGGCAAGATTCCTAATATTAGTATTATTAGATTGTATTGTCTTTGAAGGACTAACTAATCGAGAATCGAGTGGATTTAATGTTTCAAGGATTTTATTATTCGATTCATAACTTTTAGGTAGTAGAAAGCAGACACAATCGTTGGTAACCTGAATTCTAATATTACACTGCCCAATCATTGAATAATACAAGTTATCGTTAGCGCTATGTTTACACCACACACAAAGATAATACTCACCCTCCTTTAGTCTTCCGACGTCCATTTTATCAGTTCCAAATGGACTAAAAGGCAACTTCCCTCGTTTGAACTGATGCTGCCACACAGTTTTTTCATCATTGTCAATGATTCCGAAAAGGCAATCATCAAAAAGCATATTTTGTGGCAAACTTTCTACTACAATCTGAGTCCCTTCAAATGCTAGAAAGATTCCCTTTGACGAATATGATGTTTTAATTTTCTGCATAACTATCTTTTATGGAAAATATCGGAATTTATTCTAGACTCTAATATTTTGTTCATTTTTTCTGTAATCTCCCTTTTCTTTTCAGCATCAAATTGGTTTGACAATTCCACAATCCTATTTTTCAAATCTTTGCATTTTTCTAATAGATTCTTTTTTTTACTATCCTCCAGTTGGAAAAGCAATCTCATAAGGAGTCTCCATTTCTCAATGTCAATATCTGTGGTAGAACTGCCGTAAACACCTGATTCGCCAAGAGGTTGAATATCGCGAACATCTTTAATTAAGTCATTTGCAATCTCTTCAAGTATTTCTCTTGCTGGCGTTTCATTTCCTTGCTTGAAAAGATAACAGTTCTTAAACGATTCAAAGTCTGAATCTCTAAAAAGCAATCCTTCTTCATTCGAGAGTCTATCAACTTCCTCATCGTCCCACAAATAAGGCCTTGCCTGTAGCAGTTGTAAACTGGCAATGATTATTTTCTCTGAAAAGTAGTCATCTTTCTCAGAACAACATAGGGATATTGCCCCAGAAATACGTTGGGGGTGTTGATAACCGCTATAGCCAGATGTTACTTGTGGCCTGCCAGATAAAGCTGGAACATACATGGAATCGTAATCAATCAGTTTTATTTTTATATCGCCATCAGGTGACTCTGACACAATAATATTTGCGTGTTGCAAATCACCATGAGAGATATTATTCTTATGCAATTGTGCAAAACATTCTCTAAACAAGACTTCCAATTTGTGTAGTTTTTCCACTACTAAAGTCTCCCCAAGTCCACTTTCGTAAACGGATTCGATATATTTTTTCAAATCAAGTCCATCGACCCAATCCATTATCATTACATCAGTATATCCGTCATCAATCCGAAGACTTCGCTCGCAAAACTCATATCCCACGAAATATGGCATAGGATGGTCTTTCAGAAATTCGGACACCATCTGCATTCTTTCCTTATTATCTGAAATATCTTTAAGCCAAACTTTCACAGCTTTACATGTAGCTCCACTCTCCATCTTGAAGGCCATGCCAAAACCACCCAAATAATATAAAGGCAAACCGTTCCTTTTTGACAAAACACATGTATAACCCAGCAATGGTTTGGCGATAATATTGCCCGTGTTTGATATTGAGTCAATTGCTTGTTCTTTTGTTGGTATCATCTCATTGCTGTTTATTGTCGTTTTGTAATTCAACTTTCAATAATTCTACCTGTTCGTTGATTTCAGCCATCAGTTTAAGGCACATATTCATCTTATTCGTTATTGCTGTCAGTCTTCTCTCGTAACCCTCAATAGTATCGTTTTGTTTTTTCTCTTCCTCTTCCAAAACTGAAGATTCTGGCGGAACAGCGTTTTGCAATCCTTCCGAAGCACATTCTTCTTTAAGTTTCTCCTCATTGGCGATTGTGTCTTTCTGCTTTTCAACACCTTCTATTGATTCTCCAACCTGTTCTGTATTTGCAGAGTCGATGTTCTTCTTTTGCTCTTCTATACTGGTTTCCGCCGATAATTCTTTCATCTTTGCTACCTCTGCATTTATCTCTTCAACATTATCAAGGTATAGAGTTTCATAGGTAATCTCTTCTTGGTCTAAAGCATTAGTAATGTGGACAATCAGTAAAGTACAGTCATCGTCATCCATTTCTTTTCCCATTATTTTTTCATCTCTCCATGACAAATAATCAACATGGTTATTAAGAGAAAACAATTCTTTAGCAATATTTTGATTCACCTTGCAATTATTAAAGAACCATTTTGACATTTCGTCCGTCATTAATAATAGGTATCCGTCTTCGATCGGCAATGTTCCTGAAATAGCTGCACCTTTGTGATTACCATTAGAAGAAAAATACTCTGGTTGGTAACCAAATTGTTCATTAGACATTGAAGAATAATATCTGATGTTTTCACCATTTTCACTAACAAATACTAAAAAGCTATCTCCCAAAGCGACATATTTCCAGCAATTATCATCAAAATAGCAACCAACAAACGTGGCTGCAGAAAAACCACACCGCTCTTTAGTTAACTCCAGTCGAAATCGTCCACGAGTATCACTCTCTGAATGCTTCTTATTGTAAAATCGGGTAAACTCTTCCGTATAGTCCTTTTTTAGCGTAGCGGAATTACCCTCAATTTGGAATAATCCTATTGGATTGTTTACATAATCAGAAGTCAAATGCTGTGACATGAAAGAGGAAAGCAGCGACATTGTTACTCCATCTGAAACTGCAAAAGCTAAACGATTAGTGTCAATGGCGAAACAATCTTGACACTTTTCCAAGGGGTCTCCAATATGTGGGATAATAAATCCCTTGATTTCTATCCTCATGGCTTGCTATTGTTCTAAGGGAGCCCCTCTGTCTTTGAGCTCCCTCATACATATGTTTTTGAGTTAAGTATTTGAAATGTTTGATCCAAATTCAATGAACCTTGTCAACGTGGCTTCTTGTGCATTAGCCACAAGACCTTTACAACCAGCTCCTATCTTGGCACCATTATCTGATACAAAGATGTGGGCAGCACTTTGTGCCATCCTCGATGTTAATTCACTACTAATATCAAAAAGAAATTCAGTTTGATAATTGCCAGCTAATAAGCTCTTTTCTATTGGGAACTTGATTTCCTGACCATCACCCATGTGTGCATTAAACAAGAATACTTTGCCTCCATCATTGTCGTATGTGTTCATTAAATTCACCGCTGAACTCATAACTTCTTCAAGGTAGCCAGGAACTTGTTCGAAATCCTCCTTACATCCATCTGTGATATTAATTACAATAGGTAATCCCATTGCTACGATAGGTTTTTCTCGTTTGGTCGGATCTGACGCTTTTGGGTTAGCAATCTCTCTTTTTATCTTTTCATGCCATGCTTCCAACAATTCTTTCGCCATGTTAAAGGCACCAGCCATTGGAGTCCATCCGTTAGTGCATTCAAGGGTAAACAACGGCTTTCCGTTATATTTGCAGGACATCACATCGTCTTCCCACTCACTTGCCCATCCGTGTCTTATAAGTTCAACACTATCTCCCTTTTTCCCATATCCAATTACAGAGATATAGCACCTATTAATAAAATCTTCACCACTAACACAGCCTAAGATAATGTCATTTATTGATTTTGTAATACAGTTTTGTGCTAATTCTAACCGAGTCATAGAACCTGCTTGATTTGACATTGAACCAGATTGGTCGATCAGAAAGACTACATGGCCAGGCCATGGTGATCCATTTTTTTCTTTGTAATCCATGATGTCGTATATTTAAATTAAACATAAATGATCATTTTGATACTTGTTTGTTTTCAACGATTATAATATGTTTGTCAAGGGCGATCGAATATTGAAATGTCTATATTATTGGTAAGTGATAAAACTTTGGGTATAAATTGATTAATATTCTCTTCATCCATCCATTTAATCAACTCCGATGCCCGCATCACCGTCCAAGGATGAGTGGAGTCAACAATAGAGACGAACTTGAAGAATTTGTTCAGTTTCTCATAGTCCAAGGTTTCGAAATCCTTGGCCTGTTGGAGGAAGGCTTGTTCGTTCAATCTACTGAAATGGCCCTGGGGAAGCCCTGCCATTTTGGTGAAGGCTCGAACAACTGCGTCTTTGTTTTGGCAACACAGCAATCCAGCACGGTCAGCGGTAAACTCGCTCATCCTGTCCCAATACAACAAGGCATATTGCAAAGGAGCCGCAATAAGGTTGCCGCCAGGAATCATGTCAATAATGTAGTTAATCACCTGTGCCAGCATGTGATAGAGCATGTGATTGCTCTTAATGTGCCCAAGCTCATGGCCGATGATAAACAGGATTTCGTCATCGTCGCACAAATCCATCAAACCAGAGTTCAGCACCACAATTGGATTTTCCGCTCCAACGGTAAATCCATTAATCCCGAATCCCCACTGAAGATACATCTCTGGCTTCCTGTCAACATCCAACACGCGGCAAGCATAATCCATGTACTCATACAGCTGCGGATAGCTGTCCTTTGTAACCCTCAGGTGGCTACCTGTATATTGCACCCTGTAAATGCGCTCAATAGTTTGCTTGGTTACATATTTTCCAGCAATGGAAAGTCCTGGAGTCGCTTCCAAGGTCTCCAAAGCCTTCTTGTCAAAAGGATGCTCGTATTGCGAGTGGTCGAGGCCAGTCAATATTTTCTTCGTGTGCTGCATAACTGAATCGTTAGATGGTACGCGCAGGTTTTGACGCTGCAAATATAATGAATAACTAATTTGGTTCTACAAAAATTCATTTTTTCAATTCTTTCACCCAAAAAGATGTGACAAATATAAAGAATCTATCACGCAGAATGATTTTTCTCAAAATTTTCACTCTCTCGAATGAACAAACACTAAATGCCGATGCGTGTCTTACCACGCAAGAACTCCATATGACGATCGATGATCACAAATTTGTCACCAAACCCGACAAAATTAAGAAAACTCTTTTACCAACCGATCTATTCCTTCAACAGCCTTGGCTTTGATGTGTTGAAAACCTAAAGGGAGCACACCTTCCATCTCATTCGGGTCAATAAGATACTTGGGAATTCCTTTAGGAGCGTAATCCACCAACCCAGCAGCAGGGTAAACCACCAACGAGGTGCCTATCACCACAAATATGTCTGCCTGTTTTACCCAGTATTCGGCCTCATCCATTTTATCAACATACTCGCCAAACCATACAATATAAGGTCGCAATTGTGAGCCGTCTGCTGCTTTGTCACCCAAACGGATAGGCACATCAAGAGGATATTCCTTAATGTTATCTGGTAAGAGTTTATTGCGTGAAGAAGTAACCTTGCTCAGTTCACCATGTAGATGAATAACCCTGCTACTCCCAGCCCTCTCATGAAGGTTGTCAACATTTTGTGTTACGATGGTCACTTCATATTCATTTTCCAGTTCCGCCAGTACCCGATGTGCATGGTTAGGCTCCACTTCCAGTAGATTCTTTCGTCGTGCATTGTAGAAATCAAGTACAGCCTGCGGGTTTTCCCTGAATCCTTCAATGCTTGCCAGCTTCATGGCATCATATTTTCCCCACATCCCATTGGAGTCTCTGAATGTGGGTATTCCGCTTTCGGCACTGATACCAGCACCAGTAAGAAAAACAATGTGTCGTTTATTCATAGTCCAATCATTTATTCCGCTGCAAAAATATTATATATCGTTGCCGCCCGCAAGTGGTAAACATGGGTATTTATCAGCACATAATTCTGCGACAGCCTGTCGCAGCTTTACCAAACCCTTCAGAAGACGAGTCTAACTCTTAACCGTTCTCATGCGATTCTTCATCCTCAGCCACTATGTTGCCAACTGTCACATGCCGCTGCATTGTGATGCCCGCCCATTCTCTGACGAGAAGGGTATCCACGGAGCCATCGAGAAGAAATGGGAAGACCAGGTCAACAAGTCCTACAAGATTGACAAGGACAACAACCGTTTCTTCTATGACCCCGATGGTTATCCGCTACCACTAAACCCAACGCCCTTCATCTTGGATGTTGAGAACGATGTGGCCACAAGGAAGTATATCTACGGTTGGACAGGCGACAACGGCAACACGTGGGATTTCATGAGTGCCGTCTCGCAATACTCCTATCTGTTCTCCTACTACCTCGTTCCTGAAACATTCAAGAACACGCAGACCATGCAAGAGTTCATGGAGCAGACCGAGTGGGGTCAAAACTTCGACAAGTACAGCAAGATGATTTTCGGTGATGCCATTGATGCCATCGCACGTATCTGGCTCCGTGTCTGAATTAAATACAGAAAGTGGTTGAAATAACCCCTTTCCCGTCCATCCTATCTGTTTTCAGCTGACACCGGGATGAGTTATAAAAAAGTTGGACAACACCTACTAAAACTATCACCAACCCATGAAGATCTGTGCCGCGCCGAAGCCTTTGTCTTATGTTCGGCAATGTTACAGCTGCATCATTTTGTTGCACTACATTGTTTTGGCTAAACATTGCCGCTTAATATTAAAATATGGAAATATAGATATTTATGATTATGAATAGTTATATTTCTGTTTTATAACAAAAACAAAAACCTACATAGTAACATAGTAACAAATTGTATTTATAAAAGTTATAAATATACAAATATAGAGATATACAAATGTATAAATATTGAAATATACAAATGTATAAAAATAGAAATGTATATTGAAAACCAGCGATAACACAAGGGGAAAAGGGATTTCCCGTTTGAAACAATGTTAGTATTTTTGTGGCCGAATTTATTTACAAACAATAGACAAAATGAAAAATGTTTTTCTCCTAAACAAGACGGTTTTTTGTTGTGGGGGCTTTGATTGCAAGATGTGTTTTTGTGCTGACAAAAACAAATCTTGCCCAAAGCCTCAAAGCTTTGGGAGATGAAAATTTCGCAACTCGATTTTCAAACATTAGGAATATGGAAAGTATGAAAAAGCGGATTTGGTTTCGCATGACAGATGAAGAAAAGAGTCGGTTACAGGAAATGGCTTCCAACTCTGGCCGGACGGTATCAGGATACATCCGCGCTAAACTGTTCGGTGGTGAGAAGGCCACCATCAACGCTGTTGAGTTTCTGAAAGAGTATAAAACGCAGATTCATGAAATGCAGAAGATAGGTAACAATATCAATCAACTGGCTCACTATGCCAATATCTGTATCAAAAGTGGTACGTTGTCAGAAGTTGTAGTCCAAGAGATGAATCAAACGATTGGAGAACTCACAAAGATAGAGATAAAACTTGAGGATATTATGCGCAGAATAGTGAAAGGCTGATTTTGTGTATTGAAAACAAGGCTCTACTGAATAGTGGCGGTGAGTAATTTACAAGATTTCGTATAATTTTGTATGGAAAAAAGTAGTAAATTTGCTGCACCGTTCCAAACGGAAAATAAATGTTGAAAGCCGTCTGTCAATCCGTTGGCAGGCGGTTTTTAGCGTGGGGTAAATCAGTCGGCTCTGCCAACCGGAAATATCCGCTGAGCCGTAAAATGATTTGGTGGGGCAACGGTGGGGCAAAGAAAAAGCCTTAACTCTGATTTTCAATGAGTTAAGGCTGTTTTGCGTGCCCCGAACAGGAGTCGAACCTGCACACCTCTCGATATACGCACCTGAAACGTACGCGTCTACCAATTCCGCCATCGGGGCTTGGAATCAGTGCCCAGGACAAGAGTCGAACTTGCATGCCGTAATCGGCACTACCCCCTCAAAGTAGCGTGTCTACCAATTTCACCACCTGGGCTAAACGGCTGCAAAAATACAACTTTTTTCAATGCTGCAACAACTTTGAGAAAAATTTTCATCTTTTTTTTCTTCGCATTACTTAATTTCTTATTTTTGAACCGTTTAAAACTCAACGTTATGCTTACAGAAAAAGACCTTCAACAACTTTCAGAGCGAAATATCGCTGAAAATCAAGTAATAAACCAAGTCGCACAACTGAAAAGAGGCACGCAATATGTCCAACTGATGCGCCCCGCCACCCTCGGCGACGGTATCCTGCGCCTTGACGAAGAACAGGTGAAACAGATGACCGCAAGCTTCGAGACTGACAAGGAGATCTACCAGTTCACGAAATTCGTCCCTGCCTCGGGTGCCGCCTCACGCATGTTCAAGGATTTGTTCGCCTTTGTCGAGACTGCCGAAGAGACCAAGTTCACGGACATTTTCTTTGCCCACATCCACAGCTTCGCCTTCTTCGACGACCTCAACGAAGCCGCGAAACGCCTCTATGGCAACGACATTGATGCTTTATTAAAGGAAGGCCGCAAGGTGGACGTCGTGAAAACTTTGCTCCTTGAAGATGGACTCAACTACGGCAAACTGCCCAAAGCCCTGCTGAAATTCCACCATTATGACGGATTCAACCGCTTGGCTTTGGAAGAGCATTTGGTGGAAGCCGCCCGCTATGCCACCGACAACGAAGGCGTGGCCAAACTGCACTTCACCGTCTCGCCTGAGCACGAGGAACCTTTTAAGAAGACTGTCGGTGCACTGAAAGACAGCTACGAGAAAAAATACGGCGTGCGCTATGACATCACCTATTCTTGTCAGAAGCCTTCCACTGATACGGTGGCCATCGATGCTGAAGGCAATCTGTTCCGCGAAGCCAATGGCAAGATTTTGTTCCGTCCTGGCGGTCACGGCGCACTCATCGAGAACCTGAACGACCTCGGTGAGGAAATCGTTTTCATCAAGAACATCGACAACATCGTGCCTGAGACCAAGGCGCAGACGACCATCGTATATAAAAAGGTGTTGGCTGGCCTGCTTCTCCATTTGCAGCAGCGCACCTTCGAATACCTTGAAATGCTTGACCAAGGTGCCGTCTCTGCCGATGAGCTGAACGAGGCCATCCGTTTCGCCAAGGAGCAGTTGATGATGGACATCCCCGACTTCGTGAACGGCTACAACGACATCGAAAAGATTGATTACCTGTACAACAAACTCAACCGCCCGATGCGCATCTGTGGCATGGTGAAGAACGAAGGCGAACCCGGCGGCGGTCCCTTCTGGGTGAAGAACTTGGACGACGAGGTGTCGCTGCAAATCATCGAATCCTCACAAATCGACCACAAGAATGCTCAGCAAGAAGCCATCTTCCAAGGCTCGACGCACTTCAACCCCGTCGACTTGGTATGCGGCTGCTGGAACTACAAAGGCGAAGCCTTCTGCCTGACCGACTATGTGGATGCCAACACTGGCTTCATCTCCAACAAGTCGAAAGATGGTCGCGAGCTGAAAGCCTTAGAGTTGCCTGGCCTCTGGAACGGTGCCATGGCCGACTGGATCACCATCTTCGTGGAAGTGCCCATCGAGACCTTCAATCCGGTGAAGACGGTGAATGACCTACTGAAACCTATGCATTGCTAAACTTCACTAACCTTATTAGAATCAAAAAACGCCAACCGAACCGAATCGATTGGCGTTTCCTTTTGTGTCCCAATTAAAACCTCAACTTCACGCCAGCAAAGAACTGAATGCCTGTCACAGGGTAGTTGTAATAGAGTTGATACTTTTGGCAAAGCACATTGTCAATTAAAGCGAAGGCCGTGATTTGGTCGTTCACCTTGTAATCCGCGCCGAGGCTGAGGTCTAAGACATCTTTCAGTTTTTCAGGTCCCCAACCCATCCAATTTGAGCCGAAATCACCTTGTATCAAGGCATAGCGTCCACCTTGATAGAGGAACGCAGCATTGAAGGCCAGATTTTCGTTGAGGCTGTAGGTCAGTTTCAACTTGCCTTCAATCGTGGGGCGATACCAAGCATACTCCTCAGTGGCAGGTTTGCAATTGTTGTAGGCAAAGCCCAAATCGGCAGTGAGGCTGTTGCGCATTTTGACGCGAACATCGCCCATGACGGTCACCAACTGGGTCTCGTCATAAACGAGGTCAAAGGTGTTCAAAACCGGATCCACACCGGCAGGAAGAAGGTCAGCATCGGGAATATGATGCACAAAGAGCGGGTCTTTGTCCGTGTGACGATAGCGCACGCCCAAATGCAAATCAACGATTTCGGCGATATTGGTGCGCACGCCGCCCTCAAAGCCGAGTTTCACATTCTTGACCTGAAAATCCTGCAACTGCCATACAAAAGGATTCTCCCTGATGAAATCACTAAAAGTAAGCATGCTCAAACCACCATTCAAACCTGCGTAAAATTCCAACTTTTTATCCAAAACGAACAGGCTACCACTCACATCAGGACGGACGGCAAATTTCCTATCATTTTTGGCAACATATCCATCAACAGAGGCACCCAAATGAATCCGATAGAAATCGCCAGACATCTCAAAACTAGGATTTACCCGACCGAAGCCCCTATTAATCAATGAATCATTGCATTTGTAATGATTAATATCAAAATCGACATCGACTTTTAGCCTCTTTGGCGATTCTCCCTTCTTGAACCAGCCTAAAGGAATATAAACATAAGAATAATCTAATTCAACTAATCCATCGCCACATCCAAACCGATCATAAGTGTAGTGATATTTGATAGCACCCGGGCCGACGGGTACTCCCAAAGGATAACCCTTTGGAGCCAACTTCACAAAAGCGCCAATTGTATTGTACACTTGCCTTGGACAAACCTCCTCAATCTGGGTTTCGGTCAATGGGATTTCTGTCAAATTCACGCCATAATAATGATACATGTCATTGTTGAAGAAAGCCCCTGTCTCCAACCTGTATTGCCCCATATCTTCAAAGGACAAACCGACATCAAAAGCGTTGTTCATGTAGTTTGAAGGCGCGTAGTTCTTCATGTTGAGCCACGAAGAGTTGTGCTTGATGCCCAAGCCAAGGCCGAGGGTCTTGGTCAACATGGAGTTGTGCTTGTAGAGGAACATCGGCGAAAGCCTTGTCCCAACGCCTGCCATGATGAAGTTCTGCGTCGGGGTGACGAGTTTGTCATCTTTGGCTGCAAAAGCCGTCGGGGCGATTTTCTCCAAGTCGATGGCGAACTTCTGTTTGGCCTCCTTAGGGTTGACTTCGGAGCTGGGGAAGTCGTAGGAGGGCTGTGGCGTTTCGGGGGTGAGCCGGAGTTTGTTCACCTTGTTCACTTTGGGACGGTATTTGCCTTCCACGGTGACTTGTTCGTCGTGCTGGGCGGTGGCGGTTAAGGCCATTAGAGCCAGGATTGCTATTATGATGTGTCTTTTCATTGTCTTGTTATTAGAGCCTGGGACTGCGTCCCAGGGTGTATTAGGGTCGTCCCTTCGGGACTATTATGGTTCTATAGGTTCGATACCGTTGCTGCTGCCCACCTTGGGTTCCTTGCGTTCCACCTCGGCGAGTTTGGCACGGGCTTCTTGTTTCAGGTCGTTGCCTTTGTAGTTGTCAATCACGCTGCGGAGGGTTTCCTTGGCCTGAAAGTAGTTTTCTTTGGCCACATACACATCTGCCAGCGTGATGAACGACTTGGCGACCCAGTAATCATAGTTTGAGAAGTTATCTGAAATGTTGAAAACCTTGTCTTCAGCTTCATCATACTTTTTCAACTTAATAGAGGCCACAGCGGAGTAATAAGCACTCTCGGCACCATACACCGACTTGTCGTTGCGGGCACTCTTGTCGAGTTTCTCGATGGCGGCATTGTAGTTGCCCTTCTCGAAGTACGACTTGCCCATGATGTGGTTGATCTGATTGACCTGCTCATCAGTCAAGTCGCGCGACACTCTCAAGCTCTCCCCCATTTCGATGGCCTTGTCATAGTTACCCATGAAGAAATTGCTTTTCATGCTGCCTTCAAGGGCTTCGAGACGCTTCAGTGGCTCCTCTGTGATGCGTGACAAGCGTTCGTAATATTCGCCTGCCTTCTGATAGTTGCCCTTTTCGTACTCAATGCGTGCCATCTTCAGCAGGGCATCGTCGGTGTAGTCGTTGTCGGGCTGCGACAATATATAATTAAGGTGTGCGACAACTTGGTCTTCCGTCCCCACCCTTTCGGCGCATACAAGGCCGTAATAGTGCGCTTTCAGCAGGTAGGCACCCCGCTTGAAATTGTCAAAGTAATACTGCAAAGCCGTCTGGGCCTTTTGGTATTGACCGTCAAGATAGAAATTCTCCGCATTGGCGAAGGCCAAGGAATCCTGTTGGGTCACCTTCACCTGACCACCGTTGGCATTGACATAGCCGAAATATTCATCCAACTTGTTCTGTTCCATGTAGATGCTGCGGATGATGCTCAAAGCCTCGCGTGATTCATCGGTGTTGGGATAGGAGGCGACCAAGTTCTTCAAATTAGTCAAGGCTTGGTCGTACTGGTTGTTGTTGTAGTAAATCATGCCCACCTTCATCATTGCCTGTCGCGTATAGCTCGAACGCGGCCTGTCCTTGATGAGGCGGTTGAAGTTGGCGATGGCCGAACGCATGTCGCCACGGACGAGATAAGTGTTGCCGATTTCAAACAAAGCCTGCTCATAATACGGCGTGCTCGGATAAGTCTGCAACATCTCGTTCAACATGGTAATCTTCTGATTCACATCGCCTTTTGCGCCATAGCAAAGACCTTGCTGATAGAGCGCGTAGTCGGCATTGCGTTTCCCGATTCGGGTCGCCAAGTCGTAGTAATTGATGGCATTCGTATAGTTGCGTTCCATAAAGAAACAGTCGCCGAGACGGATGTAGGCATCGGTCTTGAGGTCGTTCTGGCTGTCATCGACTTTCTGAATGAAGCGTCGGAAACAACCAATGGCAGCATCATAATCGGGCTTTTGGTAATAGATGTAACCCAAATCGTAGTCGGCAAGCGCGTATTCCGGCAACATTGAGGCGGCCTTCATCTCCTTGAACTGGGTCAGGTATTTGCCTGCCTTGTTAAAGTCACCCATCTGATAGGCCGACTCGCCCAACCAGAAACAAGCCTCGGCCTTGTTGGCCGCCGACTGTTTGCTGTTCAATATCTTTGAGAAATACACCTGCGCCTTGTCATAGTTACCCTTTTGGTAATTGTCTATGCCAGTGGCGTACAGCAACTCATTGTAAACCGTCTGCAATTCCGTGCTTTTCTTCTTCATCGCTTCAAGACGGTCCAAAGCTTCATCGTTTTCTTTTGCGTTGAGCAACAAATAGATAACCATCTCCTCCACCTCTGCTTTCCGCTCCGAATTGGGATGTTCGGCAATATAATTGTCCAAAAGTCCCACCGCTTCATTGAAAGGGTCGGCACCCGGGATGAGGCTTAGTCGGGCGTAATCGAACAAGGATTCCTCGCTGATTTCGGCATCAAAACCTGCGGAATAGGCTGTATAAAACGCTGTACGTGCGTATTTTGGCTCATCTGTCTTGGCATAACACGAAGCTAAATAATAGGAAGCATATTGTCCCAAGATGTCTTTGTTGCCCGCGATTTTCTGCAAGTCGCTGATGGCACCTTTGTAGTTCTCTTTCATCATCTTGCTGACACCCATCTGATAATAAGCCTCTCGCGAGACACCACGACTCAGGTTCTTGGTGTAGATCTGGTAATATTCCAACGCCTTGTCGTAGTTTTTTTGCTGGAAATAGGCATCGGCGACAATCTGGGCCATCTCTGCCTTGCGTTTCTTGTCGGCCTTGCGGATATACTCAGGTCCATCCGCAATCACCGACTCGTAATCGCCTTTGAGATAGTCGATTTGCATGATGTAAGACGGCACCACGTTGGCATAGTCGCTTTTCACACGCAAAAGGCGGAAGTTGTCCAACGCCTCGTTGTATCTCTCCTTAACATACTGAATATGTGCATAATAATAACGTGCCGAATCCTTATACTTGCCGTCGTTCATCATCAGGCCGTGGAAGAGCGGCATGGCCTTGTCCAACTCGCCCGACTGGAAATAAGCATAGCCCATGTTGAACTGCATCTGCTGCGCTTCGTCGTTTGTGAGGGACATTGCCTCTGTCTTCTCATAAATCCCAAGTGCCTCCTTGTATTTCTTTTCCTTGAACAAATTGTTGGCATACAGGAAATTGGCATGTTTAGCCCATGTGCTTCCCGGATTATCGTTCACGAACTGGATGAGCTTGGCGGAACCATCGGCCTGACCCAAATAGAGCGAACTGACCGCCTCATAATACTGCGCATCCACGCACCGCTGCGACTTGGCGTCGGCCACTTGGGCGCGGTATTGGGCGAATGTCGAGAGTGCAGCACCGTATTCCTGGTTCTGAAACAGCAAAACACCTTCGTTGAAAAGGGCTTCAGGGTCGTAGTTCTCGATATGCTTTTGTGCTGATGCAGAGATGGTTAAAGCGAAAGTCATCCCTAACACCAAGCCTATTTTAAGTCGTAATCTCATAGGTCAAAATTTTTGACGAAAGTACAGTTTTCTTTCTTTGGTTCGGCAGGAACTTCCAAATTTCGTGCCGAATGACGGAATGAAAACGGAATTTGCGGGGTTTTATTATTGTCTTGAGCTGTTCAACATGCAAAACAACTGGAGCCGCATGGTACGTAAGCCCCACAGACCGCCGCATTCCGATGGATTTCCCCGAAGGGGAAACTCAACCGATTATGTAAACTAAATAAATGGGTAGCCTTAAAAAAGCCATCCCTGAAGAATCATTTCGAGTAATGGTACCTCAACGAAATGACATAGACATAGATCATGCCACTGCTGACGGAATAGACCAGTCGATGTTCGTCAGTAATCCGGCGGCTCCATAGGCCATGCTGTTCGCCCTTCAATGGTTCCGGTTTGCCAATTCCCGTGAAAGGATGCTTCTCGATGTCCTTCAGTAGGTCGGTGATGCGCTTCATGACGTGTTTGTTGCCCGTCCGCTTCCAATATTCACGGTCTTCCTGGGCTCGTGGAGTGAAGATTATTTCCATAGATCTTCCACTTTTACCACTTCACCCCGTCCGTTCTTGATGTCTTCTTGTCCTTGGCGGATAATCTCTGCCATAGCAGGCGATGACATCAAATACTCCGTTTCGTCCATCACTTCCTTCTTAGCCGCCAGTTTCTTTGCATATTTCAGCATCTTTGTCATCAGCGACTCGTCCTCGGCGATGATACTCAACTGGCGATACAACTCCGCATTCAATTCTAACGCTGTCATAATCTTAACATGTTTGGTTTGTGTCGGCAAAGGTACAATTAATTTCTGAAAATCATCATCCTTATCTCCAAAAACCGTATTTTTGCTCCCGCG
The DNA here is from genome assembly GCA_016285355.1 of Bacteroidales bacterium. Next base: position 70,436 of record JAEEQP010000001.1, read on the forward strand.
AAAAGCGACACCCGAAAATGCCCTTTGAAACAAAACATATTTCCGCCAAAGACATGAATGAAACAACAATGAACGCAATACCAGAAATTGGATTACATGAATTTCACCATCGAATTGGTTATTGGCAAGAAAAAAGATGGGAAACATGTTCAGTACAGCCTTGAGTACATAAAAAAAGCGTGTAGTTAATCCATGCCGAAACCGATTTACGCATTTTTAAAATGAAAGCGCAGTTAATCCATGCAAAAGCCGATCTGCGTTTTTCACACCGCGAAAATACAACCTTTTTCTCTTTCTGCAAGCCTTTCGGCAAAAAAATTGTTTTTTGTCCTTGACAATCCTCTTTTTCCGTATTTTTGCGCCCGTATAAAAAGCCTCGACTTGTGGAGGTTCTGGATTGCTTCGTCGTTCCTCCTCGCAATGACACGAAGCGGCAGTGAGAGCAAAGTCCCGAAGGGACGACACGACCACAACCCGATGCAAGCGCAGCGCAGCTTCGGGCAGCACCCCGGTAGGCCAGCCCCCGGTAGGCCAGCCAACCGGCGGCTTCCCGTCGGCGAGCCGATTGGCTCGCCGACATGACAAAAAGCAAGTTTTGCGGGTTTTGTAGGTTTTGTGAGAAAAACGGCGGCCTTCGGGTCGCCTTTTTGCGTTTTTGTTGCCGGTAACTTCGACGGTAAAACAGAAAAGGCAGCCCCGCAAGGAGCCGCCTCTTCACACTCAAAAAACTATATGTACCAAATGATTATCTAACTATCACTTTCTGAACCAAGCGGTTATCTTCCCATTCGACGGAAATGAAATATATGCCTTTATTGAGATAGCTCAGGTCAAGGCGGGTTTCGGTTCCTTGGGTTTTCCCGCTTGCAACACATTGTCCGACATGGTCATAGACACGGTAATCGAAAGACGAGACTTCGCTCACAGTAAGGGTCAGTTGACCATGGGTGGGATTGGGATAGACGGCAAAACCAAATCGATTCTCGTCCACACCTTCCACGTGGTTCATAATAACATGCACGTTGAAATCGACATACTGCCCATCGCTGGTGGCTCGCATTGCCACATCTGCCTCAGCTTGGTCTTCCGTCAATCTTTCAAGGATCAGAATTTTGCCAGCCATAGTCGCCGAAAGGGCTTCTTCATTGGAATTGGAAAGCAACGTATACTCTATTAACTCGTCAGGGTCGTCGTCATCGGTAGCCACACCATCCAAGTCAATTTGCACTATCTTCGGGAACTCGTCCATAATCACATCCTGCACAGGATGAACAATATAAGGCGGAAGGTCAATGACAGCGTTGATGATGACATGAACGGTAAAGTCGACATACTGTCCATCACTTGTAGCACGCATGGTGAGGTTGGCCGTGGCTTGGTTGGCGTTTTGGCGTGTCATGACCAGAATCTTGCCGTTCATCGTGGCGGTCAAGGCACTCGGATTGGAGTTGCTGACAATGCTGTAAGTGATTTGCTCGTCGGGGTCATCGGGGTCGGTGGCCACACCGTTGAGGTTGACTTGGATGGTCTGCGGATATTCGTTGAAAACCACATCCTGCACAGGGTTGACAATGTATGGCGGTTGGTCAACGTACGCGTTGATGATGACATGCACGATGAAGTCGACATACTGTCCATCGCTGGTGGCGCGCATGGTGAGGTTGGCCGTGGCTTGGTTGGCGTTTTGGCGCATCATGACCAGAATCTTGCCGCTCATCGTAGCGGTCAAGGCACTCGGATTGGAGTTGCTGACAATGCTATAGGTGATTTGCTCGTCCGGGTCATCGGGGTCGGTGGCCACGCCGTTGAGGTTGACTTGGATGGTCTGAGGATATTCGTTGAAAACCACATCCTGCACAGGGTTGACGATATAAGGCGGGAGGTCGGGAGCTGCACCGCCGCCGTTGAAGTTGTCCATGCAGAAGTAAGCCGGCGTAATCATATTGTAGCCGCTGCCTCTCGATGACGATAGTTCAAAGCTGATGGTGGCCACAGATCCCAAGGGGCTGAGGTCGAACCATTCCCAAGTGTTAAGGACATAGTCTTCTGCGTTGTTTGCAAAGCGGTAGTCGGCGAGATAGAAATCCAAGGTACCCACAGTCTGTCCGCTGGCATTCTTACCTATTGCTGTCACCTTGAACCAGTCAGGGTCGTTGCCTGTAATTCCTCCGTAGGGTAGCTCGCCATACCCGCCTTGAAGAATGTCCTGATAAGTCCAAAGATTGTTGGTGACATAGCAGCCTGTGACGGTATGTGATTGTCCATCAGCAGCATAAACCTCTGTCTGCACGCCCATGGTATATGCCACGGCATATTGGGTAGAGCCATCGTAGCCACAGCCTGTTGCCGCAGTATACTGGGCATCCAAACCAGATTGGTTCAAATCCGTGCGGTTAGAGGCCGTAAAGCCGCCCCAATAGCCGTATTGATTAGAATTGGTAAAGAGCCAGCCGCCGCTGGACATCTCATTCTCGCCTGTAGGAGGCTGCCAGATACCACCGCTACCCAGTGGCACATCTTCGAAAGTGGCCGGTTCTTGCGCGAAGGCCAAGGTCGTCGCGAAAAGCGAAAGGATAAGTAATAAATTTTTACGCATAACTTATTGATTATTACGCATTGAACAAATTTTGCAAAACCATCGCAAGCAGTCCTGCTAATTGCCGCGCTTAGCATCGCCCTTGTTCCCGAAGGCTTGCAATTGAACTCTCTGTTTGGCAGGTCTTCTGACTCACCCGAGCCTGTCGCCTTCCCATACGGAGGAGCCGTACAGTGGCTTGGTTGACAGACCTTACGCGGGTTTACAGCAGCGGGCACTGTTGCCGATTCGCACGGCATTCCCTTGGCCAAATCGGCTGCAAAAATAGGAATAAATACGAACTTTTCCACATACCGCAATCCTTTTCTTTAAAATTCAACTTTTTCCTCCCTGACAACAAACTTTTTTGTACTTTTGCGCTTTCAAAAAAACAACCTGAAAATCATAATCATCAGAAAATGAAAAAAATAACAATTTTCAAACACAACCTCATGCGGGCAACCATGACGCTCGCGCTCATCGTGACCTGCGCAATGGCGTGGGCAGAGACTGTAGAGACCTACTACATCGACGAGAACGGCACACGCCACGACGTGACCGCCACCGTGCTCACAGGTACAGGTGTTCTCACAGCAAACCAGTGGTACGTCATCAACAGCGATGTCAACATTGAAAACTCAAGCGATCAAATCTATTGCAATGGCAACATCAACCTCATCCTCGCCGACGGCAAGACCTTCACCATTTCCAGTAGCAATACCAACGGAATTATTGACAGTGATGGTAATACTGCTACTCTGAGCATCTACGGCCAAGAAAACGGCACCGGCACGCTCAATGTCACCGCCACCGGCTCTTCTGGCAATGCCATTTACGCATATTCCGGCGTTAACATCGTAGGATGCAATGTCACCGCCATCTCAAATGGCGCCACTGGAATATCTACATTAGGCAACATTACCATCAGTGGCGGACAGGTCAGCGCCACCGGAGGCAGCGACAAATACGGCCTCAAATCTTCTGGAACCATCACCCTCGGCTGGCGCAAGACCACCGATCACGTCTATGCCAGCAGTTATTATAATAATAGCACCGTCAAGGTGAAGGACGGCCTGGCCTTCACCGACGGCACGACGACCTACAGCGGCACGCTCAATAGTAGCCAGATTAGTGCCATCGCCGGCAAGACCCTCACGCCCGACATCTCACTCCACTTCGCGCATGAAGGCGACACCTACACCATCAGCACCGCCACGGGCTGGGGCTACTTCTGCGACTCCATCGACAACAAACCCCAAAACTACTTCAGCGGCAAGACCGTCTATCTTGCCAATGACATCGAGGGCTCCCGCATTGCGGGCAGCGGCGCAGGCGACAACCTCGCGGCGAGCGACCGTCCCTTCTGCGGCACCTTCGACGGACAAGGCAACACGCTCACTTTCAACTACGGCAGTAGCGGCAGTCCCGCCGATGAGAACAACCTCGCCCCCTTCCGCTACGTCAACAACGCCACCATCCGGCACCTGCACGTAGCCGGCACCATCTACACCAAGCAAAAGCACACTGGCGGCATCGTCGGTCAGGCTTACGGCACGACCAACATCACCGACTGCCGCTCATCGGTCAACATCATTAGCAGCGTCACCAACAATGACCATAACGATGGTACCCACGGCGGCATCATGTCCTGCTCGTGGAAGAACAGCACCACCAACATCGAGGGTTGCCTCTTCGACGGCAGCATCCAGAGCGCCGGGAACAACGCCACCAGCCAATGCGGCGGCTTCGTGGGCTGGAAAAACGCCACCATCAATGTCACCAACAGCCTGCTCACCGCCGACCTGAGCACCATCATCGATCCGTAGGCCTGCAATATCCCAGCGCTACCTTCGTCCGCAACGGCAACGCAAACACCATCACCAACTGCTACTACACCCGCGCCCTCGGCACCGCGCAGGGCACGAAGGTGTACAGCATCACGACGGACGAGAACGTCACCGTGGGTTTCAGCGGTACGCCAACCGAGTACGAAACATCCGGCATCACCGCCTATAAAGATGAAAACGAAACGCAACTGCCCGGCCTGAAATACGGCGATGTGCTCTACGCTGGCAACGGCGACGAGGTGAGCCTCACGCTTGGCAACACTCCGCCTGAAGGCTTCGGCTTTAACGGTTACACTACCACTGGCGGCACGCTCACTGGCACGGACAATCCCTACACCCTCACCATGCCCGATGCGGACGTGGAGATAGGCGCAACGTATGAATTCCTGCCCAATGCCATCCTCTACTTGGACATGAACGGCCAGCAACACTACTGCGTGGAATACACCACCCTTGACGGCAGCGAAAACGACTACACCCTCACCGCAGGCTGGTACGTGGCCGACGGCACCATCAACTTTGCCGGCAAAATCACTGTTCAAGGCAACGTTCATCTCATCCTCAAGGACGGCGCCGTGGTGAATGTAGACACGGAGAGCGACTATGGCATCGGTGTCGGTGCTAATGAAAACTACTCCCTCAGCATCTACGCACAGAGCACGGGCGCGAACAAGGGACAACTCCATGTGTACGGCTCGAAATGTGGCATCTATGCAATAAAATCTGCCTCTGTGAATATCAACGGCGGCCAAGTAACGGCCACGGGTGGCACCGATTATGGCATTGCCATAAATTCTGCCTCTGTGAATATCAACGACGGCCAAGTAACGGCCACGGGTGGCACCTACGGCATCTATGCTTACATCGGCAGCGTCACCATCAACGGCGGCCAAGTGACAGCCACAGGGAATAAGGACGGCATCCGTGCCGCTAGTAATGGTGTTGTAACCATCAACGGCGGCCAAGTGACAGCCACAGGGAATATCAACGGCATCCATGCCTATAGTAATGTAACCATCAACGGCGGCCAAGTGACAGCCACGGGTGACACCTACGGCATCTTTGCTTACAGCGGCAGCGTCACTCTCGGCTGGACCAACGCCACCGATTTCATCCGTGCAAGCAAATATAAAGTTGGAACAAACGGCAGCATCAGCATCGCCAGCGGCAAGACCTTCATCACCGAGGACGATGCCACCTACAGCAGCGGCACACTCAACAGCGAGCAACTTGCAGCCCTCGCCGGCAAGACGCTGTATCCAGAGGGCGTTATCTTTAAGGAGGTCGCCGGCTACGGCGAAGGCAGTGACGGCTGGGTGTTCATCGCCTCGCCTTTGGCGGGAAGCATTGCGCCTACGAATGTCCACAACCTTGTAGCCACCCCCGCCGAGGACTTCGACCTCTACTATTTCGACCAGACTGGCGGAAACAACGGCAAGGAATGGAAGAACTGGAAACCAAGCACATCGAACATCCCTAATGACGACCCCAATTTCAACCTCGTCAACGGCCAAGGCTACCTCTATGCCACCAAATACACGAAAAAGTTGGCGTTTGGCGGCACGTTCATCACAAGCAATGAGCCTGTAGAAGTGCCGCTCGACTACGATGCTGACCAGCCCCTCGCTGGCTGGAACTTGGTGGGCAATCCGTTCACCGTGGAGGCTACAATGACAGACGGGGATAATAATCCGGTTTCATACTATGTCATCAGCGGACAGACTGTGGCGCCTTACGAGGGCACTGAAACCACCATCGAGCCTTTCACCGGCGTAATGGTGAAGGCCGAAGGAACCGGGGAATCCGTTTACTTCACCAAGGCAAGTTCCAACGCAGCCCCGCAACCCAACAACGGCAGCCTGCAATCGCCCTCACCCAGGTCCCTGAACCTGTCGAAGGGCCGACTCGCAATCAAACCGGCGTTTCGACAAGCTCAACGACCTTGCTGGACAACGCCATCGTGAGCTTCAACGAGGGTAGCCAGTTGGGCAAGTTCTACTTCGGCGAACAGAACGGCAATATCTATATCCCGCAAGGCGCAGAGGAATACGCCATCGCCTACAGCGACGGCTACGGTGAGATGCCGGTCAACTTCCGTGCGAACGAAAACGGACAATACACCATTTCGGTCAACCCCGAAGGCGTAGAGATGAGCTATTTGCACCTGATTGATAATATGACGGGTGCGGATGTTGACCTGCTTTCGGCTCCTGAGCCTGTCGAAGGACCGAATGCAACACAGACTGGCACTTCGACAGGCTCAGTGGCCAGTTACACCTTCACGGCAAGGACGACGGACTATGAGAGCCGCTTCAAGCTGGTGTTTGTAGCCAACGACGCTTCGACAGGCTCAGCGTCCGATGCGACCTTCGCTTTCATGAACAACGGCAACTGGATCATCGCTAACGATGGTGATGCCACCCTGCAAGTGATTGACCTCAATGGCCGCATCCTGAGCAGCGAAAGCATCCATGGCAGCGTCAGCAAGAGCATCCATGCTGCGGCTGGAGTTTATATGCTCAGGCTTATTAATGGAGATGAGGTTAGGACGCAGAAGATCGTCGTGAGATGATAGAGGTTCCCCTTCGGGGAATGGCGGGTTTGCCCGCGAGTAAAAAAGTCGGCATACGCAAGTTGCCGACTTTTTCCGTATTTTTGCGCCCTCAAAAAAGACAACAAATTATGAATTAATGCTCTGCTTTTCAGAAAATCTATTTAACTTTGCAGCGAAATCCTAATACAATGCCATGACTGCTATTACAATACATATTCCCAACCATGAAATCGGCTTCTTCAAGAAGATGATTTCAAAAATGGGCTGGACCTACAGCGAGGCTGATGTGGTTCGCACGGCTCCAACTGCCAAGGAAAAGACGCTTGCCAAGATTGACCACGCCTTCGGACAACTCCGCCAAATGCAGGAAGGGACACTCGAAGGCATTGCCGCGGAGGACCTGCTCAATGAATTGTAGGATTACAGCCACGCCCGACTTTGCCCATGAGTTGAAAAAACTCGCAAAGCGTTACCCTTCGATGAAGAACGACTATGCCATCTTTCTCGACGAACTATGCCAGAACCCAATGATGGGCACAGAACTAGGCAAGCACTTGAGAAAAGTCCGTTTCCCCATCACCTCAAAAGCCAAAGGCAAAAGTGGTGGTGCAAGAGTCATCACCCACACTATCCTCATACAGACCGATGGCGGAAATGTGACGCTCGTTACCATATATGACAAATCTGAGCGGGAAAGCATCACCGACAAAGAACTCCGCCAATTGATGAAGAAAAACGGATTGCTGTAATCCCCCATAAACCATTTTTTCCGTACTCTTGCGCCCATAATAAAAGCCTCGACTTGCGGAGGTTCTGGATTGACTACGTCGAAATGCTCTGCATTCAGCGAAGCTAATCTTCGATTTGCTTCGTTCCTCGCAATGACGCGAAGCGGCAGTGGGAGCAAAGCCCAGTGTGGAATCCCTCCTGCCACCCCTTAGGGGGACGCGCGAAGCGGCAGTGGGAGCAAAGCCCCGTAGGGGCGCAGGACATTAAGCAGGCGGTGAAGCACAGCGGAACCCCTGCGACACACGACGCAGCCATAGATCCCAGCCATCGCTCAGGCCAGTGCAGGGATGACATGGCTGCCGCAAAGCCCTGAAAGGGCGACCCGACCACAACCCGATGCAAGCGCAGCGCAGCTTCGGGCAGCACCCCGGTAGGCTTCCCGTCGGCGAGCCGGTTGGCGAGCCGACCTGACAAAAAACAAGTTTTGTAAGTTTTGCAGGTTTTGTGAGAAAAAGAACATTTCAATAATTCTTTCCCAATTCGGATTTCGGATGGGAAAAAACACTACTTTTGCCGCCGATTTGTGGTGTCCTTCACGGACTCAATAGGGAATCGGGTGAAAATCCCGGACAGTTCCCGCTGCTGTGATGGTTGCAACGCTTGCCATGAATGTCACTGAAAGCCTTGTCTTTCGGGAAGACGGCAAGAAAAGACCTCAGTCAGAAGACCTGCCTCAAGTCGCGAAACAAAGCTTCCGGGAATTGGAGTTATTAGTTAATTATGAAGAAACAATATCAAGCAGTTACGGCCGAAGAAGCCGTCAAAGTCATTAAGTCGGGCGACCATGTCCACATCAGTTCGGTGTCGAATGTGCCGCAATGTTTAGTCAAAGCCTTGTGCGACAGAGGTCGCGCTGGCGAGTTGAAGAACGTCTATATCCATCACTTGCACACTGAGGGTGCCGCGCCTTACGTCAATCCGGAGTTTGAGGGTATTTTCCAACATAACGCCTTCTTTGTGGGTGCCAATGTGCGCGAGAGCGTACAGAAAGGCTTAGCTGACTACATCCCTGTGTTCCTCGGCGAGACCTCGAAACTCTACCGCGAACGTTACATCAAGTGCAATGTGGCCATGATTCAGGTGTGTCCGCCTGACAAATTCGGTTATGTGTCTCTTGGTTCATCTGTGGATGCCACTTTGGCCGCCATGGAGAGTGCTGAGTTCGTCATCGCCGTGGTCAACAAGCATGTGCCGCGCACTTTTGGCGATGCGCTGGTCCACATCAGCAGCATCAATGTCTTTGTTGAAGACGACACACCGCTGCTCACCGTCGATATGCCCGAACCCAACGAGGTGGAAAAGACCATCGGACGCTATTGTGCCGAGCTTATCGAAGACGGTGCCTGCCTCCAGATGGGCATTGGCTCCATACCGAATGCCATCCTCTCGTGCCTCCACAACCACAAGGACATCGGCATCCACACCGAGATGTTCAGCGACGGCATCCTGCCCCTTATTAAGAAAGGTGTCATCACGGGCAACAACAAGAAGCTCAACAAGGGCAAAATCGTCTCCACCTTCGTGATGGGCTCGCAGAAGATTTACAACTTCATCGACGGCAACCATGAGGTGCTGCTGATGGACGTGGAATACACCAACGACCCCTTTGTCATCGCGCAACAACCCAAGATGACTTCCATCAACTCCGCCATTCAAATCGACCTCTCTGGACAGGTGTGTGCCGACTCTTTGGGTGAACGCATCTATTCCGGTGTGGGCGGACAAATCGACTATGTTTACGGCTCATCGCGTGCCAAGGGCGGCAAGGCCATCATCGCCATGCCTTCCACCACGCGCAAGGGCATCAACAAGATTGTGCCTGCTTTGGACTTGGGCTCAGGTGCTGTCACCACGCGCAACCACATTCACTGGTTCATCACGGAATACGGTGCGGTCAACCTTTACGGACGCTCGTTGCAGGAAAGAGCGAAACTGATTATCTCAGTGGCACATCCACAATACCAAGAGATGCTTGACGAGGCTGCCTTCAAGCGTTTTGGGCCGCATTTCCATTATTTGTGGAATAATATCGTATAAACGCTTGACGTCATTGCGAGGAGGCACGACGAAGCAATCTATGAGTATCACTTTTTATCTGGATTGCTTCGTGCCTCGCAATGACGCAAAGCGACAAAAAAAATCAACCATGTTCAGTCAGATCAACTTTGTGGAAATCTTCGGTGCCTTCATTGTGATGGCCGCCATCATCGACATCTTCGGCTCCATTCCTATCTTCGTGAGCATGAAAGAGCAGAACAAGACCATCAAGGCGGGACAAGCCTGTTTGACTGCTTTGGGCTTGTTCCTAGCTTTCTTCTTCGCTGGTGATGCTTTGCTGAAGATGTTCGGCATTGATGCGGCTTCGTTTGCAGTGGCTGGCTCGTTCGTGTTGTTCATCTTGGCCGTGGAAATGATTCTCGGTCGCGAAATCATCAAGAATGATGGCGGCACCAGCGGAGCCAGCATCGTTCCCATCGCTTTCCCGCTGATTGCAGGCCCAGGCGCGTTGACAGCACTGCTCTCGCTGCGTGCCGACTATGCCGTCATTAACATCATGATTGCCCTGCTGCTCAACATCCTATTGGACTACGTTGTCATCCGTTCGTTGGATAAGGTGCAGCGACTGTTAGGTCCAAATCTCATCTTCATTCTCCGTAAGTTCTTCGGTGTCATTCTGTTGGCCATCGCCGTGAACATGTTCGTGAACAATATTTCAGTGATTATCGCGTCCGTTCAGAAATAAACCCTATTTTTGTGTTTTCATTACAAAACAAGTAGAAACCATGTTGAATCTCTTTACCGGTTCGGGCGTTGGGCCCACCATTTTATACCTTGCCTTGTCCATTTTCATCGGACTGCTTTTGGGTAAAATCAAAATCGCCAAAATCTCCTTGGGCATCACTTGGGTGCTCTTTGTAGGCATTGCCTTCAGTGCTTGTGGGGTCTGCCTCAATGCTGAAATGTTGCACGTTATCAAGGAGTTCGGATTGATTCTTTTTGTTGTAGCCGTTGGGCTGCAAGTCGGTCCAGGCTTCTTCCGTTCTTTCAAGAAAGGCGGTCTGGCCATGAACCTGATGGCTTTGGTCAATGTGGCTCTTGGTGTGCTCACCACCATCATCATCTCGAAAATCGCCAACCAAAGTTTAGCTGATATGGCGGGCGTTTACACAGGTGCCATCACCAACACGCCTGGACTTTCTGCCGCCCAGCAAGCCGTCACCGACTTGGGCATCGAAGGTGCCGCCGACCGTTTGGCATCAGGCTATGCCGTGACTTATCCCTTGGCCGTGGTGGGCATGATTCTGACCTGCATCCTGCTCCGTCCGCTCTGCCGCATCGACTTGGCGAAGGAACCTACCGTATTGGAGACAGCGAATGTTGCAACCGCCACGAACAAAAAAGGCAAAGGCGGTTTCCTGCTCATCCCAGTCTTCGTCATCATCGCGCTTGGCATCATCGTTGGCTCCATCCCGATTCCTGTGGGCATGAAGGCACCCATTAAGTTGGGTTTGGCTGGCGGTCCATTGGTGGTGGCTATCATTGGTGGATGGTTGGGTGTGAAGAAAGGCTGGTTCAGCACTGAATTTACTGAAGGCCAAGGCGTTCACGCATTGCGCGAAGTGGGCATCGCGCTTTTCCTCGCGGGTGTGGGACTGAGTGCTGGAGGTCAATTCGTCTACACGGTTCAGGAACATTATATGTGGGTCGTTTACGGCATCATCATCACCATGGTGCCGCCCATTTTGGTAGGCCTTTTCGGTCGTTTGATGCTGAAAATGAACTACTACACGCTGATGGGCTTCATCGGCGGTTCACACACCGACCCTCCTACCCTCGCCTTTGCCAACACCGTGGCCCCCGAAGGCTGCAAGCTGCCTAATATGGGCTATGCCACCGTGTATCCGCTGACCATGTTTTTGAGGATTTTCACGGCGCAGTTGCTGGTGCTGTTAGCGGTATGAGAAATATATGTACCAATGCCATTAGGAAGCGTTGGAAAAATGTCGTAAATTTGCCGCATCAATTGAGCTTTGATGCCCGACACTATCACCATACGAAAAGGCCTCGATCTCCCCATCAGTGGAATGGCAGAATTACGCCTAACTGATGCGCGGAGTATCTCGACCTACGCCGTGAAACCCACTGATTTTATGGGACTCACACCGCGTTTATTGGTTGAGGAAGGCGATGCCGTAGCCGTAGGTGATGCTCTGTTTTGTGACAAAAAAGACGAGCGCATCCGATTCACTTCGCCTGTCAGCGGGCGGGTGAAAGCCATTGTGAGGGGCGAGAAACGGAAACTATTGGAGGTGGTGGTTGAGGCGGATTGCAAATCCGCGGGTTCGGCTGTCGTGGATTGCAAATCCACGACAACTAAGACAACTATGGGCTCGGATTGCAAATCCTCGACAACTTCAACCATGCAGACCGCTGAAGAAATCAAGACTGCCATGCTGCAATGCGGCCTGTGGACGCAATTACGCCAACGACCTTTCGGCACTGTAGCCAAGCCAGACGACAAGCCCAAGGCCATCTTCATATCAGCCTTTAGTAGCGCACCCCTTGCGCCTGAGTATGATTTCGCTCTGCAAGGCAGGGAAACGTTTTTCGCCAAAGGCATTGAGGCCTTGACCTTATTGACCGAAGGATTGGTGCATGTTTGTTTTAGACCCGGACAAAACCTTTCCAATGTTTTTGGAAAGAACAAACACACAATTGAGGGCAGACACGTGGGTCTGCCCCAACGGGTTGGCATACATTACATTAATGGGCCTCACCCTGCCGGAAACATCGGCACACAAATCGCCTACATCGACCCAATTAATAAAGGTGAGGTCATTTGGACAATGAACGCGCAAGATGTGGCCGTGTTGGGCGAATTGGTCACTACAGGCGTTTACCGTCCTGAGAAGGTCATCGCCGTGGCCGGGCCTAACATCAAGAACCCACATTATTATCGTGTAAAGGCTGGGGTTTGTATGTCAGAAATCATTAAAGGGCAATTGCTTAACAACGATTATCCTAAAATGAATGCTGATGATGCCACAAAAGAAAACCGAATTATTTCGGGCAACATTTTGAGCGGCACACAAATCGCAGCCGACGGTTTCCTGGGTGCTTATGATGATTTGGTGAGCATCCTCCCCGAAGGCGACTATTACGATTTCATGGGTTGGCTGATGCCGGGCTTCAGGAAGTTCAGTTTTTCACGGACCTTCCTCAGCGGTTTCATGCCGAAAAGCATTATCAAACCATTGGGAATCAACCTAACGCGCTTTGAAAACTTTTGGAAATTCGACACCAACACCCACGGCGACGTGCGTCCTTTGGTCTTCACAGGCAACTTCGAGCGAGTCTTCCCCTTCGACATCTACCCCACCCAACTCATCAAAGCCTGCATCATCGGCGACATTGACCTGATGGAAAACCTTGGCATCTATGAGGTTGAACCCGAAGACTTTGCCCTTTGCGAGTATATTGATACCTCGAAAACCGACATCCAAGCCATCATTCGCGAGGCGTTGGAAAAACTGAGAAAGGAGGCTATGTGATGTTTAATAACTTGCGCCGTTTCATCGACAAAATCAAGCCGAGCTTTGTAGAAGGCGGCAAATTCGCGTGGCTTCAGAGCACCTTTGAGGCCTTCGAGACCTTTGCCTTCACGCCCAATCGGGTCACGAAGCGCGGCTGCCATGTGCGCGATGCCGTCGACCTGAAACGCGCCATGATTACCGTGGTCATCGCTTTGGTGCCCGCCATGCTCTTCGGCATGTGGAACATCGGCTACCAAACCTCTCTGCATGCTGCGGATTGGCCGTTTGAGTTGGGCACTGTGGCTAATTGGTGGTATTGTCTCTGGTTCGGGTTCCTTCGTATGCTGCCCATGCTGGCGGTGTCGTATATTGTCGGTTTAGGCATCGAGTTCACCTTTGCCCAGATACGCCACCACGAGGTCAACGAAGGCTTTTTGGTGACAGGCTTCCTCATCCCGATGATTGTACCAGTTACCACGCCTTTGTGGCAACTTGCACTCGCCACTGCTTTTGCCGTCATCATCGGTAAGGAGGCTTTCGGCGGCACGGGCATGAACTTCCTTAATCCTGCTTTGGTGGCGCGTGCCTTCCTTTTCTTCGCCTACCCCACGCGAATGTCGGGCGACAATGTATGGATTGCCAATGATTTATGGGGCACCGATGCCATCACGAGTGCCACGCCTTTGGCGGAACTGGCTGCTGGATTGAGACCCTCGGCCTCTGCTTTGGATATGTTGATTGGAACTATACCAGGGTCAACTTGTGAAACATCGGTAATTGCCATATTGCTGGGTGCCATCATATTGCTGCTTACCGGCATTGCCAGCTGGCGCATTATGCTTTCCGTCATCCTTGGTGGTGGCCTCATGGGCTTACTGTTCAATGCCATTGGCACCAACGATTATATGCAGTTGCCGTTCTACTACCATTATCTGATGGGTGGTTTTGCCTTCGGTGCGGTCTTCATGGCTACCGACCCCGTCACAGCGGCACAAACCAACATGGGTAAATGGATTTACGGCCTGCTCATCGGCATCTTCGCCGTGATGCTGCGCGTCATCAATCCCGCCTATCCCGAAGGCATGATGCTCAGCATTTTGCTCATGAACTGCTTTGCCCCACTCATCGACCATTGCGTCATTGCCCGCAATATAAAAATGCGGCAAAAACGCGCCATTGTCCAACGAAAAGCCACTGCCCAATGAAACGCGACATCAACAGCAACGGTTATATCTTCTTGTACGCCACGGTTTTGGTGGTCATAGTAGCAGTTTTACTTACGGCAGCGGCTTTGTGGCTTCAGCCTTTTCAGGAGCGCAACGAAAAGAACGAAAAACGCATCAACATCCTTCGGGCTGCCGGCATCCCCGACGTGAACAAGGACAACGCCGCGAAACTTTTCGAGCAACATTGCACGGCTTCCTTCCTCTTGGACGAAAACGGAAACTCGACCGAGGACGGCACACTGCCATTGTTTGTCATCGACCGAAAAATCAGTGTCATCCCCATGCGAGGCAACGGACTTTGGGGCCCGATTAGCGGCTACCTCGCCATTGCCGCCGATGGAAGCACGATAGTTGGTGCCAATTTCGACCACAAGTCAGAGACACCTGGCTTGGGCGGCGAAATTACAACCGAGAAATTCCAAAGCCAGTTCAGCGGCAAGCAGATTAGGAAAAATGGCCAACTGGTTCCCATAGAATTCGATGCCATCACTGGTGCCACCAAGACCTCAAATGGAGTTAAGGAAATGATTGATAAGACTTTGGAGATGTATGCTCCTTTCTTTAAAACTTTAGATACGACAACAAAAATGAAATAAACTTATATCATACAGTTTTATATCATATAATTTTATTACATTTGCGGCAAATTTCAAAAGATGAACATACCATTCGCATACGGAAAGATTGTGGAAGATGCTGATTTCACTGATAGGACGGAGGAAACGGCGCATTTGAAAAGCAATTTCCTTTCGCTCACCAATACGGCTATCATCTCGCCTCGCCGCTGGGGGAAATCCTCTTTGGTAGCCAAAGCCATCAAAGCCACAGAAGCCGAACAGAAAGACATCCTGTTCGTGAGGATGAACATCTTCAAATGCGAAACGCCCCAAGAGTTTTACAGCCTTTTCGCGAAAAAAACAATGGAGGAAATCTCGTCATCGGCCGAGTCGTTGCTATCGAATGCCAAGGAATTCATTGCCCGACTATTGCCAAAATTGACGATTTCCGACCCGCTCAATCAGTATGAAATCGGGTTAGGCGTGGACATAAAAAACAATCCCATCGGCGAAGACATTTTGGATCTGCCGCAACAAATCGCCGAAAAAAAGAAAAAGAAAGTGGCGGTCTGCATCGACGAGTTCCAACAAATCGGAGAGTTTACCGACACGCTGAAATTCCAGAAGATTCTCCGCAGCCATTGGCAGAACCATCCCGATGTGGCATACATACTTTATGGCAGCAAAAAGCACATGATGCTGCATATTTTCGGGGAATACAACAGCCCATTTTATCGTTTCGGCGACATGATGTTTCTCCCAAAAATCGCCAACGAGGAATGGAGAAAGTTCATTGTCGAAAGGTTTGAAGACACGAAAAAATCCATCACGCCCGACCTTGCTGGATACCTCGCTGAACAGGTGGAAAACCATCCTTATTATGTACAACAACTTGCACAATACACATGGCTTCGCACCCAAAAGGCTTGCATAAAAACCATAGTCGACGAAGCTCTTCAAGCCATGTTAGATTCGCTCAACTTGCAGTTTGTCAACCTAATGGATACGCTTACGGAAAAGCAGCGCAGTTTCCTTTGTGCCGTGAGCGAAGGGGTAAAGAACCTTTCCGCATCTGAGACACTTCAACGCTACCAATTAGGTACTAGCGGGCACATTCGCATATTGAAAGATGCCTTGAAAAAACGTGACCTCATTGATGTGACAGGGAAAGACATTCAAATTCAAGACCCGATTTTGAAGCGATGGATTATTCAGGAATACAGCAAATTATAACGCATTATGTCTGCCCTAAAAAAACTCGTCATAGAACCCCTGCGTAAAACGAATCCAGTCACCGTACTGGTGTTAGGCATCTGCTCTTGCCTTGCGGTGACCGCCCAGTTAAAGCCCGCCTTGGTGATGGGTGCTTCCGTGACTGTGGTGACGGCACTCTCCAACTTCATCATCTCGCTGTTGCGTAAGGGCATCCCCAACCGCATCCGCATCATCGTGCAGCTTGTGGTCGTGGCCACTTTGGTCATTTTGATTGACCAGTTCCTAAAGGCTTTTGCCTACGATACCAGCAAGCTACTCTCTGTTTACGTGGGCCTCATCATCACCAACTGCATTATCATGGGGCGTTTGGAGGCTTTTGCCTTGTCGCATAGTCCGTGGGAGTCTTTCCTAGATGGTCTGGGCAACGGTTTAGGTTACAGCTTGATACTTGTCATTGTTGCTTTCTTCCGCGAGTTACTGGGCTCGGGAACGCTATTGGGCTATCAAATTATTCCTCAGTCGTTCTACGAAGCCGGCTATATGAATAATGGTTTGATGATTCTGCCACCAATGGCACTAATAGTTATGGGAATAATAATATGGATTAGTAATAAAGACACGGGGCACGGGACTGCGGGGCGCGAGACAACTACACAAAAATAAAAACCACATAGATAGATAAATATGCAAGCATTTGAAGACTTACGAATTTGGCAAGATGCACAAAATATTGCTTTACAAATATATAGTTTGTTCAAAGACAATAAAGACTATGGTTTTCGAGACCAAATTCAAAGGGCTGCCATTTCCATATCGAACAATATAGCAGAAGGTTCTGAATATAACTCTGACAAAGTAATGATACGTTACTTAAGGATTGCAAAAGGAAGTTGTGGAGAAGTAAGAAACATGCTATATCTTTGTCAAAAAATAGGTTATTGTGATGATGAAACAGCCAAAAGTTTAATCAACAAGTGCAAATCCTTATCAAGTTCAATAGGAGCCTTTATTGTATATTTAGAAAACAACAATCGAAACAACAAATAAAGCCTGTCCCGCGTCCCGTGTCTCGCAGTCTCGTGTCAAAATAATCGTCTTATGAATCTCTTTAGTCTTTTGATAAAATCGGTCTTTGTGGACAACATGATTTTCGCCTATTTCTTGGGTATGTGCTCGTATTTGGCCGTGTCGAAGACCGTCAAGACCAGTGCGGGTTTGGGGTTGGCAGTAACGTTTGTCTTGGTTGTTACTGTGCCTGTCAACTACTTGGTCAACAAATACTTGCTGATGCCAGGAGCTTTGGCGTGGATTAGTCCGAGGTTTGCCAATGTAGATTTGAGTTTCCTGACCTACATCCTTTTCATCGCCATCATCGCGGCCATTGTGCAGATTTTGGAAATGATTATCGAAACCTTCACGCCCTCATTGTATTCTGCTTTGGGCATTTTCTTGCCTTTGATTGCGGTCAACTGCGCCATTTTAGGTTGCTCGCTGTTTATGCAGGAACGTGGTTTCGGCAATGTGGGTGAAGCTGCTGTATTCGGACTGGGCTCTGGTATTGGCTGGCTTCTGGCCATTACTGCTATAGCCGCCATCCGTGAGAAACTACGCTATTCCAAGATTCCAAAAGGCCTGCAAGGCGTAGGTATCTCGTTCATCATCACCGGATTGATGGGAATCGCCTTTATGGCGTTCATGGGAATTAAACTGTAAGTCTATTCCTTGTCTTCGTCTCTCTTTTTCGGGATTCTGGAACCGATGATGAGAAAAACGCCAAATCCAACAGCACCGATAAGCATCCCAAGCGTGTTGGTCCAGACACGTTCCCATTCCCAATGTCCATAATAGTAAAACAAAGCGTTTAGGGCAATTGTCGCAACAATGTAAAGGACGATACTAATCAATATGCCCTTTTGGTGTTTTGAAAGTTTCATAGTTGTAAGTGTCTATTTTGACGCAAAGTTAACATTTAATTTTGATTGAAACCAGAATACAGAAACCTTTTACCATCCCGCCCGCAAAGAAACATTAGGCAAAATCCCAAACATCGAGTAGGCGTAAGCCCGCATCTCTCCTGATTCTATATCAGTTTCAAACTGATACCCCAACGGATTCAGGCGGTTATAGGCATTGAATAGGCCAAAACTTGCGCTCCAGTTGAAGCCGTTCTTGTATTTCGGCGAATGATAGGCGCACGAAAGGTCGAGACGGTGATAGGCAGGCGTGCGGCTGGCGTTACGCTCGGTGTAAACCGGGACGGTCTGCCCCATGTATTCGTAGAAGCCCACAGGCAATGTGACAGGATGTCCGCTCGAATACTGCCATGCCGCACTTGCGCTCCATCGTGGTGTAAACTGATAGCAGCCGTTGAGGCGGAAGTCATGCGGAATGTCAGACAAAGCCGAATATGGGTTGCCGTCGTTGATGCCGTCGATGGTATAAATCACTCGTGAATAGGTGTAACTCATGGCTCCAGTGAACTTTCCGACATTCTTCGAGAGGTTCAACTCTACGCCGTATGCTGTTGAATTTCCGCTTCTCACTTGGTTGATGACATTCGGGTTGCTGATGAGCTGCGCATGGTCCATAAAGTCGATTTGGTTCTGGCCTTTCTTGTAATAGAGTTCAGCCGAGGCGGAATACTGACCACCGAAATCGAGGAAACACCCACCCGAAACCACGTCGGCGACGACAGGCTTCAGTCCGTTGACGGCTGGGAACCAGGTCTCCAACGATTGATAGTCCAAAGCGGTGTTTTGCAGGACTTGGATGTATTGCACATTCCTCGCGTAGCCGGCTTTCAGCGAGGTGTTCTCGTTCAGCATGGCATTCATGCTCACACGAGGCTCGGGATAAACCATTAGTTTCTCATCGCTGTTCAAGGGTTGGAAAGCCGACAGGTGTACGCCATAGTTGAAGCCCAACCAACGCAAGGGTTTCCAATCGTTCAGTACGTATGCAGAATACTCCATCGCCTGATAATGCGGCAGGCTCATGCCGATGCTGTCCGATTCGCCAGGCGTGAAAGCGTGGCGGATGGCTCCCACGCCGATGCGTAGTTCGCAGTCGGGAGCAATGTAATAACTCAAAGCGGCTTTCAGGTTGAGGTCGGAAATGCCTGTGCGCCAGTTGTATTTGCGCCTTTTGTAACTGTAATCCAGATCGTTGCTGTAATCGCTGACGATAAAGGCCGTGTTGAGGAACCAACGGCTGCCGAAGTTGTGCGTCCAGCGCAGGGTGCCCGAAGTGTTGCCCCAAGTATTGTACTTGCCTTGCGATTGGTCAAGGCCGCCCATGGACTCAATGACATCGTGGCCTCGATAGAACGAGAGATAAATGCGGTCGTTCTGCCCGATTTTGGTGTTGATTTTCGCGTTCAGGTCGTAGAAACTCGGCACAAGCGGCATATCTTCGTTGGGGCTAACGAAAAAGTCGATGAAACTCCTACGCGCTGAAATCAGGTAAGAAGCTTTCTCCTTGACGATGGGACCGTTGGCGGTCAAAGTGGCGGCAAAGGGACTCAACGCCACCGAGAAATCATGGTGGTTCATGTTGCCTTCCTTCATCTTGCAGTCGAGGACGGCAGAGACACGACCGCCGTATTGCGCGGGCATGTTGCTCTTGTAGAGCGTCACCTGGTTCACCGCCTCGGGATTGAAGATGGAGATCATGCCGAAGAGGTGCGAGGGGTTGTAGATGGGAGCCTCGTCGATGAGGATGAGGTTCTGGTCGTTGGTGCCGCCGCGCACGAGCAGCCCCGACGAGGCGTCGCCGATGGTTTTCACACCCGACTGCATCTGTACCGCTTTGAGAATGTCGGCCTCGCCAAACACACTCGGCAGTTTGCGTATCGAGTTTATGGTCAGCATCTCGGCGTGGAACTCGTTCTGCTTCTGCGGACGCTCCACCGATGCTGCTTCAACGGTGACTTCGCCCAATCCCACGAAGTTTTCCTCCAACTTGATTTCCAAGGTTTGGTCGGCATTGAGTTGGATTTCAATTTCTTTGGTGTTATAGCCCAAATAGGCGCATTGCAACTTGTGTTTTCCAGCGGGCAAACGCAGCGAATAGAAGCCGTAGCCATTGGCCGAGGTCCCAGTTTGTGAGGAGGCCTCATATAATGTGGCACCGATAAGCGTCTCTCCCGTGGCGGCATCGGTGATGTGGCCGCTTAAAGTATAGGTCTGTGCCTGAAGACAAACAAAAGAGGCAAAGAATAATATGGTGATGAGGATACGTTTCATGGCTTATTGGTTTTCGGGGGTGAGGGAGTTGTAGATATCGTGGTAAGTAAAGGGTTGGCGTCGCACATCGGAGGCAAAGAAATAGCCATAGCCGTTCTTGACATTGCCTCGCACGTTGCCCGAGATGGTGGCGAACAGGCCCAGGCTCCAGTCGTCTTCGTTGAAGACATCCAACAGGAAGGTGTAGAATTCGGGCGAGACCGAACAAGTGATGAAAGTCTCGTTTTGGTCGAGATAGTCTTCCGTGACGTGATAGGAATACCAGAACAGCCTGGCGGTGAACAGTGCCGAGAGCGACATGTCGTTATGGATGAATGAGACACTTTCGATGCTGTCGATGGGGAAATCCTCAGACTGATAAAAGGTCAGGCCGCAAATCACAGGTTGTTCCCCAACGGTATAGATGTGCTTGTCAAACTGGAATTCATGCGCCATCTTGCCCGATTGCATCTGATAACTCCTCACTTTTGTATGGTCCTTGATGATCGGGAGGTAATCCGTGTTGCCCAAAGGTGTCAGATAGTCCTCGGCGGTAATGTCGCCTGTGGGTGTCTCAATGATGAGTTTGTAGGTTTTACCCGCTTCGCCCTTGAAAGGTTGCTCCGAAACGAAAACCATGCTGCTGCGGTCAGCTTCCTTTTCAACATAAGGAATCGTGTCGTTGCCGCAAAGCACGAAAACGCGGTTGATTTCGGGCAGAACATTCTGATTGTCGCCCCATTGATGGACAGGTGAAATGGTGACACGATGCTGGCGCGTCTCGGTGGTCACATTGCCGAACACCGCGACATGGCCATTCAAAACCTCGCCATCCGGCTGGTTGAAACTGTTGATGTCGACCTCATCGATTCGGCTGCAAGCAGCTGACAGCAAGACGATTGCCGACAATAGTAAAGCCTTGGAGTTTCTCATTGTTTTATTGTTTTTATAAATATGTAACACCATCTTGGGGTTAATATTGTCTTTCAGAGGCCGAAAAGACTTTTCTCAAACAAGAAGCGTGGCCCTGTATGCTCCACATCTCAACGAAGGTTGTAGGAAAGACCCGATACAAAATGTAGAAATAGCAGTCCACGCTAAATGCGCAAAACCGCTATGCCTAACTTCTTGTATCTTTGAAAGCTCCTACATTCTCGTTGACAAGACAAGCATAACGCTTCTATACAATGGACTTGGCGTACCAAATCCAATCGCAAAAGTACATAAAAATCGGAACAAGCAAACTGATTCTGGAAATTTTTCTAATTTTGCAAGCAGAAACCACGACAAAATGAAAAAACAAGAAAAAGTCCAATACTGGCTTGATATTGCAGATGAAGACCTTGCCGTTGCCGAGGACATGCACTTGACAAAGCATTGGCTTTATGTGGCTTTTATGTGCCATCAAGTCATTGAAAAGTTGCTCAAAGCCTATTGGACTGCCACACGAGACGATATGCCTCCCTACATCCACAGCCATGTCAAACTGCTTGATAGTTGTGGCTTGTTGGCACAGATGACCGAAGAACAATTGGAATTCATTGATTATATGGTGCCAATGAACATTGAGGCCCGCTATCCTGAATACAAACAAAACCTTGCAGCACACCTGAATGAGCAAGCAAGTCGTGATATTATTGAAAAACCAAACTTTTCAAGCAATGGATACTCCAAAAGTTTTGACACAGGCCGAGGCTCTTGACATTGTAAGAGAATACAAACAAGCGATTGCGCCGCTTTTCGACGGCAAGGTCAAGGTGTATCTATACGGCTCTTACAGCAAAGGAAACGCCAATCCTTGGAGTGACATTGATGTAGCCGTTATCATTCCAACACTCGAAGGCGATTGGCTGAAACTATCCATTGCCCTCAACCGTAATGTGCGCAAGGTGAATCTGCGCATAGAGCCAGTTCTGATGATTGAAAACCAATGGTCTCCGCTTTATGAGGACGTAATGCTGACAGGCATTGCAGTGTGAAACAATGAGTCTCGCTTCAACCATAGTTTTAAGCATCGCCGTTTTCTTAGGCATCGTGCTGCTACTTGTCGCCCTGCTGCTATGGGTGCGCAACAAGCTGATGCCCAAGGGCAAGGTAAAAATCATCATCAACGGAGAGAAAGAATTGGAGGTGCAATCTGGCAACTCGCTGATGGCCACGTTGGCTGACGAAAAGGTGTTTTTGCCATCGGCCTGCGGCGGCAAAGGCAACTGCGGCCAGTGCAAATGTCGTGTGGTGGAAGGCGGTGGTAGCATCTTGCCCACCGAAGTAGGTTTCTTCTCGCGCAAGCAAATCCAAGAGCATTGGCGTTTGGGCTGTCAAGTGAAGGTTAAAGAGGACTTGAAGATTTTGGTGCCGCAGTCGGTTTTAGATGTTAAGGAATATGAATGTACGGTGGTGTCGAACCGCAATGTGGCCACCTTCATCAAGGAGTTCAAGGTGCAACTGCCCGAAGGCGCGCACATGGACTTCATCCCTGGTTCATACGCTCAAATCCGCATTCCGAAATTCAACCTCAGTTATGCTGACTTCGACAAGGAACTGATTGGTTCTGAATATCTTCCTGCTTGGGAAAAGTTTAAGATGTTTGACCTGCGTTGCGTCAACACCGAGCCAACCATCCGTGCCTATTCGATGGCCAACTATCCTGCCGAGGGCGATGTCTTCATGCTGACGGTGCGCATCGCCACACCACCTTTCAAGCCCGACCGCTCGGGATTTATGAATGTCAACCCAGGCATCGCCTCGTCTTATATCTTCTCACTGAAACCTGGCGACAAGGTGCTGATGTCAGGACCGTTCGGCGAGTTTCATGTCAAGGAGCATCCTGAGTTATCTCTAACCGAATCACCCGAAACTATCCGAAAGGAAGTATCTCGGATTCATTCGGATAGTTCGGTTAGAGCCTCTCTTCCCGAGATGATTTGGGTAGGTGGTGGTGCTGGCATGGCTCCGCTTCGTGCACAGATAATGCACTTGACTCGTACCTTGAATGTGAGGGACCGAGAGATGCATTATTTCTATGGTGCCCGCGCCTTGAACGAGGTTTTCTATTTGGACGATTTTCGCCAATTAGAAAAAGACTTCCCAAATTTCCACTTCCATCTTGCTTTAGACCGTCCGGACCCCACCGCCGATGCCGCAGGTGTTCCTTATACCCCTGGTTTCGTACACAATGTGATGTACGACACCTATCTGAAAGACCATCGAGCCCCAGAGGACATCGAATTCTATATGTGCGGTCCTGGCCCGATGAGCTCCGCTGTAGTCAATATGCTTGACAATTTGGGCGTTGCGCCTGAGAATATCCTATATGATGACTTCGGAGGGGAGACAAAGAAATAGTATTTGAAATGACAATACGATCTATTCCGTTTCGTCTGTCGATTGGATAGGTTTCCATTTATCCAAAATCCGACGCGTCTCCGCTTTAATCGTTTCATTGTCCGTGGTATCCTCCAGTTCCAAGAGAGCATTGTAAACCTCGTCTCGGCAGGGGAATTCGCAATGGTTTTGTGGATCGAAATAATAGTCTAGACAGCGTAGCATGCGGAGGATATGTTCGGGGTCTTCGCAATCAAGGAAATCAAGGATGCTATTCAAACCATCTTGCACATTCATTTCCTCCAATTTCCCAAACGAATCAAGGAATTTTCCGTAGGGACCCGTGTGGTTTTCCAAACTTTCTATGGCTATGATGTCACTTTTGAAAAAAAGGAAGTTGACAATCTCCAGGCATTCCTCAGGACGACCATATTCATGCTCGTTATACTCCTTATCGTTGTAACTGCAAATGCCATCATAGACATTCCCATCTACGCAATCAATCCTAACGCACTGACCGTCATATTGTTTTAACCTCATCGCGATGCTTTTTTAGGCCATTTCCACCTTCTCTACAATCAATTCAACAGAATTATCCTCCAAAGAATTGTATTTGTCGAGATGAATTCCATAGCAACCTGATTTGTATTATTGTGCAAAGATAAAACTTTTGAGATTTATACAAGGTTTCCTTCCAGTTTCAGCAATGCGATTTTGTTGTGAATACCCCCTCCGTACCCCGTAAGGTTGCCGTTAGCGCCCATCACGCGATGACAAGGCACGATGAGGCAGATAGGGTTCCAACCCACCGCACCGCCTATGGCCTGAGCGGAATTGATTTTCAAGCGTTTCGCGATTTCTCCATAGGTTATGGTCTGTCCGAAAGGTATCTCGCGAACCATATCCAAAACCGACTTACGGAAAGGTGTCAGGCCTTCCATGCGATAGGCAGGCGTGAAATCGGGTTGACGATCTGAGAAATAAATGTCTAACCAGCGGCAGGTGTCACGGATTATGGTTGGTAGAGACGCGCCACGGCACGTCTCTACAACATTCGTTTCTTTGTGTGAACCTTCAAATAGCAGACCTGTCAGCACCTCGCCGTCGGTATACAACAGCAGGTCGTCAAAACCTTTAGGCGTTTGATAGCGGTAGGCCTTCATCATTATTCCTCCGATGCAAATTTGCGCAAGGCGGTCTCATCCAAACGCTGCACGGTCCATTCATCCATGGGCACAGCTCCGATGCTGCGGTAAACAGTCAATGCGGGTTTGTTCCAATCGAGACAAATCCACTCCATACGGCCACAATTTCGCTCCACGGCCAACTTGGCCAAATATTTCAGCAAGGCCTTGCCATAACCTCGGCCACGTTTTTCGGGAAGGATGAACAGGTCTTCGAGATACAAACCCTTGCGCCCGACAAAGGTGGAAAAGTTGTAGAAAAACAAGGCAAAGCCGACGACTATGCCGTCTTCCTCGGCGAAAACCACCTCGGCTGAATGCTCCACAAACAAGGAATGGTACAATGTGGCTTCATCGGCCACGACCTCATCGGCACATTTCTCGTAGACAGCGAGTTTCTTAATATATTCAAGGACAAGACCTGCCTCTTCGGGCTTCGCTGGTCGGATAGTAAATTGAGTATTCATAGTTTCAATGTTTCTGAAAGTGCAAAAGTAATCATTTTTTCAGCATTTTGCCCCGAATATGTTTCAACGCGGCCGGCAACACTTCGGGTTCCATCATTTGGAGTGCAGTGTTGAACTCTTCGAGCAGTTCGGGATAATGGACGCTTTGCGCGTATGTCAACTTGATAGCTAAGGTCTTCACGCCGATAGGATCGTCGGAAAGCATGGTATTGAAGCAGAAATCGAGGAAATCGATGCGAATATGGTCTGGATCAAAATGTGTTCTTTCAATAAGGTTCATGACGAGGCGACGCTTGGTTGTGCTTTCGGTATGCATGGCCTCTTCGATAAGGGTATTTTGACGCTCAGTCAGCCATGTATCTGCTGTTTTGGGCAAATGTGTCATCACCCAAGCGGCATTGTCAGAAGTGCGCTTGTCTTCATCGAAAAGCAATTGAAAAAGTTCTTCTTTAAAGTCACCTCCAGCCAGTGCTTTGGCATCGCTTCCGCTGATTCTGCCTGATAATATGGTTTTCAGTTCTGACATAAGCTTGTTTTACCGTTCGCAAAAAGTGACATGCACCGTGTCTCCAAAACTTTTGCCAATCTGTTTCCGGATGTCCTTCCGCACTCCAATTATAAAACAAGGTGTTCCCATCTTCAAGATTTGTCCGTCGTAAGGCACACCGTCGAAAGTGGCATGAACCAGCAGTCGGCCTTTGCCAAACAATGCCTTAATGTCGAAAGGCACCTCCACGTAGGCGGCATCCATGTCTTCGTTTTGCAGGATAACCGCATCAAATTCCAACAGTCCTGGCATAGCTTTTATTATTGGTTTACAAATAATTCACCTTTTGCCACAATGGCCGCCGTTCCACCCACATAGATGGTTCCATCCTTTTGGATGCGCGTGGCGACTACAGAAGGCCGACCCATGGCCTCGCCTTGTATGAAGGCACAATCCACTTCAGCACCAAGGCATCCGCATTGTTGCAGATAATAAGTCAATGCAGCATTGGCAGTGCCAGTAGCCGATTCTTCGGGGATATCATACAAGGGGGCAAAGTCACGGACATGCGCTGCATATCCATCGTTACTGAAAGCAAAAACATGGAAACTAACCGCATCATATCTCTTGGTGATAGCTGCGATGGCCTCCATGTCGAGCTTCAAGGCTTGCAAGGTGTCCACATTGGGCAAAGGAATCATGAGGTCAGGAAGGCCGGAATAAGCAATTTGGACAGGCATTTTCGGACTATAGCTACTGATGCCCAATGCCTTATAGATGTCTTCCGTCTCCTCGATGGTGGCAACAATGCGTGGCATAGCCATCTGCATCATCACTTTTTCACCTGCTTCGATGTGCAAGTCTCCCGCCAAGGTATGGCAAAGGCATTGCCCCGAAGCTAATCCTTCATGGTGCAGCAACACAAAAGAGGCAATGGTAGCATGGCCGCACAACTCCACCTCGGCTTTCGGAGTGAAGTATCTGATAGTAAACTCCTTATCAGCATCATGCCTGACAAAAGCCGTTTCAGAATACCGCAGTTCTGCCGCGACTTGCAGCATCAACCTCTCTTCGGGAAAACTATCCGTATCAAGCAGCACCACACCTGCGGGATTGCCACCAAAAGGTTGGTTGGTGAAAGCGTCAACAATGTAGTAGGTCATTTTTTTCATTTTAATTCATTGATTTTATCAACATTAATTCAGGAAGTAGCACAGCTGTTTCCTCAACATCTTCCTTGCCTTTCCAAGCAACAATGAAGTTGATTTTTGCGGATTTCACATAGTATCCTTTCTCAGCCCATCCCTGAAGTTCTTCTCGTATTTTGTTCGAAATGCAGGCCACTCTTTCGCCAGACGGAAGTCGCAAATAGCCATCGTCAAAATATAAAAGCTGTCCGCTACGCAACTTCAAAATCTGCTCTTTCTTTCCTTTGAAATAATCCAAATACACATCCTTATGAGTTAAAGGTATGGTGATTTCTTCCGGATGTGGATAAAGATTAGTGTCTTGTCTATACTCCACACCCTCTGTCTTGATATTGCTGAAAACGTTGGAATTGCAATGGATGAAAAGACACTGTTTGGCTCGGGTCATGCCCACATATAATTTGCGGATTTGTTCGTCGTTATCAGCTCGTTCACCGTCCAAAAGCATATACACCGTATCAAATTCCTTCCCTTTTGATTTGTGAATCGTGGATACAAAAACGGTTTGATGGTCCTCTCCACAAAAATCCTCCAAATTCGATTCGAAAGCAAACTCCATCAGGTCGCTACGGTATTTGGTGCGGTTAGTCTTTTCAAAATCCTCAAAAAACACTTTGACATAATCCAAGCAGCTACTTGTTTCATAATTCGACAAAGTTTCCTGTTTGGCTTGCATCCATTGTTCATCACTGATGATGGGAGAATCTTGGTTCTGGTTGACATGTTTAAGAAAATAGCGCACTTCCGCCAAATTGGAGAAACGAAATCCTTCGTTGGATTGAATGAGTTTGGCACGAATTCCTTGCTTCGTCAGCAAGCCTACAATCCTCGCTGCTTCTTCGTTTTTGTTGGTCAGAACGCAGGCCCTCTCGTTGCTATAGGTAGCCAACACGTTGTTAACCAAAGGAATCTCCAAATGCTCAGATTCATACTGGGTGATTTGCACCATCCCAGGGTCTTTGCTGACAGCAATACAAGGCGAAGTCTTCATCCGATGTCTGATGCCTTGCGCAAAACAATTGGCGAAACTGACGATTTGCTGCCGACTTCGATAGTTTTCCGTCATCTCATACTTTACGGCCTGCATTTCATCAATGAAAGCCTGCATATATCTGCTGTCGGAACCTCTAAACTCGTAAATGTTTTGGTCGTCGTCACCCACAGCAATCACCCGCATTTCCTCGTTGTTGTTCATCAACGCCCGAACAAGGGCATACTCGTCTTTGTCCATATCCTGAGCTTCGTCAATGACGAGAACAGCCTTGTTGATACGACCTTGTTCTGCCTCTCCGTGTTCAATCATCTCGGCAGCGCGACGAACCACGTCTTCAGATTCTTCAAGGTTACCTATTCTTCCCAAAAGGTCGAAACTGAACGCATGGAAAGTCTTGATTTCCACAAAACTTGCAGCATTTCCAATGAGTTCGATGAGACGTTGCTTAAATTCCGTGGCAGCCGCACGTGAGAAAGTAAGCATCAGCAGTTGCTCATGCTTGACATCTTCCAACAACAACAAAGAAGCCAACTTGTGGACCAACACCCTCGTCTTGCCACTACCAGGACCAGCTGCTACCACAATGTACTTGGATTGCTTGTCGTCAATAATACTACGTTGTTTTTCCGAAAGCGTTCCAAACAGTTTACGAAATTTTTCAGGAGTAATATTCCTCTCGATTTCCTCAAGTCGTTCTCCTTTGAAATATCTGGAAATAAACTTTTTATAGTCCATTTGGAAATAATCTTGGACATATTGCAGTGCCGCATTGTAATCCCGCACCATCATATTGGCATATTCTCCGACAATATGGATTTGCTGACGTTTTTGCCTGTAGAATTCATCCAACATCCTGTAGTCTTCCAACTTGTAGCGGTACTTCACCTCTTTCAGCCGATGCACTTCCATAGCGTTGTAAATCACCAAGAAACCACCTTCAAGCCGCAATGCACCGATCTTGGACAAATACAGCAAGGCATCCTCAATTTCTTCAATATGGTATTTTTCCTGTGATTGAAACAAAACACTATTTTGATAGGCTTCCAACTCTTTCAGCAAGGTAATCACTGAAAATTGTACGAGACTTCCAGATTGTTCAGCGGATTGAGGATTCGACATTACCGAAGCATAAAGCCTGTCGATAACGAAACGGCAGATGTCGTGTCGCCTTTGGCATCTTTGAATTGTCTTTTCTGACTCTTGGCACAAAACAGCGGAAACCATTCCGCTATAGACATTTTCCTTCTTTCTAATGTAAGACTTCACCGAAAGATAATACAGCAACGTCTTGATTCTCTTTATCGAAGATGCAATTTTTGCTTCTGTGGCTTTCTCGTTGATTTCCTTGAAAGAGATATTCAACTCCCTATCCGCTAAAGTATTGAGTACGAACAATTCCAATTTGGCAAATTGCTCAAACACTTGTTTGGTTCTGTTTTCGGAATGCTCAATATAGGCCGACATGTCCTTCGAATCCGCCAAAATACCTTCCTGACGCATCAAACTGATTGTGCTGATAACTTCCCCTTTGCTCAAACCAAGACGATCAGCCAAATAATCCACACGCGATTCGGCATCATCGTCTAAAGCGGTCGCCCTGCTCTTGCTCGAAATAAGGGACTTAATGATACGGACAGCATTCTGTTTCTCTTTGTCGTCAACGAAAAGCTTAGAATTGTTGATGCGTTTGTGTGCCTCATCCATGTTTTTCACCATGATTCCTGTGGCAAAAACATGAGGTACATTATTGCCTCTACTAACATAACCCGCTTCCTCAAGTGCTGCTATGGCAGTGCGTACCCGAGTCTCAATGTCGGGAACCTCATCATTCCAACCAGCTTGCCGAGCAATCTCCAATGCCGAACACGAGATGTGTTTCCTTTGTTTGGTAAAGCTCTTTATGGCAGACCAAACTTGTTGTATCTCGCTGATGCTCACCTTGGTTTGGTTCAACAAAATGAAATGCTTGTCCAAATCATGGTCACTATAGAGCACATAACATTTGGCGGCGGTTTTAGGGTCACGGCCAGCACGTCCTGCTTCTTGCACATAGTTTTCCAACGAGTCGGAGATGTCATAATGAATCACCATACCGACATCTTTTTTGTCCACACCCATGCCGAAGGCAGAAGTGGCCACCATGACTTGCACTCTATTGGCAATGAAGTCGTTTTGGTTGGCAATCTTTTCGTTGGATTCCATTTTCCCATTGAAAGGTAAAGCGTCGATGCCGTCAGAAGTCAATTTTTGGGCTAATTCCCTAGTTTTCCGCGTCCGAGAAACATAAACAATGGTTGGGCATGGATTACCCATTAACAAGTTACGCAACGTGTTATACTTTTCTTCTTCTGTTTCAGCATACAAAACAGAGTACTGCAAGTTTTTTCGAGCCGAAGAAGAGGCAAAAAGCTCCAAATCAACATCCAGTTTTCGCTTGAAATAATCACGAATGTCGGTAATGACCTTTTGTTTTGCCGTGGCAGTGAAACAAGAAACAGGTATGGGGCTGGTCAATTTCTTTTTTTCTTGCAAGTTGCGTATAAAATCGCCGATATACAAATAATCGACTCTGAAATCCTGACCCCATGATGAAAAGCAATGTGCCTCATCAATAACAAAACGAACCACATTGCGTGAGAGCAAAAGTTTCTCGATGGTCTTCGAACGCAGCATCTCTGGTGCAATGTAAAGCAAGGTGGCACTGCCATCAGCCACTCTGTCAAAGGCATTGGCACGGCTTACAGGGTCAAGCAGACCGTTGATGGTGACGGCTTCGGTTATGCCTTGCTCGGCGAGGTTGTCCACTTGGTCTTTCATCAGCGACTGTAAAGGCGAGATGACCACAGTGAGTCCATGCACGGCTCTCCCTGTCAGGATGGCAGGCAGTTGGAAGGTCAAAGACTTGCCGCCACCTGTTGGAAAGATAGCCAAGAGTGATTCCCCATTGACAGCAGCCTGAACACTTTTTTCCTGTAAAGGCTCTCCATCATAAGTACGGAACTCATCAAAACCAAAGACATCTTTCAAACCATTGTGAATATTCAATTTGCTTTCGCAATGCTCGCAATACTGGTCGTGACAAGGTGTACTGCACAATAGTTTTAGGATATTCTCAATTTCCGGAAATTGATGCAACAACCAAGGTGGAGTGACAGAATAATTGTCGCCAGTGGAAATCAGTGCCAAAGCGTATGCCAATTCGATACGATGCTCACTCACAAGCATGTTAATAAGGCTATGGACACAAATCTTTCCTTGGAAAGCCTTTAATATCAGCGGCTCTATAGTTTCGTCAACAGAGTGGAATTGTAGATAATCGAAAAAAGCCGAAAACTCTTTCTCTTGATGTAACAAACCATAATAAATGAACTGCAGTTCCTGAGGTAAAGCTCGAAACGCATTCACTTCGTCATAGAACAAATCGCGGGCTTTCAGACAATCGTTAAGCGGATTGTTTACTTCCTCTGTTTGCAGTTTGTCGTCTTTCAGCAGCTTGTGATAAGGTCTCTTCGGAAACAAAAGCGGAGAAAGAAAGAGTGTATCTATAACTTTTTTACTTGTTATTTCCTCCAAATCCGGCAAATACTTCAAGTCGTGCTGAATGATGTTGTGTCCACATAGAAACTCAGCATCTGCTACAAATTGAATAAAGTCTTGCTTCGAGGGGGAATGAAACTCACTTTCAGGCTCTTTCACTGCCCCAAAATCGCGAACTCGTTTTCCATCAAGCGTTACTTCCAAATCAATGAATGCGACGCCAGAAAGTTGTTTCCGATTGGAGAACAAACCATTTCTTAAGCGATTGATATAGTCGTTGATGCTTGGCATTTATTACTTACTTTATTCTATACGGCTATTATTATAACGGCAATGAAAGTTGTGCGGATTTTGAGGTTCCTGTTTCATCTTCTACATTTCCGTAAGAAGCGGGGTCTTCGGCAACCACGGCCCAAAGCCCTTCTGACACCTCATAATCAACCGTTTTATGGATGGGAAAGCCTTCAACATCAACAGGATTTGCACCCATGCCAATCAAGGTATTGTTGGCACATTTTTCTTTGTCCGATGGCTTGCGGACATAGATCATCCTTCCTTTTTTCAGTCCATCACAAACACCACTCCATGTCCCTCCTTTGTCGTCTGATTGTGCTACATAAATCTCGGAAGCAAGACCGTAAATAATTGAGTTTCTTGCCATGGCCAATTCAACGCTCCAAGGCAATTTCGGATGGAATGTACTCAACACCAACACATCCCCTTCAATGATTTGTTTATAATATTTCTTCATCCCGCTTGCAAATGTAGTGATGCCTTGCGGTAATACGATAATGCTCTGACCTTTATAAACTAACGCGGAATCAAGGGCCTGCTTGTCAACGCCCTTGGCAAATCCACTAACCACCACTTTATATTCGGAAGATGCCTTTTTTGCCACATTATCTGTAAACGCCAAAGATGTCTCATTTGCATTCCTTGAACCCACAATCGCAATGGATTTTTCTTGAAGAATCTGCTTGTTGCCTTTGGTGTAAAGAACTATAGGTGAATTGTACTTCAAATTTGCCTTCAATGTTGGTGAATACTCTTTTGAGGTAATCGGAATGATGTCATATCCTTGATCTAAAAGTTCCTCCACCATAAATGCATAATTCGGCAATTCCGACTTCGTTTGTTGCAGCAAATCAAATTCTTGCGGATTCAACTCCAATCCAAGGAAAGAGTTGGATTCAAAGAAATCTGCAATTGTCTTCCCTTGACGAAAGCAATGTGCAATTATTTCGTTCTTTCTTGAGGTCCAGATTTTGGGCGTATGGACCAAAGCCACCCAATAGGTCAATTCTTGATTCATCATAAATCTCCTCCAACCGTTTTTGCAATGGTAATAGGTGCAATGATTTCAGCACCCATTGTGGTTAATAACTTACCGATTTCTTTTATTGTTGCTCCACTATCAAAAATGTCGTCAATCAAAATAATTCTTTTTCCTTTTATCTCATCTGGTGCTGTATATGCAAAAGCATCTTTTACATTATCCTGCTTGAGGCAACCATTTTGAAACACTTTTTGTTCGCTTGTCTGCCTGGCTTTTATCAATTTATGCGATATTGGAACTTTGATAACATATGCAAATTTGCAAGCAAAATTCTTGACAAGGTCACCAGAATGGGTTGGCGGCACATACAATACCAAATCGAATTCCATGTTTCCAAAAGTTTTGCGGAAGGCCTTCAGAGTAAGTCGTAACAGGAAATCGGGAAAGTCGCCGCCATTCTCATACTTTGAACGATGCAAAGCACTGCCAACATTTGACACTCCGTAATATGATGCAGCAACGCCGTTTACAATATGAGATTTCTTTGCATAATGATCCTCAAGCAATTGTTCCAAGAATTCTTTCTCCTCAACAGAAAACCGATCCCAAGCAATTTTGTTTTTGAATGATTCGAACAATTGATCATTCATTAAAACATCAATTTGATTACAACCAGAGACTTTGACGGACCATTTTATTCCAGATGACTTTTGCGTTTTGGACGTGGTTTCAGATACTTCTAATGCAGGGAAATAATTCTCTCTGTAATTACGAAGTCTTTCACTCCATTCTTCGGTCATTGTTACCGTCAATTTCTTCAAGTTGGTATTATCGCAATTGGAATACTCCATTTGACCATCATCATCCAAAAATCCACACAAATATTGCATTCTTGATTGGGTCGTGTTGACATAAGCAACCATTGCATCCAAATCCTTAAGTTTCAACAACCTCAAGTCTTCAAACGCCTTCATATCCAATTCTTTTGCCCCAAATTGATATTCCAAAATCTTGTTTTTCCCATTCACCACTTCTTTTATGATTCCTTGGTCAATCAAATCAGCCTTGATTACACGTATCTGTGTTTGCTTCAAATTGGTGGCTTTCATCAATCCCCTTTCACCAAGAGGTTCTTCCTTCAGCGCTTCAATGGCTTTCAAATACTTTTCTTTTGAAGGTCTTGCTCCTTCTATGAAAGAGTTGGGGAGTTTGTAATCTTCTTCTATGCCATTTTCATCTTTGGTTTCGTTATAGAACAAAATGATTGTTGTAGGCTTTCCGTCTCGTCCAGCACGTCCGATTTCCTGATAGTAATGAATTGGGGATGCTGGAATCTGGGTATGAATAATGAAACGAATA
Source organism: Bacteroidales bacterium (assembly GCA_016285355.1). The sequence goes on from JAEEQP010000001.1 coordinate 104,792, forward strand.
TCGGGTTTATCAATGCCCATTCCCAAAGCATTCGTTGAAACGACACATTTGAAACGGTTTTGCATCAATCCATTTTCAATGTCTTTTCTGGTGTCCGCATCATGTCCCGCGTTATAGTTAATAGCCTTTATTCCATTGGATGACAACCATTTCGCATAAATCTCTGTATCAACACGAGTGCCTGTATAAATCAAACCTGTTCCATCAAGATTGTTCAAGTTTTGAGCCAGCCAAACCAGTTTTTCATCTTCGGAGTGAACCTTAATTACATACAAATGAAAATTATTGCGAACCAAAGAACCTCTAATCGTGGTTAACCTACCACCAATTTGTCGCTCAATATCATTTTGGACTCTTTTTGTCGCAGTTGCAGTTGTAGCTAAAACAGGCAAACTTTGAGGAAGTAATTTCACCAAATTGATGATATGTCGGAAAGCTGGTCTGAAATCGTGTCCCCATACAGATATGGTATGTGCTTCATCAATGACAACCATGGAAAGATTCATCTTTCGAGTAGCCTCAATCCATTCTTGGTTTTCTTGTCGTTCGGGAGCAATGTACAAAATCTTGATCTTGCCAGCCAATGCTTCTTGTATGGTATTGGAATTTTCCTCTGATGATTGTTCTGAATTAATATATTTGGCGGGAATACCCCTAGAATTCAACGCTTTTACTTGATCACGCATTAACGCGATTAGAGGGGAGAAAATAACCGTAATGCCAGAAAATTGTGTTGCAGGATATTGGTAACATAGCGATTTCCCAAAACCTGTCCGTTGAATCATCAATATGCGTTCGCCATTGAGAATACGCTGAATTGCCTCCCATTGCTCATCATAAAAATGGTCGATCCCGAATATTCGCTTTAGTTTTATCTCAGCCTCCTCACGATTCATCGATAACAGATTTTTCTGCAAAAATAGAAAATTCCTCTTATAAAAACCACCTTGATTTATAATACCTGCGCCGTATGGTTCTTCGTGTCCACTTTGCCAATGGCATCAATGATAACACCTTCTTCGTCAATGACATAGGTGGTACGAAGTGTGCCTTCAGTAACCTTGCCGTACATCTTCTTTTCGCCCCAAGCTTCGTAAGCTTTAAGGATGGTCAGGTCGGTGTCGGCGATGAGATGGAAAGGCAGGTTGTATTTGGCAATGAAGTTTTGGTGAGACTTGGCACTATCGCGGCTGACACCCAGCACATTATAGCCCAATGAGAGAAAACGTTCGTGGTTGTCGCGCAGGTCGCAGGCCTCGGCGGTGCAGCCAGGCGTGCTGTCCTTGGGATAAAAGTAAAGCACTAATTTCTTTCCAGCAAAATCCGTCAGTTTAACGAGGTTGCCGTTCTCGTCTTGCCCTTCAAAGTAAGGGGCTTTTGTTCCTTTTTGTAGCATGGTTTGATTGTTATTTAAATAGTTCTTCGATGTTCATCATTCCGCTTCTTCTATCGGATATGTTTCATCGTACAATTCCGATAGGTCACGACCAGATTCTTTTACCTTCCAATACGGTGTGGGTTGTACCGAATAGGACTTACCTAAAATCTCTGTAGTAATTGGTGTGAGGGTGGTTAATTTTCCATTGTATTGCACATGCTTTTGGTCAATCACCGCACAAGTAATGGTTTCATCTGGCTTATACACCAACACATCCCCTGTATGAAGACCCATATCAAGGAAATGTAAAGGCGGACGCTTGGTCTTTGACTTTTCCTGAGCGGCTTTATCTTCCGGGGTCAAATCATTCTCTATTTCTTGGGTAACTTCAGCAGTCACATCTTCATGTTGGAATAATTCAAGGATGGCGACAGCTTGTTCGGGAGCAATACGGAAAAACTCCCTGTTGGCATTTACTCTTTGAGGTGCAAAAGCTGTATGCAATGCTTTTTCAATTTTGGCACACTCTGATTTCTTCACACGGCAAGCAAACTTACAATCAAAAGGCAACGGTACCCCTGTTGTATACAACTCCTTTAATCGCGCATCCATTTCAGAGCGCTCGGTCATACCGATTTTGACCATACCCGGCATACTTGGGTTTGTCAAAACATATACTATTCCTTGTTCTTTCATATCATTGTTTTTTCTATCTATCAAACATCTTTTTTATCACAGCACAGCTGCAATCTTTCTAATCCCTTTCAAAACATCAGCTACCGACTTGTCCTTACGCGTGGTCTGCATGTTGTATTTCATTTGCAAATACATTAAAGCATCGGCAGGAATATCGAGTGCGGCCTCAAACATTAGCGCAGTCTTAGCTGTCAGTGAGCGACGACCGTTCAATATCTCGTTGACTACCGAATAGGTAAGACCAACGCTCTCAGCGAGTTGTCGTTGAGTGATGCCGCGTGCCTCTATTTCGTCTTTTAGCACCTCTCCAGGATGTGTGGGGAATGCCCCGTAGTCTAAATTTTCCACAATGATTCATTTAATTAAGAACGCAAAAGTAATACTATTTTTCAATAGTTCGCAATTTTTGCGAATTTTTTCGTTTGACAACAGTTAATAAACCATATTGCTGTTTTATTTGTTTGACTGCCGAAAAAAAGAGTACTTTTGCCAAAAATTTCCCAATGAAAAAATACAAGACAGGCATCATTCTATTCTTGGTCTTCGAGGCCATTGCTATTTCATTGTGGCTTACTTCGGGCAATCTATTCTTCCTGCTAAACTTCACTTACATAGGCACCTGCATTGCGGTTGGGGATATACTTATGGTGAAGAAATGGAAATACGCCCGCGAGTTTGTCCAGTTCGCCGTGGGAAGCTATATGCTCGTGTTCCTCGGACTGATTTGTCACGAGAACATGCAAATGGAAGGCTTTTGGTACTACCTTTTTTCTGGATTTTTCGGGGCAGGAGTGCTGCATTACGCCATCGCCAAAATTTTCGGTCCACTATTGTTCGGACGTGGATGGTGCGGCTATGCCTGCTGGACTGCTATGATTCTCGATTTGCTTCCCTACAAAACGCCTGCAAGTCCAAGAAAGAGCATAGGATGGATACGCTATGTCATGTTTGGCCTGTCACTTGCCTTGGTCGTTCTGCTCATGTACTTGGGCAAAGCCAACAAAACCACTATGTTTTATCTTTTCGTGGCGGGGAACGTGTTGTATTACGCGGTCGGAATCATCCTTGCCTTGGCTCTAAAAGACAACCGCGCCTTCTGCAAATATATTTGTCCGATAACGGTTTTCTTGAAGCCGATGAGCTATTTCTCTTGGCTCCGCATCAAATGCGACGAGGAAAAATGCATCCACTGCGGCAAATGCTTGAAGGTCTGTCCGATGGATGTGGAAGTCAACCGTAATGCGCGCAACCGAAAGAATGCCACCGAGTGCATCCTTTGCCAAAAGTGCAAGAAAACCTGTCCTGTTAAAGCTTTGAAATAAGCCTGCATTATTGTTCTTCGCGACATGTATAAAGAAAGAAAAACGCTATTGCTGACATGGGTTCTCGTGCTTTTTGCGGGGGCGGTTTTTGCCCAAGAGCATCCGCGTGTGTTGTTCATCGGCAACAGCTACACGCAGTCCAACAACCTTCCGCAAATGGTTGCCGATATTGCGCAGAGCATGGGTGATACGATGACATATACCAGCAACACCCCCAGCGCTTGCACTTTCGAGATGCACTGCCACAACCAATCGATGAACTTGATTTGTGAAGGCGGCTGGGATTTCGTGGTGATGCAGGAGCAAAGCCAACTTCCGGCATTTCCCATGGATTCGGTTGAGCTGTATGTGTTTCCTTTTGCGCAACAGTTAGTGGATTCCATTTATGCCCACAATCCTTGTGCCGAGCCGATGTTTTACATGACTTGGGGCCGCAAGAACGGCGATACAGAGTTTGGCTACCCGCCTATGGATACTTACGAGGGCATGGACAGCCTTCTTTACGCGCGTTACATGCAGATGGGCGAGGACAACGACGCATCAGTGTGTCCTGTGGGCCGCGTGTGGCACTATCTCCGTGACCATAATGCAGAAATCGAGCTTTACATGACGGACGGAAGCCATCCCACTTTGGCGGGAACTTATGCTGCCGCTTGTGCGTTTTACACCATGTTTTATGGCCGCGACCCCGACAGCATCAGTCACAATGCTGGTCTTGATGAAAACACGGCTCATGCCATTCGTTTTGCTACGCATAAGGTTGTGTACGACTCCCTTTGGAAATGGCAACGCCCCTTGCCGAAGGCAGATTTTGTAGTTGATAGTGTGGATTTTCTCAATGTCCGTTTTGTGAGCAAAGCCAAGCATTTCCAAGAACAGGAATGGTTTTTCAGCGATGGCGAGACTCTGCAGACCAATGACACAATGGTTTGGCACACTTTTCCCGAGAGTGGTATCTATCTCGTAAAGCAAGTTGTGAGTCGACATTGCATGGTTGATACCAAGTCGTGGTTTGTCCGCGTGGAAGCACCATCGGTAGGTGTTGTAGAGAAAGAAAACTTGTCGGAAATTTCAATCAGCCCCAATCCCGCCAATGATGAAGTGGTGCTGCATCTGCCCGAAGGGATGGTGGCCGAAGTTGTTCTTTATAGTATAGATGGTCACGAAATGTTGCGGAAGGAAATGAAAAATCCCTGCAACGCCATTGCGTTACAAGGATTTCCAAGTGGATTTTATGTGCTGAAAGTCGTCACACTGCAAGGCACCGTTTTGAGGCGGCTCATCAAACGATGAGATGCTTATGTCCCATCTATCGAAAAAAACACTACTTTTGCACTCAAATTATCTTTCAGTATGAATCTCCCAAAAATCCACTCCATCAGCAAGAAAATCGTTGTGGCACTGCTTGGTGTCTTTTTGAGTATTTTCCTGCTGTTCCATGCAGCCGCCAACCTGCTCATCCTGCGTAACGACGGCGGCGAATGGTACAACGCCTTCTGCGATTTCATGGGCACAAACTATGTCGTCAAAGTGTTTGAAATCATTTTGTTAGGCACGTTTTTGCTCCACATCGTCCTATCGATTTGGTTGGCCATCACCAACAAACGGGCGCGACCTGTTGGCTATCACAAAGCTCAGTGTAGCAAGACGCACACAGGCTCGAAACTGCAAGTATGGACAGGCATCCTTATCATCGTCTGTCTCATTGCGCATTTCATGGACTTTTATTTCGTGAAAATCGGCCTCGTGGACGGTAACCTCAACTTCTATGAGCAGGCGCGAGAGAAGTTCCAAGTACCGCACATTGCCATTGCATATTTGATATTCTTTGTTGTGGTTTGGTTCCACATGCGCCACGGTTTTGCGGCCATGTTCCAGACATTAGGTCTATACAATTATAAATACGGCAAGGCCATCGAGATTATCGGCATCATATTCGCCACGGTCGTCTGCCTGATGTTCGCCGTTGTTGTTATCGTCACATTCTTTCAAGCCGCTTGAAATAATATAATAATGAGCAAATTCAGTTTACATAATAGACGCAAGACTACGAGACGTGAAACTTAACATCGCTTTGCGTCATCGCGAGGCACGAAGCGATCCAGGGTTGAAAATGAAACCCTAAATGGATTGCTTCGTCGTTCCTCCTCGCAATGACGCGAAGCGGCAGAAAAGTCCCGCAGTCCCGTGTTGCGCGTCAAAAAACATAGATAATGAATTTAGATCCCAAAATACCAGCCGGTCCGCTCGCTGAAAAATGGACCAACTACAAAGCCTCGCAGAAATTGGTCAACCCAGCCAACAAGCGCAAACTCGATATCATCGTGGTAGGCACAGGCTTGGCAGGAGCCTCGGCAGCCGCTTCGTTGGGAGCCTTGGGCTTCAATGTGGATATTTTCTGCATCCAAGACTCACCGCGCCGCGCCCATAGCATCGCTGCCCAAGGTGGCATCAATGCGGCCAAAAACTACCAAAATGACGGTGACAGTGTGGAACGCCTCTTCCGCGACACCATCAAGGGCGGTGACTATCGCGCTCGCGAGGCCAATGTGTACCGTTTGGCAGAAGTCAGTGGAGCTATCATCGACCAATGTGTGGCTCAAGGTGTGCCCTTCGCCCGTGACTATGGCGGATTGCTTGACAACCGTTCGTTCGGTGGCGCACAAGTTAGTAGAACCTTCTACGCCAAAGGCCAGACCGGGCAACAACTTTTGCTTGGTGCTTATGGTGCCTTGAGTCGTGAGATTGCTCGTGGCACCGTGAAATTCCACGAACGCCGTGAGATGATGGATTTGGTTGTGGTCGATGGTCGTGCAAGAGGTATCATCGTCCGCAATCTCGTCACTGGTGACTTGGAACGCTATGCCGCCCATGCTGTGGTGTTGGCCACTGGCGGCTATGGCAACCTTTATTACCTCTCCACCAACGCCATGAACAGCAACGGCAGTGCGGCATGGGTGTGTCACCGCAAAGGTGCTGCCTTCGCCAATCCCTGTTATGTGCAGATTCACCCGACTTGCATTCCTGTCCACGGAGACTACCAGTCGAAGCTCACACTGATGAGCGAGAGCCTCCGTAACGATGGCCGCATTTGGGTGCCCAAAAAAAAGGAAGATGCCGAAGCCATCCGTGCAGGCAAGTTGAGAGCCATCGACATTCCAGAAGAAGACCGCGACTATTATTTGGAACGCCGTTATCCCGCCTTTGGCAATCTCGTCCCGCGTGACGTGGCCAGTCGTGCCGCCAAGGAACGCTGCGATGCAGGCTATGGCGTGGGCACAGGTTATGCTGTCTACCTCGATTTCGCTGATGCCATACAACGCCTTGGAAAAGAGGCCGTTGAGCAAAAATACGGTAACCTTTTCCAGATGTACCAAAAAATCACGGACGAGAACCCATACGAAACTCCGATGATGATTTACCCTGCCATCCATTACACTATGGGCGGTCTCTGGGTCGACTACGAATTGCAAACTACTATCCCCGGACTTTTCGCTGCTGGCGAGGCCAACTTCTCCGACCACGGTGCCAACCGTCTCGGTGCCTCTGCCTTGATGCAGGGACTGGCTGATGGATATTTCGTGTTGCCTTATACTTTGCAGAACTACCTTGCTGACCAGATTAATGTGGGCAAGATTTCCTCTACATCACCCAAATTTGATGCGGCAGAAGAGGCGGTTCGAAAAAGGATCGACACACTATTAAACACGGCCCTTCGACAGGCTCAGGGACCTTCAAACTTGAAAACCGTTGACCATTTTCACAAAGCTTTAGGTAAGATTATGTGGGAATACTGCGGCATGGCACGCAACACAGAGAGCCTTACCAAAGCCAAGGAACTGGTTTCTGAATTGGAAGACGAGTTCTGGAAATCGGTTTTCGTGCCTGGCATAGCCAACGAATTCAACCCCGAGTTAGAGAAAGCCTGCCGATTGGAAGACTACTTCGAGCTGGCGCAACTCGTCATAGCCGATGCCTTGCACCGCGAGGAATCTTGTGGTGGCCATTTCCGCACCGAGCACCAGACCGCTGACGGTGAGACCCTCCGCGACGACGAGCATTTCATGTACGTGGCGGCGTGGGCATACCAAGGTCACGGCCAGCCCGAGACCATGGAGAAAGAGCCGCTCAATTACGAACACATTCAAATCGCCACCCGAAATTATAAATAGACACGAGACACGAGACTGCGAGACACGAGTCGTTGCCCCGCGTCCCGAAGTCCCGCGTCTCGAGTCAAAAAAAGAGAATCATGAAGTTCACATTACATATTTGGCGTCAGGAGAACGCCCGCGCCAAGGGTCATTTCGAGATTTATCCCATTGACAATATCTCGTCGGACTGCTCCTTCCTTGAGATGCTCGACATCCTGAACGAGCGGCTCATCAACGACTGTATCGCGCATCCTGTTTGCTTCGACAACGACTGTCGCGAGGGCATCTGCGGCATGTGCGGACTTTATATTAATGGCAGGCCTCACGGCAACGACGATGGCATTACCACTTGCCAACTCCACATGCGGAAGTTCAAGGATGGCGACGACATCTGGATTGAACCTTGGCGCGCTAAACCCTTCCCTGTCATTCGCGACCTTGTGGTAGACCGCTCCGCCTTCGACAAAATCATTCAAGCGGGAGGCTACATCAGCACTACCACAGGCGGTGTCCCCGATGCCAACACGATTCCGATTCCGAAACACAAAGCCGATATGGCTATGGATGCGGCTTCATGCATCGGTTGCGGTGCCTGCGTGGCGGCCTGCAAGAACGCCAGCGCTATGCTGTTTGTGGGGGCAAAAATCAGCCATTTAGCCCTGTTACCTCAAGGCAAGATTGAAGCTGCCGACCGCGTCAAGAAAATGGTTGCCAAGATGGATGAATTAGGCTTTGGCAACTGCACCAATACCTACGCCTGCGAAGCCGAGTGCCCGAAACTCATCAAGCGGCAGAACATCTCACGGCTCAATCGGCAATGGATTGGGGCGTTGTTTGGCAGGGATAGAATCAAATGACAAAGGAGTCCCACGTTTGCGGAACTCCTTGTAAAACAACGACCCAGACGAATAAGCGGGATTCTGTTCCCCTTGCGGGGCGACTGTCATTTCTCTAGACCTGCGGTCGCCCGCAGACTCAAGCGCCCTACCCTGAGACGACGGACGAGCAGCCCTCTCGCTCCCGAAGGAGCATTGTCTCTATACTTGGACTTGCAGCCCATAAGGTTTGCCCCAGCGGAATGTCACCACCCGCCGCGTGAGCTCTTACCTCACGTTTTCACCCTTACCCTTCGACTTGCTCAGGGCGGTATATTTTTCTGTGGCACTGTCTGTTGCCCTTGCGGACACCTTCCTGTTAAGAAGTATGGTGCTCTGTGCTGTCCCGACTTTCCTCGCGCCGGCTTTCCCGACCCGCGACAGTCTGCCTGAATCGCGGCGGCAAAAATACAGTTTTTTTTTGGTTGGATGGTTTTATTTCTTCATCAAATGTTGCTCCACAAGCCACTTAATGTATTTGTCGGAGACATTATCTATTTCGCTTTTGTCATAAATGGTCAACAGGGTCAAGTCGGCCGTATCCGTTTCGCTCACCAGTACAGTTAATGTCAACACACGAGCACCGCCACTTTTACCTTTGCCCTTTGAAGCCACAGCCATACGCACCTTGCGAACGCCACCTCCAAGGTCATCGCCTTGAAACGGATTCTCGGACAGTTCCTTCCTAAAAGCCAAATAGTCGTTACCCAGCGATTTGTATTTCTTTGCAAGCCGTTTGAACTGACGAGAAAACTCGGCTGAAAGGACAAACCTTACATTCATAGAATACCCTCCGCCTTCAACTCCTCCAGAAACTCCTCCTCGGTCATCATTTTATGCTCACCGTGCTTGGCTGCTTCCACCTCATCGAGTGCACAATACAACGATTCTTTTACGAGCTCCTGCTGACGCAATGCTTCCGGTTCTTCTTCCGTCGCCTCAAGAAGTTTCCCCGCCAGCCAGTCACGGTCGTTCCGTGCCAAGGACAAGCCTTGCAGATAAGTCCATAAATTATTCAACGCCACTGTTGTCATAATTCCACTGTTTTTGTTTTTCTGTTGCAAAAGTAATCATTTTTCGCAAACTATCTCTTTTTCATTGCTTTTTTATCCGAAAAAGCCCCAACCACCCCAACCCAAGCGTATCCACCATACGCCCGAATTGGGGCACTTCGTCTTCAGCCAGCAGTATCATTGTCGCTGACTGATGATAATGTTATTCTACTGCCTGAATCGCGGTGGCAAAAATATGGAATTTTACTACAACTCACGCATCGGCGCAAAAACCGAACTCTTATGATAATTGGCACCTTCAACACCCACATCGACTTCTTTTTTGTCGATGATGCCCAATTTCTTGACAAGGGTACTTGGACCAGCCTCAGACATAAAGTCGAAGAGATCGACATATCCGTCCAACACGATACTACCTTCAGGGTGACCCAAACACTCGGCCACCTTAGTCTTAATCTTTTTCGGCAAAGTGATGATGTAGTCACCATAAAGGCTGTTGTTCGACTTTGAAACAGTGTAAGTTTCATTTTGGAAGAGCCACTCACCATTGCAACTTATGCTGATTTTGTTGTTGTCTTCAAAAGTGAGCACAAGGTCTTGCGAGGTTTCTGCATAAATAACGCCGATAACGCCACCCACAGCAGACTCCTCCCAACACCAAGAGCCTTTCAATTGAGGAACTTGTTCGTTGAGGTCGATTTTCTTGCAAGAGGCAAGGACCGTGAACACCGCCATAAGCAGCATTCCAAATTTGATGTTTTTGTTTTTGAACATGATGATTGAATTTAGATGTTTATATTGATTTGAAATTCGTTCCGCAAAAGTATATCAAAACTTCACCGTTTTGACAAATTTTCAGTCCATTACAAACTTTTATAAAATTACAATACTGGTTTTCAATCAATTACAAAATTTAATTACAACTTTTTTTCGGGACTTCAGCCGTAATCAATGCCTATAAGCATGGCAAAACCTTGGCTTTCCCGCAAAATCAACCAAAATTTTCGCTTCAGCAAAGCCCATTTCTTGGCTCAAAAGCAACATCTCCTCCCCCTTCCGCTCATTAATCTCAAACCAAACTTGACCATCAGAAGACAGTTGTTTTTTTGCCAAACACAAAATCTGCCGGTAAAACAACAGCGAGTCGTCATCAGGAACAAACAAGGCGTTTTCAGGCTCCCAATCGAGGACATTAACTTCCATGGCAGCACGCTCGCTGTCGCAAACGTAGGGTGGATTGCTTACTACCAAATCGACAGGCTGATTGAAAAAAACGGATTTGGGGTTCAATACATTATCTTGCACAAACGTTACCTTTACACCATTGTTTTCGGCGTTCTCTTTGGCGATTTGCAAAGCCGCTTCCGAAACATCAAAGGCAATGACCTCAGCGTTCATGAAATGCTTGGCCAAAGCGATGGCGATACAGCCTGAGCCTGTGCCGATGTCCCAGATGCGGATGGGATTTGTGACGTCTCCCATAGATTCCTTCCTTCCGCACATATCTACGCTGGAATGACATGGGAGGCTGGTTGTGCAAATCTTCTGCACCATTTCCTCAGTCTCGGGGCGCGGGATGAGCACTGCTTGCGACACCTTTATTAATAGGTCACAGAAACGCACCATGCCTGTCACATACTGCATTGGCTCGCCTGAAAGCAGACGTTTGACAGCCTCATTCAATTGATAATGTTGATGCTCGTCGATGCGCAAATCGGGTTCCATCAATTGGCGTTTCAGGTCGATGTTGAAAAGATCTTCCAATATGATGCGCATCAATTGTTCTGCCTCACGCTTGGAGAACTTCTCGACCAACAGGTCGACGAAATAGCGTTTCGTTTGCTGCAAATTAAATCCTATCATGGGGCAAAGATACACAAAAAACCGTACCTTTGCAGTCAATTCTTAAACCGGCCCTTTGACAGGCTCAGGGACCTTGCAGCATCAATGATTTATCTGATTCTTGCCATATTATTTTCCACCGGCGTCTTCGTAGCGATGCGCCTCTTCGAGCGCTTCCGCCTTGATAACCATCAGGCTTTGATGTGGAACTATGTCTTCGCGGCAGGCACAGGCTTCCTGATGTGCAAACAGTTTGATGCTCCTGTACAGTTGGTCAATGAACCGTGGTTTGGACTTTCGCTCATCACAGGATTCTGGTTCATTTTCACCTATTTGCTGATGACCGCTTCAACACAACGGTCGGGCGTGACGGTCACCTCGTTGTCGAGCAAATTATCAGTGGTATTACCTACTTTGGCAGGGCTGGTTTTGTTTGGTGAGAGGCTGAATTTTGTGGCCACGTTGGGCATTGTTTTGGCTTTGGTGGCGTTGGTGTTGGTGGTAGGTGGAAAAAATAAAACCGCTTCGCCGCACATAGATTCCCATGTCGCACCAGCCCTTGCTCGGAATGACATGCGCGGCAAAGCTAACAAAAACTGGCTTTTGCCTTTGCTCATCTTTTTTGGCACAGGCACTGGTGACATTCTGATGAAACTCACTGAACAACGCAATCAAGGCGACGACATGAGCTTCATGATTGCCTTCATCTATTTCATTGCCTTGTTGTTTGGCATCCTCATCGTGAGCCACGACCTTATACGAGGCAAGTCGAAATGGCAGTGGAAAAGTGCCTTGGGCGGCATCGGGTTGGGGGTCATCAACTTCTTCTCGACCTATTGCGTCTATCACGCCATGCGCTGTTTCGACAATGTGGTGCTCTTCCCTGTATATAATATAGGTGTAGTCAGCGTCACCGCACTGACAGGCTGGCTGATTTTCAAGGAAAAACTCACCTGGAAGAACTATTTGGGCTTGGTCATTGCCATCATCGCCGTCATCCTAATCACACTGAAACCATGAACGACGACACCTATAATATGTTAGCCACCTGCGGCGAAGGCCTTTACAAGGAGAAAGGCAGCAAGTTCATCGCCGAGACCTTCGTCGTGATGAACGAGGACGAGGCCAAAGAGGCTGTCGCATCTGTCAAGAAGAAATACTTTGACGCACGGCACCATTGCTACGCCTACATGATTGGTCCTGACAAAAAGACTTTCCGCTCCTCCGACGACGGCGAGCCCTCAGGAACGGCGGGCAAACCCATCCTCAACCAAATCCTTTCGAAGGATGTCACCAATGTATGTATCGTCGTGACAAGGTACTTCGGCGGCATCAAATTAGGCACTTCGGGACTCATCAACGCTTACAAAACCGCCACTCGCGATGCCTTGGACAACAGCACGATAGTCGAAAAAACCATAAACGAAATTTACAGTTTGGAGTTCGAGTATCCTTTGATGAACGAGGTGATGCGCATCATGAAAGAGGAGAACCTTGAGCAACAAAACCCACGCTTCGAATTGGACTGCTATTTGGAGTTTTCAACAAGGAAAAATGACGCTTCAAGAATTTTTGAAAAATTCGACAATTTATTTGGGGTAAAAATAACACACATTAATACAATGTAAATCAATTGTTTATAATGATTTTAAATTTTCAAAAGTCCAAAAGCTCGTATTTTAGAAAAAAGAAAATTGAAAATCAATAGTATTTTGATTTTTTTATAAACAATTAATCATTTACCTTTGCAAGGTCAAAATTTCCCGAAAAAGCGGATTGCTTGACAAGACTTTTCACCCAAAAAACAGGTTGAACGACAATAAAATAAGCATTTGCAATGGCCAATAACCATGTGGACATCTGGAATAAGTGTCTCTCTGTGATTAAAGACAATGTCACGGAGCAGGGCTATAAGACATGGTTTGAACGCATCATTCCGCTTTCGCTTGTCGACAACACGCTCACCATACAGGTACCCACTTATTTCTTCGTGGAGTATCTTGAAGAGCATTACATCGACCTGCTGAAGATGGTCATCAAACGCTTCGTCGGCGAGAAAGGCAAGCTGGATTATAAGGTGGTTGTCGTCAATACCGATAACGCGGGGACCGTCACCGTGCCAAGTGCCAACCGCAACTTCCCGAAGAATCCCATCGGTCAACCTGCGCCAGAGCGTTTGTCGACCAGTCCCATCAATCCATTCGTTATTCCCGGGCTGAAGAAGCTGCAAATCGACTCGCAACTCAACGAGCACTACACCTTTGACACGTTCATAGAAGGCGATTGCAACCGTTTGGCGCGTTCGGCAGGCCTAAAAATCGCCAAAGAACCAGGCAAGACTGCCTTCAATCCCTTGGTCATCTATAGTGGCACTGGTTTGGGCAAAACACATCTATGCCATGCCATAGGATTGGAAACCAAACGTTTGCACCCAGAAAAAACAGTCCTTTACGTACAAGCCGAGCAACTCTCCACGCAATATGTGACGGCCAACAAGAACAACAACCGCCCCGATTTCATCAACTTCTACCAGATGATTGATGTGCTCATTATCGACGACATCCAGTTCCTTGCGGGAAAGGCGGGCACACAGGATGTGTTCTTCCACATTTTCAACCACTTGCAGCAAAACAACAAGCAAATCGTCATTACCAGCGACAAGTTCCCATCTGACCTGCAAGGCATGGAAGACCGGCTGTTGTCGCGCTTCAAGTGGGGTCTGACCGCCGACCTTCAAACTCCTGACCTACCTACCCGCACCTCCATCATCAAAGAAAAGCTGCACGACAATGGTATCACTTTCCCCGACGATGTGGTGGACTATATCGCTGGCAATGTGAGAAATAACATCCGCGAGTTGGAAGGCGTGATGAACTCCCTGATGGCGCAGTCGTTGCTCAACAGGAAAGCCGTCACCATCGAGATGGCACAACAAATCATAGACCGTTTCGTGCGTAACACCGTCAAGGAGGTGTCGGTGGAATACATCATCAACATCGTGTGTGAATATTTCAAGATTTCACCCGAGCAAATGGCCCTCAACACCCGCAAACGCCAAGTGGTGCAAGCCCGACAGATTGCCATGTACCTTTCCAAGAAATACTCCAACGCCAGCCTCGCCTCTATCGGGCAGCAATGCGGAAAGAAAGACCATGCCACGGTGCACCATGCCTGCAAAACCATTGCCAACCAGTTGGAAACCGACAAACAATTCAAGGTGATGTTTGCCGACATTGAGAAGAAAATCGCTTTGTCATAATCCCATAACCCACTCATGACCAACAACTTCGGAAAACTTTATCTCGTGCCCAATCTACTTGGTGCAACGAAACCTGAACAAGTCATCCCTGCCGGAACACTCCAAATTGTTAGACGGTTAAAGCATTTCGTGGTTGAAAACACCCGCACTTCGCGCCGTGTTTTGAACCGCATCGGGATGGACTGCCCCATCGACGACATTGAATTCATTGAGTTAGACAAACACAACGCCCGCAACCTCGACCTTATGGAACACCTCGGTGCCTGCTTGCAAGGCGAGGACAAGGGCCTGATGTCAGAGGCTGGTACTCCATGCGTTGCTGACCCAGGCGCTTTAGTGGTGGACTTGGCCCACTCCGCCGGCATTCAAGTCATTCCTTTGGTCGGCCCCAACGCGATGATTCTTGCTTTGATGGCTTCGGGCTTCAACGGTCAGGCTTTCGCTTTTCACGGCTATCTGCCCATCAAAAGTCCCGAAAGACAAAACGCCATCAAGGACTTGGAACGGCGGTCGATGGCCAACAACGAGACGGAGCTTTTCATCGAAACGCCTTTCCGTAACAACGCCATGCTGCAAGACCTTTGCAAGAACCTCCACCCTGCCACACGAGTCTGTGTCGCCTGCAATCTCACTTGCGAAGATGAACTTATCATTAGTCAAAGCATTGGGGAGTGGAAGAACTACAAAGGCGACTTAAACAAAAAGCCCGCTGTGTTTTTGGTTTACAGCGAACCGAGACGAGGATTCCAGAAAAGGAAATAACTACGAATTAGGGAATATTCAACACCCTGTGAATCTGCAATGAAAGCCGCCAATTGGGGTGACTTTTCACAGCCTCAACACAAGCCTGCATGTTGACTTTCCTTTGTTCCAAATCCTCAACGAAACACGGCTGCAAAAAACGATATTTAGCTTCAATATCATCATATTGCGCCAAATCCTGACCGAGATAAACCACCTTCAATTCATCACAACGCTTTAATACACAAGGTTCTGCATCGCCACCTACAAAAGATGATTTCGGTGAAAACGTCACCCAATCCAGATTGTTCGGCAAAGGCCGTGTTCCGTTGGTCTCAATGGCGATGGTTTTGCCTGTCTTTTGCTTCAGTTCTGCCACAAAAGCCTCGTCGATGAACAAAGATGGCTCCCCGCCTGTCAGAACAATTAAAGGAGCGATGGGATATTTATTCACCTCAGCCACAATCTCTTGCAACGACATCATCTCCCCTACTTGATGTTGGGTGTCACAAAATGCACAGCACAAGTTGCAGCCGCTAAAGCGCACGAAGACGGCGGACGTACCAGAATGGTAGCCCTCGCCTTGCAGGGAATAGAATATTTCGTTGATCTTATACATAGACACGAGACTTCGGGACTCGGGACACGAGACAATGAGACCCGTAGTCTCGCGTCTCGCAGTCCCGCGTCTTTTATTCAAAGTTTTGCGGGGCATCATCCTTGATATAAGAAGCCTTGTTATCGCGAGACTCCCATACATCAGCGCGGTAGCAGTTCGGGACGGTGTCGACAATCCATTTGGCCAAGTTTTCGGCAGTAGGGTTGAAATCCAACACCTCGTTGAGGTTCGTATGGTCTATCTTGCCATGAACCAAGCGTTTGATTTCGGTGAAGTCGCACACCATACCGTTGTTGTCCAATTTCTCGGCGCGGCAATATACGTTGACCTTCCAGTTGTGGCCGTGAAGGTTCTCGCACTTGCTCTCATAGTCTAAATAGAGCTGGTGGCAGGAGGATATTTCTAAGGTTTTTCTGACGTAATACATTGTAATTCAAGATTTAAGATTTAAAATTTAAAATTTAAGATCGCCTCGTAGAGACGCGATTCATCGCGTCTCATATTCAGTTGTATCATCGATGCCCGCAGCGCGTAGGGCCTCAATACGCTCGCGACAGGTGCCGCATTTGCCACAATGTTTCTCACCGCCCTTATAGCAGGAATAGGTCTCGCTGTAATCCAAGCCCAAAGCCTTACCATGTTCGGCGATTTCCTTTTTGCTTAAATATGTGTAAGGTGCATAGACTGTTATATTCTCATACGTTCCCGCCGACATGGCCTCCGACATGGCATTGACGAAACCCGGTCGGCAGTCGGGATAGATGGAATGGTCGCCGGCATGGTTGGCAATCATTACGCGCTTCAATCCGTTGCTTTCAGCAACACCAGCAGCGACCGCCAACATGATGCCATTACGGAAGGGCACCACCGTCGATTTCATGTTCTCGTCGTTGTAGTTGCCTTCTGGAATGTCTTCAGGATTGCCAAGCAAGGCACTCTTGAAGTAGCGGTACATAAATTCCAATTGGATGACGATGTGCTTGATGCCCAGACGTTGGCAATGTGTGACGGCACAAACACGCTCGCGTCCGTTTTGCGTAGAGCCATAGTCGAAAGTGATAGCCATAGCGATTTCGTCCTTGAACTCGTAAAGCATTGTGGTGGAGTCCATGCCGCCGGAGATGATGATTACTGCATCCTTCATATCAGTTTTTCAGTTATTTAGTTGGCAGTTAGGAGTTGTGGAAACTGGCTAAAAGGCGTTGTTTCACCATGTCTTGATGTTCGGCGTCGCCATAATTGGCGAAGGGCTTGATGGAGATGCCCCCACGAGGTTTGAACAGACCGATGACTTCCAAGTATTTGGGATCCATCAGCTTGACCAAGTCTTTCATAATCATGTTGACGCAATCCTCGTGGAAATCACCGTGGTTGCGGAAGCTGAAGAGGTAGAGTTTCAGGCTCTTGCTCTCCACCATCAATGTGCGTGGGATGTAATTAATAATAAGGTGTCCGAAGTCGGGCTGGCCAGTCTTGGGGCACAAAGAGGTAAACTCGGGGCAGTCCAAGGTTACAAGGTACTCGTTTTCAGGATGTTTGTTCTCAAAAACCTCCAGCACTTCAGGCGTATAGTCATAACTATAGTGGGTGTTTTGATTACCCAATAGCGTCACGCCTTGCAATTCTTGTTCGTTTCTTGACATGGGTTTTATTTTGGGTGCAAAATTAGCAAAATGTTTGCAATCAATGGAAAGAAAGGAATAAGTAAACTATTCTTCCAAAGTCTCAAACAAGGCCACAGGCCCCAAATGCCAAAGTTTGGTTTCTTCTTGTTCCAATTGCTTGTATAGAGCCGAACGATAAAAACGCTTCAAGGCATCCAATCCGCTCCCACCATGCGCCTCCTGATACAGACGAGCCACTTGCAAAGCCTTGCTCGGAAGCAATAGATACAGGTTTTCGTTTGTGATTTCTGTGTTCATTGTGTTTTCTCTTTCAGATAATCCTTCATTTCCTCAATCAGCCAACGATGGCCTTGGGTATGCAGCACTTCGTAATTCTCCGAGAGATATTCAAGCAAGCCGCTTTGGTCGAACAAATCCATCACTTCTGAGCCGCTCATGCCCATTTCGTGCTTGTATTGTTCGATGCAAAACGAAATGAAATACAATATGTCTTGTTCCTTTTTGCTCATAACAAGGCTATTCGA
The DNA here is from genome assembly GCA_016285355.1 of Bacteroidales bacterium. Next base: position 122,840 of record JAEEQP010000001.1, read on the forward strand.
TTGCAAACTTACAAATAAAAACTCAATCCATACATCTTTGAATCTGAAATAAAAAATGTAGGGCTGTCATAATTTGGCACCCCTACAATCCTAATATTTTGATTATCAGCAACCCGATGTAGCCTTTTCTAACCGTTTCATAATCGAGAAAATGAACACGGCGGAGAGCAGGCAAAGCACGACGAGCACGCCCCAAACCATCCAAAGCGGCATACCTGTGCCCCAGATGCGGGCGATGACGCTGGTGAGGTAGTTGCCGATGGCAGTCACGCAGAACCATAGACCCATCATCATGCCTTTGTACTTGGGCGGAGCCACCTTGGTGACGAAGGAAATGCCGATGGGACTCAACAACAGCTCGGCGAAAGTCAGGACGAAATAGGTGCTAATCAGCCAATTGGGCGAGACTAAAGTGCTACTCACACCGCCTTGCGCCTTCAGTTCGGCAGGGCTGGCCAATGGGAAGGAACAAACCACCAAGATAAGGAAACCGAGGGCAGCGACAATCATGCCCAAGCCAATCTTACGCGGCGAGGATGGCTCCTTGCCTTTCTTCGCCAAAGCACCGAAGACCGCCATCGAAACAGGTGTCAGAGCGACCACGAAGAAGGGATTGAATTGCTGGAACTGCTGAGGCAGGATGCTGATGGGGTCGGGCATGACGCGATAGAACGTCCAGGCCATAATCCACAAAAACACCGTTACACCACATAAGATGCCACGGTTCAAGGGCTTGGTGGCCTGAGCTGCCCCAAATATCGTATAAATCGAGATGGCGACCATCGTCAACGACCAGATATTGAAGCCAAAACGCGTGAAACCGCTCACGGTGCTTTGCGTGTAGTCGCGGGCGAAATAGGTCAGGCAAAGACCAGCCTGCTGGAATGACATCCAGAAGAAGATGACCACGGCGAAGACCATCACCAAAGCGGTGATACGCTCGCGAGTCTGCTCCTTCGAGAGTTCTACCACATTCACCGTGGTGCTTTCCATCGTCTTGGCCTGCTTGGTATTGACATCGGCGTGCTGGAACCACTTGCGGCAACTCAAATAGATGGCCATGGAGAGAATCAGCGAGAGGCATGCCACGCCGAAACCATAGTTGTAAGCTCCCGACAAGGCATCGATGTAGTTGTTGGCAAAGGCTGTCAGGTTGTTGATGTCGCCACCTTGTTGCACCGCTAATGCTTCGAAAGTCGAAAGTGCTTCAGGTGTGATGGTCTTGTCGAGATATTGATGTGCCAAGGAAGGAATCTGCGGCACATAGCTGAAACCAGCCTTGCCAAGGAACAAATCAGTGACCTTGGTGGCCGTGATGGGTGCAAACATGGAACCGATGTTGATGGCCATGTAGAACAGGCTGAAGCCATTGTCACGGAAGGCACTATATTTGGCCTCGTCGTAGAGGTTGCCCACCATCACCTGAAGGTTGCCCTTGAACAAACCTGTTCCAATGGCAATCAAAGCCAAAGCGGAAAACATGGTGACTTTGGCTGTGGTAGTAGCCATCGGCACTGCCAAAAGCAAATAACCGAGGAACATCACCACGATGCCCGACTTCACCATCTTGCCGTATCCAAAACGGTCGGCAAGCATACCGCCGATGAGAGGCATGAAATAGACGCATCCGAGGAAGATGCCGTAGATGTTGCCCGCCTGCGCCTCGTTGTAGCCGAACTTGGCCTGTAGGAAGAGCACGAAGATGGCCAGCATGGTGTAATAGCCGAAGCGTTCGCCTGTGTTAGCCAATGCGAGAGCATATAGCCCTTTAGGGTGTCCTTTGAACATTTTGAATTTAAGATTTAAAGATTTAAAATTCAAAGATTACGACAAAGGCTTGCCGAAGCAAGCCTTTGTCATACATTGATATATTTCAATTATTTAGCGACTCTCTCTAACCATTTCAACATACCGAGCATGACGCCCATGGAGGTGAGGCAGATCAAGGCGAAGACAGCCCATGTCATCCATTGGTGCGGGAAGGATTCCAACATCTTGACACCGAGGAAAATCAAAAGGTTGCCAACGGCTGTTGCTGACAGCCACAAGCCTTGACACACACCTACCATGTGGCGCGGAGCAATCTTGGAAACGAAAGACAGTCCCAGAGGTGAGATGAACAGCTCGGCCACGGTAAGGAAGAAATAGGTTACAATCATTACCCACGGTCCAGTCTTCATGGCAGCCTTTTCAGCTTCGGGAAGAGCCTTGAAAGCATTGTCAGACGGATAGTTGTGAGCCACAGCGATGATAATCAAGAAGATGTAGGCACATGCGGCGATAAACATACCCATGGCAATCTTCTTAGGTGTGGAAACCTCCTTGCCCTTGCGGACCAAAGTGGCAAAGATCCACATGACAATAGGTGTCAGCACAATCACGAAGAACGGATTGATGAATTGCAAAATTTCAGGCGCGAGGGCGCTGGTATCCACGAAGTCGCGTGCGAAGACGGTAAGAGACTGGGCATTTTGGTGGAATGAGAACCAGAAGAACACGGCAATGCCGAGCACAGCATACAAAGCGGCCATACGCTGCTTGATTTCTTTGGCGTTGGCGATGCGCTCTGCTTCAGTATACCCTTGCACATCGGCTTTTACCTTCTTCACCGGATTCGGCAGCTTGTGTTTGACAGCGATGAAAATTGTCAGAGAGATCAACATGGCTATCACCGACACGATGAAGGAATAGTGCACACCTGTGTTATATACCTGGATGTAGTTTTGGCAGAATCCGGAGAGATTCTCGGCGGCACCAGGATAGCTTTGCGAAAGTACATTGAGATTATCCAAGTCATTACCAGACGTAGTTCCCATGAGGAACTTATGGCACAGACGCGGGAGGTCTGCGTTGTAAATCAAACCTTTAGTCTTCAGATACCACTCGCGGATGATGGGCGCCACAAACGGAGCAATCACACCACCGATGTTGATGAACACATAGAAGATCTGGAAACCGCTGTCGCGCTTCTCCTTGGCTGCAGCAAGAGCCTCGGGACCTTTCTTCGCTGCCTCGGCCTCGAAATCATCATACAGCTGGCCCACGACGGCTTGCAGGTTGCCCTTGAAGAGACCGTTACCGCAGGCGATGAGTACCAAGGCAACCATGGCAAGGACAAAGGGCCACGAAATGCCACTGCCACCTTCGCTGAACACCGGGATGGAGAGCAGTCCATAGCCGATGGCCATCACGACGATACCCGTGATAATGGTCCTCTTGTAGTTCTGCGTACGGTCGGCAATGATACCGCCAGGAAGGGCAAGAACATAAATCAAGAAATAAAACACTGCAAAGATAACGCCCGATGTTACGTCGGAGATACCAAACTTGGAGCAAATGAACAGCACCAACACAGCATTCATGATGTAATAGCCGAAGCGCTCGCCCATGTTACTCAAAGCAGCGGCAATCAGGCCTTTAGGATGTTCTTTCTTGGCCTTATTCAAGTAAAAGATCAAGAAAGGGATGACAACGATTAAGATCATGACAAAAACCATCAACATACGGTGGCTTTGCCAAAGTTCAGATAATGTACCCATAATTGAGATTTTTAATGATTATTGAATTATTGAATTGATTTCTCGTTTTCCAACAGCGGACAAAGATAGGGAAAAATGTGTTGCAATTGCAAAAATGAAGAAAAAGTTTACCTAACCAATTCGGGTTGAAGACTGTCGCTCCATGGCGCAATAAGCACTTCGGGATGTTCGAGTATTCGTTTCAGTTCATTCAAAGCCTTAACATAATAGAAGCCGTCACAAAACCTTTCGTCCATCACGATTTCGACAGGCATCACCTTCCCCACCTCTATTACCCCCTTGTTGACGACAGGCTCCACGCTCTCCTTTCCCATAGCGAGAAACACTCCTGTAGTACCAAATTCATAGGCGTGGTGGAAGATGGCAGGGCCCTTGATGGACTTCAAATTGGTGACGAAATACGTGGTATGGAATGGACTCAACTTCAAAATGGCATGGGGCAACAAACCGTGCTTGTCCAAGAATTTAATCATCCCGACCAGGAATTTAATCATGAAGTTGGGCGTAATCGTCAGCAAGTGGGCCAACTTCTCCGTGCCGTTGTTGGCTTCTAATTTCGAGTTTTCCCTCACAGCGTTGTCCACTTTCTCCTTTACTTCATAAATGGACTCACCCCCCTTGAATTCAAGTTTCACCAACGATTCGGCGGCATCATGTCTTAATTCTTTTTTGACGACAAAAGAAAAGAAGACACCATTACGTTCAAAAATACGACCGTTCATGACAAAACGGTTCAACCATGGATACATCGCTGTGATACGGAGCAAACCCGCCATCAGGATATGCATATAAGTGAACTTGAATCCTTTTTCGTTTTCCAACCTAATAAAATCATCCAATGGCTCACATCGGCAACTGTATCTGGTCATGTTTTGGGCATCATAGCGGTATTTCATGATATGAGGAATGATTTTCTGGATGGGGTCAATTCCTTTCACCCGCTTGCCGTCTGCTCTTAATCCGAACATAGTTATTATTGTTAAATCGGGTGCAAAAATAGGAAATATGTGTAGAGTTACGCGAAAAAAAACTACTTTTGCAATTTGTTTGAATGTATACCTCATTAGTCAATAATTAAACAACATAATGGAAATCAGCAGCAAATACAGCCCTTCGGAAGTTGAAGGCAAATGGTACGAGCATTGGATGGACAAGAACTACTTCCACTCGACCCCCGACGAACGCGAACCCTATACCATCGTGATTCCGCCACCGAATGTGACCGGTGTGCTTCACATGGGCCACATGATGAACAACACGATTCAGGATATCCTCATCCGCCGCGCCCGCATGCAGGGCAAAAATGCCTGCTGGGTGCCAGGCACCGACCACGCCTCCATCGCCACCGAAGCCAAGGTGGTGAACAAGCTGGCGCAACAGGGCATCAAGAAGACGGATATCGGCCGCGAGGAGTTCCTCAAGCACGCTTGGGACTGGACCCATGAGCATGGTGGCATCATCCTCAAGCAGTTGCGCCGCCTCGGTTGCTCCTGCGACTGGGAACGCACCTCATTCACCATGGATGACATCCGCTCGAAGAGCGTCATCCGCGCCTTCGTCGACCTCTACAACAAAGGACTGATTTACCGCGGCGTCCGTATGGTCAACTGGGACCCCAAGGCTTTGACCGCTTTGAGCGACGAGGAAGTGGTCTTCAAGGATGAGCACAGCAAACTATTCTACCTCCGTTATTACCTCCACGAGGACGACGGCACAGGTGCCACTGGTGCTGAAGGTGAGATTATTCACACCGACGAAAAAGGTCGCCGCTATGCGGTGGTGGCCACCACGCGTCCCGAGACCATCATGGGCGATACCGCCATGTGCATCAACCCCGCCGACCCGAAGAACCAATGGCTGCGCGGCAAGAAGGTTGTGGTGCCTCTGGTTAACCGCGTCATTCCTGTCATCGAGGACGACTATGTGGACATCGAGTTCGGTACAGGCTGTCTGAAGGTCACTCCTGCCCACGATGTAAACGACTATATGTTGGGCGAGAAACACAACTTACAAAGCATCAACATCTTCAACGATGACGCTACCATCAGCGAGGCTGCTGGCATCTATATCGGCATGACCCGCGAAGATGTGCGCAAGCAAATCATCGTTGACATGAAAGAAGCTGGCCTGTTGGAGAAAATCGAGGACTATAATAATAAGGTGGGTTATTCCGAGCGCACCAACGTGCCGATTGAGCCGAAGCTCTCCATGCAGTGGTTCCTCAAGATGGAACACCTCGCCGACATCGCTTTGAAGCCTGTTTTGAACGGCGATATCAAGTTCTATCCCGCGAAATATGTCAATCTCTACCGTCACTGGTTGGAGAACATTAAGGACTGGTGCATCAGCCGCCAGCTGTGGTGGGGCCATCAGATTCCAGCTTATTACCTGCCCGAAGGTGGCTTTGTAGTGGCCGAGACATCTGAAGAAGCCTTGAAACTTGCTATCGAAAAGACTGGCAACAAAAATTTGACTCTCAACGACCTGCGCCAAGACGACGATGCTTTGGATACTTGGTTTAGTTCTTGGCTGTGGCCTTTGTCGCTCTTCAACGGCATCCTTGACCCAGACAACGCTGAATTCAAATACTATTACCCCACCAACGACCTCATCACCGCCCCCGACATCATCTTCTTCTGGGTCGCCAGAATGATTATGGCTGGCGAGGAATACCAGAATGAAGTGCCGTTCAAGAATGTGTATTTCACGGGTATCGTGAGAGACAAACTCGGCCGTAAGATGTCGAAGTCATTGGGCAACTCCCCCGACCCAATTGAACTGATTGACAAGTTCGGTGCAGACGGCGTGCGTATGGGCATGATGCTCAGCGCCCCTGCCGGCAACGATATCCTCTTCGACGAGTCGCTCTGCGAGCAAGGCCGTAACTTCTGCAACAAGATATGGAACGCCCTCCGTTTAGTGAAAGGTTGGAATGTGGACGAGAATGCCACTCAACCCGAGGCCGCCAAGATGGCTGTGAAATGGTTTGAGGCGCGCTTCAACCAAGTGCTGGCCGAGACCAACGACAATATCGACAAATACCGTCTCAGTGATGCCTTGATGGGCATCTACAAACTCACTTGGGACGACTTCTGCTCTTGGTATCTCGAGATGGTGAAGGCTCCGCAAGGCCAAGGCATCGACCCCGTGACCTACGCTGCCACCATCCAGTTCTTCGAACACCTCATGCTGATGCTGCATCCCTTCATGCCGTTCATCACCGAGGAGATCTGGCATGCCATCGCCGAGCGCAAGGATGGCGATGACATCATCATTGCCCAACAGCCTCGCTTCGACAGGCTCAGCGACCAGGCTGCCGCTGTTCTCAAGCAGATGGAGTTCACGCAAGAGGTCATCAACAATGTCCGTAAGGTGCGTTCTGATAAGAACATTGCCTTCCGCGACGCCATCAAGTTGGTGGTCGTGGAGAAGAACGGCAACGCCAATAAGGACTTCGACTGCGTCATCGCCAAACTCTGCAACGTGAGCGAGATCGACTATGTGGCTGAGGCTCCCGCTGGTGCCTTCGGCTTCATCGTGGGCAGCACCGAGTTCTTCGTGCCGCTCACCGGCAGCGTCGATGTGGAGGCCGAAATCAAGAAATTGGAAGAGGAACTGAAATACGCCCAAGGCTTCCTGAAGAGCGTTGAGGCGAAGCTCTCCAACGAACGCTTCGTGAGTGGTGCTCCTGCCGCCGTTGTCGACAAGGAACGCAAAAAGAAAGCCGATGCCGAAGCCAAGATTGCTGTGATTGAGCAGCAGTTGGCGGGGCTGAGGAAATAATGAGGCAACATAAACACAACCGAGCCGCCTCTCAATCATCTTGGGAGGCGGTTTTTCAATAAAACAATAACATGGCAAACACATCCACTGTTCATATCAAGACTGATTTCGATTGTAAAGTCTATGATTATGGTCAAGAACTTGGCACGACTAAGGCTGATACCTTTTGCAGTTTTGAACTTCGCAAAGGAGAACATGAATTGACTTTTGTCTATACGAAAGACGAAAGCATTTTAAAAGCAATTACATACGAAGTAAAAGATGCAAATTGTGATTATCGGCTAATTGTAGAAATTGCAGAAACCATTTGTGATAAAGCAAAACAATTATACAATTTAAAAGATTATTCTTCAGCGTTTGCTTTATTTACAATAACTGCAGAAAAAGGTTGTGACAAAGCTTCCTATTATTTAGGAAGATATTACTGTGAGGAAAAAAATGACAAAATTCAAGCCTTCAAACATTTCCAAATCTCGGCAAACAAAGGAGATCTTGAAGCAAAAGTTTGCTTGGGTTGTTGTTACAAAAACGGATATGGTACAAACATAAATTTAAACAAGACAATAGAACTAACACTTGATGCTGCTAATAAAGGCAATGAGAGAGCCATGCGTGTAATTGGATTTTATTATGAAGAAGGCATAGGTGTTGAAAAAGACCTCACAAAGGCCGTTGAGTGGTATATTAAGGCTGCCAAGCAAGGAGATGCAATGGCTCAATATGATCTTGGCAAATGTTATTATTACGGCAATGGCATAGAGAAAAACTTCGCGAAAGCCGTCGAATGGTTCACCAAGGCTGCTGAACTAGGAAACAAATATGCCTTCTGCCATCTTGGTGAATGTTATTATTTCGGCAATGGCGTAAAAAAAGACTTCACCAAGGCTGTAGAATGGTTTACAAAAGCGGCAGAGCAAGGTAATGCAACAGCACAATACAATCTTGGAGTTTGCTATGAAAACGGTTATGGTATTGAAAAAAACCTTAGAAAAGCATTGGAATGGTATGAAAAAGCAGCCTCTCTGGGTTGTGAAGATGGGAAAAAACAAATAAATAAAATACTATCAAAAAATAAAACATCAAATCATAAAAAACGCTGCCCTTTTAATGATTGGAATTTGGGAAGAGAAACATGGGACGCAATGACCGATGGCATGTATGGTGATTATCCTGGAAGTGTTGATGATTACGGTTTTCTTGGCTATTGAGAATGTATACAATTCCATGTCAGATGTTACCACTACGCTGAAATGCTTTAGATGCGGAAAAGGGGATTGATTTAAAGCAATTATAGTCCTTGCCGCGAAAACAAATAATCATAGAACATCGACGGAGAAATTACAAAAGGATGCTTAAGTTCGGCTTCTATGAAATCTTTGTCACCAGAAAGAATTATGTCGACACCAACACATTCGTGTCGATTAGTATGCGCATAAGGCTACCCTTTCACGCCTAAATCCAGCCAAATCCTCAAGCATCTTGTCTTCAGAAGTCCAACCTTTGTCCTCAGCAAACATACCTTGAATTTTTCCAAGTACAACCTTGGCTGATGCACTCTTATCATTAGCTGTTTCGTTTTGCTGCCTAAGTCGCATCAGTTTCAGTAAATACTCCATCACATAGAGTTGTTCAGCGTATGAAAGTCCTGCCAACTGGCTTTCAAATGTTTTCATCTCTACTGCCGACATAATTCCTCCTTTTTGTTATCAAAATGCAAAAATACATATCTTTCATTAAACATGCATCATGTTCTGAACAAATCATACAAAAACGTATCGCCCCTGACCATGCAAACAGTCGATATTAAGGCCAAGATTGCCATAATCGAGCAGCAACTGGCGGGGCTTGTTTTTGCAACAATCCTCCAAAATCGATAAAACTCTATGGAAAAATCATAAAAATTCCGATTTTTTCCCAGAGTTTTGTCAAAAATGATTATTTTTGCGGGGTAAAAACGATGCGATATGGAAAGAAAAGTGATGGCCGAATTGGTCAAATGGAAAGACAAGCCGAATAGGATGCCGCTCATCATGAATGGTGCGAGGCAGGTGGGAAAAACTTATATCCTGAAGGAATTCGGGCAAACTCATTTCGAGAACACCATCTATGTGCATTTGGAAAACCAAGTGGCTGCAGCCGCCATTTTTGAAGGTGACCTTAACCCTACGAGAATTGTCCAATACTTGGAAGCCTCTTACAACCAAGCAATTGTTCCAGGGAAGACTTTGATTATCTTTGACGAAATCCAAAGTAGCGAGCGGACTTTGATGGCATTGAAGGTCTTTTGCGAAGAGGCTCCACAATACCATGTGGTGGCCGCTGGAAGTCTGCTCGGTGTGGCCGTCAACCGCGAGAAATACTCCTTCCCTGTCGGCAAGGTCGACGAAATCAATTTGTATCCTTTGGATTTTGAGGAGTTTCTTTGGGCGATGGGCAAACGGTTCTTCTCCGAGGAAATCAGAAACCACTTCGCTGACAACCAACCTTTTGAAAAGGGCATTCACGAAATGCTGACCGAATTGTATCGGCAATATCTGATTACAGGTGGTATGCCTGCTGTGGTGAAACAATTCATTGAAACGCAGAGTTTTGTGGATATTATCGACATCCAAAGCCGCATTGTCAATGAATACTTGGCGGACATGGCCAAATACGCCTCAGCCTCCACTTCAGTCAAGATCCGGGCTTGCTATAACTCCATTCCTGCACAATTAGCGAAAGAAAACACCAAGTTCCAATACAAGATTGTGCAACGGGGCGGCAGTGCCACACTGTTCGGCGAATCCATCGACTGGTTAGAATCGGCGGGCATCGTGCTGAAATGTCAAAAAACACAACACGGCTACATGCCCATCTCCGTCTATGCCGACCTCTCCGACTTCAAACTCTACATGGCCGATGTAGGCCTGCTTACCATGAAATCGGGCATCGCCTATCAGACCGTGCTTTCTTCCATTGAGCAGGACAATTCCTTCCTTGGTGCTTTGGCCGAGAACTATGTGGCACAGCAATTTATGGCCAACCACATTCCGCTGTTCTATTGGAAAAACGACAACACCGCCGAGGTGGATTTTGTGCTGCAAACCGAGAATGGCATCATCCCGATAGAGGTAAAAAAAGGTAAACGCAACAAGGCCATTAGCATGAACCAATTCGCTAGTAAATACAATTCACCCTATTCGATTAGAATCTCCATGAAGCATTTCGGCTTCGATAACCGCATCAAGGCCGTACCGTTGTACGCCGTTTTTTGCATCACAAAATAGAAAACTCTACGGAAAAATCATAAAAATTCTGATTTTTTCCCAGAGTTTTGTCAGAATCAGGTATAGACACAGCACATTACATCTCTACAACACAAATTTGGGCTTCATCCTTTGCCAGTGAAGCCCGATTCTGTTTTTATGTTCAGCAGAAAACTTTCCAAATACTTTTTTTGGATAATTCCACAATCTCTATTATTTTTGCAATTCAATTGGTTTCTGCATTAGAAACAATGTACAGCCAATAATCAGATTAATAACCATTAAACACTTAAAACCATGAGCAACACCGTTGATAAAGTGATTAAAATAGCCTTGGATGAAGTAGGCTATATGGAAAAATCAAAAAAAGCCTATAATAAAGACCCAAAAGTACTCGATTCCAAGGAGGAAGGTGCTGGAACTGATAACCTCACAAAGTACGGACGAGACATGCATGAATTGTATCCACAAGTGATGGATTTCGGCCAGCCATGGTGTGACTGTTTCGTCGACTGGTGTTTTTACAAAGCATACGGAGAAACAGAGGCCAAAGCGCTGTTAGGCGGTGATTTTAATGATTACACCAAGTATTCAGCAAAGTTTTATGAGAAGAAGGGGACTTGGCATACCAGTAATCCCCATGTCGGTGACCAGATTTTTTTCAAAAACAACTCAGGCATCTGTCATACCGGATTGGTGTACAAAGTGGATAAAGGATACGTTTACACCATTGAAGGGAACACCAGTCTCGCATTGGGTGTAGTGACCAACGGCTGTTGTGTGCGCACGAAAAGCTATTCGATTGAATACGAAAGAATCGCAGGTTATGGCCGACCCAATTATGATGTGGACCCTAATACTCAGCCTGGGTTTGAAGTAACCGATGAGGAGAAATGGCAACGTCTGGTGGCCGATTTGCAAAAAGCATTGAATGCGGAGTTTGATGCTGGGTTAGTAGTGGATGGCATAGCTGGAAAGAAAACGCTGGCGGCCACCCCTAATTTAAGTATAAGGACACGTAGCACAAAACCCAACACAGTAATGGCCCTTCAAGGCCTATTGACGTATTGGGATTACAAATGTGTGATAAATGGCGATTATGATTTCGAAGTTGAAAAACAAGTCAAGAATTTTCAAAGGGAGAAAGTGAAATTGATCAATACTGATGGAGAGTTTTGGGCTCAAAAAAAGAGTTGGAAAGTACTGCTTAAACTCTAGTGTAGAACAGAGATGTCATTTTGAAAAAAGTTATTCTCCTCAGCTCAGTTCAGATGGCTTGGCTGAGGAGAATTGTATTAATTATACTTGCTCAACAATTTCAGTAATCATGCAAAAACCTTTCCGCAGAAAACACAAAAATAATCTGCGCAAACGGCATCAAAAAACACCATTTGCGCAGAAAATATCTCAATAAGTTGCGTAACTATGGGAAATATTACCCGCCTGCGCATTTTATCATTTGCACCCCTCGCAGCCGCCATCGCAGCTGCCACCACAACCGGCACAGCCGCCAGCACTGAAGTCCTCATCAGTAGACTCGCGCACATCGAGGATCTCGCCCGAGAAATGGAGGTGCTTGCCCGCCATGTCGTGGTTGAAGTCCATCTTCACGTGCTTGTCGCCAATCTCACGGACGATACCCATGATGGGGCGACCATCGGAGGTCTGCATCATCAGTTGAGCACCGACTTTCACCATGTCCATCAGGACATCGTTTTGCATGAACATCTTTTTGTCGAGGTCCATGATGTAGTTCTCATCGCGCTCGCCGTAGCCCTCTTCGGGGGTCAGGTGGAAGGCGTACTTGTCGCCAGGCTCCTTGCCCATCAGGTTCTCCTCAAACTTGGGCAGCAACTGGTGCATTCCGAAAATGCAGACAAAAGGATTCTCTTTGGTGGTCTCCTGCAGGATGGGACCGTTTTCGTCGTTCTCGCGCAAGACGTAGGTCATGGTGACGACGGATTGATCTTGAATTTTCATTTTATAACAATTTAAATTTTAAATAATTAGGCTATTTTTCTTAACTACGGATTTAGCGGATTATACAGATTTTGTCCTAAGAATTGGGCATTTGCGCATTTAAAACCTATTTTTTCCATCCGTTTCATCCGTAAAATCCGTAGTTTTAATAAGATCCAAACATTTTTCTCAACACCCATTCCACCGCGGCCAAGCCGATAAGGACGAAGAAGATCCATTCGGAATGAATCAGGTCCTCGAAACGGCTCTCGTGATGCTCAACAGAGGTTATTCGCGTGTCGTTGCGTAAATCCGAGGCCAGTTGGTCAAGTTGGCGGGCGGTATAACAGTTTCCGTTGGTCAATCGAGCCAAGGTGCGCATCCGATCGATGTCTGCGGTGAGTTGTTGTGCCTCGATGCCGATGGCGACCACGCTGAAGGTGCCGCTCACGCTGATTTTGCGTTCGCCCATCTGCGTTTGCACCTTATATATATAAAGTCCCTCGGGCAGCAGGCCAGCGTTCAGTTCGTAGTCATGGTCTCGCTTCGAGAAGGTGTAATCGTAAATCTCGCCTGTCAACTTATTCTCAATCTGAATGGCCATGTCGGGGTCGGTCACCAACTCGTTGTTTGGGTTGCGCAATTCAGCCGTGATGATGACAGGCTCGTTGCTGTAATAAGTCTCCTTGGCGTAGATGGCCGAGCCGTCGTTGGCCGACAGCAACAGATATTTCAGCGACTTGGAGAACATCTCATCGAACACATCGTGGTTTTTGTTCTGGTAATACTCGAACAACCGCCAACGCCAGATGTTAGTGCCGAACAGAAAAGCCATCTTGCGTCCATCCTGTGCAAAACTCAATAGCGGCAGTCCCGACTTGATGCCCATCACCTCTTGCAAAAGCAGGTCGTCGTGCGATTTCATAGCATTGATTTCCACATGTGGCAAGGCCAAAGGTGGGTATTTTGCAATAAGTTGCTCCGATTTAGAATCAAAAGTGAAGGTCGAGAAAGCCGTGTTTTGGTGTGCCTTGACATCCAATTGGGTGTTGGTCGCTCCAGAATGCAAAGCAAAGACACCCTGCAACTTGCTCAGCATATCGCGGTCGGTATCGTTGCCGACAATGAAGAAGACGGGCAGTTTCACGTTCTTGTCCAACTGCGCCTTCAATGCGTTGAAATCCGTGCGTGCCGAGGGCACCTGATGCAGGATGACCATATCGTAGTTGCTGAACTCGGGCAAGGTTTCCTTCCCGAAGCAGAAGTCCATCTCGTAGTTGTCGTTGAGTACGCTACGCAGTGCCGCCAAATCGGGATGCGGCGAGGCCGCCATGCACAGCAGTTTGTATTTCTGATCAAGCACCTCTACATAGATATGCCGTAAATTGTTCAGCAGTTGCTCCTCCTCGGCTATGCCACTCACCTCGATGTCGATAGCCATCACGCCTTTCTTGGTGGCGTCGAGCATGAAGTCGATTTCTTTGGAGAAACGATTGGATGGAATCTCAATGTCACGCTTCTCGATGACGCGACCGCTTTCCTTGAGGGTCAGTTGGGCCTTGCGTCCGGCCAAGTCACGAGCGGCGATCGTCACGCGGACAGGGAAGGTCGCACCAAGCGATACCACCTTATTATAATGCACGTTGCGGACGGCGAGGTCGGGATAGGCTACCGTGTCGCCCAAGACTACGGTATGGATGGGATACGGGAAGTTCTCGGCCAGCAATTCTGGCTCGAAGCCGCGATTATAAATGCCATCGGAAAAGAGCAGCACCGCACCCACATTGCGCTTGTAGTAACGGCGGTCGAGGGTGTTCAGCAGCGAAGAAAGGTCGGTGAGTTGGTCGGAGAAATCGAGTCGCTCGAAATCTCGGACTTCCTCGCCGAAAAGGTATTCATCAACTTGAAAATCAGCATTCAATTCTTTCCTAAACTGCTCAAACTGGGTCAGATAATCTTTTTTGTAAAACGCCGAATCCTTGCAAAGGACAACAGACGAGGAATTGTCGTGCGCGAGGATAATCGTAGGCGTTTCCACCGAGCTGAATTTTTGCCTTATCAGCGGGTTGAAGAGCAGCAACACCACCAAGCCAACAATCATAGTCCGCAGCGCAAACAAAATGATTGTCAAGGCTTTGCCATAGTGCTGTTTCTTGTTTCGGACATACAACACCGTGGCCGCCGCCAGACCTGCCAGCAGCGATAAAGCTAACATCCAGATGGGGATTCCGATGGTCATTGAGTGCTCAAATGAAGGTGCAAAGATACGCTTTTTTCACTTTATGTCCGAAACACATGCTACATTTAGTAGCATCTGGACAAACCATACAATAAAGCCGAAGACATTTTTATCTCACAATCAATTTGTGTAACTCGTTCCATAGGATAGGAGAAAGAAATAACAACATCATTAGTGCGGCTACTATCCAAATCTTAAACCATCGATTTGCGGGGTGTTTCTCATATTTGCTGACTATTATGTCATGTTTACGATGGTAACGGTTGCGATTAAATAGGAACAGCAAAACAATAGCAACGAGGGAAATGATTATTGCCAACATCTTATTTCCTCCTAACAATATGTTTGATAAGGTTTTGTTTGTGAAAATGTCAATAAAAATGAAAGCGGAATAGAGTATCAAGAATTGTAAAATAGTCACATAAAATGCCGCAGTCCATATTGTATCGCTGCCTTTTTCTCTTTTCTCATAGAACAAGTTCAAACGATAGAAAACGAAGTCAAACATAATAGAATCAATTCTTTATCAATCCAATTATCTTCTCGATGAACTTTTCCGTCAAAGCAATTCGTGGCCCCGTATCTTCTTCCGTGGCATAATAAGTGCAATTGTAATCACTTTTCTCACGCAAAGTTTGAAGTTGGGAATAAAATGCGCCGTCTTCTTTGGGCAGAATGCCCGTCTTGACATAATGCTGATGAAGCATCACTACAGCACCTTGATGGGTTCCAACAGGATGTCCATCATGAATCAACAGCGCACTCACCGCATGGAATGCAGAATAATACAACCGATTGGCGATGTTGTCCCATAGACCTGCTTGGCGCAGAATCTCAATTTCAGCAAACGTTCTTCGAGATTTCTCAATTTCCAATCCGACAAGGATTTTCCTTTCTTCATCATTCAAACTCATACCAACACAATTTTATCTTGTTCGACACTCTTGTAGTAAGGTAAAAAACGCAACGCTTCCCATTCCGCTTGCGAATAGGTCTGCACACTAAAATACTCTCCCATGTCAAATCCGAGTTCCATAATTGGATAGGCGATATTCTGGAAATCAGATGCTTCTTGCGGACGGTTGAGCAAAATGAGCAAATCCCAATCGGAGCCTTCATGGTAATCGCCACGAGCGCGAGAACCATAAAGCAACAAATGAGCATCTTCGGGGAGAAGTTGTCTGCCCAATTGTTGGATTCGATATAAGATGTCTGCGTGACTCATGTTTTTTGCTATTTTGCGGCAAAAATACAAATTTTATTGAATTATTGTTTCATGCTTTGTATTCTACCAGCCACCTCGTCCGGATAATCCACAAGCAGTTGTCCGTGATTCATCTTTGGAAAGACCTCCACATGAGCCTCCGGACATAGTTTGAGCAGATGCTCGGCCTGCGGCTTGGCCACGAAAGCCTCCTTGGTGCCATACCAATAATGAATATCTGTCCCGTGAATGGATTCCAGTTTATGGGAATAGACATCCTTGTAACCGTCCCGCACTGCCTTTCCCTTTCCGTATGGCCACACCTTCTTGCATTCATCCAACAGCACATCGAAATAGTGCGAATGGAACACGAATTTCCAAAAACTTGTCCAATGATAACAAGTCCAAACGTTGAGACTTTGGTAATATCGAATCGGATTCACACTCCACTTGGGCAGGGGCAGTAGCGGCGCCGCATCCATGATGGCATGGTCTATCACGATTTCGTTCCGTTCCATGATTCGGGACAGTATTTTTCCACCCAAAGAGAGACCGTAGGCAACGTCCAGATGCCCATTCAGGTTTTCCCAAACATATTGAGCTGCCTGAACGGCTTGGTCATCGACTGATGTAAACCGAGACTCCTGACCGAGCAGGAATCCATCTATTCCAACCGCGACAATGTAGTATTTGTCTTTCAGCAGTTCTATCAGCGGCAGGAATATCTCGTGAGACACCCCTAATCCTGGAATCAGCAGTAGGCTTTTGTTTTCTTTAATTCCAAAAGTATAGAATTTCATAATTCTCCTCTACAGATTTGAATTTAGCAGTGACTTAATCTCCTTTTTGACTTTTTCCAAATCCCCACAAGAAAGGATGGGCATCAAGCTTTCTATCTCCTCAATGCTTTTATCCCACCATTTGAATTTGAGCAACAATTCGATCAAGTCATCGCCAAAGCGTTTTCTGACCACACGACAAGGATTGCCAACAGCAACCGAGTATGGG
This sequence comes from Bacteroidales bacterium, assembly GCA_016285355.1. The sequence goes on from JAEEQP010000001.1 coordinate 139,817, forward strand.
GGAATGTCCTTGGCCACGACCGAATTGGCCCCGATAATGGCCCCGTCGCCAATATGCACACCCGGCATCACGGTTACATTCTGACCTATCCAAACATCATTGCCAACAATGGTATTACCTTTCAATGGTAGTTCATCTTTCACTGGAGCAATCGCCGAGCCCCAATCTCCACCCATGACGTAGAAAGGATAGGTGGTCACACTGTCCATCCTATGGTTGGCACCGTTCATGACAAATTCCACACCCTTGGCAATGGCACAAAACTTACCGATAATCAGCCTGTCGCCGATGAAATCATAGAAGTGGGTGACGTGTTTCTCAAACTGGTCGGCACCATCCACATCATCGTAATAGGTGTAGTCACCGATGATAATACGCGGATTTTTCACCACATTTTTGATATAGCAAAGGCTCGGAATCTTCGGATTCGGGAATGCCTCGTTTGGATTGGGTCTATTCATATTGTCATTGCATTGTTTGACTTCCAAGTTTCACTTTGTCAAAATAAGTAACTGTTCAAAATTAAACTACATGTTTTTGACGCGGGACACGGGACTTCGGGACACGGGACAAACGCCAATTGTCTCGCGTCTCGTGTCTCGCAGTCTCGTGTCCAATATGTAAACTAAATATGCCCATCTACTTAATTGTCAATATCTATCACCATAAAGTTTGCGGGCTTCCGCTGTCCACTTGCATATAAAGCCTGTTTTCGCATCCGTATAAGCATCTCTGTTATGCTCGTACTTTTTCCACAATCCCAACTTCAGTATTTCATACTCTTTTGCAATTTGCGGATGCTCGTTCAAATAATCCCTAAAATACAGTTCGTCATTGTCACCCACATATCTGAGATGAGCGTGATATACTTTATCTGCAAACCCATCCTTCGTATATCCTTTGTTGAATGAAATCCTGCTTTTCTCGGTGGACATTCTGATAAAACCATTCCGTTCCATCGCATGCGCCACTGCTTCAATGTCTTGGTTATATGGTATTTCAATTAGCACGTCAACAATGTCTTTCGCCCATATTCCTTTTATCGCCGTGCTGCCGATATGGCTAATCCTTTCAATAGAATAGTCATTTAATGCCTTTTGTAGAAAAGACTCTATCTCGTCGTAATATCCAACCCACTTTTCATCGGGCTCAATGAGAAATATGGGGAACAGCTCCCATAGTTCTTCCAAAGTCATTTCGGATAGTTCTTTTCCCATAATTTTCCTATCAAACTCCGATGTATTGTTTTAAGAAAAGTCCATAAAAATAAGGGAAAAGTCTATTTTGCGGAAAATTTGAGACATGCATACGCCTTTTGTTGGAGGGGATTTGAAATCACAGTTCCAATTTCTATTGAGGTTGTCTTTTGGTTTTTAGTGAAAATGACCCATCGGCGTTTCTGATAATCTCCGTTTCGGTATTCTTCAGAATTGCGACCAATCCTAATATCAGTATGACTCCAAGCCCGACTAAAGCCACAAGTATTACGCCAGTAATATCCAACTCCGTTTCCTCTTCCATTTCCTGTTCGGTGTTTTTTTGGTGACGAGTAATGAATTTCAGGGCTGCCTGCATTTGGGCCGTTCCTGGATAAACGTACTGAAACTTTTGATCAATAGCATCCTGAAAATCGGTCTTGGAATAGACAATGTAGATTGTTTTGCCTTTATATTGAGCCTCATGAACATGGTTCTCAAAAGCGGCAGCAAAATCTTGAGATGAATTAATTGTTATCATGATTAGTATTTTTAAAGATTGAACAACGGTTTTAACCGCTACAAAATTAGTATTTTATTGTTTTGCATGTTGCAATCTATATCAATTTATTGTTTCAGTAAAAGTCCTCAAAGATAAGAAAAAAGCACTACTTTTGCGGAAATTTTGAACACATGAACACGCTTTCGGTCGTCATCATCACCTTCAACGAGGAGCAGAAGATAGGGCAATGCCTTGACTCCGTGAAGAATATCGCCGACGAAATCATCGTCGTGGACAGTCATTCCACCGATGCGACCGAGGCCATCTGCGACCGCTACGGCGTGAAGTTCTTCACCCAGGACTGGCTCGGCTATTCTGATCAGAAAAACCTTGCCGACGACCTCGCCACTTGCGACCTCATCTTCAGCATCGATGCCGACGAAGCCCTCTCCGATGAATTGAAGCAGTCCATCGCTGAGCTCAAAGAAAAGGACATTGCTGACAATGAGGTGTTTGCCATGAACCGCCTCAATAACTATTGTGGCCGATGGGTCAAAGGTTGCGGACTTTATCCCGAGACCAAAATCCGCATCTGGCGGCGTGGCTTCGCCCAATGGGAAGGGCTTATCCACGAATGGCTGAACTTTAAGGAAACGCCGAAGAAACCCCTGTTGCGTGGTGACCTGCTGCACTACTCCTGGGACACGCCCGAAGACTTCCGCAAGCAGCAGTTCCACTTCGCAGAATTGGGGGCACAGTCGTACTATGAACGCGGCAAAAAGACAGGCCTCCTACCCTATCTGTTCAGTCCGAGCATTAATTTCATCCGCACCTATATATTAAAAGGAGGCTTCCTCTACGGCAAGACGGGATTCAGCATCTGCCGCACGATGGCACAGGCCAATAGACATAAATACAATTTGTTAAGAGAGAAAGTAAAACAAGGAAAATCAGTATAAAAAACGGCCCTTCGACAAGCTCAGGGACCTTAACCTTTGAAAAAGCTGAGGGTGCCTGAGCCTGTCGAAAGCCCCGACTAGCAAACAACATATTATGGAAATATCATTTGAAGAAGAAGTCGAACGCACGGTAGCCATGCTGAAAGCTGGAAAGACCATCCTCTACCCCACCGACACCATTTGGGGCGTGGGCTGCGATGCTACCAATAGCCGCGCCTGCGACAGCGTATTTGAAGTAAAACAAAGACCCGCCAACAAAAGCCTCATCATCCTCGTGGACTCAGCAGAGCGACTGAAAGACTATGTGGTGGATGTGCCGCCCATAGCTTACGACCTTATTGCACATACTACCAACCCACTGAGCATTGTCTATGCGCAGGGCAAAAACCTTGCAAAGAACATCTCTTCCGACAAATCAGTTTGTATCCGAGTGGTGAACAACGATTTCTGCAAGGAAGTCATCCGCCGCTTGGGCAAACCCATCACCTCGACCTCAGCCAACCTCTCGGGCCAGCTTTCGGCTATGACTTTCGCCGACATCAGCGAGGAAATCAAGAATTCGGTCGACTATGTGGTGCAGCTCTACCACGACAGTTTCGCCAAGCCCAAATGCTCCACCATCATCAAGCTCAACGAGGACAATACGTTTGATATTTTGAGGCAATAAATCGAAGTTTTTCCGTATCTTTGCGACCCCTAAAAACACCATTTTAACCCATGAAATCACTGAAAATGTTTTTTTTGGCTGTCGGTTGCACGATGGCAATGACAGCAACGGCCCAGTACCAGCAGGCCCAATCAAAGGGACAGATGAATGCCCAAAAACTGGCCACAACGCTTTATCTCATTGAGAATTTCTATGTTGATACCACCAACATGGACAAGGTGACGGAAGATGCCATCATTGCGGCACTCAAGGAACTCGACCCACATTCGGCTTACATTTCCAAAAAGGACGTGGAGAAAGCCAACGAACCTCTCGTGGGCAGTTTCGATGGTATCGGTGTGACCTTCCAGCTCATCCGCGACACCATTACCGTCATTAGCCCAGTGGCAGGCGGTCCTTCTGAAAAAGTGGGCATTATGGCTGGCGACCAGTTCATCAAGATTGACGGAGAGGATGCCTTCGGCAAGAAAATAGACAACGAGTATGTGCAGAAGCATTTGCGCGGCAAGAAAGGCACCAAAGTCACCGTGAGCGTGAAGCGCGGCGATGACCCAGAACTGATTGATTTTGAGATTACCCGCGACAAGATCCCGCTGAACAGCATCAACGCGGCCTACATGCTCGACAAACATGTCGGTTACATCAAACTCGACCGCTTTGCGCAAGAATCGACACAAGAATTCAAGGAAGCTTTTGCCAAGTTGCAAGCCCAAGGCATGGAATCGCTCATTTTCGACCTGCGCGGCAACACAGGTGGCTACCTCAACACCGCCATCGAACTCGTCGATCAATTCCTCACTGAAAACCAACTCATCGTCTTCACCGAAGGCATTCACTCGCCCTATCAGGAATGGCGTTGCACCAAAGAAGGACTTTACACTACGGGCAAACTTGTAGTCCTCATCGACGAAGGCTCGGCTTCAGCGAGTGAAATTCTTTCGGGTGCCGTTCAAGACCATGACCGTGGCATAGTAATCGGGAGGCGTTCTTTCGGCAAGGGTTTGGTACAGAGACCGTTCAACCTGCCTGATGGTGCACAAATCCGCCTCACCACCTCACGTTACCACACGCCTTCAGGACGTTGTATCCAGCGTCCATACGAAAAAGGAGTTGAGGAATACGCCAAAGAAATGAACAAGCGCCTTGAGCACGGCGAATATTTCCATGCCGACAGCATCCACTTCCCCGACTCGCTGAAATACAAGACCGACGGCGGTCGCACGGTCTATGGAGGCGGAGGCATCATGCCAGACATCTTCATTCCCGTTGATACAGCTTACAATAGCAAGCTTTACACTAACCTCGTCCGCAAGGGTGCATTGAACCGCTTCACCACCGATTATGGCCTTAAACATCGCGAAGAAATCAGGGAACAATATGGTGATTTTGAACACTTTAATAAGGATTTCATCGTTGACGATAACCTCGTCAATGGACTGAAGAAAGTCGCTGAGGAAAATAAAGTGGAATGGAACGACGAGCAGTTTGCCCACTCCGAGAAGTTCTTGCTCCTGCAAGTGAAGGCCCTCATTGCCCGCAATGTTTGGAACACTCAGGAATACTACCGCGTGATGGCCTCGGAAGACCCAGGCGTGAAAAAAGCCCTTGAAATCCTTGGCAACAACAAGGAATACAAACGGATTTTAAAATAACCAACCCATGAAAAAGGCAAGTTTACTCGTAGCGGCTATTGGTTTGCTCATCAGTGTACAAGCCTTCGCCCAAGGGCGCATTGATTTCGGAAAGGCATCCTCTACGCAACAATGCGTCAACGTTTCGGATGACGGTTTCACTGCTACTTTCTCTTTCAGTAATCTGATTGCCAATGAAGTACAAACTGAGAAAGGCGTGTTTTCCAACATCACCATGGAAGGCACCTACCCTTCGGGTAACATCGGCGAACCTTCGCTTCCTGCCGCCCACCAACTGATTGCCGTGCCGATTGGGGCACAAAACATTCGTGCGAAAGTGGTCAGCTATTCGGCTACCGAATACAAACTCAGCGACTTCGGTATCGGCAGGCTCATGCCTCAACAGCCCTCAGTCAGAAAAAATCAGAAGCCTGAAGACATCCCATTTGCATACAACGAAAAAGCATACGTCTCAAAGGATTACACCGACCTTAACCTTGTCGATTTTGAGATTCGTGGTACCATGCGCGGCATCCAAGTCGGCTCGCTGACCATCAATCCTGTGACGTACAATCCTGCCAAGGGAAGTGTCATGGTTTACAACGACATCGTGGTGGAAATCAGCTATGGAAGGTATGACAAAGCCGTTGCCTACAACGAGTTTGCCCGCACGTTCAGTCCTTATTTTGCAAGCATTTACGACATGATGTTCAACTGGCGCGACGACGTGTACGACGAACACCCCGACCTATGGCAAGCCCCCGTGAAGATGCTCGTCATCGCCGACCGCATGTTTGAGGAAACCATGCAGGAATGGATTGATTGGAAGACTACCAAAGGCTTCTATTTGGACGTGTATTACACCGACCAAATCGGCAACACTGCCTCGGCCATCCGTAGCTTCATCCAAAGCAAATATGCTGAAGACGCGCCCACCTTCGTCATCATCTTTGGCGACAAGGACCAAGTGGCCGCCAGTGCTATCGGCAGCCAGACCGAATGCGTCACCGACCTGTATTATTCGAGTGTCGATGGCGATGACTTCCCCGACATCTACCACAGCCGCATGTGTGCCGAAACCGTCGAGCAAATGCAGAACATCATCGCCAAAACGCTACTGTATGAGCGTTACGAATTTTCCGACCCCACCTATTTAAATAATGTGCTGCTCGTGGCCGGCTGGGACGACTACTTTTGTGAATACATCGGAGCGCCGTCTATCCAATACGGCCTGAATTATTATTATAACCCTGAGCATGGCTACAACGAGGTTTATGCCTATCTTGGTCGACCTTACGATGAGCCCTACGCTTGCCTCAACACGGGTGTCAGCTTTGCCAATTACACCGCCCACGGCTACAACCAAGGCTGGGGCGAACCTAACCTCGACAACAACGACGTCCCCAACATGACCAATGTCGGCAAACCTTTCCTCGCGATGGGCAACTGCTGCAGTGCCGCCGACTGGGGCATCAGCAGCACCTGCTTCGGCGAGGCCATGATTCGTACCAACGAAGCCGCCGCCTACGCATACATCGGCTCCTGCCCCAGCACTTACTGGTACGAGGACTACTATTTCACCGTCGGGGCCACCAATGTTTATGGTCAAGCGCCCACATACGAGGAATCATCGATGGGAATTTATGATGCCGTTTGGGTGAATGACCGCTTCAACACTGTGGCATCCATGCCTTTTATCGGCAACCTCGCCGTGTGTTATGCCCATGCCCGCAATGCTCATAGAGACGACATCGACACCTACTATTGGCAAGCCTACCATACCCTTGGCGACGGCTCCATCATGCCCTACCGCGTGCAACCCACCGAGAACGAAGTCAGCCATGAGGCGGTCTTCCCCATGGGAGCAAACAGCTTTGAAATCAGTGCCTTGCCTGGCTCGTATGTGGCCGTCAGCAAAGATGGCGAGCTGCATGGTGCGGGTCTCGTTGATGAGAGCGGTGTCATTCTTCTCGACATCGAGCCCGTCACCACGAGCGGCGAAGTAACAATTTGCGTCACTGGCCTCGACAAAATCCCTTATATCGCAAACATCCCCGCAGTCGTGCTTGAAGGGCCTTTCATCGCCATTGACAGCTACACGCCTAACCAAGCCCACGTCGGCGACGAAACCACGATGAGCATCACCTTCAAGAATGTCGGCACCGAGGCCATCGGTAGCACGACCACAGTCAGCTTGACTTGCGAAAACAACGACTTGACCCTGCTCAACAGCACCGCCACTTTTGAGAGCCTCGCGCCCGAGGAAAGCATCACCATCGATGGCTTTAGCTACAGCATTGCAGAAGGCGTGGCCGACCGTACCAATTTTGTCATTCACAGCACCGCCACCTGTGGCAGCGAGGTTTGGGAAGGCAAGGTTATGATTACAGCCCACGAAGCCAAGCTGGAATACGAAAGCATGGCCTGGGCGGGTGGATTCGTCCCTGGTGAGACAGTGAGCGTCATGGCATACTTTGTGAATACAGGCCATTACCGCGCCACCAATGCCGTGGCAAGCATCGCCAGCACAAGCGAATACATCACCTTTGAGAGCGAAACCGTTGAAATCGGCACCGTTGACCCTGAGGGCGAGGCCGTTTGTGGATTCAATGTCATCATTAGTCCAGACTGTCCCGAGACAGAAATCCTTACGCTCAACTTCACGCTCAACGCCGACGGTGGCCTCATTGCCGAAGGTAATGGGGTGTTGCGCAACGCATGCAACGTTGTTTTCGAGTTGAGCGACACATACGGCGACGGCTGGAACGATGCCTACCTGACCGTCAGCTTCGATGACGGTACGCCTTCCGAAAACCTTACCTTCACCGATGGCAACTTTGCATCCTACACCCTCGAAATCGGCAACCATGTGCATGTCAGCCTCTCGTGGACTCCTGGTGGATGGGACGGCGAGGTCAGCTTCGTGGTGCGTTACGAGGACGGTGAAATCATCTACCAGCACGGCCACGACCCACAAGCGGGCTTACTTTACGAGTTCGACTGCAATTGTCAATTCAGTACCGAAATGCTCACCCCCGTCGAGGACCTAAGTGCCACAGTGGAAGGATACCATGTCATCCTCGATTGGGAGACCTCGACCAACCCGATTCGCTATGTTGTCTACCGGAATGGGCTTGAAATAGGCGAGACCACGGAGACCACTTTCACCGACGAGGTAGGCACGGAGATGACCTACACCTATTGTATACTGGCTGAATACGCTGATGGTTTCTCCCTTCCCGAATGTGTCCAAGTGGAATTCTTCGATGGTTTGGAAGAAAACGGCCCTTCGACAGGCTCAGGGACCATTGCAGTTTATCCCAACCCAACTAATAACATTTTGAATATCAACGCAGGAAGCACGGAGTTTACCTATGCTTTATTCAACAGCATGGGTCAAGCAGTGGCCAAAGGCGATGCCCACGGTGCTGTCCAAGTCAGCGTGGAGGGTTTGGCCAAAGGTGTTTACTTCCTGCGCATCACGTCTCACCAGCAAATACGCGTGGAAAAAATCGTCGTTGAATAATCTTTGTCAAGTTTTTTCGACAAGGCATGAAAAAAATTGCTATTTTTGCAGTTTCGACGTCTACACCATTGTAGAAACAACTAACAAACATAATATCAACTAATTAATTCAAAAAAATAATGAAAAAATTTCGCTTACTTAGCGCAGCTTTCCTGATGATAGGTCTGCTGTTTGGCACCCAAGTGATGGCTCAGCACATCGAACTCGGCGTGGCCAAGTCGGCACAAACTTGTGCCAAAGTGACTGACGAAGGCTTTACGGCCTCTTTCTCCTTCAGCAGCATTGACGCCACTGAAGTCAACACTGAAAAAGGTGTGTTCTCGGACATCACGATGGCCGGCACCTATCCTACCGGCAATGTGGGCGATCCTTCACTGCCCGCTGCTCACCAACTGATTGCCGTGCCTTACGGCGCAAAGATTGCCTCTTTGGAAGTGAAGAGCTACAGCACGACTACTTACAATCTCGCTGACTACGGCATTAAGACGGTCATGCCCCAGCAGCCTTCCGTTCGCAAGGACCAGAAGCCTGAGGATGTGAAGTTCGTTTATAACGAGAAAGCCTACGCTGCCAAATCGTTCAGCCAGCGTCCCATCGCCACTTTGGAAATGCAAGGCACCATGCGCGGCATCCAAGTCGGTTCGCTGGTCATCAACCCTGTCAACTATAACCCCGCCACGAACAGCATCGAGGTTTATAACGACATCGAAATCGAGGTTCGCTATGACAACTACGACAAATCCGCTGCCTACAACGAGTTTGCCCGCACGTTCAGCCCCTATTTCGCTGGTGTCTACAAGACCATGTTCAACTGGCGCGACGACGTATACGACCAGCATCCTGACCTTTGGCAATGTCCTGTGAAGATGCTCGTCATCGCCGACCGCATGTTTGAAGAGTGCATGCAGGATTGGCTTGAATGGAAGACCATGAAGGGCTTCTATCTGGATGTGAATTTCACTGACGAAATCGGCACCAGTGCCTCTGCCGTTCGCAGTTTCATCCAAGACAAGTATGCCGCTGACGCTCCCACCTTCGTTATCATCTTTGGCGACAAGGAGCAAGTGCCTGCCAGTGCGACAGGTAGCGAAACCAGCAGGGTGACCGACCTCCAGTACATGAGTGTCGACAACGACGACTTCCCGGACATCTACCACAGCCGCATGTGCGCCCAAACCGTGGATCAGATGCAAAACATCATCACCAAGACCCTTTGGTACGAAAAGTTGCAATTCCAAATGCCTACTCGCGACATCAGCTATCTCGGCAATGTGTTACTGATTGCTGGTTGGGACTCCTATTGGACTGCATACGATGGTGCTCCCACCATCCAGTATGCCATGGAGTATTACTACAATGCTGAACACGGCTTCAACAATGTATACTACTGGTTAGGTCAACCCTACACAGGCTGCTACGCCTCGATAAACACCGGCATTGGTTTCGTGAACTACACTGCCCACGGCGGCGAGACTGGTTGGTCAGAACCAGCGTTGACCGTCAACGACGTGAATAACTTCACCAACGAAAACATGCCTTTCCTCGCCATGGGAAACTGCTGCTTGGCCGCCGACTGGGGCTATTACAGCACATGCTTTGGCGAAGCCATGATTCGTGCCAACACCAAAGGCGCATACGCCTACATTGGCTCCTGCCCCAGCACTTACTGGTATGAGGACTACTACTTTGGTGTGGGTGCCACCAACGTGTTCGGCCAGATGCCCACATACGAGCAGACTGCATACGGTGTTTACGATGCCATTTGGAACGACAGTGAATTCAATTGCGTCTCTGCCATTCCGTTCATCGGCAACCTCGCTGTGTGTTATGCCCATGCCGGCAGCTACCAAGGCAGTGTTTCGGACAAATACTACTGGCAATCCTACCACGCACTGGGCGACGGTTCCGTCATGCCTTTCCGCGTGATTCCTACCCCGAACAATGTCAGCCACATGGCCATCTTCCCCATCGGTATGCCTACATACGAAGTGAGTGCTGACCCTGGTTCCTACGTTGCCATCAGTAAGGACGGCGTGCTTCACGGTGTCGGTTTAGTTGGCGAAAGCGGTGTTATCGAGGTTGAAGTTGACCCTGTCACCTCTGGCGGCGATGTCACTATCTGTGTGACTGGTCTCGACAAGATTCCTTATATCACCATCGTTCCTGCCGCTGCTCTTGAAGGAGCATACGTTTCCGTTGACAGCTACACGCCCGCCAATGTTCATGTTGGCGATGAATCATCGATGAGCATTACCTTTAAGAACGTCGGCACCCAAGCCACCAGCGGTACCACTAACGTCACACTGAGCTGCGAAAGCGAAGACCTTACCATCATCAATGGCACTGGTTCGTTTGAGAGCCTCGCTCCTGAAGCCACTGTCGAACTGAGCGGTTTCACTTACAGAATCGCTGAAGGCGTGGCCGACGGCACCAGATTCACCATCACTACCACTGCTGTTTGCGGTAACGACACTTGGGAAGGCAGAACCACCATCACCGCTGGCGAAGCTGTATTGGAATTCAACGGCATGGCCAGCGCAGGTGGATTTGTTCCTGGCGAAACCGTCACGGTCGTGGCCAATTTCAAGAACACTGGTCACTATATGGCCACTAACGCCATTGCGAATGTCACCTCGACAAGCCCATACATCAGCTTCGTGAACGACACCTTCGAGGTCGGTACCATTGACCCAACAGGTGTGGCCTCTTGCGTGTTCAATGTCACTGTTGATGCCAATTGCCCCTCGACCGAGCAACTTCCTTTGGCCTTCACTTTGAATGCCGACGGTGGCCTCGTTGCTGAAGGTGCTGGCGTCATCAAGAATGCTTGTAATGTTGTTTTCGAACTCTCCGACTCTTACGGAGATGGTTGGAACGGTGCCAGTTTGACCGTCAATTTCAGCGATGGTACACCTTCGCAAAACATGACCATCAGCAGCGGCAACTCAGCCACTTATACTGTTGAAATTGGCAATGGTGTCCATGTCACCCTCAACTGGACCAGTGGTAGCTGGGACAGCGAGTGCTCATTCGTCGTCCGTTACGAAGATGGCGACGTGATTTACAACGGCACTTCCGTCCACAGCGGTCTGCTCTATGAATTCGACTGCAACTGCGGCGGTAGCGCTCCGATTGGCTCATTCAACCCCGTCGAGAACCTGCAAGCTGAATCCACCAACACCAGCGTCACCCTGACTTGGGATGCTGCCGAAGGTGCCATCAACTACATCATCTACCGCAACGGTATCGAAATCGGCCAGACGACTGAAACGACTTACGTCGACCAAATCGTCTCCAAGGATGGTTTTATGACCTACTGCGTGGTGGCCGAATATACCGATGGTCTTTCCGTGCCGGAATGCGTCATCGTTGAGTTCACGGATGCCATCGACGAAACCGAGGCTGAATTTGCCATCTATCCTAACCCCGTCAACAACACCTTGTTTGTCAACAGCGGCAATGCCGAATTCACTTACGAGATGTACAACGGCATGGGACAGAAAGTTGCTGAAGGCACTGCCACAGGCAACACGCAAATCAATGTCAATGACATGATGAAGGGTATCTACTTCCTCCGCCTCACTTCCGGCACACAAGTGCGTATGGAGAAGGTTGTGGTGGAATAATGATCTGATTTTATGATTGAAAAAGCCGCTTTCGGGCGGCTTTTTTTGTTTGTTCTCCTCACAGACCAAATTTTTTCGTACTTTTGCGCCCGTTTTTCAAAGGAGTATGCAGCCTATTTGTTTGAAACATAGCATGATAAATGAATCTTAAATCTATAAAGTAAAAATGAAAAACAACAAACGAAATTTGAAAGCCATCGTGCTTTCACTCGGGCTGGCGGTTATGATGCTGCCGGCCAACCTTTTCGCCCAGGATGTGGAATCCGAAAGCGGAGGTGGCTTGCTTGGATTTGGCAAGCTTTTTAATAGCGAAGACAGAGGCCTGTTCGCGAACATTGGAGAACAAGAAGAGGAAGGAATCACCAACGCCGACTTTGGCGAAGAAGCTCCCTTGGGCAGCGGCATCGCCATCTTGCTCGGCGCAGGTCTTGGCTATGTGGCATTAAAGAAAAAGGAGGACAAGCAATGAAAAGAATGACCTATTTCGTGATGGCCTTGGCCTTGGTGCTTGGCCTCGCGCAGTGCAAGAAAGAGCAACCTCTCGAACCCACAAACGAAGACAATGTCGTGCGTATTACTTTGGAGGTGGAAAATGGTGGCGACAATGGTTCAAGAGCGAATGTTAATCCTCCGCATGTTACATTTGAAAACGACGACCAGATTTTGGTGGCCAGCGGCGGCCATTATGTCGGTGCCCTAACTCGTGAAAACAATATTTTCTCAGGCGGCATCGACGGCGACAAAGTAGTGTCAGGCCAACCGCTTTACTTCTACTTCCTCGGCAACAATGCGGTACTTGGTACGGCTGATGGTGATGGAAACATCAACGGTTGCACTGTGGACATCAGCGACCAGCGCAATTATCCGCATCTCCCCGTGATTTCGATGGGTAAATCCACCGTGAACTACTCCTCTTCGGTCACTTCCTATTCTTCCAAACTTTACAACAAGGCTTCGTTGATGAAGTTCAACGTGGTGACGGCTTCCGACGCTGCTACTTGTATCACAGGCATGAACAACAAGGTTACTGTTTATTTCGGCCTCGACAAAGTAGCTGAAGAAGGCACAGGTCTGGGTGATGATGCCACCAACCACGGTTTCAAATATGAGAAAGACGGTGCAGGCATCATCAAGATGAAAGGTGCTTACGGTTCGGTGCAAACTCCTGCCGTGAAATGGGCTATCGTGCTTCCTCAGTCGGCCTTGGGTGCTGGCGAAACAGGCTCGGCTTACAGCGAAGACGGTAAATATTCCAGCACTCGTCCTGCTATGGCTGCAATCCCATGCAACCAATATCTCGATGGTGGTGTTGATTTGACCGTAGGTCGTCTGATTGACTTGTCGGGCTTAGATGGTGACTACACACTTGCAGATGGTGATGTAGTGACTGGTACGCTCGCTGGCAACTATCAGATTTCCATCGCTTCCGGTGCTACCGTTACGTTGAGAAATGCCAACATCACAAGCCTTACAGATGCCGATTATGCTGGTATTACTTGTGATAACGATGCCACCATTATTCTTGAAGGCACCAACACCGTGGTTGGTGGATTAAGTGATGGTTGGGGTGACTATCCTGGCATTTTCATTGCCGAGGATCATACGCTCACAATCGATGGAACAGGCACACTCTATGCAAAATGTGGTGCCTTAGATGAAGGATACGGTGATGCTTGCGGCATTGGTGGTGGCTATGATTTACACTGCGGCAACATCAATATTCAGGGTGGTACTATCATTGCTACCGGTGGTGAATTCCATGCCGGTATAGGAGGAGGTGATACAGAAGAAAACGATGATGCAATAAGATGCGGGGACATTACCATCTCTGGCGGAACCGTTACTGCTACTGGTGGTGAAAATGCTGCTGGCATAGGCTCTGGTAATCAAGGAAGTTGCGGAGACATCACCATCTCTGGGGGAACCGTTACTGCTATTGGTGGTGAAAATGCTGCTGGCATAGGCAGTGGTTCTTCTGGAACTTGTGGTGATATCAAAATCAATGACGGAACCGTTACTGCTACTGGCGGTGCAGATGCCACTGGCATAGGCTCTGGTGGTAGTGGAAGATGCGGAGACATCTCCATCTCTGGCGGAACCGTTACTGCTACTGGCGGTGCAAATGCTGCTGGCATAGGCTCTGGTTATATTGGAACTTGTGGCGATATCACCATCACAAGCGGTGTGACCAGGGTGACAGCTACTAAAGGCACTGGTGCGCCCAACAGCATTGGCGCAGGCAGAAACGGCTATTGCGGCACGGTGGAAATCGGCGGCACGGTGTATTATCAGAACAACGCTTATGTGGGTACAGGTTCAACCTATCTCACCCAAAGCCCGCTGATTTATCCCACTCCGACACCCAGTGCCCCCACTGGCGCCATCAACGGCCTCTTCTCGGTGAGCGCCACCCAGCAGGTCTACTTCTCGCAGGGCAACCTGCAGTACATTGGCAGCGCGGCCACGCCTTACTGGAAGTTCGCTGACAACCAGTGGGACTATCTTGGCAACAACGGCCAAGACAGCGACAGCGAAACTGCTAACCGCGACCTATTCGGCTGGGGCACGAGCGGATATAACCACGGTGCCGTTGCCTACCAACCTTGGAGCACCAGCACCAGTTCCAACGACTACTACGCATACGGTGCATACACCAACAACCTGTATGACCAGACTGGCCAGGCCGACTGGGGCTACAACGCCATCAGCAACGGCGGCAACGTCGAGAACTGCGGCTGGCGCACCCTCACGAAAGACGAATGGGAATATCTGTTCAATAATCACATTAACGGTAGGACGACCCTGACGGATGTCAACGTTCCGGGCTGGATGATTCTTCCCGATGGTGCCTCGGGGAGTATCGCCACATCCTACTCCACATCCACGCTGCCTGCGGGTGCCCTGTTCCTGCCTGCCGCTGGCTACCGCGACGGTACGGTTGTGTTCGACGGCGGCGGCAGCTACTGGTCGTCTACGCCTGACGACGATGTCAACGCGCGCAGCGTGTACTTCTACGACGACAACGTGGACCCGGGCTTCTACGACTGGCTCTACAGCGGCCTGTCGGTGCGCCTCGTCCGCAACGCGGAATAACCCGACAGACACCAAATAAAAACCAACGCGAAAGGCGGCCTTCGTTTGAGGGTCGCCTGTCGCTGTATTATGGGATAGGGTGCGGCTGCCACGGTGCTTCGACAGGCTCAGCAACCCTGTGACAGCCCTACAAGCCCCAATGGAAACGAAAAATCCGATGAGGGATTTCAAAAAAAATGTAATTTTGCCCTTTGAAAAACCGACAAAAATGAGAAAGTCATTCAATATCACCGGCACTTGCAACCCCGACAGGCATTATATGGTGGACACTTCAAAACAATTGGAGGTCATTGAAAACTATATAGATAGAGGAGAATACTTTTCCATCAACCGTGCGCGGCAATTTGGCAAAACGACCACATTGTTCCAGATTTGGCGTAACCTGTCAGGCAAGTACTTGATTATCGACACCAGCTTTGAAGGCGTGGGCGACAGTGCTTTCGAAAACGAAACCGCTTTTACGAGTCTTTTTGTTTCCTTGATGAAAGAAGCGGTAAAACATGCCCCATCCGACGAAAAGGCATGGGCCGTGTTGGACGAGAGCAGTCCCAAAACGATGAACGAGCTGGCAAAGGTCGTCACCCGGTTTTGCCAATCGGCTACCAAGCCAGTTCTGTTGTTGATTGACGAGGTCGACCGCAGCAGCAACAACCAGCTTTTCCTCAACTTCATTGGAATGTTGCGCGACCTGTATCTGATGCGCGATAAACAAGGAATGGACTCCACTTTCCACAGTGTCATCCTCGCTGGCGTTTACGACATCAAGAACCTCAAGCTGAAGTTTCGCCCCGATGCCGAAAAGAAATACAACTCGCCGTGGAACATCGCCGCCGACTTCAATGTCGACATGACTTTCCACCCCGAGGAAATCGCCCAAATGCTCTCCGATTACGAGAACGACATGCACACGGGCATGGATACCCTTGCCATCAGCGAGGAAATTTACAAATACACTACGGGCTATCCCTACTTGGTGAGTGCAATTTGCAAAATCATCGATGAGCAGATGAACCGCAACTGGACAGTGGAAGGAGTGATGGCTGCGGTGAAAGTCATTCTTGTCGGCGACAACACGCTAATCGATGACTTGTCGAAAAACTTGGAGAACAACGCCGAGCTACGCGAATTCCTTTACTCCATCTCGGTCAACAGCATCCATTATCCCTTTGTCTTGGTCGACCCGATGGTGAAGTTAGCTTCCATGTTTTCGTATATCAGAAACGAAAACGGAGCGGTACGTATCCATAATGTCATTTTCGAAGAGTCGCTCTACTACTATTTCATGGTGGCTTATTTGAGGAACAACTCCACCAAGCTGTCGCCATTCCAAATGAATTACGTAATAAATGGACGGTTGAACATGGAATATGTCATCACCCGTTTTGCAGATTTGATGCACCAAGAGTATCGCGACAACGACGAAGCATTCTTGGAACGGCAGGGCAGGCTCATCTTCCTCACTTTCCTCAAACCCATCATCAATGGCACTGGATTCTATTATGTTGAACCTCAAACCCGTGATAACCGCCGCATGGATTTGGTGGTGACCTACGGCAAAGAGGAATTCATCATCGAACTGAAGATATGGCGCGGCGACAAATATGAAGAGCATGGCCGCGACCAACTCTCCAACTATTTGGCCACCCGTAATATGGATGAGGGCTATTTGGTGACCTTCGATTTCTCAAAAAACAAACAAAATACTGAACCCCAATGGATTGAGCGAAACGGAAAGCGGATTTTCGAAGTGGTGATTTAATACTACTAACCTTTACATTCCCCGCTGCTTCTTAATCGCCTCGTAAGCTGCATTCACTTCCTGGAACTTCTTCTCGGCGGCTTGCCGCACCTCCTCGCCAAGGTTGCTTACCAAATCGGGGTGGTTTTTCTTGGCCATCTCGCGGTAGGCTTTCTTCACCTCCTCGTCAGTGGCGTTGGCATCCACACCGAGAATCTTGTAGGCACTGTCGGTTTCCTTGATGAACATGGCCTTCACCGACTGGAAATCGCTGTTGGTAACGCCCATGTAATCGGAAATCGTGTTGATGACCCCCAATTCCTCTTGCGAAATCCTGCCATCGGAGTTGGCAATGCCGAACAGATAATGAAGCAGTTGCAGGCGCGACGAATAATCCATGTAGCGGCCCACCTGTTGACTGACTTCATAAAGATTGTAGTCCTTCTCCAAAATCTCGCGCAACATCTTGATGTAGTTCTCAGCGCGTTCCTGCCCGAAATTCTGCAAGAAGAAACGTTTCACATAATCCAATTCCGAGCGTTTGACATTGCCGTCAGCCTTCATCACGGCGGCGGAAAGCACTAAAAGCGTCACGTTGAAATCGCGTTTTTCCTCGGTATTTCCAAAGGTTTCATTCACCTCCGATCGGATAACTCTCGGCCTATTACCCGAGAAAAGACTACCGATGGCATAGCCGATGATGCCTCCCAAAGGGCCGCCAAACGACCAGCCCAGCCCTGTCAATATCAATCTTAAGAAGAATCCCATAGTTTAGTTTTTAATCAGGCGGCAAAGGTACACAAAATTCAACAAGTGGAGTGGAAAATATTTCTATTGAAAAACACCTTATTAACTGAAAAAGATTCGTATTTTTGCCGTTTTTAAGACATTATCATTCATTACTAATCAAAATCACATGAAAAAAGTATTTTTTTCCCTCGTGTTTGTGGCCATGTCCATCGTGACGATGGCCCAGCAGTGGGTCGGCATCAACGGCAACACGCCCGCCGCTCCACAGGTCAAGTTGGTTTCGAGCAGTGAGCAACAAGTCGTCGTCGACTTCTCGCTGAGCGGATTCTCCATGACAAGGGTGAGCACACCCAACGGCATTCAGCAGGTCATTTCCGTCCCGAAGATGGCCACCATGCTCGAAGCCGGTGCTCCCGACCTTCCCCAATTCCCTGTTCCTACCATTATCGGCGACATGGCCGAGATGGAGGTCAGCGTAATCAAGAGTGCTTTCATTGATTATGAGAACGTTGAAGTAGCTCCTTCCAAAGGCAACTTCAGCCGTCAGATCGACCCTGAAAGCGTGCCCTACACTTATGGCGAGATGTACAGCCAGAATGCTTTCTATCCGGCTGTGCAAGCTCATCTTGAAATGCCTTACATCATCCGCGATTTCCGTGGTCAGAACATCATGGTGACGCCCTTCAACTACAATCCCATGACGAAGACCTTGCGCGTCTATCATCAGTTGACCCTCGCAATGAACAAGGTGAGTGACAATGGTGTGAATCCCAAAGCCGCCCGTAAAGCCGATGCCAAGGTTTCTCCCGAAATGAAGGCCACTTATGGTCGCCGCTTCATCAACTACAAGGAAAACAATGCAAAGTACACCTTCATCGAAGACCGTGGCGAAATGTTGGTCATTTGCGCCGACCAGTTCATGGCTGGCATGCAGCCCTTTGTGGACTGGAAGAACCAATCAGGCCGTCCTACCACGATGGTCAGCGTGAGTGAAGTCGGTGGCAACAACGACAACACTATCAAGAACTACATCAATAGTATCTACACCGACCCTGAGCGCAACCTTGTGTACGTGCTGTTCGTCGGTGACTACGAGCACATCACGCCCCACGCGGTCAGTGGCGAGCGTTCAGACAACTGGTTCGGTCAGTTGGAAGGTTCAGACCGCTATGAGGAAGTCCTCGTCGGACGTTTCTCCGTCCAGACTGATGCGCATGTGGCTTCACAAGTGAACAAGGTCATCTATTATGAACGCGACTTGAACAACGACGGTCCAGTGAAGGCCACCAGCGACGTTACATGGGTCGACAAGGGCTTAGGTATCGGTTACATCGGTGCAGGTAGCGGTCACTACGGTGAAGACGACTATCAGCACATCGACTTAATCCGCGACACCCTTGAGCACTACACCTACGAACACGTTACCGAACTGCACGGTGGTGGCGGCGGTGCCAGCACAACTTCCATCAGCAACACCATCAATGACGGTGTGAGCATCATCAACTATTGCAACCACGGTTCGGAGACCAGCTGGGGTGTGGCCAACTACAGTGTCAGCCATGTCAACGCTTTGGTCAACGACAACATGTGGCCTGTCGTTTGGTCAGTGGCTTGCTTGTGCGGCAAATTCAACTATGGCGGTGCCAACAGCGAATGTTTCGCCGAGGCTTGGATGCGTGCCACCGACAACTCCACGGGTGTGCCTACCGGCGCCATCGGCGGCATGTTCAGCTGGATGTCGCAGCCTTGGATTCCGCCTATGTACGGCCAAGATGAGATGGTTGACATCCTCTGCGAATGGCGTTCCGTAGACCAATTCAACCACACTTTGGGCGGCTCGTCAATCAATGGAAACATGAATGTCATCGACATGAGCGGTAGTCAAGGTTATGACACTCACGACACCTGGATTCTTTTCGGCGACCCCAGCCTGATGATGCGAACTGACAATCCTGAGAGCATGAACCTTACCATCCAACCTGGCGTACTGATGCTCGGCATGAGCGAACTTGAAATCACTGCCGAAAACACCCCGTTTGGCATCGCTACCTTGATGATGGACGGCGAAGTGATTGCCTCTGAATACATCCAGGACGGCAGTTGCACCCTCACCTTCGCCCCGATGAGCAACGTGGGTATCGCCACCCTTACCGTGATGGGGTTCAACAAAACAACCGTAATCACCAA
The DNA here is from genome assembly GCA_016285355.1 of Bacteroidales bacterium. Next base: position 159,692 of record JAEEQP010000001.1, read on the forward strand.
CATAGAGGTGCTGCCTGCTGAAGGTCCTTACATCACTGTGAACAATTATTCGCCTAACTTCGCCCCTGTCAATGTGGAGACAAGCCTCTCCATGAGCTTCAAGAATGTCGGTGTTGACCCAACTGAAGGTGTCACTACCGTGAGCTTGAACTGCGCCGACGACCGCTTGAGCATCATCAACGGCACAGCCGAATTTGGTGTGGTTGCTGCTGAAGAGGTTGTCACTTTGCAAGATGCTTTCAGCTTCATCGTTGCTGAAGGCGTTGAAGACGGTACCCGTTTCCAGATTGATGTCACCATGCAATGTGGCAGAGAGATGTGGAGCGGCAGAGCTATCATCACCGCTGGTCAAGCCATCCTCGACTTCGGCGGCACTGAATGGGCTGGCGGCTTTGTTCCTGGTGAAGAACTGGTTATCGTTGCTAAATTCAATAACATCGGACACTACATGGCCACCAATGCCATTGCCACCATTGCCTGCGAAAACGAATATGTTACTTTGCTCAACGAAAATGTTGAGTTCGGCACCATTGACCCCGATGGCATTGCCTCTTGTGTGTTCCATATCGCCATTGACCCGACTTGCCCTGAAACCGAACAGATTCCGCTCAACTTCGTCATGAATGCCGACGGCGGCCTGACCATTGAAGGCAGCCTCACCCTGAAAAACAGCTGCAACGTCATCTTCGACCTCGCCGACAGCTATGGTGACGGTTGGAACGGTGCCAGCTTGACTGTGAGTTTTGGCGATGGCACACCTTCGCAGAACCTTACTTGCACAGGAAACTCGTCTTCGTTTACCATTGAAATCGGCAACGGCGTCCACGTCACTCTGTCATGGACAACAGGTAGCTGGGACAGCGAGTGCTCCTTCACAGTGAAATACGAAGACGGCACAATGATCTACCAAGGCAACAACCTGCACTCCGGCGTGCTCTATGAATTCGACTGCAACTGCGCTGGTGCTGAACCCATCGGCAACTACGGTCCTGTTGAGAACCTCAATGCCGAAGTGGAAATCGGCTCCGTCATCCTGACTTGGAATGCTGCCGAAGGTGCTACCAGCTACACCATCTTCCGCAACGGTCTTGAAATCGGCGAAGTCTACGAAGCCATCTACACCGACGAAGTGTACTCCGAGATCCATTTCACCTACTGCATCGTTGCTAATTACGAGGACGGCAGTTCCTTCCCAGAATGCATTGATGTGAAGGCTGAAATGAGCATCGACGAAAATGCTACCGAATTCGCCATCTATCCTAACCCCACCAACAGCATCCTCTACATCAGCGGCGGCAATGCCGAATACAACTATGTGATGTACAATGGCATGGGTCAGATGGTGGTCAGCGGCGACGCCCAAGGCACTGAACAAATCAATGTCAACGGCATGACCCAAGGCGTGTACTTCCTCCGCCTCACCTCCGGCACGCAAGTGCGCGTGGAGAAGGTTGTGGTGAAGTAAGCCTCACACACATTACTTTCAACAGAAAGGCGACCTTGATTTCGAGGTCGCCTTTCGTTTTATTCAAGAGAAAACAGGATTTGTCTTTACATGTAACTCATTATCACCATTTATCACCATTCGTGATAAATCGCTTCGCCTTCAATCACAGAAAGAGCACTGAACCAACCTATTGCATCACAATCGGAAAGGATATTGGAAAACATTGCCGGAAAAGCTCCCATAATAGGATTGACACCAATGGATAGCTTTTGGTTCATCAAATAATACATATACTCTTTCGGAATGCTGTACATTTTCACTTTCACGGTATCACCTTCGTGCATATAGGACTTGTTCATAATGCCAACGGGTATCTCGATGTTGTCTTTCAACATCTCAGGACCATTGAAATAATAGCCTGCATAACCCTTCATCGGGAACAATTGGAAAAGCTGGGAAGGGCGATTCTTGAAACGGACGCCATTGAGATACAACATAACATTATAAACAATGGACGAATCAGGAAGGGTCTGAAAATAAGGACATATACAAACCGCTGCTGAGTCGTCAACCAAGGGAATATTGTTCTCATCATGCTTAGGTAACAACTTTATCGAATCAATACCAGCAGCATTATTCGGCATTTTCACTTCGGTCGTCATTCGAATAGGCAATGTATACCAAGTGTTTTCTGCAACATTGATTTCCAAATGATAACGCCGGTTCTTCACTCCCGCTACGGGCTCCGTCAAATAATGTCCCGGATTGTCTTCCTGCTCATAATAATAAATTGTGTCTCCCCCCCCAACTATGTATACCTCTGCATTAGGAATCATCTCGCGCTCATGTGAATACAATGGCGACGAATAACTCAGAATAATCTCATGCTGCTTGTATTCATTCGTAATAGTTCCTTCAACGACAGGCACTTTTTTACTTGAAGGCGCATCTATGACAATGTCCTCTGTACACGCAGAAATAGACAGCAAAAAAAGACATCCCAGCAACCACTTAATGTTTTTCATTTTTTTCATCAGATTTTAAATACCATCTAATAATTTATAACTTACAAAAGAATTATCGAATCATTCATCTTTGAATATGGTCTCAACTGAAACTACGGAAGATGTCATAAACCAACCTACACCCAATCCCTCAGGCTGAATGTTGGTGGAAACATTCGACGGTGCGCCCATCATTGGGTTGCTGCCCATCGACATCATCAAACTATAGTAATAATACACGTACTCTATAGGAATACTACTCAAATCCACACGAATATGGTCACCCTTCTTCAAATCTCTCTTTCTAAAGGCATAGACCGGAATTTCCTTATTGTCAGCCTGCATTTCGGGGCCGTTGATGTAAAAACCTGCATAACCTCCCACAGGAATCATGGGGCGCTGCGTCAATGTATCGGTCAACAAGGTATCGTTCTTGTAAATCGACGGAATGTAAATGATATTGGGGTCAGGAAGACTCTGGAAATAGGGATAGACCCACTCTATCGTATCATAAAAAATGGTCGACGGCACCGTATCATCGACTCCGTTATATGGCTTAACGACAATGCTGTCTATCACTTCCACATTGTCAGGTAATATGCTCTCGGCAAAAAGATGGACCACATGGCTATCGGGCTCTGGCACAAAAACGCACAAACGATACAACGTGTTTTTCTTTCCCGCCACAGGTTCGGTAAGATAATGTCCCAACCTCTCTCCATCCTCATAATAAAACATCGTGTCCACACCATCCGTAACATATACCGTAGCACCACTAATATACCGAATTTCATCCTTGTTGTAAAAATCGGCGGTATAGCTCAAAATAGCTTCATGACTCTTCAACTCGTTGGAGAAATAGGCCTCCACCCCTATCATCGGGTCGCCTTTTTCCAAATCAATGACAATCTCTTCCGTACAGGAAACCAAAAACAGCCCCAGAACCATAAAAGCCAACAATTTTCTATTCAATTTCACAGTATTCAGAATTTGAAGTTGTATGAGATGGAAGGCACCGCAGAGAACAGGTACATGTTCTTGGTCACTATACCTCCGTACTTATCCTGGTCGAAAATGATGGCCCAAGTGTTATGTCGGCAGTAGGCATTATAAACCGAAACGTTAAGCTCGCTTTGCCACTTTTTATTATCCAATTTCCCTAACTTATAGGTAAACGACAAATCCAAACGGTGATAGTCGGGATAACGGCTCTGGTTGCGTTTGCCATTATAAACGGCGTATGTGACCGCATCAATAGTGTATTGTCCGTATGGATAGGTGACAGGCTTGCCTGTACTGTAAATCCAGTTGGCTGCCACACTGATGCGAGGTGTAAAATCGTAATTGGCAACAAGGACAATGTTGTGAGGCCTGTCGTAAGGTGAACGATACTCATGCCCTCCATCTATTCCCTTGATACTTCTGAACGAGCGGGAATACGTGTAAGATATCCACCCCGTAAATTTGCCAATGTTTTTCCTGACAAGCAGCTCTGCACCGTATGCACGACCCTTACCCGCACGCAACTCTCCATCAATCAAAAGATAGCCGTAAGTTATGGCATTGTCCTTAAAATCAATGACATCTTTCAAATCTTTATAATACACCTCAAAAGAAGTCTCGATGGCATCGTTATGAAAATTGCGGAAATAGCCCAAGGCAAACTGATCGCATTTTTGAGGCTTCACATTTGGGCTGGTCGGGAACCAAACATCAAATGGCAAACCACCTGTCGCTGACGACGAGATCTGCGCATACTGCACCGTCCTGGAATAAGAAGCTTTTACTGATGATTTCTCATCTATCCTATACATCGCAGCCAGGCGAGGTTCTGGATTAATCTCGGTATTGAATATCTCCCCTTTCCCATAATGGATAGAATCAATAACATTATAGAATTTATTAAAAATATACAACTCCTCCTCGCCGATGTTTTGGAAGCATGACAGTCTCATGCCCAATCGAAGCGAAAACCGAGGCGAGGGAGTATAGTCGTGCGTAAAATACAACGCATGTTCCAATGCCTTTCGGGTAACCGACTTAGTTTGATCGACCTGAAGGTATTGTGCCAAAGCACCTCCCTTGTCATCAATCTCACCTTGTTTATAAGATTGGAAACCTGTAGACAATCCCATTCGAGAAACATGCTTGTCATTCCACAACATTATCATGTCGTATACCATACTGACCGCTTCGGTACCCGCCTTTACGTTAAAATCGTAGGGATCATACCGCAATCCTATAGAATACTTGTATTTTGACCCAATAAGAGACAAATTGGATGTCAGCCTATCAGAGAAGATATGATTCCAACGGATTGTAGCACTGCTATTTCCATAACTCATACCTATCATTTCCTGCATCGAAAACTTGTCATTACCATGATAAACCGACGCATAAAGGCGATTGTTCTTATCGAACTTATGCGTCACCTTAGCATTCAAATCATAGAAATAAATGCTGGATTTATTCAGGTCTTCTCCCATGAACGGCAAAATAAGGCCTGCGTATGTGGAACGACCTGCCAACATTACCGAGGTCTTTTGTTCAAAAAGCGGGGCTTCGAGCATCAAACGGCTCGTCACTAATCCTATTCCTCCTTGACCTCCAAACTTTTTCGGCATCTCATCTTTTACAGTAACATCAAGAACCGACGAAAGTCGTCCTCCGTAATTGGCAGGAATGTCGCCCTTGTAAAGCGTAGCATCCTTTACCACATCGTTATTGAATACGGAAAAAAAGCCGAGAAAATGAGAAGCATTGTAAATCGGAGCATCATCCAAAAGAATAAGATTATGGTCAGTGGCACCACCACGAACGCTGAAACCCGACGAGCCTTCCGAAGCCGACTGCACACCCGGCAACAGTTGTATCGACTTGATGACATCCACCTCTCCCATAAACGCAGGGATTTTCTTGATGGTAATCATATCCAACGTCTGCACACTCATCGCCATAACCGAGACATTACGGTCCTTGCGCTCACCAGAGATTTCCACCTCAGAGAGTTTTTCCGACTCAGTATGAAGTTTCACATTGAGTGTCACAGGTTTATTCACAACACTCACCTTTTTCTCAACGGTCGTATAACCCACATACGAAATGCGCAAATAATGTTCGCCGAAAGGCAGTTCCAATTCGTAGTGACCTTTCTCATCCGTCGTGGTGCCTATCTGCAGTTTCCCCTCATAAATGGAAACGCCAATCAAGGTTTCGTTCGTTTCGGCATCCTTGATAATGCCTGTAATTTGCCCTTTCTGCTGCGCAAACACGCTGAAAGTCAGACTTAAAAGGCAAATTATGGATAGAATTAGTTTTCTATGCATTTTCGTTTCGCTAAAATTTGCGCAAAGATACAAAACATTTTGCTTTCGTCGTTGGATTTTCAAGCATTTGGAGCAAAAACTCAACTCGCTGCATCAGCGGTATTTACATAAGCGTCGGCCATCTCAATGTTTACATTGCCAGCATCAATCTCCGTTTGCTCTTTCTTCAAAAAAGCGAAAGTCTTCAGTTTGAAACATTCGGCCACAGGGTCGTCATCGATGCGGATGCAGATGCCCTCGCGTGGTACCTTATTCTTGCAGAACGGTTCGTTCTTTTCCATTCCGAAATGCTCGACATCGTTGGCCAAATGTTCAAGGAAATTCATGCCCCAGTTGGCATCGTTGGGAATGTCGGGATAGAGGTCGGCAATGGCGCCGTGATAGAGTATCGGGATGGGTTTCAACCGCTCGGCGATTTCGGGATGCGCTTCCATGAGCTTCACCGTCCAATCATAAACTTGCTGTACATTCCACTCCTCTTTCTTGCCGTTTACGGGCTTCACGGTGATGCGATACGGCATGAGGAAATTCTTGCCGTGGTCACAGCGGTAGTCATAACCGCCCTGAATCATGCTGTCCGACTGGGTGAGATAGCCACAAATCTCGCCATAGAGTGTCATGCCTTTGTCCAAATATTTGAAAATCAGGTTGCCATACTCAGTCCAAATGTCCTGACCGTAGAAACCCGTCGTGAAACTGCCATATTTCGAGTCGAACTGATTCTTGATGACCGTCCGTGACGAAAACACAGGGCCGTAGTCGATTCTGAAATCGGCAATTTTCTTGTCGTTCAATGACTTGCTTTGCTTTTCCTGCTTTGCCTTGCCCCAATAGGGATTGACGTACTGCTTGCCAAGGTGTTTAAGCTCTTTTTTCACTTTCTTATTGAACCATTGTTCCGCCGAGGTCATCGGTACAGGAATTCTGGTCAACACATTGCCCACTATCACGCTGGTTCCGTGCATTTTGACGCTAATGGTAACTTTTGTCGAAGGCTCGAAACGCCACAAACTGCTTTGCAGCTGGGTCGTGTCGTAGTGAAGCAAAAACTCGCCCGGGATGATGCGTTTGAAACGTTTGATACCTCTTTCGCGTTTTTTCTCGCGCTTGGTCGCATCTTTCGGGAACTGGATGGGCGGTACATAAGCCTCCGCGAACAATTCCCCTGCTATCGTATCGAACGAAAACGGATGCTCGATACCGTTTTCGTCGACGGTGAAATAGCTTTCAAGATCCTCATCGGCCAGTTTCTTTTTCCACCGCACAAGCGAATCTTTCTTGAAGATACAACCATACGAAGGGCAGCCGCGCAACTTAATGAGTTTCACGCGTCCGTGCTTGTTGAAAAAGCCCACGAGTTTTTTGGCTTCATCAATCTTGCCTTCCTCCTTCAAGGCCATCACCTCTTTTGCATTGGCGTTCATTTCGGCGAGGCCGATTTCAAACTGGTTGTTGGCGGCCAGAAAATCCTTGTTCAGCGCAGTCTCGTTCATGCAATAGATGACTGGCTCCCCCTCCGTGAATTGCCCTTTCTGCACTACAATGCTGAAGCCGTCCACAAAGGTCTGCACGAGGAAATCCGAGCCTTCAATCCCTTTCATCTCGCCAATGCGCACAATCTTTGCGCAATACTCCTCTTTCATGTATTCGCTTGCTGTGAAGAGGCGTTTTTCGGGCTTTTCCATAGTTTTTCAAGTTTACTGAACGCAAAAATACATTTTTTTCGCGACATAACTAAAAACTCCATCATCACTTCTGCAAAACGTCAGTAATCTTTCGGCTGCAAACCGTCTGCACCACGCCCGAAGTGATTAAGGAAAGCAGAACGAATGCAGCAAGAATGGAAAACAAACCCACCGTCAGGACAAGGGGAACGGACACATGATTGGCAAAATTTTGCAGCCAGTGCAGCGAGAAATACACCGAAACGGCAGTGGCCACAAGAATCGGCAAAACATACAACCGCAACTTGGTTTTCAGGTAATGCGCCATCACTTCGTGGTTGGTGGCTCCATACACCTTGCGCACGGCCATGTTGACCTCCTCCTGATGCAGATGATAGGAAATGACCCCGAAAAAGCCGAACAGCGAAAGCAACATCGCCGCAAGGAAATACAACAACGACAAATGCCCAACCTGACGCTCCTCGCGGTAAAGTTCTTTCTCGCCCAAAAACGAACAGGAAATCACATCAGTAAAATTGAACGGACGCACCACTTCTTGAATGTATGCCAAAGTCTGTTGCCGGTTTTCGGGAGCGATTTTCACCACGATATTCGGCTGTGCCTCTGGTGCATATTCCATAATAAGCGGTGAAACGGCGTTGCGCATATCGGAAAAATGGAAGTCCTTCACCACCCCGACGATTCTCCCTGAAGTCACGG
>JAEEQP010000063.1 GCA_016285355.1 Bacteroidales bacterium
CTGATGGTGACAGGTTTAGTGAAAGCCCAAATCCTAGACTCCATCGCCCACCATCAGGTCGGCTATTACGGACCTAATGGTGGGGGACAAATGGAAAGTGTCTCTCAATTGGAGGATGGTAGCGTGCTTTTCGTTCATAAAGTAGGTATTAATTTTGGTGGTAACACAAGTGCGGACGTTGTTGGAAACGTTTTATACAAAGTTTCAAGGCACGGTGCTGTTCTTATGGACACCCTATTTATACCAGACAGCGACCCTTCTTATTGCTTGTTCGCCAAAAATCCAAATGGCAATGGCAACATCCGCGTTGGCATTGTCCACGACTCCATAAATGGGGATAGCTACCTTCAAATCTTCCCTTTCGACAATGATTTGAACTACGACACGTTGAATGAAGTCTTCGTCCCCTTGTCGGACACCGTTGCCACCAGCTTCCGACATGCTTGCTTCATCAACAAGCAGAATGAACTTGTGATATTATATAATGTCATTGCTGTCCACTAAAAAATCGAAATCGTTCTTTGAAATAGTAGTAAAATCAGTTAATTCCAGAGATTTTGAAGTGAAACGGATTTGAATTTATCTTTGCCGAAAACCCTCGGCAGATGAACAAAGACAAGTACGTTTTCTCCCAACTCACCTCGTTCCTTGACAGAAGTTTGTTCAATGACTACGTCCGCAAGTATCATGGCGACAAGTACGTCAAGCACTTCACATGCTGGAACCAACTTCTCGTCTTGATGTTCGGTCAGTTGTCCAACCGTGAAAGCCTACGGGACTTGATAGTCGCGCTGGAAGCCCATCGCAGCAAGTGCTACTTTCTTGGAATGGGGAAGCATATCACGAGGAGCAATCTGGCCAAGGCCAACGAGAGCAGGGACTGCCGAATCCTCGAGGACTTTGCCTATCACATGATTGACGAGGCCAGAAGGAAAAGGTGTACAGACATCTTCAAGCTTGAAGGCAATGCCTATGCGTTCGACTCGACCACCATCGACCTATGCCTCAGTGTTTTTGAATGGGCGAAGTTCCGAACCACGAAGGGCGGCATCAAAGTCCACACGATGTACGATGTCGAAACTCAAGTTCCAACCTTTGTCCACATCACTCCAGCTGCGGTGCACGACGTGAAAGCGATGGATGTGATACCGTACGAGCCAGGCTCGTTCTACATCTTTGACCGAGGCTACAACGACTTCAAGCGGCTATACCGCATCAACGTACTCAAGTCGTTCTTCGTCATCCGCTCCAAGGCCAACCTTAAGTACAAGATTGTCAAGTGGAAACGCCGACTGCCTAAGAACGTCCTTTCGGATGCCGAGATAGAACTGACAGGGTACTATCCGTCGAAAAACTACCCGGAACGGCTGAGGCTCATCCGGTACTGGGACGAGGAGCAGGGACGAGAGTTCATGTTCCTGACCAACGCCATAGGCCTTAAAGCCTTGCTGGTCGCAGAACTTTACAAGAATCGCTGGCAGATTGAGTTGTTCTTCAAGTGGTTGAAGCAACACCTCAAGATCAAGAAGTTCTGGGACACTTCGGAGAACGCCGTGAAGACACAAATCTACGTCGCCATCATCACCTATTGTCTGGTGGCTGTGGTTCAGCACGACATGCGACTTGAACGCTCAACCTACGAAATCCTTCAGATACTGAGCATCTCGCTAACCGACAAGACTCCGCTCATAGATCTCTTCGATAAAACTGATTACCATGATGTCAAAGAACAAATTGATAATAGTGAACTGCTGTTATTTAGTTGTTAAACATTCAATTTTTAATCGTCCAAATTTTTAGTGGACACTAATGAAAAAAGATTCTTTACAAGTAAATGTTTCATTATTGCGATTGTTCCATTTGCTTTCAAAATCGGAAAACAAAGAGGAAATTATAGCTCGCAGCCTAACTATTGGTGAAATCTTTTACCACGAAATGCAATTTGACTCGGCTTGGTGTTATTTGGATTTGGTTTACCGCGAAACACCAAACGTTGCAGCAAAAAAACAAGCTGCCGAATGGTTGGTGGAGATTTGTAAAGCTCAAAATAGGGTTTCAGAAATGCATGAATATGCCGAATTTTTGGTTCCTTTTGCTACACAAGAAGAGAACAATAGTGGAACAAAATCGCAACTGACAGAGCTATACAAAGATTTCGTGCAGAATAGACAAGACCTTTTGCATCAGCAGGAGAAAGAGAAGAATATGAAATGGACGGCAATAACGGTCGGTGTGCTTCTATTTGTCTTATTCATGCTTGCTTTTATCATTATCACGATGAAATCTAGAAACACGAAACGGATGGCAGACCAAAACAAAAAGCACCATATCGAACAAGCCGCTATATCAAGCAGGTTGAAGCGGAGCAACCAAGAGATTCGTGAGCTGAAAGACCAAATCCGGCAACAGCAGAATACGGCGACACCCAAGTCTGAGCAAGCCGCCACCTTTGCCGACGAGTCCATCTGCCGCCTCATCATGGAGCGGGTGAACAAAGGGCAGTTCCTTTCACAGATGGACTGTTCCATCTATAAGGACTATGCATTGGACAAGGATCAGCTTTATGCTTTGCGAAAGGCTGCCGACCGTCACTTCAACCAATTCACAACACGAATCAGCAAGGCTCATCCCGAACTCACTCGGGGCGACCTCGACTATTGCTGCCTTTACTTGCTCGGCCTGACCGATGCCGACATTGCCGCCCTTATGCAACGCGCCTACAACACCGTCAACGAGCGCAACAGCAAATTGAGGAGAATTTTTGGCAGCGAAAACACGATTTCCATTACTTTGGAGGCTATAGCAAACGAATCCACACCCATCTGATTATCAAGATGTTTATTAAAAAACCGAACAAATCCGAACATGGTTTTTCTTGACAACAGGATTTTGACAGCCGTATATTTGCATCCGATTTAAAAACAGATGAATAACAATCTAAAAACACAACTATATCATGAAAAAAGTATTAATAGTTTTCGTCGCTCTGCTGATATGCGGTAAGGCTTTGCCTCAGGAAGGCGAAATCATTTATTATGATTTTACAGATGTCTGTGATTTTTCTACAAACGGATACCCCTCTGAAGGAACACATTTCGATATAGACGAGGACTCCATTTATGATTTTCACACCACGGCTGGCATTACCTCAGTTAACAAAGCTACTTTTTTGGGTATCGAAGCTGATAGGCCAGGATGGACTGTTTACAGTTGTTTTCTATACGATATCATTGAAGATCCTTCGGGAAACGGACATCACACATGGGCTTTTTCCTATCTTCAAGAAGGTGTACGTATAGACACGCTTCGAAATAGCCCCGAAGGTATTTCAAGATGGGATCAGCGTATGTATCAGGCTGTTTATGGTGGCACTGCCATTGAGCCTAACATTACTGAAAGTCACCTTATGGTAGCCATTCGTCATGAACTTGATGGAGATGAAGAGGAAAAGCACTATTGTTACGGATGGATTGATCTTTCTATGAATTGGCATTGGACTACTCAGCCTCCTCAATGGACGGAAGGGTTGCTCTGTATTAATCGGATGGCCTTTTGTACCATTCCAGACTACCCTATGCGTTTAGGCCAGACAGATTTTACATGGGATGTAAAAGAAAACACCTCATCTGCCTTCGCCACCATCTACCCCAACCCCACCACAGGCCAAGTCACCATTTTAGGCAAAGACCTTAAAGCTGCCGAGATTGTCAACACCCTCGGCCAGCGCGTGGCCACGGCGAAGAACAAAGGCAACCAAATGACGGTAGACATCAGTAGCCTGCCTATGGGCATCTACTTTGTCAACATCACCGACAGCGAGGGGCGGAAATGTGTGAGGAAGGTGGTGAAGGAATAAAGATTCCCCTATGGGAATATATGTGCATAGCAGCTCCTTAAGTGGGTCAAAAAACCTTTGTATAATTGCAGCGTTAAAAGCCATAAAAACGATACAACTATGCGACATACAAAAATCAAACAATCTGTTTTGTTGCTCGGGCTGATTCTTGTCTTGGCTTTGTCCTTCAGTACTATGGCTTTCGCTCAGGAATGGGAATACTCAATAGAAGAACTGGGAAATGAAAGTCCCAGAATATCCGAAGCAATACCTCTTCGAAATGGGAACATAGCCGTTACCTACACAACCAGATTTCCCTCCTCCACTCTCGGATCGACACAGCCCGGCTTGCTGTTGCTTTCTCCTGATGGCGAGGATTTGGAAAGAAACAGTTTCACCAAGCCTGCATTCTGGGGTTATTATCCCCATGTGTTGTCGGATGAAGACGGAACAACCTATATGCTTGTGACTTACAGTCCCGACCACGACTCCACTTGTGCCAATTATTTTATGAACTTCGACAATCCGCCCGACTATTCCGTCCTCGGTCTGTACAAGCTTGACGAACAGCTTTCCATTGTTGAAAGCAACGAATTTCAGATACCTGTTGACACATCAGACGCCCATTTTACTAGCTCAATAGTGTTTGGCTGTTTTAACGAATATTGTGGAAGCATATATGTCTTTTCCGCTTTTATTGAGGAAGGCACGGTTGTGGGCGGTTATATCAAGAAACCCTCATTCGACTATTACCATTCACACGGGAACGACAGCATCTTCTTCTTCCGAATGGGCTTGGACGGCACACTCATCAGTCATGTAGGCTATGAGATGGACAGACAGACCGAGCCAGGAGGTGGCCTGAATTGGGCGATGGTTCTTCAAGGCTACAATATTGTGAAAGTCGGGGATTCGTATGTCTGCTTCCTGAACAATTACCCCATCACGGACTATTGCAAGGAAACTGAAATGGATAAGAGTTATTCTCCTGGCCATGCCTACTATTTGGACAGCGGCTTCAACATTGTAGACTTGAAGTATTACAATCAGAAAAATGGACCAGAATACAACTATTTCTCATACGCCGCATATATTGGCAGCCACCACAACACGATTTACCTCTCAAGCAATTATCTAAACAACCCCAATGGTGGTACTGGATGCTCCTTGTATGAATATGGCCTTAATAACAACAAAACTGAGACTTTGCCCGTTTTGCGTTACATCGAAAGAACCCAAAGCTCTTACGATTATGTGGCCTTGACAAAAGGCGTTGACATTGCTTCTGACAACAGCCTCTATTTTGCCTATGCCCTTAAAGACGGGATGAACGGATTGACCATAGAGCACCTGTCTCCTGATTTTGACACCATTTCTACATTGTTTTATATTGTTGACATAGAAGGTGTAGCACGCAACTATGTTCAATCCATCGAAGTTACCGAGGAGGACGATATATTAATGACATCCGAGTCACTTTGTAGTGATTACATTACATGGTGGTCTACTGTCACAAAATTCCCTGCCGAAGCTTTCGTAAGCATCGAGGAAGCCCATGCCAACGGCTTGAAGACGGCCATCGCCTATCCTAATCCAGGCAAGGACGTGCTTAACATCCGCACGGGTTTGAAGAATGCCCATGTGGAGGTGTATGACATAAACGGGAGGCTGGTGCACAGCCAAGCCCTCACGGGAGGCATAACACCCATTGCCACCGAAGACTGGCCTGTGGGTCTGTATGTTTGGAAAGTGTATACGGGCGGCCCTTCGACGGGCTCAGGGACCTTGGCTGAATCAGGCAAGTGGGTGAAGGAATAATGCTTATTGCGGCCAAGCCTCCGCTTCAGGCAGCATTACGGTAGTGTCACCGACAAAATCCCAAATGATTTCCGCGGGAAGCAAATAGGTGGTGTTGCCCAACACGGCGAGGAAACGACGGTGCCGCACGTCGCGGATGATGGCACTGCGGTAGCCCTTCCACCAGCCGTAATGGAAATACATGTCGGGGTGCTCCTTGCTCATGCGCCAGCCGAAGCCGTAGTTCTCGTTGTCTTTCCACTTGGGCGAACCTGGCCTAAAAGCCTCAGCCTGCAAACTGTCGGGAAGGAGCAAATGGGCATCCAAGGCTTGGTTGAACTTCCAGAGGTCTTCCACCGTCGAGAACATGATTTTGTCGCCCATCACGCCGTTCAGATAGTGGTTTTGCGACTTCACAGGACCTTTTTTGTACACCTCATGGCCATGCACCTCAACAGGCATGTACAACGAAACCGCCGTGTCGTTGCGCATCGAATAAATAAAGGAATGCTCCATGCCGCAAGGCTTAAAAATATGGTCGCGCATGAAGTCTTCGAAATGCTCGCCACTCACCCGCTCCACCACGGAGGCTAACAGTGCATAATTGATATTGTTGTAGAAATAGACAGCATCAGGATTGTTGTAAGGCTTGGGTGTTTTTTCCGCCAACATCTTGATCATCGCCTCGTTGGAAAAAGGTTTTCTGCGGTTGGGCCAGTTTCTGTCGGCTAAGAAATCATATCGCGGCAAACCTGAACGATGGGTCAACAATTGTCGGATAGTGACGCCTTCGTAGGGTAGTTCCGGAATGTATTTCCGCACGTCGTCGTCGTAATCAAGCTTGCCGTCGGCCTTCAGCAGCATGATGGCCTCGGCGGTGAACATCTTCGAGTCGGAGGAAAGTTGGAAGGCATCGTCAATGCGCAACGAGTCTTTTTTGCGTTTGCCCAAATCGCGGAAGCCGAAAGCCTTTTCGTAAATGACCTGTCCCTGCTCAGCATACAGCACCACACCGTTCAAACCCGCTTTGTTCAAGTCGTCAAACATCTTGTCGGTCTGTTTGGCGCGTTTGGCAACGATTTTCTGGTTCAAATTGATGAAAAGGCTGTCGGTATTAATACGAATGACAGACGTCTCATGGCTGCAATGTCTTCCGCAGAAGAAGAACGTACCCGCCACAAAAAGCAACAACAAGGTGATGAAAACTATTCTCCGGTTCATAATTGGGGGGCAAATTTACGTAAAAACCCGCATTCTTTGGCTTTTTTGGCGCAATTTCAAGATAAAATCACGCTAATTCACTAATAATTACTACTTTTGCAGCCTAAATTACAACCATTAATTATTTTTCATGTCACAATTTACAGATTTTGGATTGAATCCCGCTCTGCTGAGGGCTATAAAGGAGCTGGGGTTCGAGAATCCTATGCCGATACAGGAAAAGACGATTCCTGTGCTCTTAGAGAAAGATGTTGACTTTGTGGGCCTTGCACAGACGGGAACAGGTAAGACTGCCGCATTTGGCTTGCCGTTGTTGAACAAAATCGATGCCTCGCAGCGTTGCGTCCAAGCATTAATCCTTTGTCCGACGCGTGAGCTTTGTATGCAGATTACCAGAGACTTGCGCAATTATGCCAAGTACATTCCCGAAATCCTGATTGTGCCTGTCTACGGCGGTGCCAGCATCGAGCTACAGTTCAAGGACTTAGCCAAGAAACCGCAGATTATCGTGGCCACGCCCGGCCGTCTCCGCGATATGATCCGCCGCAACCGCGTCGACTTCAGCAACGTGAAGACCATGATTCTCGACGAGGCCGACGAGATGCTCAACATGGGCTTCCAAGAGGAAGTCGACGACATCCTCGAATACATGCCCAAGGAAGGTCGCCACACCATGCTTTTCTCGGCCACCATGCCGAAGGAGGTGGAGGCCATCCTCAACAAGTACATGACCGACCCGGTGAAGGTGGCCGTGGGCGAACGCAACTCCGGCACCGCCAACGTCGACCACATCTATTACATGATGGCCGCCAAGGACCGCTACTCGGTGCTGAAGCGCATCATCGACTACACGCCGTCCATCTACGGCATCATCTTCTGCCGCACCAAGCTGGAGACCCAAGAGATTGCCGACAACCTCATCCAGGACGGTTACAACGCCGCCGCCCTGCATGGCGACCTCTCGCAAGGGATGCGCGACAATGTGATGGACCATTTCCGCAAACGCAGCCTGCAACTGTTGGTGGCTACCGACGTGGCCGCCCGTGGCCTCGACGTGAAGGAACTGACACACATTATTAATTACAACCTGCCTGACGACATTGAGACCTACGTACACCGCAGCGGTCGTACAGGTCGCGCTGACAAACGCGGCATCTGCATCAGCCTCATCAACCTCCGCGAGAAGAGCAAAATCAAGCGGATTGAGAAGATTGTAGGCCGTCCCTTTAAGAAGGGCATCATTCCCACAGGCAAGGAAGTGTGCGAGAAGCAACTCTTCAACCACATCGACCGCATCGAGCATGTCGACATCAACCGCGAAGAAATCGACGATTACTTGCCAGTCGTTTTCCGCAAACTGGAATGGATGAGCCGCGAAGAACTCATCACCCGCATGGTGGCCCTTAACTTCAATCGTTTCTTGGACTATTACAAGGATGCCATTGACCTTAACGTCAACGAAAAAGACGAGAAGAAAGACCGCAAGGAACTCAAAAAGGAACGCGAGCACCGCGACGAGACCATGAAACGTCTCTACTTCGGCATGGGCAAAAACGACCACATCCTGCCGCAGAAGATTATCGGCAAAATCAACGATGTCACCCATTCGAAGAACATCCCGATTGGCCGCATCGACCTTTATGGCGACTATTCCTACGTGGATGTCGAAGAGAGCTTCGTCCCCATGATTATCGAATGCTTCGCCGACCCGCACAACAACCCTCGCGGCATTGTGGTGGAGGTGGCCAAAGACCAGCCCGAACGCAAGAAGAGCAGCGAGAAGAAAGACTTCGGCGAGAAGAAAGAGCGTAAGGAACGCCGCGACCGCGACGAGTTCCGTAGTGACGAACGCCGTGAAAAACACGAGGACTTCCACGAAAAGCGCGACGACCGCAAAGGTAAGTATGGTGACGACTTCGGCGAGAAAAAATCCAAGAAGAAAAAGAAGGATTTCGACGACGACAAAACCTACTACAAATCAGAACGCTCCCGCGACGGCCGCGAGTGGCTCGACCCTGATTGGAGAGAGCATTTGGACGACATCGATGTCTTTTTGGACGATGACGACCGCCCGAGCCGCAAGCAGCGCAACGCTGAGCGTGGTTTCGGTGCCAAGAAAGGCAGTGGTTCCTCAAAGGGTAGTTCATCGAGAGGGGGAAGCTCAAGGGGAGGTTCTTCAAGGAGTAGTTCTTCTTCGCGTTCGTCTTCGAGAGACTCTGGCCGTGGCCGCCGTGGCGCCAGCCGCTATGAGGATGACTATTATTCACCGCGCCGCCGTGGCGGAGGCCGTCGGAGATAGTTTTTGTCACAAAACCGACAAAACTTACAAAACCTTGTTCTTTTCAATATGTTGGGAGGGCAACGGCTCGCAACCGCTTGCCGTTGCTTGACCCGACTAAAGTCGGGCTTTAAAATGCAACTGGTATGATAGATATTGAGGCTTTAAAGAACTATGCTTACGATACGATTGGAGCTATTCATGAAGTTCACAAGGAATTAGGTCCTGGATTGAATGAAAAAATATATCAAGAAGGTCTTCAATTGGAATTGTTGGAAAGAAATATTCCGTTCCAGAAAGAATTGACGTTTCATCCTACGTATCACGGCAAGGAAATGGAAAGCACATATAGGTTAGATTTTTTGATTAACAGTGATATTATTGTTGAGCTAAAGTCTGTTGAGAGTCTAACAAGCGAACATAAAGCCCAGTTATTCAACTATATGAGATTACTAAAAGTTTCTGTCGGAATTTTGGTCAATTTTTATCCAAGATTTGCCGAAATTGAACGTTACTTTTTCAACCCAGAGGATAACGAAATCTATGGTTCCGATGGCTTCTCTATCAGAAAATACGTTTAAGTTTTATAGCATCCGAAGGATGCGTCGGAAAGGAGCCGGTTGGCGACTTTCCCTGTAAAACAAAAAGTTTTGTTAGTTTTGAAAGTTTTGTGATAAAGAACAACAATGGCAAAGTTAAAGACTTGGATAAAAGCTTCTCGTCCGAGGACGCTGCTACTTTCTTTTTCAGGAATATTGTTAGGCGGTTTCTTGGCTTTTGGTGTCGGCCCTTCGACAGGCTCAGGGACCTTAACGACCGTGTTTTGTGCTCTGACAGCTGTGTTATTGCAAGTCTTATCCAACCTCGCCAACGACTACGGCGACTTCAAGAAAGGTACCGATAGTGCCAAACGTGTCGGCCCACAGCGCGAGATGCAAAGCGGAGCCATCACCGAAAAGGAAATGAAACGAGGCTTAGCCGTCACCGCTTTGTTATGCCTGATTTCCGGTGCCTTATTGATTTTCGTTTTCGCCCGACTGACTTGGCAAGAATTAGCCGTTTTCGCCGCCTTGGGCATAGGTGCAGTATTGGCCGCTCTATTTTACACTTTGGGTAAACATCCCTACGGCTATCGCGGTTTAGGTGACTTGTATTGTTTTCTCTTCTTCGGCTGGGCAGCAGTATTCGGAACTTTTTATTTGGCCACCAAAAACCTTGATTTCAGCGTCCTGTTGTCCGCCTCAGCGATGGGCTTCCTCTCCAATGCTGTACTAAACATCAACAACATGCGCGACTATGAGAACGACAAGGCCTCGGGCAAAAACAGTCTTGTAGTGAAGTTAGGCTTGAAAAAGGCTTTTGTCTATCATTGTCTGCTCATCGTCGGAGCTTTCGTCTGTCTGACCGTTTTTCTCATCTTCAAACACACACCCTATTATACTTACGCTTTTTGGTTGCTTTTTCCATTGTTTCTCAAGGATTTGATAGCCATAAAAAAGACAAAGCCTGAATTATTGGATCCGTTTTTGGGGCAGCAAGTGAAGCATAGTTTTTTGCTGGTTTTGGTTTATGGGGTGTTGCTTGTGGTTTGACATTTACAGCACTTCACTTTGGGGGTTGATGGATTTTGACTAATTTTGCGGTTATGATTCGCAACGCTGTAAAAATAGTTTTTTTGGGGTTAGGGCTTTTCTTGTGCGCCTGTCATCCCATGCCTCGCGATATGCAGCAAGCCGCCCATGATGCCTTGGAAAATGCCCGTGTTCAGTTGGACTCCGGCAATAAAACGAAGGCCATGAGACTGTTCAAGGAGGCAGAACATTTCGGGCTTTTGGCCGACGACACGCTGACCGTAGCCCATGCAAGGTTCAATATTGCGAAATGTTTGGGTGTTTATGCAGATGAAAAAGAGTTCATTTCGCTGTTGAAGGCCGCCGACGAGGGCTTTGGCAACAATTACGCCGAGCGCGCCAAAGTGATGACGGTTTGGGGCGATTATTACCAATTCCACAGGCAATTCGACAGCGCGGAGGTTTATTTGAACCGGGCGATGGACTATGCGGAACGAAGTGGTTTGATTGATGCCAAACGTTGGGTTTTGTCCGCTTTTCATGTGAAGTGTTTCAACGCCAAGGAATACAAAAAGTCTGGCGATTACATACAGCAGTTCTTTCAAACCTATCCCCCCAATGCAAGCGACAGCGTGCTGATGTATTATTACCACAATTTGGGGAACGTCTACTTTGAGATGGGCAACATGGATTCGATGGCCTATTGCTATGGGAAGTTGGAGGAGCTTGTAACCCAATCAGAACCAGATTGTTCTGCTCAAAATGAAGACGGATGGTATTATGGCGCACTGGCCAATTTTGCCGAGATGCGCGGCGATTTTGAGAAGGCATGTGAGTACATATATTGGTACGAAAAACGCAATGCACATTACGAAATAGAGGAGCATAAGAACAATCTCGCACTCATCAGCCAAAAGTATGACACTGAGATGATGCAGAACGAGTTGAACCAGAAAATCATTCGGAAACAACGCGTTATCATCCTCATTAGCGGGTTGGCGGCATTGGTTTTGTTGGCCTTCTTGATTTCACAAATCCGATTGGCGAGAAACCGCAAACGAGAGGCTGAAATCAACGCCGAACTGTTCCATTTCAAACAGCAAAACCAAGTCTTGGCACAAAAGGGCGCCGAACACGAGCAAATCCAACAGGACTACGCCGACCGCCTTTCGGAAGCTTTAGACAAGGAACACCAAACAATGATGCTATTAGACATCTACCTGAACAACAGCAAGAAAGCCAATCTTTTGAACGACTTGGAGCGTTCCGTTTTCGGCAAAAAGGACCATTGGAAAGCCATGCTCGCCGTGGTGGAGGAGAAATATCCTGGCCTTTGGGAAACCCTCGGACAAAAATACCCAGACTTGGACGAGGAGGAGAAGAAATCCTTCATCCTCTCGCATTTCAAGGTCTCGCGACAAGAAGAGGCGGACTATCTTGGGACTACCGTTAATATGGTGGATAAATTGCGAGGGCGGGTGAGGAAGAAAATGGAAAGACATGAATAGATTTTTTACACGAATTGCCATGAATTAAACACAAATTTTTCAAAAATTGAAATTAATGAATAATTCGTGATAAATTGCTGATAATTCATGTTTTATAAACATACTGGGATTTTTTTATGAGGAATTCAAGTTGGACTTTTTTTCAGAAAAAGTTTGGACTAAACACAACTCCAACCCGTTCATTCACAAAACATTACAATTTTCCAATCCCGAAAAAGTTTGGACAGCCTTTTCTATTGCTTGACAAATATGGTAGTTTTGCACCGCTAAAACAAAATCTTTTTTATCCCCATGAAACGGTATCATCTGGTTTTGTTTTTTCTTGTCACAATGTTGGCGGCTTGCCATCCTACATCCCGCGATGTGAAGCAAGTCGCTTTCGATGCCTTGGAAAACGCTCGTATCCAGTTGGATTCAGGCAACAAGGCGGAGGCCATGAAATTGTTCAAGGAAGCAGAACATTATGGCCTTTTGGCGAATCATACGCTGACGGTGGCTCATGCACGGTATCATATTGCTCAATGTTTAGGCTACTATGCTGACAAAGATGAGGTCGTTTCGTTGCTGAAGTCTGCTGCCGAGGGTTTTGGCGAAGATTATGCCGACCGTGCTGAAGCACTGAGAGAGTTGGGCGATTTCTATCAGTTCCACAAGCAATTTGATAGTGCAGCGTATTATTTAGACCAAGCCATGACCTATGCTGACCAAAGCGGATCAACAGAAGCAAAACGCAATGTCTTGTCTGCTTTTCATACCATGTATTTCAATATTGGAGATTACGAAAAGTCGGCCGATTATCTCAACCAGTTTTGGCAATCCTCAATTTCTGATGGTGACGACAACCTGCTCATGTACTACTATCACGATATGGGGAACATCTATCTTGAGTCTGGCGACTTGGATTCTGCGGATTATTATTACAGTCGTTTGGAGGAACTTGTGTCCCAAACCAAGCCTAACGAGGATACTTGGTTCTATTACGGAGTCCTGTCCGATTTTGCCGAAGAGCGCGGTGATTATGAAGCCGCTTGCAAATACGGCTGTCTTTATGAGGAAGGCAGCAAGCTAAAAGAAATAGAGCAACAGGGAAACAATCTTGCGCTCATCAGCCATAAATATGACAGTGAGGTGATGCGGAACGAGTTGAACCGGAAAATCATCATCAAGCAGCGTATCATAGTCATTATCAGTTTGGTAGCGACTTTGGTTTTGGCAGCGTTGTTGGTTTCGCAAATCCGCTTGGCAAGACGGCGCAAACGTGAAGCCGAAATCAATGCCGAGCTGTTCCACTTCAAGCAGCAGAACAAGGATTTGGCCCAAAAACACGTCGAGAACGAGCAAATACAGCAAGACTATGCCGACCGTCTTTCGGATGCCCTGATGAAGGAACAACGCATCATGCTATTATTAGACAACTATCTGAATAGCAACAAAAAAGCCATTCTTCTCAAAGACTTGGAAACGTTCGTTTACGGCGACAAGAACCATTGGGAGGCCATGCTTGAGGTGGTGGACCAGCTCTATCCCGACCTTATGGCAACCCTCCAAAAGAAATATCCCGACTTGGACGAGGACGAGCGGAAGTCCTACATCCTTTCCTATTTCAAGCTCTCGCGCCAAGAGGAAGCCGATTATCTCGGCACTACTGTCAATATGATTGACAAACTGCGCGGAAGACGGAGAAAAAAGATGGAGGAAGGATAAAAAATTTGGACTTTTTTCAAAAATTGTTTGGAATAGGTACTAAATTATCTTATTCATTTTCTGCATTTTACACTATTTTATAACTCAGAATTGTTTGGAATATCTGTCCGACCGCTTGACAAAGGCGGTAGTTTTGCAGCATCATTTCAAAATCAAAATGTATGTGTAAAACACATGTATCAATCCAAAACACAAATTACTAATTATTCACAATTTTAAAATCAAAAGCAATGAAGAGAATTGTTTTTCTGCTTGGTATCATGCTCCTTATGGCAGGAGCAGCCAAGGCGCAAGACGCTAAGACCCAGAGCGGTCCTGAAATCGAATTTGAGAAAATCGTCCACGACTACGGTGATGTGCCTTACAATGGCGACGGCAAATGTGAGTTCCGTTTCACCAACACGGGCAACGAACCCCTGCTGATCCAAAAACCCAGATCAAGCTGCGGATGTACCATTCCTTCCTGGCCTCAGGAGCCTATCCTCCCTGGCGAGTCGGATGTCATCAAGGTGACTTATAGAACGAACCGTGCCGGCAACATCAACAAAACAGTGACGGTTACCTCTAACGCCCTCAAGAACTCCACTGTGGTGCTGCGTATCAAGGGCCGCGTCTTAGACCAACCTACCGAAGTCCTCCCCGAGAAGACGGACGGCTTTGGCAATGGCTCCCCTGTAAACAACGACTGATCTGAAGTAATTATTTGGTTATCATAAAGCCGTCTAATGCACCGTTAGATGGCTTTAAATTCTATGCTTCACCAGACAGAAGCCCTTTCAAATCCTCTACATCGGGCAGTGCCTTCCGAAGTCTTTCCGGCATGTCGGCTGTAGTCTTGTAAGTGGCGACACCCATCGGGCTGTCGTATCTCTGAATCACATATTCGACATAAGACTTGTCGGCATCTTGACAAAGGATGATGCCAATAGAGGGATTCTCATTTGGCTTGCGTACCTCATCATCGAGAATCTGAAGGTAGGTTTGAAGTTGTCCCAAATAAATGGGCTTGAACTCTCCAAGTTTCAGTTCCACTGCCACCAGACAAGCCAATTCACGATTATAGAATAGCAAATCAACGAAATGATGTTTGCCGAATTTCTCCAAATGATATTGGTTGCGGATAAAAGTAAAATCCTCACCAAACATCATGATGAAGTTTTTGATATTGTGTACGATGGCTTGCTCAACAACCTTTTCATCTACATCGGCTTGGTCTCTTGCTGCAAGTTCCTCGACATTGATGTAATCCATAAGATATTCGTCCTTAAACATCTCGATGGCTTTTAGAGCCTGAACTTTTTTGGGCAAGGTCGTCAAGAAATTGTTTGGCATTTCCGATTGATGGTGGAAAAGGTCTTGTTTCAACAAATCACGGAGTTTGTACTTATCCCACTTGTAGATGGCTGTCTGATGAATGTAGAACAAGCGTTCCTCCAAGTTTTCAGTCTTGTTCAGGATTTCCATGTGGTGCGTGAAGCTGATAGAGATGAAATCATGGGCAGTACTGATGTCGATGGCTGAGGATTGAAAATTCAAGTGAATGACTGCCAGTTGCTTTTCGCCAGCCGTTGGCTGACGATTTATATCTTCTTGTAAATCTGGTTGTTGTAATTCGCCAGCCAATGGCTGGCGAATTATATACTCACACCATTGTTCATAGAATTGTCGCATGTTCTTAATGCTTGATTCGCTAAAACCTTTCAGTCCTGGCAATTCCTTTTGGAGTTGCTCGCTGATGGCAAGGATGGCACCGCTTCCCCATTGTTGCCTACGCGATTCCTTGGAGATGTAGTCGCCAATGGCAAAATAGAGTGCCAATAAATCAGCGTTTACCTTTTTCGCAGATTGTGCTTGGCTTTGAAGGATTGCCGCTTTGATGACTTGAACGGCATGAGAAAATGGTATGAGAGTATTATCCATGATTGTACGGAATTGCTGAATCATTAGGATGTTTTCAATTTCGACGACAAAGATAACGCTTTTTTGTATGGTACAGTGTTTGTTATCTAAAATAAGAAAAATGAGCATGCAAGGCTTGCAAAGAAAAAAGTTAAATCATCCCTCTCAAAACCTCATCCAACTACACCGTATTATCCGAATGGCTCATTTCAGGCAAGAAACTTGCTTTATTCGATTTGGAATTAATTCTTAAACTCCTGTTCCAAATCAATGTTTTTTGCTCGATTTTGAAGCCGAGTCTTAATAAGGACTGTTGCCTATAACCAACACTTTTCGACAAAAACTGCCTGTTATAGCCAACACTTTTAAGCCTAAAATCATCCAAAATCCATGGCTTCCCACCGAAAAGTTTGGACTAAACCAAACTACAACACATTCATTACCAAAATATTACAATTTTTCAAACCAGAAAAAGTTTGGACTGCCTTTTCAACCGCTTGACAAAGATGGTAGTTTTGCATCATGTCACAAAATGACGCTCTTAATCGTCATATTGAAAAAGGTAGATTTTGCACCGACAATTCTAAAGCAACTCACTATGAATAAAAAATTGTATTTCGTTTTGCTGCTGCTGCTCGCCATTCCGCGTTTGGCGTTTTCGCAGAATCCTATCAACATTGATGAGTACAAAGTCATTGACCAAAGCCGTTTCGTCATCACCTACGAAGCGATGATGACAGACGACTCACTGAAACCTACCGAACACAACTACGACCATCTTGTCCTGATGGTGGGTGACTCCATTTCAAGATGTTACAGCAACACCATGTACCGTTATGATTCCGCTTTTACGGTAAGCGAGCGAAAAGGCCATGACAGTTATAAAAACATGAGCCATTTCATTGGAGACTCTGGTGGCGTTTGGGTTCCTGATGTCTACAAATATTTCGGCTCAAAACGGATGACCGTCATGCACCGGATGGGTGAGGCTCGGGTGCCGATTTATTTGTACGATGAGTCTTTGGACTTGATGGATTGGAAGATGTCGTTTGGGACGAAAGAAATCCTTGGCTATCAGTGCTTCAAGGCCGAATGCGACTTCCGTGGACGGCATTGGACGGCTTGGTTCACGATGCAAATTCCCGTGAAAGACGGCCCGTGGAAATTCGGTGGCTTGCCCGGACTGATTCTCGAAATGGAGGAATCGCGAGGGCATTACGCTTTTCGCTGTATCGGCATCGAGATGAAGAAAAAGCCGATAATTTGGTATGATGGGCCTCGTTTTGAAGATTATCAACATTGCACCCGCGCCGATGTCATGAAGCAAGAGGAGGATTATCATGCGGATTTAATTGGCTATATTCGGATGGCGAATCCTGGTATCAAGATACATATCGCTAAAATGGACGCTTCTG
This sequence comes from Bacteroidales bacterium, assembly GCA_016285355.1. The sequence continues at coordinate 17,229 of JAEEQP010000063.1, forward strand.
GCAAATATGCTGGTTCAGAGGAAGCTCCAGAAGACTACAAGAAAGTATTGCCTTATAACCCAGTGGAATTGGAGTGAAGAATTGAAAATCAAAATATTATGACTAAAAACGCCCATTTCATTTTGCTGCTGATATTCGCCGTTTCGCGTTTGGCGTTCTCGCAGGATCCCATCAACATAGATGAATACAAGGTCATTGACCAAAGCCGCTTCGTCGTCACCTATGAAGCGATGATGACGAAAGACTCGGTGAAACCCACGGAGCATAAGTTTGACCGTCTTGTATTGATGGTAGGCGATTCAATTTCAACCTGTTACAGTAATACCATGCACCGATTTGACTCCGCATATACAATAAGGTGTGCGCATAAAGGAAGGGATTCTTATCAAGGTCTCCGTCATTTCGTTGGGGAAAACGGAGATGTCTGGGTACCAGATGTTTACAAGTATTATATTAAGAAGCAGATGACGGTTATGCATCGGATGGAGGTGCCAGGAAACTTTGTTCCAGTTTATCTGTATGAAGAACCATTGGACTTGATGGACTGGAAGGTGTCGTTTGAGACGAAGGAAATCCTTGGTTATCAATGCTTCAAGGCCGAGTGCGACTTCCGTGGACGGCATTGGACGGCTTGGTGTACGATGCAGATTCCCGTGCAGGACGGCCCGTGGAAGTTTTGTGGCTTGCCCGGACTGATTCTGCAAATGGAGGAATCGCGGGGACATTATGCTTTCCGTTGCATCGGCATTGAGACGCGAAAAAAGCCGATTGTATGGTATAATAATGTTGATTATCAGTCTTGTACGTACGCCGATGTCGTCAAGCAAATGGAGGACTATCATGCGGATTGGAATGCCTATGTTCGTAGGGTCTTTCCAGGAAAAATTGTGCGTGCCAAGAATGATGGTTCTTTTGAAAAAGTATCTGTGGGTGAAAAGAAAGTGTTGCCTTATAACCCAGCGGAATTGGAATAATTGATATGAAACGGCTTGTTTTTCTGATAATTAGTATTTTCTTCGGCGTTCAAGCCTTCGCCCAAACGACCATTTCCGGCGAGGTAAACAACGAGAAGAAACAGCCCGTTTATAATGCCTCGGTGATGTTGTTGCGCGTGACGGACAGCCTGCCGATGGCCTATACCTTTACGGATGAGAAAGGTCATTATCAGTTGGTTACGCAAAGCGAAGAAGCCAAACTGCTCATTGCGGTTTATGGCTTCAACCTGAAGCGGCAATTCAAGGAGGTGGAAAACAAGACGCAGACGGTCGATTTCACCGTGGAGGAAGAAGCACTGCAATTGAAAGAAGTGAGCGTGAAGTCGGAGAAGATTTGGGGTGGCAACGACACGGTGAACTATGTGGTGGATGCCTTTCGCGACACAACGGACATTGTCATTGCCGATGTGCTGAAGAAGATGCCTGGCATCGAGGTGAA
>JAEEQP010000021.1 GCA_016285355.1 Bacteroidales bacterium
TCCGCGGCTTCGTGACGAACGAAGGCAAGGGCGGCATGGTTGAGAACATCGCTCTCGAGCAGCCTGCAGTGATGGAGAGCAGCGTTGGCATGACTTTGAGCCACACTGAAGTGGTGAGCAAGCCTGCTGACCTGAGCTTCATGAACCGTAGTGATATTGTGAAGTACAACGTGTATCGTTCCAACGACAACGCCAACTACACCATGATTGGTGAGGTTGCTGCTGTTGCTGGTCAGACCTACTACGAGTACATCGACACTCCCGCTGGTGCTGGTACGTACTACTATCAAGTGCGCGCCGACTATGGCGACTGCGAATCAGAGCCCGCTACGGCCGCTGAAGACCCGGCAAACAACTACGTGACGGCTACCGTTGACGCTATCGGTGAGAACAGCGACAATGTCGCCCTGTTCCCGAACCCGACCAACGGCAACGTGACCATCCAAGCCAACGGCATGAGCCGCATCACTGTGGTGAGCGTCCTCGGCCAGGTGGTTTACGACAAGGAACTCAATGCTGACGAAGTCACCCTGAACATGGGTCAGTTCAACGCTGGCTTGTACATGGTGCGCGTCTACACTGAGAGCGGCGTGACCGTCAAGCGCGTTACTGTCATGCAGTAAATGACAATCGGTTGATTCTGTAGATACGCACGGTTGTGCGTATCTACAAACCGACCGACAAAAAAGGAAAGGCAATCCGTTTGGGTTGCCTTTCTTTTTGTATTTTTGCGCCAAAATTCAGGATATGACTATCAAGGAAATACAAGACAGCATCGTAGAAGATTTTTCCATGTTCGACGACTGGATGGATCGCTACGCCATGCTGATAGAGATGGGGAAGGAGTGCCCCATCATCGACGACCAATACCGCAACGACCAATACCTTATTAATGGTTGCCAGTCGCGCGTGTGGCTTCATGCCGAGCTCAAGGACGGCAAGGTATATTACACCGCCGATAGTGACGCGGTCATCACCAAGGGCATCGTCAACTTATTAATAAAGGTGTTCAATGGACAAACCCCGAAAGATATTTTGTCAGCTGACCTGTCATTTTTAGATGAAATTGGCTTGAAAGAGCATTTGAGCCCGACCCGCTCCAATGGCTTGCTCTCGATGCTGAAGCAGATGTTGCTTTACGCCGAGGCGTTTAGTTTGAAATCATAAGTAGATGCGCAAATTTAGTTTGCATAAAAGACTTGAGACTTCGAGATGCGGGACGCGAGACATGAACTTCGTCCCGTGTCCTGTAGTCCCGTGTCTCGTGTCAATATAGTGAGGTAAGTCAATACAGAAAATCCATCGGGGAATAATTGGCATAATCGCCATCCAAGCCCAGTTCGGCCTTGGCCTCGTCGGATAACATGCTGATATCCCAAACGGGGTCGAAGGTGAGTTCTACGTCAACGTTTTTCACGCCCATGACAGCCTGCACACGAGTCTTCACTTCTGCGGGCAAGGTCTCTGCCACAGGGCAGTTGGGCGCCGTCACCGTCATCACAATCTTCACGTTGCCTTCTTCATCCACATCAACGCCATAGATGAGATGAAGAGTCCAAATATCTATCGGAATCTCAGGGTCGTAAATGGTTTTTAAGACGCTGATAACGGTTTCCTTCAGGTTGTTTTTTTCTTCTTCGTTCATTTCTCAAGTAAATCTTTCGCCATACCCAAGAACATCAACGCCACGGCATTGAAATCCATGTTCAAATCCTTACTCAGGCCGACTCTGTCCTTGAAGATAGCCACGTTATACCATTGCAGACACTGGAAGGCGCGATGGAAATAGAGGCGTTTCAATTCTTCCTCGGTCGGTTTGTGGCCCACGTAAGCTTCCAATAAGGCCAAGGCCTTGTCGAAGCCAGCGTTGCCGTAGCATGCGATGTCGTAGAACGGGTCGTTCATGCCGGCAAACTCCCAGTCAAGGACATACAACTTGTCTCCGTTGATAACGAGGTTGGTGGGCTGATAGTCGCAGTGGCAGGGCACCATCGGTACGCTGACATATTGCTTGCGCAACACTTCCAACTTGTTACGGAGATCGAGATATTCTTGAGGGTGAGTGAAACCCATCTCTATGCAATAATTTTGGTAAGTATCGAGGCGGCCAAAGGCATTGTAGTCCTTGAACTTCAGGTCGCTGTTGTGGATTTTCTTCAAGGCTTTCACTGACATCTCGTTGTAGGAGACCACATCGGTGGTGCTCATGATGGTGCCTTCCACATATTCGGCTAACTTCTCGCCCGAACGGATTTCCACGTAGGTGGTCACGTTGTTCAGACCAAGGCGGTCCACTTCTTGGATGTTGGCCCATTCATCGTCGCGGTCGACGAACCTTTCGGCGAACTTGCCCGGCACGCGGTAGGTGTATTTTTTGCCTTGGCATTCAACGACATAGGTGTAATTGCTCATGCCGCCTTCCAAGCGCATCACGATTTTGGCATCGTGGGCATGGAGCAGGGCGTTGACTCTAAAAATGATATAGTCTTCAATAGTCATTGTAGTATGGTTTTATATATGATAATTCTAAACGGTCGGCAAAATTACATTTATTTCTTGTAGTTTGTTCAGATTGGGAAAAATATTGTACTTTTGCAGCCGCTTAGGTCACTGAGCATGTCGAAGTAAGGGGGATTTAGCTCATCTGGTAGAGCGTCAGGTTCGCAATCTGAAGGTGGCCGGTTCGAGTCCGGTAATCTCCACGGAAATGATAAAAATCCGCTGAATTCAGCGGATTTTTGTTTTTACCCCCTAAAATCGCCCAAAATGGAGACTGGTTTTAACTATCTTGCGTATTCTTCCCAACACGTATTTACAATTCTATAACATCTAAAGCAATTATATGGTTTGATGATGTGTTGTGTTGAATGGAATTTATTTGTATTTTTGAGAACTTAAAACTAGTCGCTTTTTTATACTGATATCTAAATGGAAACCTCACATAATCAAATAGTTTCTTTTATTTGGTCTATTGCTGACGATGTGCTGCGTGATGTGTTTTTGCGCGGCCAATATCGTGATGTCATTTTGCCTATGGTCGTGTTGCGCCGCTTGGATGCTTTGCTTGAACCCACCAAAGAAGAAGTGGAGCAGGAAATCAAGGAAAGCGGAATGGACGATTTGGATGAAGGCGTGCTGAAGGACATCACAGGGTTGAGCTATTTCAACACCAGCAAATGGACGCTGAACCGACTGAAATCACAAGCCTCGGACAACAACGATATCCTTTATGACAATTTCATCGAATACCTCAACGGTTTCAGCGAGAATGTGCGCGATGTGTTGAAGAACTTTGAATACTACAACAAAGCCCGCAAACTGGCCGACAACGACCGCCTGTTAGCCATTATCGAGAAGATTACCGACCCGCGCATCAACCTCACCGACAAGGAGGCCAAAGACCCAGACGGCATCATCCTTCCCGCCATGACCAATATCGGCATGGGCACGGTATTCGAGGAACTGCTGCGCCGCTTCAATGAGGAGAACAACGAGGAGGCGGGCGAACACTTCACACCCCGTGATGCCATTTCATTGTTGGCACATCTCGTTTTTGAACCAGTGAAGGACAACCTGCCCAAAATCATCTCCTTGTATGACCCTGCTTGTGGTTCAGGTGGTATGTTGACCGAGGGTCGCGAATACCTTTTGGACATCGGTGTGAAGAGTTCGGCCATCCAATTGTCAGGCACTGAGATCAACCCTGAGACTTACGCCATCTGCAAGTCAGACCTGATTATCAAAGGTGTGGATCCAAGCGGAATGCATTTGGGCAACACTATCACTGACAACGGCTTTTCCGACCTTTCGTTTGGTTATATGATTACCAATCCGCCTTACGGCAAGTCATGGAAAACCGACAAGGAGAAGATTTATCACGAAAAGATCTTGCTCGACCACCGTTTTGAGTTGCCGTTGACCAATTTCGCTGGCGAGGTGGAAGTTCTCGATTCCACGCCGAGAACTTCTGACGGACAGTTGTTGTTCCTTTTGGAAGAGGTCGATAAGATGAAACCGTTGGAATACCAACCTCAAGGCAGCCGTGTGGCCTCCATTCACAACGGCTCTTCGCTCTTTACTGGTGATGCAGGCAGCGGCGAGAGCAATATCCGTCGCTATCTGATTGAAAACGATTTGGTTGACGCCATTATTCAATTGCCTAACAATATTTTTTACAACACAGGCATTACCACCTATGTGTGGCTGCTCACCAACAAGAAAGCCGCCAACCGTAAGGGCAAAGTACAGCTGATTGACGCTTCGCAAGCCTTTGAGAAACTGCGGAAAAACCAAGGCTCGCGTAACTGCACCATCACGGCGGCGCATCGTGACGCTATCCTCAAGACCTATATGGATTTCGTGGAGAAAGAAGGTGACGACAACAAGGTGGCCTCCAAAATTTTCGACGGCGATGATTTCCGTTTCTACAATGTGACCATTGAGCGGCCGTTGCGTCTGCGCAGCCAGTTCAATGCACTGAAGATTGATGAGATGCTTTACGACAAGGGTGAGATGGAACTCTCCAAATGGCTCTATCAAACCTACGGCGAAAAAGTCTTTACAGGTTTGGATGCTGAAATGTCGAACATCAAGGAATATCTGAACGACAACGAAATCAAGATGACGGACAAGAAGTTGTCCAAGTTGGTTTCGGCCAAGGATTGGAAAGACCGCCGCGACCTGATGAATACAGCCAAACAGTTGATGCATGCCATCGGAACCGAGGTTTACATGAACTTTAACGCTTTCAGCGAGAAGATTGCCACGACCGCAAAAGCACTGAAACTTGATGTAAAGTCCACCACCCTCAATGCCATTGCTCGCGCCATGAGCGTGACCGACCCCGAAGCCCAGCCTGTGATTAAGAAACGGCATCATGTGGGCAGCAAGGAGGTGGCAAGCCTTGTGGATACTTTCGGCGTTGACGAAAAGCGTTTGTCAGACTATGGCTTCTTCCCAGGTGAGAAAGGTAGTTATGTGTGCCAATACATTGAATATGAGCCTGACAGCGATTTGCGCGACACGGAGAAAGTCCCCGTAAAGGAAGACATCTACGACTATTTCCAACGCGAAGTGCGGCCCTACGTTGCGGATGCATGGATTAACCTGCCGCCCACCAAGATAGGCTGTGAGATTTCGTTCAACAAGTATTTCTACAAGCCCGCGCCGCTGCGCACCCTTGAGGAAAACGAGCGCGACATCCTCGAACTCGACCGCCAGAGCCAAGGGTTTATTCAATCATTGTTTGAAAATCTGTAAGCGTATGGATAATTATTTTAAATGAGAACAAGATGGAATTAGAAAACTATAATGAAGCAGTAAGCACCATCAAACAAGCGATATTGCAAAGCCAATACAGGGCTGTAAAGTTGGTGACCGGAGAGCAACTTTCCCTCTATTTTGGCATAGGATGTTATGTGTCAGCCAATTCACGCAAAGGAACTTGGGGCACAGGAGCCATAAGCCGTATCAGCGAACAACTGAGAAAAGAGTTGCCGGGACTGAGAGGGTTTTCGGAGCAGAACATCCGTAACATGCGTACATTTGCTGAGTTTTGGTCGTCGTATCTAAATTGCTCGCCAACGGCGAGCGATTTGCAACTCACTGAAAACAAGACATCTATAGATATTGACAGATTCTCCTTGCAAAAATGGTCGCCGATGGCGAGCGAAATCAACCGTGATGATTTTTTGAGCATCAGTTTTTCTCACCACATGGAAATACTGCACAAGACAAAAGACATTGGCAAGATTCTTTTCTACATCCATCAAACAGTTTTGCACAAATGGGACAAGTATGACTTGCGCGATGTGTTGAAGGCGGCAGAGGATGGCAGCATGGATGCCGTTGCCACCAACAATTTTATGCAGACAATGCCGGTGAGCGATGCCCGCAAAGCGGTAGGAATGTTTAAGGACGAGTATTTTCTGGACTACATCAATGTTGAGGAAATCGAGGTCGGAAAGGCTGATGACGTGGACGAAAGAGTTGTGGAACAGTCCATCGTGCGGAATATCAAAAAGTTCATCATGACTTTTGGTAAAGATTTCGCATTCATCGGAAACCAGTATCATTTGGAGATGTTTACAGAGGAATTGTTCCCCGATTTGCTGTTTTTCAATCGCGAATTGAACTGCATGGTTGTTGTGGAATTGAAAAAAGGAGCATTCAAGTCGGGTTATATCGGACAGTTGCAAACCTATATGCGAGTGCTTGACGACAAAGTACGCAAGCCGCATGAGAACCCCACGATTGGAATTCTGCTGTGCAAAAGTGCCGACAAGGCTTTTGTAGAGTATGTCATTCGCGACTACAACAGCCCCATGGGTGTGGCGACATACAAAACCGCTGCCGATATGGATGAGAAGTTGCGCAAGTCGCTTCCTGATGTGGAAGATATGCGCAAACTATTGGTTGACAACGATGAAATAGAATGACCATGAACCGATACCCCTCATACAAACCTACTGGCGTGAAATGGCTTGGAGAGATTCCGAGCCATTGGGAGATGAAACGATGGCGTTTTCTTATGTCGGAGAACACAACTAAGAATTCCAATTGTAAAGAAAGGTTGCAACTTCAATTCCGTTATGGCGACATCGTTAGAAAGTCTAGCCAGAGTGAAGAATCTGATGTACTTGATACAATCAGCAAATACACGATTGTTGAGCCTGATGACATTATGATAAATGGTTTGAACCTGAATTATGACTTTATTTCACAAAGAGTTGCACAGGTTCAAGAGCATGGGGTAATTACTTCTGCTTATATTAGCTTACGCCCTACAGAGATTGCAAATTCAAGGTATTTCACATACTTCTTGAAATCCATGGATGCCAAAAAGATGTTTCATGGTATGGGAACAGGAATACGTTTGACTTTGTCTTATAATGAATTGAAAAACCAGTTTATTCCTTGTCCTTCGCCCGATGAGCAATCCGCCATAGCCGCCTATCTCGACACCGCCACCGCCAAGATAGACGTCGCCATAGCCCAGCAGCAGAAGATGATAGACCTGCTGAACGAGCGCAAGCAAATCATCATCAACCGCGCCGTAACCAAAGGCCTCAACCCTAATGCGAAAATGAAGGACAGCGGTGTGGAATGGATTGGGGAGGTGCCGGAAGATTGGGAGGTGAGGAAGTTGAAGCATATTGCAAAACTACAAAGTGGTGACACAATCAGTTCTGATAGTTTTACGGAAGATGGGTATCCTGTTTATGGGGGAAATGGATTTAGAGGTTATACGAATAGATATACAAATGATGGAGATTATGTTTTGATTGGCAGGCAAGGCGCACTATGCGGCAACGTCAATTATGCTCATGGTCAGTTCTTTGCATCGGAACATGCAGTTGTTGTATATCCATATCACAAAGAAAACCTGATTTGGTTAGGTGAAGTTATTAGAACATCTAACTTGAATCAGTATTCACAATCCGCGGCTCAACCAGGTTTAGCGGTGAGTATGATACAAAACATTAGTTATCCGTATCCACCTGAAAATGAGAAAAATGAAATTGCAAGTTTTTTAAAGAATCATTTATCGCAGATAGATATGGCGATTGCGAATTGTCAAAAACAAATCTCCCTCCTTCAGGAGCGGAAGCAGATAATCATTAATGAAGTGGTAACGGGAAAAGTGAAAGTAGTATGACAGCCAGTCCTCAAATATATCATGGCGAATGGTGGGTTCCAGCAGAGGCTAATCCTAACAGAAGCATGTTTATGACAGTCTCTGTTGGACATGAAAAGCATCATATTGGCACGTTGACTTATTATGAAGATGATGATTCAATACTTGAACTCTATCATATTCCAAGCGACATCCATGCCACGCATTATGGATACAATCAGGTTATATGGGGCATAACAGCAAATGGAATGGTTTTCACATTGTTCAATGTGGTGATGGAGAAAAATTTCTCAGGTGATTTCACGAAAACCAAGTTTACAGTTGGATTAATCTTGGTAGGAGAGCATCTGATTTCAATGAGAAAACCTCATTATAATAGATGCATTGTGCAATTTCCATATTTGAGAAATTGGGCATTTCACGACAATCTGGTTAATACCCAAAAAGAAGGTTTGCAAAATCAAACCATTTTAGACATTCGTAATATGGTTACTTTAGCAGAAGCTAATGTTGCCAATGGTATTAAGTGGGTTCTACACGACAAAATTAGTTGTAATCGATCTGTTTATGATTTAAGCATCAATCAACTAACTGAGTTCGTTATAGAAACAAGCAATGCTATTTCCGTTGATGCATTTTTGAAACATATTGGAGAGTTTTCCCAGTTTCTTTCCATCGCTTTATATTGTGAACAAAATCCCATAGAGATTAAGTTATATGGAACGGAGCAAAACCCTAGCGTTCAGCTCCTTTATAAGATTGATAGGTCTATTGACCCCAAAGCCAATAAGTTGATAGATTTTGACGCTTTGAAAGAAAAAGTGTCGACCATGCTTCTTATTTGGCATCAAAACTATGATAAGATAGCACCCATAAGTAGCTATTTGGTGGATTCCTTACAGAAAAAGAAGACATTCGGCGTGCCAGATTTCCTGATTATCGCACAAGCACTTGATGGATATCACAAACGTTTTGTAAACAAAAGCAAAGGGAAAGACAAAAGGAAATATGACGAGCAGATAGAAGTGCTTTTGAACCAGTTCGATGATGTAGAAGTGATTCAAAGATGCCATATTGATCCAAAGGTCCTGAGAGACACTCGGCACAAGTATTCACATCTTTTTCCAGATGATGAAAAGTCATTGGCAGTTGATGGTGACGAACTATATTGGCTTACAGAAAAGTGCAAGATATTGTTGACGTGCTGTATTCTTAATATGATAGGCTTGTCTAACGCTGAAATCAATTTGTGTTGTGAGAATTCACCAATTGCCAAAATGATTAAGTCTAATCCATTTGAGTTTGAATAATAGTTAAATAGGCAATATGGGTGTCTGCAAATAAAAAAATACTATTTTTGCAGATTCAAGTAATAAAACTGAATAGTCATGAAATTGAAAATCTCAAATCTAGGTCCCATTGATTCAATGGTAATTGATATGTCGAAGCCTTTCATCCTTTTTGCTGGAGATAATGGAACGGGTAAGACGTATGCTGCGACGGTTTTGTATACTTTGATATTGGATTTGAGACAGTACTTGTTCTTCAATTATTTTACATCAAGATCGGAATTGCCAATAATAAAGCGGTTGAAAAATGGTGTTAATGGTAGTTTGGATGCAGATACTTTATATGACTTGTTTGGCAGTTTCCAAAAGAAATACAGGGAGAAGGTGTTCTCATCCATGAATTTGAATATCCTATCCAATGCTTTCAAATTTGAGATTATAACCACAAAAGAAGAGTGGAAAGAGGAATTATGGAATAAGTCGGTGTCAGTTTTATCTAATGCAATAATAAAAAAAGCAAATTCTTTTGATTACCAGTTGCGTTATAATGCGTCGGATGTAGATTACTTGTCTGTTTTGCAAACTTGGCTGATTATTTCATTGTTTTTTGATGGTATTATTGGTGCTAAGATGTTTACTGCTGAGCGTAGTGGGATTTATACTTTCAGTAAGGAGTTGTCGGTAGGACGACTCAAAAATCCTGACGAGTTGCTCAATATTCGCTATCCAAGACCTATTTCTGATGGGCTGGCAGATGCTGCAGATGTGGTTGAACAGAAAAAGAAAGAGTCGGAATACCACCAATTTGCTGATGAAATTGAGCAGATGATTCTGCATGGTAGTATTGCGATTTCGGATGATGGAGAGATTAAGTATCACGCTTCCAAAGACACTGAACTTGGTTTTAACGAGTCGTCTTCAGCCATCAAAACATTGGCACCATTGGTGTTTTATCTACGTCATTCGGCAGGCCAATTCAACCTGCTGTTTGTGGATGAGCCCGAACTGAACCTTCACCCAAAGAATCAGATTCTGTTGGCCAAAATTTTTGTCAAGATGATTAATGCAGGGCTGCGTTTAGTTATCAGTACCCATAGCGATTATATCATCCGTGAAATCAATAATATGATTATGGCCGACGGATTGAACAAGGCGGGCGACAAGATCTTTACTAACATGGGATACGACGAAAGTCTTTGCCTTTCGCAAGACAAATTCGCTCCTTATCTATTTGAGAAGAATTCAAACGGTAAGGTGAACGTGAAACCTCTTGAAGTGGACAGGTATGGATTCAACATGCCCTCCATTGACGATGCCATCAATAAACAAAATGAGGTGACGAATACCTTCTATGAAGTGTTGAAATACGACCATCCAAACGCCTGAGTTATGCAATACATTGACTATTTCGAATGGATTCTTAACTCAGACTTCCTGCAAAAAGGGGACGATGCTTTGACCATGATAGAGCCGGCTGATGCTGAAAATCCGGAACAAAGGGTGTGCATCAAAAGTGCAACTAAGGCCATTTCAAGCATGAAGTTATATCGTTTCAACAACCTTGAAGAAAATGGTAAAGTGTTGTTTCCTTTCTTTAACCAATCCACAGTTGAGCCTACGGCACCACATGGGTTGAACAGTTTTTGTGATTATATACTATTGGTACAGCACGACAATGGCCTGTTTGTGTTTTTCATGGAAATGAAACGCGGTAGGCATAATGATGCAGAGAAGCAAATCGAAGCATCTTCTTCGTTTTTCGATTGTGTTCTTCGCTCGGCAGAACGAATAAAAGGGGAGAATGGCTTTTCTGATTTTGATGCCAATCAAGTTCAATATCGCAGGATTATCATCAATGAAACCTATAGTAATAAAAGGATAACAAAAGACAAAGACATTGAAGACTTTGATTTGAATTCCACTATGCTTCATAAATGCCATTTGGAATTTCGCCCTATCGGTTATTGTAAGAGAGTTTGAATGATACCATTATCTAAAACCAACGAACAGGCTTTTGAAGCCTTAATAGAACAGGCTCTTGTGGGCAGCACCCATGAGGAACGCATGGCAACAGGCCAAACCGATGTGGAAGCCCAAACGCTAGCGGAGAACCAGTATTATTGGGGTCAGCCCAAGGATTTCGACAAGAAACTGGCTCTGGACCTGAGGCGGCTATGGGCTTTCCTTGAAGCCACGCAACAGGACGTGCTCAACGAATACAAGGGCAAAGAACTGAAAACCGCGCTGCCCAAGCAGATTGCCAGAGACATTGAGACTTTCGGCGTCATCAAGGTGCTACGCGAAGGCGTGGATGTGGACAACATTCATGTCTCGTTGTTCTATCCCAAACCCTCGGCAGCCGATAGCGAGGCTTCGAAACAGAAATATGCCCAAAATCAGTTCTCCCTCACGCGCCAGCAGACCTTCTCCACGGCCAATCCCGGCTTGGAAATTGACATGGTGTTATTTGTGAATGGTTTGCCGCTCTTCACCTTCGAACTGAAGAATCCTTGGACGCACCAAACCGCCAAATACGACGGTCAGAAGCAATACAAATCGGCGGAGCGCAGCCCCAAAGAGGCTTTGCTGAACTTCGGTCGCTGTTTGGCTCATTTTACCATGGACAAGGACGAGGTGTTTTTCACTACGCGCCTCAACCTTGACAAGACTTATTTCATGCCCTTCAACAAAGGTCTGCCCAATGGTCAGGGCGCAGGCAACCCTGTGAATGTTGAGGGTGGCTACAAGACCTCCTATATATGGGAACAAATCTTGCAAAAGGATATCGTGGCCGACATCATCATGAATTACGTCTGCTTCGACTACGATGAGGCCAAGACGCAGAAGAAGGTGCCACACATCATGAAGAATGCCAAGAAGTTGATCTTCCCTCGCTACCATCAGTTGGATGTGGTGAGCAAGTTGGTTGAAGATGTGGCGGAAATGGGAGTGGGGAAGACCTATCTCATCGAGCATTCAGCTGGTTCGGGCAAGTCTAACTCGCTGACGTGGTTGGCGTATAAGCTCATCAAGACCTGTCCCAATTCTATGGATGCTGTAAGGGCTAAAGCTGTGGATGCGCCTTTGTTCAACTCCGTCATTGTGGTCACCGACCGCCGCTTGTTGGACAAACAAATCTCCGACAACATCAAAATGTTCGGGCAAAGCAGCAAAATCGTCGCCCATGCCGACACCTCGAAAGATTTGAAGGAAGCCATCGAAAAGAACAAACGCATCATCATCACCACGATACAGAAGTTCCCCTTCATTTGCGATGCCATCAGCGACGTGAGTTCCCATAACTTTGCCGTCATCATCGACGAGGCACACAGTTCGCAGTCGGGCATCGCCGCCGACAAACTCAACGCCACCGTGCAAAAAGATGCCGACACCGACGGCAGCGACACCGATGCCTTGTTGGAAAAGCTGATGAAAGACCGCAAAATGAGCACTAATTGCTCCTATTTCGCTTTCACGGCCACGCCGAAAAAGGAGACTTTGGAGCGTTTTGGCAGCGAGGATGCCGAAGGCAAGTTTCATCCTTACCATCTTTACAGCATGAAACAAGCCATTGAGGAAGGTTTCATTCTCGACGTGCTGACCAATTACACCACCTATCGGAGCTACTATGAACTGACCAAAAGCATTGAGGACAATCCCGAATACAACAATGATAAAGCTCAGAAGTTGCTCCGAAGTGCCGTGGAGCGCGACCCCAAAACCATTGCGGCCAAGGCTGAGGTGATGTTGGCGCATTTCGACGCAAAGATTTTCCGCAGCCACAAGTTGAAAGGCAAGGCCAAGGCCATGGTGGTGACCAAGGACATTGAGTGCGCCATCAAGTATTATTGGGCGTTGGATCGGATTATTACGGAAAAAGAACTGCCTTACAAAATCTTGATTGCTTTCAGCGGTGAGAAGCGGATGCCTACACAAACCATCGCCATGAACACGATGACGGACAGCACATACGGACACATAGCAGCCGAAGGAAGCTATTATTCCGACTTTACCGAAGCAGGCATGAACGGCTTCCCTGAGTCGCAAACCGCCGAGAAGTTCGACACGGACGAGTATCGCATTTTGGTAGTAGCAAACAAATATTTGACAGGCTTCGACCAGCCCAAACTCTGCGCCATGTACGTCGATAAGCCTTTGGATGGCGTGCTGGCGGTGCAAGCGTTATCAAGATTGAACCGTTCTGCTCCCGACTTGGGCAAGTTGAGCGAGGATCTGTTTGTCCTCGATTTCTACAACACCCAAGAGGACATCAAGGAAGCCTTCGATCCGTTCTATACGGCCACGACTTTGTCGGAAGCTACGGACATCAACATCTTGCATGAGTTGAAGAACACCTTGCTGTCGTTTGGTGTATTCGACATGGACGAAGTCAATGAGTTTATTGAACTATATATACATGGTGCATCAGCCGACCAATGGGCACCCATCATCGACACCGCTGCCGACCGTTTCAACTTTGAGATTGATTGGCCGGAAAACGGCAAGGCAGATTTCAAGATGAAATGCAAGCAATTCGTGAAGATCTATTCGAGGGTTGCCGCCATCATGCCGTTTGAGATGAAGGATTGGGAGAAGTTATTCTGGTTTTTGCGTTATCTCATTCCGAGTCTTGTAGTCATTAATCCAGAAAAGGATGGCTTGAAAGACTTGCTCGATTCCGTTGACCTGAACACATACGGCTTACGGCGCACCGCCTTGAATGAAAACATCACCTTGGACGCAGGTGAAACCACCATCGATCCATTGAATCCCAAGATGGTGCATGCAGGTGGAGGAGAAGGGGAACCGAAAGACCCTCTGGATGAGATTCTTAAGCAGTTCAACGAGCGTTGGTTCAAAGGTTGGGATGCCACACCTGACGACCAAAAAATGAAGATGATTAGCGTTGCTCAAGCCGTTGCCGAGGATGAAGACTACAAGACCTTAGTGGTTGGCAATCCCGACCAGCAGGCCGTGGATGCGCTGATGATAGAGATTATTGACCGCATCATCCGCAAGAAGCGCAAGGGCGATATGTCATTGTACAAAGAGTACCAGCAAAACGAGGGTTTCAAAGTCGATTTTCGCAGTGTCATTACTCGGATGCTGGGCGATTTGGATTATTTGAGATAAGTTTGAACTTTTGCTTTCGGAACACTTATTTTCCACTTCTTATCGTAAGCATCCCTCCTCACTATAATTACATAACGGAAATAGAGATAAAAAAGGATGTAACTATAATCGTCCAAGGAAAAAGAGTGGTTTTTGTGGCAGATTGACTACTTTTGCACCCATGAAGCAACGAACCTACATAGCCATTGACCTTAAATCCTTCTATGCATCAGTCGAATGTGTAGAACGAGGTCTTGATCCGTTGAATACCAATCTGGTCGTTGCTGATGAAAGCCGTACTGAGAAAACTATTTGTCTCGCCGTTTCTCCTTCCTTGAAATCATACGGCATACCCGGTCGTCCTCGTTTGTTTGAGGTCATACAAAAAGTGGATGAAGTCAATCGTGAAAGAAAAAGACAAATCTCAGGTCATCAATTCACTGGCAGGTCCTGTTTTGAAACTGAACTGAAGGCTAATTTTGATTGGGAGGTTGATTATCTCATTGCACCACCGAGAATGGCCTATTACATCGATTACAGCACCAAGATTTATGCTGTATATCTGAAATATATTGCGCCAGAGGACATCTATGCTTATTCCATCGACGAGGTTTTCATAGATGCTACTGATTACTTGGATAGCTATAAGATGACTGCCCATGAGCTTACACTGAAGATGATTCGTGATGTGCTAAAGGAAACAGGTATCACGGCTACGGCGGGCATCGGAACCAACATGTATCTATGCAAGGTGGCTATGGACATTGTGGCCAAGCATATCTCAGCCGACAAGGATGGTGTAAGAATCGCTGAATTGGACGAAATGACCTATCGGCAAAAATTATGGGATCACAGACCTTTGACGAGTTTTTGGCGTGTAGGTAAGGGTATCGCACAAAGAATGATGGAACACGGTTTGGATACGATGGGGATGATTGCCAGATGTTCGATTCATAATGAAGAACTGCTGTACCATCTTTTTGGTGTGAACGCTGAACTACTTATCGACCATGCTTGGGGATGGGAGCCTGTCGGGATGAAGGAGGTGAAAGCATATAAGCCAGAGACCAATTCCATCAGCAGCGGGCAAGTGTTGTCTGTCGGTTATGATTACAGGAAAGCCAAGGTTGTGGTACTCGAAATGGCCGATGAGATTTCCCTTAACCTCGTGAAACACCGTCTTGTAGCGGATCAAATTGTACTGACCATCAACTATGACGCTGAGAACCTGACCAACCCGGCGTTAAGGTCGAAATACTTTGGCGAAATTACGACCGACTATTATGGCAGACAGGTCCCCAAACACGCCCACGGTACAGCAAACCTTGACACGCCCACGTCATCAAGCAAGGTCATAACCTCGGCGGTTAAGGATTTGTATGCAAAGATAGTCAACCCCAACCTTCTTGTGCGTAGGATGAACCTAACCGTAAACCATGTTATCAACGAAGCAGAGGCAGCATCATACACCAAACCATCCGAACAGCTTGACCTCTTTACCGATTATGAAAAGAAAGCACAGGTTGAAGAAGAAAAGGCTGTCGTTTTGGCAAAGGAGAGAAAAGTGCAGGAGGCCTTGCTTGACATAAAGGCAAAATTCGGGAAGAACGCCATACTGAAAGGATTGAGTTTTGAGGAAGGAGCAACAGCCAAGGATCGCAACCAACAGATAGGAGGACACAAGGCATGACGGACAACTACGATGATATTATCAACCTGCCGCATCATGTATCGACGAAGCATCCGCAGATGAGTATGATGAACCGTGCGGCACAATTCGCCCCTTTTGCCGCTTTGACAGGTCATTCCGCTGCCATCGAAGAGACCGCCCGCCCGACCGAATCGCAACAGGAACTCGCCGACGAGGATAGTGAAATCTTGAACCAGAAAATGGCTTATCTTCGGGAAGCCATCAATGAACATCCTTCAATTAGCATCACTTATTTTGAGCCAGACAAGAAAAAGGCTGGTGGCAAGTACAAGTCTGTCGAAGGCCAACTGCAAAACATCGACGACTACAACCAAACCATCGTCTTGAAGAGCGGTGAGGCTATACTTTTGAAGTCTATTTTGGATATTCAGTTTTAAAGCTTTTCGTGGCATACAGATTTATTGATTATTTTTGCGTCCTGAACGAAAAAGAAACAATGAAATCAGAAAAGAACAGAAAACTAAGCGCAAAAGAGCAAAGGCGATTGAATGTTTTTGAAGAAACTTGCGAAAGGCTCTCCCAGGAGGGCTACAAAAAGACGGATTTAACCATAAGCATTGTCAAAGCCAATCTGTTTGTAGTCTTGCTTGCCATTCCGGTTGTGGCGATAGGTGTGCTCCTTTTTGCATGGAAGAATCCCATATCACTTCTAACGCCCTCCCCACATGGAAGCCTCCTGTTTGTCGTACTGTTTTTCGTGCTCGTCGTAGTGCATGAACTCATTCATGGCCTGACCTGGAGTTTGTACGCTGAACATCATTTCAAAAACATTGAGTTTGGATTCATGAAAGAGTATCTCACTCCTTACTGCACATGTACGACACCTCTCTTGAAAAGCCACTACATCATGGGCGCATTGATGCCTTGCGTTGTTCTCGGCATACTTCCCATGGCGATAGGGATTCTGTTGGGTTCGCACCTCCTGTTTTGGATAGGGATTGTAATGATATTGGCGGCAGGTGGTGATATAATGATTGTAATCAAGGTTTTGGCATACAAGAGTCAAAGGGATTCTAAAGAAATCCTTGTCTATGACCATCCCACCCAGGCTGGTTCAGTGATTTTTGAAAAGTGATGAAAGTTTGGCTGAGAAATACGGCGTTTCCATCGTAGTGATCACTGATAATCAATCATGATAATCGCTGTCTTTCCATTCGAATTTTACTTTCTCCGGGACAAGGTAATGGCCAATCTTGTAGTCGATGTTAGCCTTGTGGGCTTGGCTGAGCTGGTAGCATCGTGGAACGCGGAACATTTTTCCGTCCTTGATGAAATGGGCACCAGTCTGGTGAAAACGAAAAGGAACGTCTTTTGAAACGCATTGCTTCCTGATGTCAAGTATCCAGTCGTAATCGCATGGCCTTGCATCCACTCCCGACTCTCCACCAACCGATACTTCCTCAATCGTCTCATTCAGATAAGGAGTAAGGTCAACGGCGGTGAGAATGGGAGAGACAATGATGCTCTTATGCTTGATGGGAAGAGACAGAAAAATGGGCAAACGATAATCAACCATATCTTGGTTTTCCACAGTGCATCCCACAATGACATTGTCATAGCCCTCGCCCCAGTCGTCGGGCACACATTCCATGAAACGGTCGATGCGTTTGGTGAAGAAAAAGAACCAGAGGTCGCTCCGTTGCTTCATCATTCTCCAGCATTCAGGTCGCCATTCATCTGCATCTTTCAGGAGGAAGTCGGAGGTGAAACAAGTGAAGACTATCTTGCCGCTCTCAATCTTCCATGACCTGTCGCGTTTTCTTTTCATCGGCAGGTTGAAATTGCCCGTCTTGCGGCACTCACTGCTCGAAATCTCACTGCCGTACATCTCATCCTGACGGTAAACGTAGCAGTATTTGCACCCAGAGCTAATCTTAGTGCAGCCGTGCCATGGATTCCAGTCGGCGTATATTTTCCAATGCTCGGACATTCTTTGGAATAATGAGCCTTTTACTTAGCATCCATTTCTATTTCCGCCAATTGACAAACCAGTATCACATTCTCGTTATTCAGCCTCACCTTCAGCCAGCGTTCGATGCGGTCGTGAAGTTCGGTGTCCATCGGTTCGTTTGTAGTAAGGATGGCGACAAGTTGTTCCGTGGTTGTACCATCAGTGGCTTTCGTAGACGAGCCTCGGCTTAGACTGACCTCGGAGATAGTCGAGTATTGCGCAAAAAGTTCTTTGGAGATGGCCTCAACGGGAATCTCTTTCGACTTGTAATCAGAAATCGTGGCTTCCATTTTGCTGATGCTGTCGTTCAGCCGTTGGATTTGCTTGTCGGTTTGTTCGTAAATGCCTTTCACGATTTCCACTTCCGAAAACTCCTGGCGCATACTGGTGGCGTCCTCGTGGAAAATGATTTGGCTGCGCGTAATGCCGTATTCCTCAGCACTTTTGTAGAGTTTCTGCTTGGCTTCAGGTGTCAGCGTTTCGCCAGCGAGGAAAAGCTCCAAAGTAGGCGACTTGCGCGAGTAGGTGGCCTTGTGGTCATAGATGAAGCACTTGCCAAGGTTCTTGTTTTCGGACACCACTCTCTCGGCGTGGATGTTGAAGTTGTTCTCCTTGATGACGCTGATGGCGGAAAGGATGCTGGGCACGATGACGACGAGCAGGATGATGTAAACCGCACTTTTGGGCAGACGAATCCGTTGCTCGCCATCTTCCACGGCGGGGAACCTGAAATATTTCACGGCAAGGAAAGTGGCCAAAGAGATGAAGATGCTGTTGATGGTGAACAGGTAAAGGGCTCCTAACACAAAGTTCCAATTCAAGATAGAGATGCCGTAGCCTACCGTGCAAAGGGGCGGCATGAGGGCAGTGGCGATGGCAACACCCGAAATGACAGTGCCTTTGTCCTTACGCGAGATCTCGATGATACCGGCCAGACCGCCGAAGAGGGCTATTAAAACATCGTAGATGGTGGGGTTGGTACGTGCCAACAACTCCGATGGATTGGCCAAACTCAAGGGACTCAACAGGAAAAATAGCGATGATGCGATGATGCTGATGCCCACCATAACGCCGAGGTTCTTCAACGATTCTTTCAGGAGATGGGCATCTTCTGTGCCAAGACCCAAACCGAAACCTAAGATAGGTCCCATCACAGGCGAGACCAACATGGCGCCGATGATGACAGGGATGGAGTTGACGTTCAAACCCACCGAGGCGATGATGATGGCGCAGGCCAAAATGAACACGTTGGTGCCTTTGAAAGCGATGTTTTTGCGGATGGATGCGCTGGCGTTTTCATAATCAATCTCGTCGGAAAGATGGATAAGGAATTTAATGTATTGCAGTATTTTATGAAAGATTCTATTCATTGTTTCTTGTGTTGTTTTGCTAAAAATTTGTGCAAAGAACTGCAAAATTCTTGAATTGCGCAAGAGTCACCGACTGAAAATACTTCTAAAAGCAATCAGCATGGGGAAAATCTCGACACGGCCCAAGAGCATGATGACCATGGCCACCACTTTTTGGAAGCCGAGAAACCCGGCATAGTTGTTCATGGAGCCGACATCACCGAAACCTGGCCCGACACTGCCCATGCAGGCGATGGAAGCCGACAACGATGTGGTGAAGTCCATGCTGATGGCAAAGATGATGGTGCCGATGGCGATGATGGCCATGTAGGTGCCCATGAAAGTCAACACGGAGGTGAAATTTTCTTCCGTTTTTACCTTCCCTTCTATTTTGATATTGGTGACGTTGTGGACTCCAATGAGCGACCTGACCATACCTTTCAGGCTCTTGATGACGATGACGAAACGGTCCATTTTCATGCCGCCCGAGGTGGAACCCGAACAGCCGCAGACCAAGGAGCAAAGCAAAAGAATGCCCATGCTGCCTGTTGGCCAAAGGTTGGTGTCGGCAGTGGCAAAGCCTGTGGTCGTTGAAAGTGAGCAGACCTGGAAAGCCGCCATGCGCAATGCCCTCGGGAATGAGGAATAATAGCCGCTGAAATAGAGGTCGGCGGTGACGATGAGTATGGCAATCGCGACGAGGGAAAGAAACCAGCGGATGATATGCGTATTGAACAGGTTCTTTTGGGTGCGCTTGTCGGGCCAAATGGTGGAAAACATGAGACTGAAGTTGGTGGCACCCATCAACATGGCCACGATAATGATGATTTCCACTGCGACATTGTTATAGAAGCTTATGCTGATGTTTTTCGAACAGAAACCACAAGTGCTGCAAGCCGACATGGCCAAAGTGGCAGCATCGAACCAAGGCATCTTGGTGAGTCTCAGCGCGATGGCAGAGATTGAAGTAATGACGAGATAGACGGCAATCATGCGATAAACGAACTGCCTTTTGCGTCCTCCGTAATAAGTTTTGGCTAAGTCCGACAATTCTGCGCTGGCCAAGACGGAATGGCGGTCATGTTGTGCAGAAATGACCAACGAGACGAGGGTGACAATACCGATACCACCAATCCAAGCCGAGGCGATGCGCCAGAATTGCAAGCCCTTGGGCAAGGCCTCGATGTTGTTGAGAATGGATGCTCCAGTAGTAGTGAAGCCCGAGACACTTTCAAAAAACGCATTGACGACCGTGAACTCACCGCCAAACATCAAATAGGGAATGGCCCCAAAGACGCAGGCGGCTATCCAGCAACCCGTGACGATGCGATAGCCATCCTCAATGCCCATGTTCTCTTGAGGTTGGGTGCTTATGATGGCGAAAAACCCGCATAAGGTGGCCGCCATCGCGGAGAAAATCAAAGGAATGAAACTGTCGTCGCTGTCATTTCGGAAGGCTATGAATGCGGCCAAGTACATGAGTAGTGAGATGCCTATCAGTGAGAATCCGGCATAGCGTAGAGTGGTATTCCATTTCTTCATTGCTGTCGATTTTGAAAAACATCGGCAAAAATATTTCGGCGTTTTTTATGAGTCAATACAATATTATTTATCTTTGCATTGATAAAAATCAATAAAGATGACGCTGCAACAGTTGGAATACATTGTCGCCATTGAGAATTACGGCTATTTTGTGGAGGCCGCCGAAGCCTGTGGTGTGACCCAGTCCACGATGAGCTTGATGGTGAAAAAACTGGAAGAAGAACTCGATGTGAGGATTTTCAATCGAGACACACATCCCGTGACGGTGACGGAAATCGGTCGGAAGGTGATTGACGAGGCCAGAGAGATAGTCTATCACTCCAAACAATTAGTCGAGCTGACGCGTTCGGAGAAGGAACTCAGTTCGGGTGATTTGAATATCGCTATGACGACTACGGTGGCTCCCGTGCTGATGGCTGGCATGTTCAAGTTCATGAGACTACGTTATCCCGCGCTGCGGTTGCGTACGGAGGAGATGATCACGACTACCATCATTGCCAAACTAAAAAAAGCGGAGATTGACATGGGCATTTTGGTTTCTCCCATCAACGACCCCGACTTGTTGGAGATACCTTTATATAAAGAAAAGTTCTTCGCCTACGTTTCTCCCGAAAATGCCATGGCGCGGCAGGAAAGTTTGGAACGGGACCGTGTCTTAGACAACCCAATCTGGATTATGAGAGATGGCGTTCGCCTGTTCGATAAGTCCATGTTGAGGCCGGGCGAAACTTTCACTTACGAGAAGATGTATGAAGGTGGACGTGTGGGAATCCTGTTGCAAATCGCCAATGAAAGCGGTGGCATCACCATCATCCCTGAGACGCACATCAAGTTTCTTCCGACGTCGATGCAGAAATGCTTGAAGCCCATTGTCAACCCTGTACCGAAAAGGACGATCAGCCTCGTTATCAGAAATGATTACATTCACGAGCAGATTATGAACATCGTGATAAGGTCGATAAAATCTATCATCCCATACGAGTTGTGGGATAGCGTGATTATGTCCGAGTATTTGAGGTTATAAAACACCGGAAGTCACTTCAGCAATCTGCTCCAGCCATTCCTTGTCAATCTCATTGAAGGTAGCCAAACGCTCGCTGTCGATGTCCAACACGCCGATGACTTCTTCATCTTTATATAAAGGCACCACGATTTCGCTTTTCGACTCACTGCTGCAAGCGATGTGGCCTGGGAATTGCTCAACATCCTCGACTACAATGGTTTTCTTTTCTTTCCATGATGTTCCACATACACCTTTCCCAAAACCAATGCGGGTGCAGGCTACAGGCCCTTGGAAGGGACCGAGTACTAATTGATTATCAATGACGCGGTAAAAGCCTGTCCACCAGAAATGGAAAGCCTCTTGAATCAGTGCGGCCACATTGGCCATGTTCGCGACAGGGTCGCTTTCGTCTTTCACCATCGCCTTAACTTGCGCGAGTAGGAGTTTATAGGTTTCGTTTTTGTCCATTTTTTGTAATTTTGCAACGTGTTGCAAAATTACAAAAAAAATGAAAAAAGATATTCCAGTATTGCTGCTCACCGGTTACCTCGGTAGCGGCAAGACCACCTTGGTCAACAAGATATTGAACAACCGCAAGGGTATCAAGTTCGCCGTGATTGTCAACGATATAGGCGAAGTGAACATCGATGCCGACCTGATTGAAAAGGGCGGTGTCGTGGGTCAAAAAGATGATAGTTTAGTCGCTTTGCAGAACGGCTGCATCTGCTGCACTTTGAAGATGGACTTGATAAAACAACTGCACGACATCATCGTCATGCAGAAGTTCGACTACATCGTTATTGAAGCCAGCGGTATCTGCGAGCCGGAACCGATTGCCCAGACTATTTGCTCCTTCCCCGACATGGCATGGCAGCTCACCAAGGACGGTATTCCTATTTTGGACTGCATCGTGACCGTGGTCGATGCGCTGCGGATGCAGAGCGAGTTCGGTTGTGGTGACGACCTGATGAAGAAAAACTTGGCCGAGGATGATTTGGAAAGTCTTGTCATCCAACAGATTGAATTCTGCAATATCATTTTGCTCAATAAAGCCTCAGAAGTCACGCCCGAGGAACTGGGCCGCGTGAAGAGCATCATCCGTGCTTTGCAGCCCACCGCTGAAATCATTCCTTGCGACTACGGCGAGGTGGACTTCGACAAGATTCTCAACACCCACTTGTTCGACTTCGATAAGGTGGCCACTTCCGCCACTTGGATTAAAGAGGTGGAAGGTGCTATCGTCGAGGACGATGACGACGATGAAGAAGAGCACCATCATCACGACCACGATGAGGAAGAGCACGAACACCATCACCATCATGAGCATCATGACCATGACGACGATGATGACGAGGAAGAGGAGCACGGCCATCATCACCATCATCATCACGACCATGAGGGCGGCGAGGTGGAGGAATACGGTATCGGCACCTTTGTATATTACCGTCGCCAGCCGTTCAACATGGCGCGTTTCGATGAGTTTGTGGCGCGCAAGCTGCCGAAGAATGTCATCCGCGTGAAGGGCATCTGCTACTTCAAGAACGAATACGAC
Source organism: Bacteroidales bacterium (assembly GCA_016285355.1). The sequence continues at coordinate 23,146 of JAEEQP010000021.1, forward strand.
ACTTGCTACATCTTCGAACAGGCAGGCAAGCAGGTGCAACTGCGCGATGCTGGTCAGTGGTTCGCCACCATGCCCGCCAACGAGTTGGAGACCTTCATGGACCGCGAGCCCACCCTCCGCCGCGACTGGGACGACACCTACGGCGACCGTATGCAGAAGCTCGTTTTCATCGGACAGCACATGGACAAGGAGGCCTTGACGCGGGATATGGATGCTTGCTTGACGAGGTAAGTTTTGTAATTTTGCCGATTGAAATGAGATACAATGGCAAGTTGGTTAGCGGAAGCAAGATGGCTTTGGTGGCAGTTTTCACCTCTGCCGCGGTGGTCTATGCCCTTATCTCCTTAGTCAATCATTACCTCTTTAAGACATACGCGCTCGATTTGGGGCTGTATACCCACGCGATGTACGACTATGCTCATTTCCGCATCGATGATTGCTGCATGTTCAAGGACGTACCACAGAGCATCTTGGCGGCACATTTCGACCTTTATCTCGTGCTACTTTCGCCGTTGGTGTATGTGTTTGGCAGCTATACCCTGCTCATTGTCCAGATTGCGGCTGTGCTGTTGGGCGGCTGGGGTATTTTCAAATTGATTGGACTTTATACCGACGACCATCGTATGCCGCTTTTGGCAGTCATGGTGTTTTTCTTCTCGTTCGGCATCCTCCATGCGCTTTCCTATGATTATCATTCCAATGTACTGACAGCCATGATGTTGCCTTGGCTGCTTTATTTCATCAAACAAGGTCGTTTTGGTTGGGCTTCGTTAATGGTGGTGCTTTTTGTCATCGGAAAGGAGAACCTCTCGCTTTGGCTGTTTTTCATCGCCGTCGGTTTGATGTGGGACTATCGTAAGGACCGGAAAGCGCTGTTGTATTTGCTCGGTTATGCGGTTTTTGCATTGGCTTATTTTCTGGTTGTCAACATGTTGATACTTCCAAAGATAGGAGGAGCCGGCATTAGCAGGTATGACTATCTTGGCAGCAATTATATGGAGATTGGTCGTCGTTTGCTTACACATCCTGCTGAAACGCTGCGGATTTTGTTCACCAACACAAGTGGCATTCCGGCGCTTGACGGACGCAAAGCCGAATTCTATTGGTGCGCCATGGCGACAGGAATGGCACTTACTTTGTTGAAACCCAACTATTTGTTTATGCTGATTCCGCTTGTTGCACAAAAGATGTTTGCCACCGACGCGATGTTTTGGGGCGTTTCGGTTCATTACAATGTGGAAGTCATGCCTGTCATCATCATCGCTTCTTTCTTGGTGATTGTCAAGCTGAAAAAGCCTGTTTCACGCATGGTCTTGTCGTTGGTGCTATTGCTTTCCACGCTGCTGACTACTTTTTATACCCTCGGCGAGCCGCGTTCTTTTGTTTTCTTTGACCAAGTCTGCATTTATCAAGGGCGACATTATGAGCAGCGGAAGTTTGACGCTCGGTTTGCGCGTGAGCTCATCAAACAGATTCCTGACGAAGCCTCGGTGAGTGCCGCATCGATGTTTGTGCCCCATTTGGCTTTGCGGAACCAAATCTACGACCTCGACTACAGACCCAATCCGAATGCTGATTATGTGCTGATTACCCAACCTTATTTTGACAAAAAGGTGTATTGGAAGAGAGCTTTCCCTGACCGTGAGGATTATGAAACCGTAGCTTCTGACAGCACTATTTATCTCCTGCGGCGGATTGTGCCATGAAATACTGCAAGGTAGGCGGTAAATCCATCAGGTCTTTGCAGGTGTAAACAAAGAAGTTTTTCACCGTTTTTCCTCCACGTTCAATGGGAATAACCCCCACCAGTTCAATCTCCTTGAAATACCATTGGTAAGTCTCCTTCGGGTTTTTAAAATAACGGCTATCGGAGAGGAACCAATAATTTTCTCCTAGATGGAATCCATCTCGTTTATCATTGATCCACAAATATTTGTGCAAAAATTCAGGCCAGCCTAAGCCCATGACCCTCATGCCCAAAGGACGCGCCACATAATAGTCGAGGTTGGCGAGTGGGAACCATTGGTTGGCCACAATGCCGTCTTCCGCTTTCATCACGCCTTCTGCGATTTTTTGTTCTCGGAAATCGGCGAATTTCTCACCCAATTGTCGCCAACCATACATGTCCAAAGTGAAGTCGTCGCGCCCCAGCATTTCGGGTTCGGTGTGTTTGTCCAAAGGAATGAAGCCTGTCTTGATTTCGGCCACGCCAATCACCAAAACAACTCCAAGCACAGATAAAGCCGCAATGATGGATTTGGGCAATTGGTCTGGTTCGATCTGTTTATCTCGCAGATATACAGCGGATAACAGGATGAGTGAAACGTAGGCAGGTGCGTTCCAGTGCGGCAAAGTCGGGCGGGTGAGAGAGAAAAACAGGAAAACCAAAATCAAAGGCAACGCGATGCAAAGGATAAAACGTTGTGTGGATTTTTCGATGTTGATTTTCTTTTTGAAAGCTGCGATGATGGTGATAATGGCAAGCACAAAGTTGACAGGGTTGTTATAGAGAAATTCACCTGCTAATTCGGTGCCGAAAGTGCTGAAATTGAGTTTGTTTCCACCAACACGAGCACCGTGGAAGCTGAAACTAATGAAGTCATATTGGAGATTCCATCTCAAAATGGGCAAAACCAAATTGATGGAAACAAACAAGGTGCAATAAAAAGCCCAGGTTTTGAGCGGCTTCCTGTCAAAAATGAGGATGTAAAGCATCAGTCCAATCCAAAGGAACACGCCCGAATATTTGGAGAGCATGGCCACTCCCGCAAATGAGCCGAATAAAATGATGAAACTATCGGAATGTTGTTGAGTATGAAGCCGTTTGAAATAGATGATAGCCATCCAAATCGCCAGCAACCAAAACAGCATCAGTGGCGTGTCGGGCATGATGAAGATGCCAGTGATGACAAAGGCGTAGATGGAAGCGGAGTAGAGTAGCGCGGCATAAAGTCCTGTTCGTGCGTCTTTGATTTCTTTGCCGATGCGATATATAATATAGGTGTTGGCAGTCATGAAGACCACTGAGGCCAATCGGATGAAGAATTCGCTGTCAAACAATAGGTTAAGGCTGAAAACTTGGATGACTCTGCCCACCATGGGCGGGTGGTCGAAGTGGCTCCAGTCGGGATAGAGAGCGTAAGTCCAGTAATACACTTCATCGTTGCCAAATTCCATCCAAGCGGCCAAAATGCCTCTCACGACCGTGCTGATGGCCAAGAGCCAGATCAGTATCTTGTTGATATTTTGCTCTTTAATGTTCACTTGTTTCCTCTTTTCTCTTTTTGACGAGATACCATGCCAAGGCCGCAAAGGCAACCACATACACGAACCAATACATGTAGGTTTGTGCCTTGTTGACGACATCCAAACGCTGGTCAATGGGTTCGGGTGTCGGATGCCGCGTGATGGGATTCAGATAGAAATGCTGCAGCCCGTTGACATTGATTTGCGTCCTAACATAGTGGTCTTCAGGTTGGATGACATAAAAGGCTGTCGTAACATTTTCCTCGGTTTTCAGCAGCTTTCCGTCCTGTCCGATGAACTTCACTTCCTGCATCTTGTTGTTTGAAGTCTCGATAAACAAGGTGTCGCCAACCAACTCAGCGCGAGTTAGATAGGGCAAGGTTCTGGCTTGCGTCACTTTTTCTTCAAGCGTCATGGGGAAATGGAAAAAGTTGTCAAACTCCACTGCATAGCACAAACCCTTATCCAAGGCTTCATAAACATGCTCTGGATGGAGGTCAGACGTGTTAATCATGGTCAAGTTGTGGCATACTTCGGTGACTTTGTTGATATTGTGGGTGTCGTCGTCGCCGAGGGCATACACGCGGTGACCGTGGGAAAGAGCCATGTCCCAATGCTCGAAGGCGTTGCCGTAAGGATTCAGCACCTCAATCAAATGGTAGTTGCTCAAAAACATCATGTCGTTCACCTTGTAGCCTTTGGTAAACGAGGCATGGGCGGGCATGACGAAACGACAATGTTCGCTTAACTTGTTGAGCATGTGTTGCTTCATGTTGAGATTCTGCATGAAGAGGAAATCGGGCCAATACACCGACTCTGCTCCAATGCAAATCTGGTGTGTCTTGCGGAAGAGGCCGTAGCCATGTTCGTAGGCGGGGATATAGCCCTCTTTTTCAGCGTTATGTGGGTTGATATGCATATAATCGGAGATGCCATAATGGTCGTAGCCCAAGGCTTGATACACGCTGTCAATGGTCGTCTCTTTGCTCTTGCGTCCGTTGGTCAGGCCGAAATACCTGCGCGAATGGCAATGGAAATGGTACTTCTTCCATTGGTCGGGTTTCATGTCTTGGTAAGGGTTGTAGAGATACTCGCCCGAGAAAGGTCGCGGTTCTTTGAAACTGTAGGTGGGCACGGAGAGGTAAATGTATAAGATGAGCAGCAGCAAGGCGATGCCGAGACCTGCCATCACCCTACCGAAGTAGAACCAAAAGCCATGTTTCTTTTTCTCTTTACTCATACAGCCTGCAAAGCTAAAGGAAAAAATCGGAAAGGGCAAAAAATGGTAAAAATTTTCGGTCGCACCTGCGCACTGTCGGAATTTAAACCACCTTTCCACCTGCGCACTATCGGAAAAAATAATTACTTGAAGGGTGCGCACTATCGGAATTTTAATATTAACATGTTGATAATTAGTATTTTATTAAAATCATCAGTTTTTACCTATTATATTTTTAAAAATTGTCTATCTTTGCCCCGATAAAACACAAATAGTAACTCAAAACAAAACAGATATGTAGGAAAAGCGCAAGTTTGCGTGAAACGAAACAACATAAACAAACGGCATTTATACTGAATTCTTCTGCTTAGAAATTTGGCGATTTTTAACAAGGAAGGAAACACTGTCTAAAGTTTTAGTCAAGATGCTCGCGCGTTAGCGTGAGATTGACTTATTTCTTGGGATAGTGGGTTCGCCAAATACCTTAAGCAGCGGGAAACAAGTAAGTTTCACGCTTTTTTTGTGCTTGTTTGGAGATGAAGACAAGTAATTCACATAGTATCAATCTAAAACTTTCGCTTATGAAGAAGCAAACCAAAAAGAGAGGGAAGGCTGTTGCGCTTTCCTTGGCGATGGCAGCGGCATTGTCGTTGCCGTTTGGCGCATTGGGGCAAGGCTTGTTCGGAGAGGGTAGCGATAGTGGAGGTAACCAAGGGCTGCTTGGAAGAGGAAACCATAGTACTACGGAAGGTGCCTACACGCACCAAACCTTTGGGAACGACTACGACGGTACCTTTACGCACCAGACCTTTGGAAACAACCACGAAGGCAACTTCACGCACCAAACCTTTGGCAACGGTGTACCTGTAGGCAGCGGACTGTTCATCCTATTTTCAGCTGGGATAGGCTATGCCGCAACGAAAAGAAAAAAGCAAAACAAGACAAATCAACAAAACAAAAGGAATCAAATCAATTAAGGAGACAAAACAATGAAAAGAATTAGTATGATTTTGGCGGCAGTCGTCCTCATTTTGGGCCTGTCGCAATGCAAGAAGCAGGAGCAATCCGCCTCGGAAACTGATGGAACCGTGGCCATCACCCTCGATGTGAAGGCGCACGACGGCTCAAGGATAAACGTGAACCCCAACAACGGCATGGTCGCCTTCGAGTATGGCGACGTTGTGTATGTGGCAAGCGGGCAGAAGTTCGTGGGTACACTGACCAACAACGGCAACAGTTTTTCTGGCAACATCACCAACCCGACCGAGGGAGAACCTCTTTATTTCTTCTTCCTTGGCAACAAGACCCCGGAAGAAGCCCTCACCCCGGGCAGCAGCACTACTTGCTCGGTGAACATCAGCGATCAGACGAACGGTTATCCAGTGATTTCGTTTGCCACTTCCAATGAGACCTTCACAGGCGCGGGACTTTACACAGCGTTCTTCCTCAATAAGGCTGCTTTGGTGAAGTTTGATGTTACGACCCTTTCACCTACACCTACTTGTATCTTGGGAATGAACAACAAGGTGACAGTCGATTTCTCGACCAACGCCTTTGCCTATAACCAAGTGGACAACGGACTTGTCAAGTTGCCTGGTTGGAGTGGTGAGCATTGGGCCATCTTGTTGCCTCAGGCGGCTTTGGCGGAAGGTGACGAGGGTACTGTCTATACCGAAGACGGAAATTATATGGGTACACGCCCAGCCATTTCCGCAATCACCGCCAACGATTACCTGAGCGAAGGCTTTGCATTGACGGCAACGGTTGAAACCAATCCTGGAACCACTCCTATAGGTGCTGTTAGTGGCAAGTTCACCATCAACGACAATGGTGACCGTGTCTATTTCTCGCAAGGCAATTTACAATATATTGGCAGTGCTACAACCCCATACTGGAAATTTGCAGATAACCAATGGGATTACCTTGGAACCACCACAGGACAGAACAGTGACGACCAAAATGTTGACCGTGATCTTTTTGGTTGGGGCACGAGCGGCTACAACCATGGCGCGGTGTGCTACCAGCCTTGGAGCACTAGCACGAACGACAATGACTACTGGGCCTACGGAGAAGCCAACTACAACCTGTACGACCAGACCGGCCAAGCCGACTGGGGCTACAACGCGATAAGCAATGGAGGCAACACGGAAGGCCTGTGGAGAACCTTGACCATAGATGAATGGGATTATGTATTCTACAACCGTCCTACGCTTTCTGGCATACGCTTTGCCAAAGCCACTGTGGACGGCGTGAACGGTGTCATCCTTCTGCCTAACGATTGGGATGCTTCCACCTACGACCTGAACAGCACGAACTATAGCGGTGCCAACTTTACCGCCAACACCATCACCGCCGCCGACTGGACGAACACGCTTGAAGCCAACGGTGCAGTATTTCTGCCTTCAGTAGGTGGCCGCGACGGGACTTCGGTACATCATGTAGGCAGTATAGGCTATTACTGGTCGTCTTCGTGCACCAGATACGGCGGCAGAGCGTACGACGTACTCTTCCACAGCAACAGCATCTTCACATACTATGATTACATGTGCTCCAGCGGTCAATCTGTACGCTTGGTTAGTTCTGTTGAGTAGTTTTTAGTTCTTCCCAAGTTTGGCAAGAACGCAAATTGTTTGTTAGGCTTCGCCGAGAATGGGCGAAGCCTTTTTTTCAAAAGAACATGATGCAGCAACAAGAATCAATACAAAAAGCCGAAAAGCCACAAAGGGAGTTTGTTGCCAAAGGCGTATTCTATCCGCCCGAATTTGCTTAATCTAATAAGCAATTTCAAGAAAAAATTGCTTAATCCAATAAGCAAATTGCGCCATCTTTCAACGGCTTCGTTGAAAAAGCTGAAGCCTTTTTTATGCAATAAAACATCTGTACTGCACAAAAAACACACTTTTTTATGCAGTACAGATAAAATATTGCATACTTTCGGCACTTTATTGGTATGTCCCCCAATCCTTCCACGACACATAATCGATGCCGTTGATGGTACAAGTCAGGTCGCCGAGATAGAAAACTGCACCTCGGCTACCATCGTCACCGCGAAGCGCAAGGTAATCGCATGTGTTTTTCGAGAGGTTTTGCTCCGCCTCGATGGTGCTCTTGATTTCAATCGCGAAAGTACGTTTCCAGTCCGCAATGGTGTCCACCTCGAAACCTTTCAGGTCGCGGTAATAAGTCAGATTGGGCTGTTTGCCTTGGTTCAAGCGGCCTTTCAGCAGTTCGGCAATCGCAAAGGTTTCCACGATGGCACCTTTGTTCGGATGGAGAATCAACTCCTCCACCGACTCAATCCGCAACAGATGGCACAGCAGGCCTGAATCCACAAAATACAGTTTCGGGGTCTTCACTAACGCTTTGCCAAGGGTTTGAGTATCAGGCTCCAAGAAGTGGATAATGAACGACGACTCCAAAATGGAAAGCCATTGCTTCACGGTTGGAGCCGAAACGCCGATGCCACGAGCGATACTGTCCATTGAGAGCATTTGGCCGCTGTAGGTGGCGCAAAACTGGATGAATTTCTTGAACACCGACAGGTTGCTGTAGTTGATTTGGCTCTCTACATCCAAATCAAGATAAGTGTCGATGTAACTGTTGAACCAATCGTCAGTCGTGAAATGTTTGGCCGTGTCGTACAAGGGCGGGTAACATCCCTTGAAAACCGTCTCATACACATTGGTTCCCAGTAAATTATCATGTTGAAGTTCGCCAATGGAGAACGGAAGAAGTTTCAGAAAAGCCGCACGTCCAGCCAAGGAGTCTGTCATGTTCTGTTTCAAATTGAATTGGTTTGAGCCGGTCAAAATGTATTTGCCTGGCGTGAAACTGCCTTGATCGACATGATATTTGACCGCATCGAAAATTTCTGGCACTTTTTGCGCCTCGTCGATGATGGCTCCATCGGGAAAAGCCAGCAGGAAGTCTATTGGGTTGGCAGTGGCCAATTCACGGATGGTCTTATCATCAAGCGAAATGTATCGTTTCTCGGGAAAAGTCATCTTCGCCAAAGTTGATTTTCCGCTTTGCCGCGGCCCTGTAATCCCAATCACGGCGAATTGTGAAGCAAGCCTCAAAAGGGCCTCTTTTGCTGTTCTCTGAATCATCGTTTTACCATTTTTGAGGTGAAATTTATGGCAAAAATAGTAAAAATCTAAAGTTTGGAGCGGAAAAATCTAAAGTTTTGAATAGAAAAATCTAAAGTTTATAGTGGAAAAATCTAAAGTTTTGAAATTATGTATTTTTATAATATTGTATATCAATTATTTATTTTATATTTTGTATAGTTTGAGAGGCAATAAAAGCATCATTGTTTTGCCGTCAAAATTCGGCCATCTGAAAAATTTTGCATAACGACCTTCCACACCGCTTTATTTCTTATCTTTGCAGCCTAATTTGAAATCATTCTTAATAAGGAAGTGGTAAGGGTCCCTGAGCCTGTCGAAGGGCCCATTTCAAAAAAGAAAAGTATGGATCAGAATCCGAAAGACAATATCATCAGCGAGGTCACAAACAAAGACTATGAATACGGTTTTGTGACCGACATTGAGACCGATTTTGTGCCGAAAGGCCTGAATGAAGACATCATCCGCTTGATTTCCAAGAAGAAAGAAGAACCCGAATGGCTGTTGGAATTCCGCTTGAAGGCCTTCCGCCATTGGCAGACCTTGAAACAACCCAACTGGGCGCATCTCGACATCCCCGAAATCAACTATCAGGACATCATTTACTACGCTGCCCCGCGCAAACGCCAGCAAAAACAAAGCCTTGATGAGGTCGACCCCGAATTGCTGGCCACCTTCGACAAGCTCGGCATCTCGCTCGATGAACAGAAAAAGCTCTCGGGCGTGGCCGTCGATGCCGTCATGGACTCGACCTCGGTGAAGACAACTTTTCAAGAGACGCTTTCAAAACACGGTGTTATCTTTATGTCGTTCAGCGAGGCCGTCAAGCAGCACCCTGACTTGGTGAAGAAGTATTTGGGCAAAGTGGTGCCTTACACCGATAATTTCTTTGCCGCGCTCAATTCAGCGGTCTTCAGCGACGGCTCGTTCTGCTACATCCCAAAGGGCGTGCGTTGCCCATTGGAGTTGTCCACCTATTTCCGCATCAACGCAGCCAACACAGGGCAGTTTGAGCGCACGCTCATCGTGGCCGACGAAGGCGCGTATGTGAGTTACATGGAAGGCTGCACGGCTCCACAACGTGATGAGAACCAATTGCATGCTGCTATTGTAGAAATCATTGCCGAAACCGACGCCGAAGTGAAATACTCCACCGTGCAGAACTGGTATCCAGGCGACAAGGAAGGCAAAGGTGGCGTGTACAATCTCGTCACCAAACGCGGCCTTTGTCGCGGCGACCGCTCCAAAATCTCATGGACGCAGGTCGAGACAGGTTCAGCCATTACGTGGAAATACCCGGGCTGCGTGCTGATGGGTGACCATTCAGTTGGCGAGTTCTATTCTGTTGCCGTGACCAACAACTATCAGCAGGCCGACACAGGCACAAAGATGATCCACTTGGGCAAAAACACCCGCAGCACCATTATCTCAAAAGGCATCTCGGCCGGTCACAGCCAAAACGGCTATCGTGGTTTAGTGAGAGTGGCTGCCAAAGCCGAAAACTCCCGTAATTACTCGCAGTGCGACTCGTTACTCCTTGGCGACAAATGTGGTGCACACACTTGGCCATACGTTGAGTGCGGCAATGAATCGAGCATCCTTGAACATGAGGCTACAACCTCGAAGATATCAGAAGACCAACTCTTCTACTGCCAGCAGCGCGGCATTCCGACAGAAAAGGCCATCGGCTTGATTGTCAACGGCTACGCTAAGGACGTGCTGAACAAACTGCCCATGGAATTCGCGGTCGAAGCACAGAAATTGTTGTCAATCACCTTGGAAGGCAGCGTAGGATGATCACTCATTCAAATAACACGCCTTTTTGGTTGTTCCTCATCGGATTGTTCCTCATTCTGGTGTGCAACAGCTTTTTGACCGAAGGCATGTTCTTTGACGGCGTGACCTATGCTAGTATCTCACGTAATATGGCAGAAGGACAGGGGACATTTTGGAACCCGCATTACACACAGACCTTGTATCCCAAATTTCGTCAGCATCCACCTCTGGCATTAGGCGTGGAAGCAATAGCTTTCAAGGCTTTCGGCGACCATTTGTGGGTTGAAAAGTCCTATTCCGTTTTGACCTTCTTGCTTTCAGGTTTGTTCATTGCCTTGATTTGGAAGCGAACGACCAACAATATCCGTTGGGCATGGTTGCCGTTATTGTTTTGGATAGCCATGCCTTTAGTCACTTGGAGCGCGACGAACAACTTGCTCGAAAATACTATGTCAGTCTTCGTGTTACTATCGGTTTATCTGATGATTGTCGGTTATCAGCGGAACCACAAAATTTGGCTGGTTTTATCGGCAATGGCTTTGTTTTTGGCTTTTCTCACCAAAGGTTTCACAGGATTGTTCCCGCTGGTGTTCCCCATACTTTACTGCATCTTCGACGATAAGCGCCGTTGGATTCAAGGCCCGATTGACACCTTGTTATTATTCGTCACTTTGGCGGTGTTGTCAGGTGTGATGTTTTTGGCGTTTCCGCCGTCGTTTGCCTATCTGAAGGACTACATCAACCTTCAGGTGATTGGCGGCGGACTGCATGAAGCCACAGTCTCATCAAGGTTTTACATCGTTTTCAGCCTTTTGTTGCAACTGATTGCGCCATTGGTGATTTTTGCTATCATTTTGATAATGAGTAAAATTGTTAATAAGGAAAAGCATAAAATCTTTGAGTTCCCGCTTGACAAGGCTTGGTTTTATATCTTTTTGATTTTGGGTCTCGTGGGCGTATTGCCCATCATGGTGAGCGTGAAGCAGCGAGATTTTTACATGCTGGCCGCGTTGCCGTTTTTTGCCTTGGCTTTTGCGCATCTTACTCTTTCCATGGTGAATATGATGCTGTTGGAAATTAGGCCGAAAACAAAAAAATGGATGCTTTTGGGTGCGGGTGGAGTTTTATTGTTGGGTATTGTATTGAATCTGTGCCACATCGGGAAATATGGTCGCGATGAGGCCTTTTTGGTGACGATGAAAAAAGCGTTGTCGGAAATTCCTGAAAATGAAGTAATTGAAATAAAACCCGAAGACTTCACCCAATGGGCATGGCATGCCTATTTCATGCGTTATGGCAAAGTCAGCCTTGATGATAGTCAACCACATCAATATAGTTTTTCATACCACCCCTAATATTGAATCTTAAATTTTGAATTAAATCTAAATCAATATGTTACTGAATATAAAAAACCTACACGTCTCCATCGGAGGCAAGGAAATCCTGAAAGGATTGAATCTGGGCGTCAACGAGGGCGAAATCCACGCCATCATGGGCCCCAACGGAACGGGAAAAAGCACTTTGGCGGCGGCCATCACAGGTCGTGAGGGCTACGAAATCACTGAGGGCGAAATCTGGTACAAGGGCAAGAACATTGTCGGGATGTCGCCCGAAGACCGCGCCAACGAAGGCATCTTCTTGAGTTTCCAGTATCCTGTTGAGATTCCGGGCGTGAGCATCCAGAACTTCATGCGTACTGCCGTCAACTCGAAGCGTGAGTATCAAGGACTTTCGCCTATGAGCACCGTCGAGTTCATGAAGATGATGAAGGAAAAACAGGCCATGGTTGAAATCACTGAGAAACTGCAAAACCGCTTTGTCAACGTGGGCTATTCTGGCGGAGAGAAGAAGAAAAACGAAATTTTCCAAATGGCTATGTTGGAGCCGAGCCTCGCTATCCTCGACGAGACCGACTCAGGACTTGACATCGATGCGCTGCGTATTGTGGCCCACGGCGTCAACCAACTGCACAATAGCGAGAATGCCTTCGTGGTCATCACGCACTACCAAAGGCTGTTGGACTACATCGTCCCCGACTTTGTCCATGTGATGTACGACGGACGCATCGTCAAGACGGGCGGCAAGACCCTCGCCCTTGAACTTGAAGAAAAAGGCTACGAATGGATTAAGGAACTTTGACTATGGACAACCAACTTATCATAGCCGCCAACCAAAGCCGCGAACTCATTGAGTATGACGATGATGCACACCTCTCGGCCGAGCCGAAAGTGTCGGAAATCGTCCTTAACGAGAATTCCAGCCTTGAGTTGTATGTGCTTCAGAATGTGAACAATGAGGCTTCCATCCGGCGTGAGTTCAAAATCAGGCAGCTGGCTGACAGCCGACTGAAGATTGTGGTCATTACTTTTAATGGCGGCGACATCCGCAACACTTATCGCGTGAATTTGGATGGAGAAGGTGCTGATACTCAGATTTATGGCCTTTATCTCATTGACAAGACCCAACATGTGGAGAACTACTTGAAAGTGAACCACAACGTGCCGAACTGCACAAGCAACGAGAAATTCAAGGGTGTGCTTGATGAAGAAGCCTCTGGCGTTTTCAATGGTCATGTCTATGTGGCACCGAATGCCCAAAAGACCAACGCATACCAGAACAACAGCAATATCATCCTGACCCCGAAGGCAAAAATCAACAGTCAGCCATTCTTGGAGATTTATGCTGACGACGTGAAATGCTCGCACGGCACTTCCACTGGCCAACTCGATCAGGAAGCCATGTTTTACATGCGTCAGCGTGGCATCAGCAAGGCCAATGCAAGGATTCTGTTGATGTATGCCTTCGCTGCCGAAGTTAGTAATCACATCGGCAATGAGATGTTGCACGAGCACATCGACGACATGATCAAACGTCGTCTGCGTGGCGAATTGTCGAGTTGTGAGACTTGCGTGTTGCGTTGCAGCCACCCGAAGGAATATAATTTTGACATTGATTATTCGAAGATATAGTTAATAATGTTATCACAAAACATTCAAAACAAACAAAACTTGTTAGATAAGGAAAGTTGCCAACCGGCTCCTTTCCATCGTATCCTAACGGATGCCATGAGCCAATGATGAAGTTTTCAGTCGCCGTAGGCGGAGAGGCAACGGCGAGCGGTTGTAAGCCGTTGCATTGTCCAATCAACAAAACAGGTTTTGAAAGTTTTGCAGGTTTTGTGACAAAAATAAACATACAATGCTGAACATCAATGAAATACGCCAGAGATTTCCCGTCCTCGACCAGCAGGTCTACGGCAAACCTTTGGTCTATCTCGATAATGCCGCCACTACGCAAAAGCCGTTGTGCGTCATTGACCGCGAGCGTGATTATTATCTGCACGAAAACTGCAACATCCATCGTGGAGTGCATTACTTGAGCCAAAAGGCGACGGAAGCATACGAACACGCGAGGCAGACCGTAGCAGATTTCATCCATGCCAAAGAATCAAAGGAGATAATTTTTACTCGAGGCACTACTGAGTCATTGAACCTGCTCGCCACCTCGTTTGAACACCTATTAATTAATAAAGGTGATAAAGTTTTGGTCACCGCTATGGAACACCATTCTAATCTCGTGCCTTGGCAGCAGATGATTCAGCGGCATCATGGACAGTTGCTCGTGGTTCCGATGGACGACAAGGGCGTTTTGGATCTGGAACAATACGAAAGATTATTGAAAGAAGGCCCGAAAGTAGTTTCCATTGCACATATTTCCAATGTGTTGGGAACGATTAATCCTGTTAAGCAGATGGTCGCTATGGCACATCAGTATGGCCTTCCTGTGGTCATTGACGGTGCGCAGTCCATTGCACATCATCCTATTGATGTTCAGGATTTGGATTGTGATTTCTTCGTCTTCTCAGGTCATAAGATGTATGCTCCAATGGGTATTGGCGGTTTGTACGGCAAGGCGGAGTGGTTGGAGAAGTTGCCTCCGTATCAGTTTGGTGGTGAGATGGTCGACACAGTGAGTTTTGAGAAGACGACCTTCAATGTGTTGCCTTTCAAGTTTGAGGCTGGCACGCCCAATGTGGGGGCGGCTCTCGGCTTGGAAACAGCCATCCAATTCCTGCAAAGTTTGGATAGGGGAGATGTTGAACGTTATGAGGCCCAGCTGCTGCAATCCGCCATCCAGCAACTTTCCGAAATTGAGGGTATTCGCTTCATTGGTGAGGCGAAACAACGGTCGGGTTTGGTTTCTTTTGTCATTGCCGGAATTCACCCCTATGACCTCGGCACCATTATCGACAAAATGGGCGTGGCGGTGCGCACAGGTCACCATTGTGCCGAGCCAGTGATGACACGTTTCGGTATCCCTGGCACGGTCAGGGCCTCATTTGCCTTGTATAACACGATGGAAGAGGTGGAAGTTTTTGTGAATGCGGTAAAGAAGGCCGCGATGATGTTGCGCTGAGATATAAACTATAAATAAGCAAAACACATAAGTCGTGTCAAAAGACATAACTTATGTGTTTTTATTTCAAATAAATGCACTCTGCTTGAGTAGCCTTTTTTCTTATTTTTTTCTCTTTTTGCCAAGGAGGTAAGCACCACCGAGACAACTCAGAAGAAGGACACCATTACCCACAGGAGCAAGGTAGTCAATAGTAATGTTCTGTTTTTCAGGTTGGGCCATCTCAACGGTTTCATCCTTGATGCTTCTGTCCAAAAACTCTTCCAGACCTTTAGTATCATCGACTTCTTCAGCAACAGCAATATTCTCTTTGAAGTCTTCTTTACTGACCTTTGTGATTTGAGCTTGAACAGAGGTAGCTGTCATTGAAAATGCAGCTATCAAAGCTAACGTAGTAATCGTAATTTTTTTCATGACGATTTTATATAAATATAATCATTTCATTTAAAAAGCGTAGCATATATACTGCTACTTCTAATGCTTTGCAAAAATACTAACTTTTTACAAACCAACAAGCAGTTTTCTTCCATTTTTTTTGAATTATTTTTATCTCTCTGATTAACAGGATAAAAGATACTCAATTTATGACAAAAAATTGGAGTTTTGCATCTGGTATTACTGTGATAAGAAGCAAAATCTGAGGTAAAAGGCATTTTAATAAGATTCGTTTTCAGGTTGTAGGTTTGTTGTGGTGCCTGCTTCGCTTTTACTAACACCCTTGATTCTGATTTTCTTTTTGACTCTGATGGGCGCAATAATCAATACCAAAAGCACTTCGAGGGCGTATTTCATCCACGGAACGAATCCCGTGGTGACAAACTGGAAAGCGATGAGTAGGATGGAAAAGGCAAGAAAAAGCGCTTTTCCGTATGACTTCTTTCTAAAAATTTGTATAATACTGAAAACCAATATAATAGAAAGAAAAAGCTGCGCGATTTGTATCAAAAGCTCTATAGTGCCTTGCTCTTGGTTACCTTCATTGAAATAATAGGAATCAATGAAATACCGACTATAGACCAAAGTGAATACCTCAAAAATGAGTAACAGGCCATAATAGGTGATGGCAAAACTCGCCGCCAGTTTCATCGCTGTGGTAAGTTCTGGTTTCAGATTGAAGATTTTGCCTTCACGTTGTTCCATGGTCAGTCTATGTTTTGAGCGTTTTGTTGCATTTCCATCCGCTTGAAATACAAGTAGTAAAGCAGAATAAAGATGATGGTGAGCAGGAGGTCTGAGACAAATGGCGATGGTTTCTGCAAGGGATAAACAAAGACGGAATTGTCAATCAACATGCAGATTTGGGCGATGGAATAGATATGGAAACCGCGTTTGTCGTTTTTGAACATTTTGATGACACCTACCAACGAGGCGATGAACAACACTATCAGAATCAGATAGTAGTTTGGATTAATCTGGGTTAGGATGTTCATGCTGTCGGTCATGGCCTTGGTGAAATCTTCGCCCATGGCCGAAAAAGGTTGCATCATCTCCTCTAATTGTCCATCGTCAAGCATTTTAGACATAATTGGGGTTGTGAAATACATGATGATGGACCTGAGGATATTCCAACAGGCATTGATGGACGACATCACAAGGAGGATGGTCATCCCTGTGGGGCGTTTTGGAGGTTGTTGGATGGTGGTTTCCATATCGTTATGTTTGTAGAGACGCGATTCATCGCGTCTCATTTTTATGGTTGTCCCAAGAGAGACGCGATGAATCGCGTCTCTACAAGGGCAAACGATTATTTGTTTTCCAATTCATCAAATGCCAGCGGATAATCCTTCACGAACTGCACGCTCTTGGCGATTTCGGTGTACATCACCTTGTCGATGCGGACGAATTCCACCTGCTTGCGGTATTCGGCGACAAACTTCTCGATGATGGGCGAGGATTTCAGCGGACGGCGGAACTCCAAAGCTTGTGTTGCGTTGAACAATTCGATGGCCAATACACGTTCCAAGTTTTCGGCAACGCGCAATGCCTTGGTGGCGGCATTGGCACCCATGCTGACGTGGTCTTCTTGACCCTGTGACGACTCAATGCTATCCACCGAGGCGGGGGTGCAGAGTTGCTTGCTTTGGCTGACAATGCTCGCGGCGGCATATTGCGGAATCATGAAACCGCTATTGAGGCCAGGCTCTGCAACGAGGAAGGAAGGCAGGCCGCGCTTGCCGCCAATCAATTGATAGATACGGCGTTCGCTGATGTTGCCCAACTCAGCCATGGCGATGGCCAAGAAGTCCAAAGTAATGGCCAAAGGCTGACCGTGGAAGTTACCTGCACTGATGACCAAATCTTCATCGGGGAAGATGGTCGGGTTATCAGTGACAGCGTTGATTTCCTCGCTGAACACGGAGGCCACATAGTCGATGGCATCCTTCGAGGCACCATGCACCTGCGGCATGCAACGGAAGGAGTAGGGGTCTTGAACGTGTTTCTTCTCTCTGACAATCAACTCGCTACCCTTTGTGAACTCGCGTACACGCTTGGCTGTGACGATTTGTCCATTGTGGTGACGAATCTGGTGCACTTGGTCGAAGAAAGGTTCAATGCGGCCATCGAAGGCTTCCAAAGAAACCGTGCCGATAAGGTCAGCGAGATAGCTGAGACGGAAAGCTTTCAGCAGGACGTATGTGCCGTAACTGCTCATGAATTGCGTGCCGTTGAGCAGTGCTAAGCCTTCTTTCGATTGTAAGGTGATGGGCTCCCAACCGAACTTCTTGAGGACTTTCTCGGCAGGGACAACCTTGCCCTCAAAATGCACTTCGCCCAGACCGAGCAAGGGCAGCATGAGGTTGGCCAAAGGAGCCAAGTCGCCGGAGGCACCGAGTGAGCCTTGGTTGTAGACCACAGGCAGCACATCGTTGTTGAAGAAGTCGATGAGGCGCTGGACGGTCACGACTTGCACACCGCTGTTGCCGTAGCTGAGGCTTTGCACCTTCAGCAAAAGCATGAGGCGGATGATTTCTTCAGGTACCATCTCTCCTGTGCCGCAAGCGTGCGACATGACGAGATTCTTCTGCAAAGTGCTCAGGTCTTCCTTCGAGATGCTGTGGTCGCAGAGGGAGCCGAAGCCGGTGGTCACGCCGTAGATGGGCTTCTCGGGGTTCTCCATCTTCTTGTCGAGATAGTCGCGGCATTTTTGGATGCGCTTGATGGCATCGGCGCTGAGTTCCAGCTTGTAGCCCTTGGTGAGTATTTCGTTTACCTGTTTGAAGGTCAGTTCCTTCGATGAGATTTTATGGACTTTCATATTGTTGATTGTTTGTTGTTGTTTGTTCGTTGTAAATGCAGGGGTTTCGCTGCGCTTCACCGCCTGCTTAATGTCCTGTCGCCCTACGAGGCTTTGCTTTATAATATTGTTTCCACTAATTTGTTGGCTTCCACGGATTCTTGTTTGCCTTCTTTCATCCATTTCACGGTGAATTTCTGCTCGTTCATCTCCTGTTCGCCCGCGATGATGACGATTGGGATGTGGCGTTGGTCGGCGTATTTCATTTGTTTTTGAATTTTGGCGGCATCGGGATAAATTTCCGCGTTGATGCCGTGCTTGCGCACTTGGTTCAAGTATTTCAGGCAGTATTTCTCTTCGTTCTTGCCGAAGTTGAGGAAGATGACTTTGGTGCTTTCCGACATGGTCTCAGGGAAGAGGTTCAGGCCTTCTAAAACGTCGTAGATGCGGTCGGCACCGAAACTGATACCCACACCCGAAACGTTGGGCAGACCGAAGATGCCTGTCAAGTTGTCGTAACGGCCACCGCCCGAGATGCTGCCAATGGCGAAGTCTTTGGCTTTCACTTCGAAGATGGCACCAGTGTAGTAGTTCAGACCACGTGCAAGGGTGAGGTCAAGTTCAGTGTCAATCTTCAACTCCATGTTGTCGATGTAGTCAAACAAGGTCTCTAATTCGGCGATGCCTTTTTGACCTACTTCGTTGTCTAACAAAGGCTTCAGTTGGGTCAGCTTTTCGCGTGTGTTGCCCTTCATGAAGAGGATAGGCTGTAGTTTTTCGATGGCTTCGGGCTCCAAACCCTTCTCAGCAAGTTCTGTGTTGACGGCCTCAATGCCGATTTTGTCCAACTTATCAATGGCGACGGTGATGTCAACCAAAGCGTCCGACTTGCCAATATATTCGGCGATACCTGCCAATACTTTCCTGTTGTTGATTTTCAGTGTAACTCTGATTTTCAGAGCGTCGAATACCTCGTCAACGATTTGCACCAATTCGGCTTCATTCAATAAGGAATCGCTGCCGATGATGTCAACGTCGCATTGGCAGAACTCGCGGTAACGGCCTTTCTGGGGACGATCGGCACGCCAAACAGGCTGGATTTGGTAGCGTTTGAAAGGGAAGGCGATTTGATCGCGGTACATGGTGACGAAACGTGCAAAAGGCACGGTCAAGTCGTAACGCAGACCTTTTTCCGTGATTTTTGAAGCTAATTTCAAGGATTCAAGCGGTTCTCCATTTTGTTCCACACCGCTCATGAAGTCGCCGGAGTTGAGCACGCGGAACAAGAGCTTGTCGCCCTCTTCGCCGTATTTGCCTAAAAGGGTGCTGAGGTTTTCCATCGAAGGAGTCTCAATCGGTTGGAAACCAAAGCGTTTGAACACGGTTTTAATGGTGTCAAAGATATAATTGCGGCGCACCATGACTTCGGGCAGGAAGTCGCGGGTGCCTTTGGGGATGCTGGGTTTTTGTGCCATTTTTGAAAATTTTTGCAAAAATAGGAAAAAATAAATTGCCGTGCATGTCATTCCAATAACAATCTCTTATAGATTCCATTCGCACAAGCCCTTGCAAGGAATGACATAAGAGATTGGGCTAAACGGAATCTATGCACGGCGGCATGTTATTTCAGTTCAAACTCTTCGCCGGGTTCGGGAATCACGATATTGTCCCAACCTTCCTTGCGCAGTTGGCGTCTGTAGAACTCTTGCGCTTCAAGGTCGCCATGCACGATGAAGGTCTTCTTTACCTTGCTTGGGTCTTGGCAGCTCAGGTAATGAATCATTTCCTTGTAGTCGCCGTGTCCGCTGAAGGCATCGATTTCGAAGATTTCGGCTTTCACCGGGTGCTCCATGCCAAAGATGGAAACGCTGGCAGGTGTTGGTTTTTCCAATAGTTTGGCACCCAAGGTAGTAGGGGCGCAATAGCCGATGGCAAGGATGCTGTTGTTGGGATTCTCGATGCTGTTGGCGATATGGTGTTTCACGCGACCGGCTTCCATCATGCCCGAAGCGGAGATAATGATGCAAGGTTGCTTGGCGGCATTGAGTTCTTTCGATTGGTTGATGTCGCGGATGAAAGTGAGTCCGTTGAAGCCAAAGGGGTCGGGGTCGTATTCGATGACATCCTTCACGTCGTCGTTGAAGAGGTCGACATGCATACGGAATATCTCGGTGGCGTTGACGGCCAAAGGACTGTCGACATATACTGGAATCTTCTCGGGCAGTTTGCCTTCGTTGTAGAAGTTATTCAGCAGATATACAATCTCTTGCGTGCGACTGACGGCGAAGGAAGGGATGATGAGTTTGCCGCGTTTCTCCACGCAGGTGTGGTAAATGATTTCCAACAATTGCTGTTCAGCGTTTTCGCGGTCGCTGTGGAGACGGTTACCGTATGTGGATTCAGTGATGAGGTAGTCGCAGTGCGGGAAGGGCTCGGGCGAACGCAGCAGGTAGTTGTACTCGCGCCCGATGTCGCCAGTATAGGCAATGCGGGTCATCTTGCCGCCTTCGTCGATTTCAAGAATGGCGCAACCGCTGCCAAGCAAGTGACCTGTGTTGTTGAACTTCACCTTTATATTATTGTCGATGGTGAAATAGCGGTTGTAGGCCACGCTGACGAATAATTCCAAGCTGGCACGCGCATCTTTCTCAGTATAAATGGGTTGCAAAGCGGGAAGTCCCTGTTGGCGGCGTTTCTTGTTGAACCAAACCATATCGTTCTCCTGGATGAAGCCGCTGTCGGGGAGCATGATGCTGCAAAGGTCTTCCGTCGCTTTGGTGCAGATGACCTGTCCTCGGAAGCCCAATTTGTAGAAGTAGGGGATGAGGCCGCAGTGGTCGATATGGGCGTGGGTGAGGATGATGGCATCGATTTCCTCGGGGTTGACCATGATATTGCGATTGGCGGCATCGGTTTCGAGGCCCTTGCCTTGGAACATACCGCAGTCCAACAGGATTTTCTTGCCGTGGTCGGTGGTGATGAGGTGCTTACTGCCCGTCACTTCCTGGGCCGCACCGATGAATTTGATTTTCATAAGCTGAAATCGTTAGATTCAACATCGTTAAATTTGACCCCAAAATTAGGAAAAAAACACGAAAAGCAAATCATTTTGATAGAGTTTCACACAATTGCAGTCGAAATTCCAATCAAAGACTGTTTGGATTCACATTTGGAACATAACGGTTGAATACCAAGGTGAAGAAATTGTAAATCTGCGGGAAATAATTCAGCTTTTGTCTGCCTTTAGCTGCGAAGAAGATTTCAGCAACTTTATCCATACCCATCAGGTTGAATAAGGCTTTTACATCGTCCATGGTGCCGTAGTTCAGTATTGTTTCCACCAAAAGGCTATCGCTGATGTCTTTCTTTTTGGCTTCGGGCGTGTACCAAAATAGGGGAGCATGTTCGGCTATGTATTTTTCTCGCGTTGTCATGCTGCAAAATTACAAAAAACTAAGTGAAGGACAAACCTATTCTACAACAATTTTCTTACTAACTATTGTTCCTTCATCTGTGAAAATGCGTATTGAATAAAATCCTTTGGGTAAAGTGCTTAAATCAATCTCATTCGTCCCCCGCACCGTCTTCATCATCTGCCCTGAAGTATTGTAAACCATTACCTCAACAGCTTCCATACCTTCAATAACAACCCTATCTTTTGCCGGATTGGGATAAATGCCAACACTTTTTGCCTCTTCCTCGATTCTATCATACGCCCCTTCAATATAAATGTCGTCAATGCAAATGGCAGATTGAGATATTTCAAAACCCTCCCAAAAGAAATGACGAATGGCGATATAGACATCCTGACCAGCATATTGGTCTAAATCAACATAGTATGCCGTCCATTCGCCAGGATGAAAGGGATTGCCAGTAAGTGTCCATTCTTGCAATGTGGTAAAAGCCATAGGGTCGTCATTTGCCGTGGTAGAGACGCATATAGCCCAATGTTCGGCGGGACGGGACTCGTCCAAAGGATATGCCCAGAGACTGATATAACTGCCAGGGGCCAATGTCAATCGTGGAGATACTAGGAAGTTGTTTGGTGCTAGGGAGTCGCCAGTGACAGGCTCCTTGGAATATGACAGCACCATCCCGTCAGAGTTGTTGTGGCTCATTCCGTTGGCAGACTGCTGTTGCCAGTTGTGGCCGTCTCCATCTGCATCAATAGTGGTCCAGCCCTGAAGGGTGCCGTCTTCAAAGTCGAACGAGATTTGCGCTTGCATCGCTCCGCATACCAGAAATGCGGCAAGAATAAATGATAGTTTCTTCATAGTTTATTCTGTTTTAATGATTTGTTATTTACTAGTTTTCTGCGCTTGTCGTCACTGCGAGGAACGAAGCAGTCCAGACTATTGGTTTTCGGAAAACTTGTTCCCTGGATTGCTTCGTCGTGCCTCCTCGCAAATCGAAGATTCGACGAAGTCAATGACGCGAAGCGACGATTCAATCCCTCAGCACTTTCCGTGTGAGGCACACTTCCGCATTGCGGATCCTCAGCATGTATATCCCTTTGGGCAAGTCGCCCATCTCCATCCAACCGCCCATGCCGCTGAAGGTCTTTGTGGCCACCACCTGGCCGCTCATGTTGATGAGTTCCATTTCCGTGGCCTCGGACTCGTTGGGCAGCAGCACGCAAACCGTGTTGTTCGTCGGGTTGGGATAAACCTCCACCGTAGCCTCTTCCTTTGGCATCGGTCGTTCTGGTACCTGCAAAGTGGTGTAGTCCACCGTGTCCGTGACATGAAGAACCCAATAATTCATAGTGTGGCCATCAAAAAGTGTGTCGTTCGTGCAGTAGTAGTCGCCATTGTGCTCGCCAAGCATGGTTTCGGAGGTTGCCGCAATGACATATTCCCTATCACTCTCCTTTAATACGTCGCCAATTCCTATCCTCGAGCACATGGTGTGGCCTATGGCTCTTTCCCAAAGCAGGTTGCCATCCGCATCCGTGCGAAATATCCAAAGCTTTCTGCCCAAGTCTCCAGTGAGATAGATTAGGTTTTGAGCACTTTGTACATCGCCGTTTTTCGATTCGGTGAGTCCAAACACAGTAAATCCGCCATCTTCGTTTTGGAAGACCCTCCAAGGGGTATCAAATCCGCTGCCGCCATAGCAACGGCTCCAGAGTATGTTGCCATCCGCGTCGGTACGCAAAAGCCACACATCGGTGGTGCGGACACCAGTATGCCAATAGCCTAAGTGGTAGTTGGCACCTTGGAGGTCTCCGTCCTCGGAATCACTGATTCCTGCTAGGAGTAAACCATCGTCCAGTTCCATAAGACAATAACTGTTCTCACTATTGCTCCCGCCATAACATCGGGTCCATTCCACTTCACCTTGGTGGCTGAGCTTGACGAGGATGTTGTCATTAGTGTAGAGCCCCACATGGATGTCGCAGGCCCCGATGGAGCCATCCCCTATGGTATAGCCCGACAAGAAGGCATAGTAACCTTCATCGGCTGCGTTGGAAAGATGATGTATGGATTCAGTTCCCGCCGTACCAATCGAAATCTCCCACTCTGTTTGCCCAAGACTATCAAGCTTGACAATCCATCCATCGCTTTGACCATAGTAGTGTCCGACGTCTCCTCCCTCCGAAAAGGTCAGCTGCGCCCCTCCTATCACACCACCATCGGTGGTGGCACAGCCATATTTCTCGTAGGGAAAACTGTAGTTCTCGTTCCCCAAGTTCCGTGACCACAGCATTTCTCCATCCGCATTGTACTTGGCTATGCCGAGTGATGCTTTTCCCGTTGTGGGATACCTTCCTTCGCCGATAGAATAATAGACATTCTTGTTGGTTATCGATCTATCTAAATCAAGAGGATAGATTGCTGGATAGCAAGCCTGCCAAAGCAGCTCACCATGGTATCCGATTTTTAGGAGCCAGTTTCCTGTAGTTTGTTGACCAAAATCGCAAGTGACCATCACAGAATTAGGCGAACGCCCAACTCCTGCAACAAGATACCCACCGTCAGTGGGTGCTATTCCCCAAGCTTCGTCATAGCAGTTCGGCAATTGACCACCGTAGGTCTGCTGCCAATCGATTCTGATTTGGCCGAAAAGAGAGGACACAATAACAATAACAAAGAGGAAAGATAATAATATGACATTTTTTGTTTTCATTGAATGAGAATTATTAAGTCCTTTTTCCTCTATGAAGGGATGTCGCTTTGCGGCGGAGAAGTCTGCAAAATTACTCAAAATCCAATAAACTCAATCAAAATCCCATCTAAAACAGATCAATTTAGGTTCACAAGCACTATAATTTAGAATTGTTTCTAATTAACGCGAGTTCGATATAAAATAATTATCTGAAAAAGAATAACATAGCGATGTTTTTCGTATATTTGTAGTGCAAAAAAAACAAACGAAACACGCTATGTTATCAGAAGGCAAAATTACGGAAATTTATTGCATGGCAGACGATTTCTGCAAGTTTTTCAATGAGACGGTGAAAAAACATACTCTACAGGTGACCGACGGGAAGCGTCACCGCGACAAGCCCAACCGCATGTCGGATGCCGAGGTGATGACCATACTCATCGCCTTCCACATGGGAGGACACCGTTGCCTGAAGCACTTCTACCTTGGCTATGTGTGCAAGCACTGGGGTCACCTCTTTCCCAAGACCGTGTCGTACAACAGGTTTGTGGAACTGGAGCGGGAAGTGGCCCTGCCGTTGCTGGTCTTCGTCAAGCAGGTGCTGCTGGGCAAGTGTACGGGTGTCAACTTCATTGATTCGACACCGATGCGCGTCTGCCGCAACCAGCGCATACACGGCCACAAGGTGTTCAGGGGCATCGCCATGAGGGGCAAGTGCTCCATGGGATGGTTCTTCGGATTCAAGATGCACCTCATCATCAACGAGAAGGGCGAGGTGCTGAGCTTCATGATCACCCCTGCGGATGTCGACGACAGGGAGCCGCTGAAGGTCAAGGACTTCGTGAAGGAAATCTACGGCAAACTGGTCGGCGACAAGGGCTACATATCCAAGGAACTGTTCCACGAGCTGTTCGTCGATGGTATCCAGCTCATCACCAAGGTGAGGAACAACATGAAGAACTGCCTGATGAGCGTGTCGGACAAGGTGTTGCTCCGTAAGAGGGCTGTGATAGAGTCCGTCAACGACGAGCTGAAGAACATAGCGCAACTGGAACACTCGAGACACCGCTCCTTCAATAACTTCATCGTCAATGCCGTCTCAGCATTAGCTGCCTAATGCTTTTTCCCAAAGAAACCGACCATCTCTCTTGAACGCCTCCATGATAATCAACTGACTCTCTTTTGATTACTTATATCGAACTCACGTTAATTAGTTTTTTGTCATTTTGGCGCATCCCTCTCCGTCCTGTCTCCATCATCACGAGGAACGAAACAATCCAAGAAGGCAGCCAATTCCCCCTTTTTAAAATAGAAATCCCGCCGTCACCGGCGGGATTCTTTTTGTAAAGTGTAGTGCGTGTTTATTCCACCACAATCTTCCTCACGGCCTGACCGCCATTGGCCTCGATGTGCATCATATAGATGCCCTTGGCCATTTGCGAGAGGTCGATGCGGACTTGTTGGCCTTCCACATCGGCGTTGTAAACGGTCTGGCCGTAGGCGTTCACGATGCGGACATGGCTCAGGTTTTCGCACTCAACGGTGACTTCGCCTTGGGTCGGGTTGGGGAAGATGTTGACAGAAACGCTGTTCTCGCCGATGCTTTCGGTGTATACGAAGTGGGCTACCAAATTACGATTTCTTGTTACTAAGAAGGTGTAGGTCATTTCTTCCGAAACCACTTCTCCGTTTTCGGTCCAGTTCTGGAAGGCCCAGTCTTCGTTGCGGATGACGGTCAAAGTGACCTCGTCGCCAAAGAGGTAAGACCCGGTTCCACTGATGCTTCCAGCTTCAGCTGGGTCGACTGTGGCCGTGACTTCCTTAGTTTCCAACTCGAAGTTGCCGATCAAAGTGCGGGCACCCGTGACGGTGAAACTATAAATACTGTCGGTTGAAATCACCTCGCCATCCTCAGTCCAGTTGGCGAAATAATGGCCGAAGAAACTCATGGCGGTTACGGTGCAGATTTCTCCATAGGGGAAATATCCGCTTCCGTTACAATCACCACCTTCGTCAGAGTTGGGAAGGACGAGGATGGGGTAATATTCTAGGTCAAATTGTGCCACACAATTGGTGTTCCCAGTTACGGTGAAGGTGTAGGTGGGGTTGGTGCTGGAAATGTCACCGCCCCATGCGTAGAATGTGTATCCTGTGGCTGGAGTGGCGGTTATCGTGCAAGTTTGGCCGTAAATATATGTACCACCACCTGTGACGGTTCCACCGTCAGTCGGATCAGATGAGACTGTAACGGTGAATTGCTGCTGGATAAAGTTGGCCACCAAAGTGCGGTTGCCAGTCACGGTGAAGGTGTAGTTGGCATTGGTGGAGACCACATTGCCGTTTTCCGTCCAGTTGGTGAAGGTGTAGCCGGTGTTAGCCGTAGCGTGTACGGTGCAAGATTGTCCTTGTTGATAAGTGCCGCCGCCAGAGACGGTGCCACCGAGGACCGGGTTGGCCGAAACGCTGATGGTGTAGCTCTGTACAGTGAAATTGGCCACCAAAGAGCGGTTGCCTGTCACGGTGAAGGTGTAGTTGGCATTGGTGGAGACCACATTGCCGTTCTCCGTCCAGTTGGTGAAGGTGTAGCCGCTGTTGGCCGTGGCCGAAACTGTGCAGGATTGTCCTTGCTGATAGGTGCCGCCTCCTGTGACGGTGCCGCCATTGGTCGGGCTGGCCGAAACGCTGATGTTGTAGTTTTGCGGCTGGGCTTGGAAGTTGGCCACCAAATTACGGTTGCTCGTGACATTGAAGGTATAGTTGGCTTGGTTGGAGACCACATTACCGTTTTCCGTCCAGTTGGTGAAGGTGAAGCCTGCATTGGCCGTGGCCGAAACCGTGCAGGATTGTCCTTGCTGGTAAGTGCCGCCACCAGAGACGGAGCCGCCATTGGTCGGGTTGGCCGACACGGTAATGTTGTACTGTGTGCTACCACCGCCAGTAATGTTGATGGTTGCAATGTAGGTAATCTTATTGTAGCCGAACACGGTCAGCGTGGCAGTGCCGGTCTGTCCGGGAGCAGCAAAGGTGATGTTGGCCGTACCATTATTAATGGTGGCTGAGCCCATGATTTCATTGTTGCGGGTCAGGGTGGCCAAGGCACCGTTGCCATTGGAGGCGTTCACGGTGAACGAGGTCGCGCTGCTGCTCATAGAGGAAGCGTGTGACACGTTCATGTCGGTCGGGACGGCGTTGCGCAGGGTCAGGGTCGGGTCGCCATAAAGGATCCACGACATGTAGGTACCGTGACCTTGTCCTGCACCTTGACCATATTGGTCCAAAATCTTCATGTTTCCGTCAAACGAACAGCCGCCAAGCGTGCGCTTGATGTTGGGGCTGTTTTGCTCTGTCAGCACATCCACCATCTCGTCTTGGCCGTACATTGGGGGAACCCAAGGTTGGGAGATATAGGAGAACATGCCGCCGATGGCACCGGTAGGTGTGCCGTTGCTGTTGTTCGTGGCACGGAGCCAGGTCTCAGCAAAACATGGCTGATAGTGGTCATATTTTCCATTCAGGCAAGCCACTGACCAGATGATGGGCAGCTTGTCATCGTTCACCAAAGCGTTCACATTGGAATTGCTGTAGTTGAACACGCCCCAGCTGGTTTCAGAGCCGTGGTTGCAATAATTGATGATGCTCACGCCGTTGTTGATGTGTTGGGTCAGCGTGGCAGAGTTGGAGTTTGCACCACCGCCGCTGGGATAGTCTCTGAAGACTTCGGTGTAGTTGTAGGCAAGCAGGTCATTGCGGATGTTGTCGATATGTTGCCAGTCGTCCTCACCGAAATGACCGCCGCCGCCGGCTACCGTGGCCACACCTGTACCAGTGCTCAACCACGTATCGTTGGCGTTGATGTCTCTCTCGTAATGGATAACCTTGTCCACCTGGGTGGTGACATGAGTCTCGTTCTCAGCGGAGAAACGGCCAACGATGATGTCATTGTAAGAGTCGTTGCCCGCCACTTGACCGTACCAGTTGTCGGATTTGCCGCCATAGCTTCCCGAAGAATAGCTGTGTCCGGGGATTTGGGCCACGTCGCCGACTAACAGCACATGGGTGAGGTTGCTGTTGCCGTCATATTGGCTTTGAATGTAGGCCTTAATGGCAGTGTCGGTATTACCAGTGGTGCTGGTTCCGATTATTGTGGTATGACGGCCAATTTGTTTTTTCCAGTTGACCAAAGGCTGCATGGCGGTCATGAAGGCATCGTGGCAAATGATGAGCAAATCGCCTGTCTCAACCACAGGGGTGTATCTGCTCATGCTTTCACCGAAGTTGATGAAGTGGTTGCCGTACAAGGCTTCGATTTCGGGATCCAAACTCACCATTGAAGAATGGCGGTCAAGGACATTTTCGCTCGACAAGCCGTCGCTGTACATCTCAACAGTCATGTTGTAATATACGCGCAATGTGTGTGTTATGGGATTGTAAGCGAAAGGATAGACCACCATGTTCTGTCCGCGGAAGTCGCGCAGGATGTAAGGCTCATAAAGGCCCACATTCTGAGCAGGGAAGAAGGCATCGCTCGAATAAGCCTCGCCGTAGGTGTAAGGCACATCTTCAGGGTTGATGGTGCGCGGGAAATCGCCTTTCGAAGGGGCAACTTCCATCGGGTAATCAGCATATTGCGCATCAACGACACGGATGTTGTAATGTTGACGGTCGCCAACGATGGCCGGAACGGCAATCATGGGCAGGTCAGGCTCACCGGCGGCAGCGGTGCTGACCGTCTTGGGAACCGAGATGAGGTTGGCTTCACCACGAGGAGTGGTCACCTCAAAGGCATAGAAGCCAGGAACTTGCAGGTTGACGGTGATTTGGTTTTCGGAAGAGGAAACCAAGGTCGTCTGAATGGTACTCGGGTTATCGCTCTTGATGGCGACCCACTGTTGTCCGAAGGTCACGAGAGAAAGCATGACCAGGACAACGGAAAAGAAAAGTTTTCTCATTGTTAAAGCGCTTTAATTTGGGCGCAAAAATAAGAAAAAACTTGGAATACGGATGCTTTTTTTGACAAAATGTCAAAACCTATCGTTGTGAAGGCAATGGAGTGCTTTCGTCTTTCTTTGGAACGATATGTCCGATGTCAGTCAGGCACTTACGGATGAGGTCGAGCGGAACGTCGCGAGGGTCGCAATGATGGCTTGCAGCAAGTGCAGCGACCACACCGGCAGCTTGTCCCATGGCCATACATGAAGCTTGAACACGTATTGCCGAATTGGCACCTTGGTCACTCGAAATGGCGCGTCCGGCAACCAGCATATTACCCACACCTTTCGGCAGCATCGCACCTAATGGTATGGTGCCGACTTTATTTTCTTCAAGGAAAACGAGACGAGCAGATTTGCCTGCATTGTGCTCGTCGACCATCCAGTATGACCATGCGAGCGCATCGTCAGGGACAATGCCTTGGAGATAATCTTCTTCGGTGATAGTCTTCTCACCCACAACGCGATAGGTTTCACGCACGCCCACTTCGTTTGCGGGTGATTCAAGCTCGACATTCTCCAATCCTTTCTGGCGGCGAATGAAGGCAAGGACACGATCACGAGCCTCTATGCCTCGTTGGTTGGTTTCCACTCGCGCTTCTGGTGTGGAGTTGTCGGCCAACGGAATGTAACATTCAGACCCGCCGCCCTTGCTGATGAAAAACGACATACCTATAGGCATATCCGTCGGTAAAAGTTCACCATCTTTAATGGCCTCTTTCTGCGCACGATTCACCGCCTCCCAATCGAAGTCCAGACCTTTTGACGAAATCCAGAAGAAAAACGATCCTGGTTGTCGGATGCTGTCGGGCGACTTGACACGTTCGGCTCCTGCCAATGCTGCAATGGTCGCGTTTCCTGTGGCATCGATGACTTGACTTCCTGTTATGGAGTCAATCTTCCAGCCGTCAGCTGTACGTTCGACGGAGGTTACCTCGTTATTCATTATCAGAACAACACCTGCCTCACGTAGTGTTTCCTTCGCAACACGCGAATAGACTTCTGGATCAACATGCACGCAACTTTCCATCCACTTATCTGGCTCCTGCTTGGAGAAATCTGGTAATTCTCCGTGTGCTGCCTCCACTGCATTAACGACTAAATCCCATGCCGGACCAGCAATAATTTGCTTCTTCCATGTATAGAAAAGCCCAATGTCGCAGACCTCAGCTTGGACAGTCGTCCCACCGATAATGGAATCGCGTTCGATGAGCACGGTTCGCGCACCAGTTTCCGCAGCTGCAAGTGCAGCACCAATGCCTGCGGGACCTCCGCCTACTATGATGACATCATAGTCGCTATCGATAATGACCTGCTTTTGATTGCAGGCAACGAGGCTCAGCAAAACAAGCAGTATGACAAGGTGCTTCCTCATAAGTGAGCTTGTTTTGGAAATCAGTGCTTTTTCGTGAATGCCACAGAGTCACCCCAAGCGTTGTACAAAACCTTGTGCCCGATGGCGGCTAAACGCACATCTAGGCATGTTTGGCATTGGTCGGGCTTGTCCTTCACGCAGGCCTTGTCGGGGTAGATAAGATAGTTTTCGCGAAACTCGTTGGGTGTCAAATTCGGCATGATGACATTCGCCCCAACCGCGATGGCTTTTTCGCGCCCCATAGGATCCACGGTCTGGTTGGCGGTGGCGGCCACCATGTTGATTTCAGGCATCATCAGTCTGAGGATAGCTATCATCTTCAGGGTCAGTTCCATGCGTTCTTCGGCTGATGGGATTTGGTCTCTGTATTGCCACAGGGGTGTATCGGGGTGGGGAATGAAAGGCCCCATGCCGACCATGGCCACGTCTTTTTGTTTGAAAAACAGCAAGTCGTCGGCGAGGTCGTCCAAGGTTTGGAAGGGGAGGCCGACCATCACGCCGGTGCCAGTTTGATAACCCAATTTGAGTAGGGTGTCGATGCAGTTCAAACGCGTTTGAAAATCGTGTTTCGCGTCGCGCGGGTGAATCTTATAATATAGGTTTTCGTTCGAGGCCTCAATGCGCAGCAAATATCGGTGTGCGCCTGCCTCAAACCACTCGCGATAGACTTCTTCAGTTTGTTCGCCCAACGACAGAGTAATACCCAAACTTCCACCATCTATCTTCTTGATTTCCTTGACCAAATGGGTGATTTTGTCGGTGAAGTCCTTGTCGGAGCGTTCCCCACTTTGCAAAGCCACAGAGCCATAGCCCAATTCATGAGCGAGTTTGGCACACTCAATCACTTCCTCGTCACTGAGTTGATAGCGCGTGAAGTTCGGGTTCTTGTTTCTCACCCCACAATACAAGCACGATTTTGTGCAAATATTGCTGTATTCGATCAGTCCGCGCAGGTGCACATAGTTGTCCAAATGCGCCAGCTTGGTCTGTAAAGCCTTGTCGAACAGCAGTTTCTTGTCTTCGCCTTCGGCAGCTAACAACTGTTTGATGTCCTCTTTTTCAAGGCAGGGTTTATTTAGGATTTCGGTGATGGACATGGGTTGAAATTTGGGGCAAAAGTAGTGATTTCCGAAAAATGTCTATATTTGCGAACTAAAATAATCGATAGTTGAACTAAACGAATATTGTATTGGTTATGAAATCAAAATTGAATTTTTGTGAGTTATTGATTATTATATACTCCTTGTTTTTAGTGTTTTGTTTGATGAAAGAAATTGCTTGTTTGGGCTATTATTCTTTTGTGTTTGACAAGGAAACTCGGGCATACTTTCCTGAAAAAGTGATATTACCAGAATATGACAAAAAAACCGGCGAAGTTACGAATTCTGATGAGGTCACCGCTTGGGAATATTCAGGTTTTGTTCCGGAATCCCTTGTTAAAGTCCACAATTATTTCACCAAGTATGCTGGTGGTAGAGCTTCTGTTGAAGCTTTGGTTTTGTTGGGTCTTTTTTTGCCCATGCTGATTTGTTACAAACGAACCGACACGAAACCCTATTTTCCCATCGTGCTTCTCATGCTGATTCTCGTCATCGCATGGTTTGTTATGCCGCGTGTTTGTGGGGGATGATAAAGAATCTTCCTATTGAAAAAAGGTGTCTTGAGGCTCCTTATCAATATTTTCCCTATCTTTGCCGCCGATTTTGAAAACGAGTTTTATTTTTTATTATGACAAAACCATTGAAAATCGTGGTGCTTGCCAAGCAGGTGCCCGATACTAGAAATGTGGGTAAAGAAAAGAAAACATAATGCGGCTGCCGTGGTACGACAGTCCTACATTTTTTTGTACAGATTTACGATTGAATCGAAAATTTGTACTATCTTTGCGGAATCAATTGAATTTGTGATGATAGAAAGAACGATTACCGCAAAACTGCAACGGATGACAACGCTTTATCCGATTGTGCTGCTGACAGGTCCGAGACAGTCTGGGAAATCCACTTTGTTACGTGAGAAATTTCCTGAATATCAATATGTTTCGTTGGAAGATTTGGATAACCGAAGTTTCGCTTTGGACGACCCGCGTGGATTTTTGGACACCTATCCCGACAAGACCATCATCGATGAGGCGCAATATGCTCCCAATCTGTTTTCCTATTTGCAGACTCATGTGGACAGAGTCAATAAAGAGGGAATGTATATCCTCTCAGGCTCTCAGAATTTCCAGTTGATGCAGCAGATTTCCCAGTCTTTGGCCGGTCGCGTGGCCATTTTGGAACTGTTGCCGTTTTCCCGCGAGGAGCTGAAATCCGCTGGCTTACTTCCTCAAACAATTGAAGATGAATTGTTTATGGGCGCATACCCGCGTCTGTTCGATAAAGGCATCCCTCCTACGGAATTTTATCCTTATTATATCAAGACATACGTGGAACGCGATGTCAGGCAGTTGAAGAATGTCGGAGATTTGGGCCTGTTCGTGAAATTCATCAAGTTGTGCGCTGGTCGCATCGGGCAGTTGCTGAATTATTCTTCGTTAGCCAATGATTGCGGAATCGCGGTTTCAACAGCGCAGTCGTGGCTTTCGCTGCTCGAAACAAGTTATATCGTGCATTTGTTGCGGCCCGATTTCAACAATTTCTCGAAGCGGTTGATCAAGTCGCCTAAACTTTATTTCTACGATACAGGCTTGGCTTGTTCGTTGTTGGAGATAAAGAACCCAAAACAGGTTGATTCACATTATCTTAAAGGAGGTCTATTTGAGAATTATGTCATCAATTTGTTCTTGAAAAAGGCATTCAATAAAGGTGAAACTCCTCAATTGTCGTTTTGGCGCGACAACAAAGGAAATGAAGTTGATTTATTGGAAAGCATTGAAGGACAGCAGTTTGCTTACGAAATCAAGTCGGGGAAAACCTATTCGGCAGATTATGCCCATTCCTTGAAATATTGGGCTGGTTTGTCGTCGGCTGATGCTGAGCATTGCAATATCGTTTATGGCGGTGACAAAGCGATGAAGATGTCAGAATTTAATTTATTGACAATAAATGATTTGTAATAAATCAGAACAGATTTACGATTCAATCGTAAATTTGTACTATAACAAGGTTTTATTTGTATCTCAAAGATTTTCCCTATCTTTGCCGCCGATTTTGAAAACGAGTTTTATTTTTTATTATGACAAAACCATTGAAAATCGTGGTGCTTGCCAAGCAAGTGCCCGATACGAGAAATGTGGGTAAAGACGCCATGACGCCTGAGGGCACTGTGAACCGCGCCGCTTTGCCCGCCATCTTCAACCCTGAAGATCTGAATGCCCTTGAACAGGCTTTGCGCCTCAAGGAACAACATCCCGGTAGCACCGTGGGCGTGCTCACCATGGGCCCGCCGCGCGCCGGCGAAATCATCCGTCAAGGCCTCTTCCGTGGCGCCGACACAGGCTGGTTGCTCACCGACCGCCTCTTTGCAGGTGCCGACACGCTGGCCACCTCTTACGCCTTGGCCACCGCCATCAAGAAGATCGGTGATGTGGACATCGTCATCGGAGGCCGTCAGGCCATCGACGGCGACACTGCCCAAGTGGGTCCGCAAGTGGCACAGAAACTGGGCCTCAACCAGGTGACCTACGCCGAGGAAATCCTCAAGATTGAGAACAACATCGCCACTATCCGTCGCCATATCGACGGTGGCGTGGAGACAGTGGAAGTGCCACTGCCCTGCGTCATCACTGTGAATGGCAGCGCGGCACCTTGCCGTCCCTGCAATGCCAAGCTGGTGATGAAATACAAATATGCCTCCTGCCCGCTGGAGCGTCAGCCCGAGGATCCTCGCGCTGACCTCTACGAGAGCCGTCCCTACCTCAACCTCAACCAGTGGAGCGTGGCCGACGTGGATGGCGATCCCAACCAGTGCGGCCTCTCCGGAAGCCCCACCAAGGTGAAAACCGTGCAAAACATCGTCTTCCAGGCCAAAGAGAGCAAGACCCTCACCGCCAGCGATGCCGATGTGGAAGGATTGATTAAAGAATTGTTGGACGAAAAGATAATTGGATGACGCGAGACTACGAGACGCGAGACACGAGACTTTGGTTTGTCCCGCGTCCCGCAGTCCCGTGTCCCGAGTCTAAAAGAAATTGACTTATGAACAACGTATTTGTATATATCGAGACCGAAGGCACACAGGTGGCCGAAGTCTCACAGGAGTTGCTCACCAAAGGGCGTAAACTGGCCGACCAGTTAGGCGTGGAACTGCACGCCGTCGTGGCTGGCACGGGCATCAAGGGTAAGGTGGAAGACCAAATCCTGCCTTACGGCGTGGATAAGCTCTTCGCTTTCGACGGCGAAGGACTGTTCCCTTACACCTCTGCTCCGCATACCGATATCCTCGTCAACCTCTTCAAGGAAGAGCAGCCGCAGATCTGCCTGATGGG
Organism: Bacteroidales bacterium; assembly: GCA_016285355.1. Next base: position 58,062 of record JAEEQP010000021.1, read on the forward strand.
CGCCACCGTCATCGGTCGCGACCTCGGTCCGCGCGTCAGCTCCTCGCTGACCAGCGGCCTCACCGCCGACTGCACCCAACTCGAAATCGGTGACTTCGATGATGTCAAGACCAAGAAACATTATGACAACTTGTTGTATCAAATCCGTCCCGCTTTTGGTGGCAACATCGTGGCGACCATCGTCAATCCCGACCACCGTCCGCAGATGGCCACCATCCGCTCGGGCGTGATGCAGAAGGCCATTTATGAAGGCAAGGCCAAGAACGAAGTCGTCTATCCCGAGGTGAGCAAGTATGTCTCGCCAGAGGCGTATGTCGTGAAGGTCCTCGACCACCACGTGGAGGCTGCCAAGCACAACTTGAAAGGCTCGCCCATCGTCGTGGCTGGTGGCTACGGCATGGGTTCCAAGGAAGGCTTCGACATGCTGTTTGAACTCGCCAAGGTGCTCCACGGCGAAGTTGGTGCCTCGCGTGCCGCCGTCGACGCGGGCTTCTGTGACACCGACCGCCAGATTGGACAAACGGGTGTTACCGTTCACCCCAAGGTGTACATCGCCTGCGGCATCAGCGGCCAGATCCAACACATCGCTGGTATGCAGGACTCCAAAATCATCATTTCGGTGAACAGCGACCCTGATGCACCTATTAATAAGATAGCGGATTACGTCATCGTTGGCACCGTGGAGGAGGTCGTTCCAAAATTGATTAAGTATTACAAGCAAAATAGTAAATAAAATGGTAATTGTTTATATTATTCTCTGCGTCTTGGCCGTAGGGGTCACGCTTTTCAAGATTTTAGGGGTGTTTGATTTTATCAATATGCCAGGAAGAAAGAAAAACAAATCGAATACAGAGGACAAAACAACTTCCATAAAAGAGAATGACTTAACGAAAAAAGAGTAAAACTAATGGCAAACTATTATAACGATAACCCGAACCTGCAATTCTACCTCGACCACCCGCTGATGAAGCGCATCGTCGAGTTGAAGGAGCGCAATTTCGCTGACAAGGATACTTACGATTATGCCCCAGTCGATTACGAAGACGCGATGGAGAACTACCGTCGCGTGCTGGACATCACGGGCGACATCACTGCCAATATCATCGAGCCCAACTCCGAGAGCGTTGACCTCGAAGGTCCGCATTTGGAGAACGGCCGCATGATATATGCCTCCAAGACCGTTGAAAACCTCGATGCCTGCACCAAGGGTGGCCTTTGGGGAGTCTCTATGCCTCGCCGCTATGGCGGTCTGAACCTGCCTATTACCGTTTTTTCCATGCTGAGCGAGATGGTCGCCTCCGCCGATGCCGGTTTCCAGAACATCTGGTCCTTGCAGTCGTGCATCGACACCTTATATGAATTCGGCAACGAGGAGCAGCGCATGAAATACATCCCGCGTGTCTGCGCTGGCGAGACCATGTCGATGGATCTCACCGAGCCCGATGCTGGTTCCGACCTGCAGAGCGTCATGCTGAAGGCCACCTATTCCGAGAAAGACGGTTGCTGGCTGCTCAACGGTGTGAAGCGTTTTATCACCAATGGCGACTCCAACATCCACTTGGTGCTGGCTCGCTCCGAGGAAGGCACCAAAGATGGCCGTGGCCTGTCAATGTTCATCTACGACAAGCGTCAAGGCGGTGTCAATGTGCGTCATATCGAGCATAAGCTGGGCATTCATGGTTCACCTACCTGCGAGTTGACCTATAAGAACGCCAAAGCTGAGCTTTGCGGTGAGACTCGTCTGGGCCTTATCAAGTACGTGATGGCCCTGATGAACAGCGCACGTCTGGGTATCGCAGCCCAGTCCGTCGGTTTGGGACAGGAAGCCTACAACGAGGCTCTGAGATATGCCGGCGAGCGTCAGCAGTTCCACAAAAAGATTATCGAGTTCCCTGCTGTCTATGATATGCTCTCCCGTATGAAAGCCAAGATTGACGCAGGTCGTTCGCTGCTCTACATGACGGCTCGTTATGTGGACATCTACAAGTGCCTTGAGGACATACAACGCGAGCGTCCGCTGACACCCGAGGAGCGTGCCGAGTGCAAGAAGTACTCTCGCCTCGCCGATGCCTTCACGCCTTTGGCCAAGGGCATGAACTCGGAGTACGCCAACCAGAACGCCTACGATGCCATCAGCATTCACGGTGGCTCGGGCTTCATCATGGAGTACAAGTGCCAGCGCCTCTACCGCGATGCCCGTATCTTCTCCATCTACGAAGGCACGACGCAGTTGCAGGTGGTGGCCGCCATCCGTTACATCACCAACGGCACCTACCTCACCATCATGAAGGAAATGCTGGAAAACGAGGTCTCCGAGGACTTGAAACCTTTGCAGAACACAGTGCGCACGCTTGTGGAGCTCTATGAGCAAAGCATCAACTACGTGAAAGGCGCCAACAACCAAGAGGTTCAGGATTTTCTGGCTCGTCGTCTCTACGACATGACTGGCGACATCATGATGTCGTTGCTCATCTTGGACGACGCCACCCGCGCCCCGCATCTCTTCCTTCGTTCGGCCAGCGTCTACGTCCACGCCGCCGAAGAAGATGTCATCGGCAAGAGCGTCTATGTGAAAAACTTCATCGAGGAGGACTTGGTGAACTTCAGGGCGAAGGCTGAAGAAGTGGCGGAGTAATTACAAGTTTTGAATAATTGAAAAGTGTGCTCTATACCATGGAGCGCACTTTTTTGTAATTTTTACATTTTGAAATGTAAAAAAGTGGTGAATTTTTGCATTTTGAAATGTAAATTTGTATTTTTGCACGGCCAATCAACAATAAAAGACGATGGAAAACATAGAATTACAGCCCCTTTTTGACAATTATCACCGTAAGATTGCGAAAATTAGCCTTCGGTTCAAACGTTATCTATATGCTCAAATCAATTGGCAGGCTAGAATTATCGCCATTAAGGGAGCACGTGGTGTAGGTAAGACAACCATGCTACTGCAACATATTCTTGAGCATTACCAAGATATTGATCAGACACTTTATGCTTCGCTTGATGACCTTTGGTTTTCCACCCATTCGTTGCTCGAACTTGTGGATTGGGCTGACCGTCATGGTATCTCCCGCCTTTACCTCGATGAGGTTCATCGGTACGACAATTGGTCGCAGACGCTGAAAAACATCTATGACAATTATCCCGACATGAGCATCGTCTATACCAGTAGCTCCATCTTGATTATGGACAATGCTCAAGTCGACCTATCACGCCGTCAAACAGTTTACACATTACATGGGCTTTCTTTTCGTGAGTTTCTCATCTTCGAGGGTGTGCTTGACATAAAACCGATTCTGCTTGAAGACTTGTTGCTGAATCATGTTCGTCATGCCATGACAATACTTCAAAACATCAAAGTGGCTCCTTTGTTTGAGGATTATCTGGTCCATGGCTACTATCCTTTCTATCGCGAGTCCGTTGAAGATTTTCCTGGCCGATTGCGCCAAACTGTTTCTGTCGTCATCGACACCGATTTGCCGGCCGTAGAAAATGTGTCTTTCGACACTATTCAGAAGACCAAGAAATTGCTTATGATTATCAGTGAGCGTGTGCCGTTCGAGCCAAACATGTCGGAACTTTGGAAACAGCTCTCCACCAATAACGACTTGGGATTGCGTATGCTTTATGCGCTTGACAAGGCTCAAATATTGTCATTGTTGACTAACCAGACAAAAAGCTATAAGTACCTCTGCAAGCCCGACAAAATTTTCTTGAACAACACAAACCTGATGCATGTTCTATGCCCGACAGTTGACAAAGGCAATGAAAGGGAGACATTCTTTTATAGTCAAATGCGTGTGGTTCATGATGTCAAGTTTCCAAAGCAGGGAGACTTTCTCATCAATGACAAGTACCTATTTGAAGTTGGTGGCAAGAAAAAGAGTTTTGACCAAATAGCAGATGTGACCAACAGTTTCCTCGCTATTGATGATACAGAGGTAGGTTACGGTAACCGCATCCCTTTGTGGTTGTTTGGGATGATGTATTGAGAAGCGCACCAACTCATTGTTGAATTTAGTAATACTCCCTGATATACATATAAGCCTTATTAAACAACGCTTCTTCCTTATGCAACTTGTACTTTAACAAGGTCTTGCGCAATGCTTTCTGTACCTCGCGTTCGCCTGCGTTGGTGGTCTGCCAGCCGGGGAAACGCACCACTTTCACGATGCTGTCGATGTCGGCGACGATGCGGCCCACCACAGCGGGCGTGTCCTCGGTGCGCAGCTCCAAGAATAGCTCGGTTAAGGCTTCCTTGCCGGTTTTGCGTACTTCCACCTCGGCTTCCTGCTTTTCAGCTTGCAAGGTTTCTCGGGCAATCTGGCAGAGCTCCTTGATGAACTCGATGCTCGAAATCAAGCCCTGTTCGGCTTTGTCGCGCAGAGCTTCCAGACGCTTGCTCAACTCGATGAATTTGGGCTTGTCGGCGTGTTTCTTGAACCGCTTGATGAGTTCCCGCTCCATTTTCTTGGCGGCTTTCATATCCTTGTTGCCCATCAACGCCGAAACCATGGTTTCATCCAAAATCACCTCTTCCATGTCGGTGTGGATGCCCGATACGTGAATGTTCTCGTACATGATTTTCTTGGTCTGTGCGCCCAAAGAAAGCCAAATCAATTTGCCCAAAGCATCGGGTCCGGAGGGCTTAACGGATTGATATACATTGGAAAGCCATTTGTAATCCACGCGATAGGGTTCCAAAGCGGGGTCAGGGGAAAGCGATTCCCAGATGTTGGACAGACGACGATAGTCGGCGGCGAAGGCATCGCGCTTTTCGTTGGTGTTGATGGCTTCCTGCGCGGCTTGTAAACCGTCGAAGCCGTCCACAGTGCGGTCCACGCCTTCGAAATGCGACAATGTGTCGGCAATGGCTTGCGGAAGTTCGTTAATCAAATCGTTGAGGTTGGTGATGACCTTCTTCATCACGTCCTCATCGAATTCCAAAGCCTTGGCGGCATCATCAAACACACCAAAATAATCCACAATGCGCCCGAAAGTCTTGTTCGGGAACTTACGATTGGTGCGGCAAATGGCTTGCAACAACGTGTGGTCTTTCAACGATTTGTCCAAATACATGGTCTGCAAGATGGGCGAGTCGAAGCCCGTAAGCAGTTTGGCGGTGACAATCAGGAATTTCAGTTCCGAATCGGGCTTGTTGAATTTCTCAATCACCTTTTCCTGTTCGTCTTTGGTGAGGCTGTAGAGCCGTTTCAGCTCATCCTCGCCTTTGCCCGAGGTGGAGATGACCACCGCAGAAGCGGAATCGGGGAAGTAGTTGTTCAGCTCCATCTTGTAGAGATGGCAGGCCTCGCGGTCGGGTGTAACAATCATGGCTTTGAAGCCTTGTGGCTCCACCTTGTCGCGATAATGTTCGGCGATGTCCTTGCAGACAATCTGTATGCGTTCGGGCGATTTCAGGAACTCCAGCATCTTGGCTGCCTTGCTGCTGAGAGTGATTTTGGCATCTTCGTCCAGTTCGTTGGAAAGTCGCTCAAACTCCTCGTCCACGGCATCGCGATCGATGTGGATGTCCAACAGGCGCGGCTCGAAATGCAGCGGCAGGATGGTGTTGTCGCGCAGGGCGTCCTCGAAAGAGTAGCGGCTCATGTATCCGCCTTTGTCCTCTTGTGCGCCGAAAGTCCAGAAGGTGTTGTGCTCCGACTTGTTGATGGGCGTTCCCGTAAGACCGAAGAAGAAAGCGTTGGGCAGGGCGGCACGCATACGCTGTCCGAGGTCGCCTTCTTGGGTGCGGTGTGCTTCATCGACCATCACGATGATGTTGTCGCGGCGGTTGATGTTGGGCTTGGCGTCCTTGAACTTGAAGATGGTGGTGATGATGATATAGCGGGCGTCGTTCTCCAAAAACTTGTTCAGCGTGTCGATGTCCTCGGTGGGCATCACGTTGGGCGCCTCCTTGAAGACGTTCTGCGTCTGCGAGTCCAAGTCGATGCGATCGACCACAATCATCACCGTGGGACTTTTCAGCTCGGGCATACGGCGCATCTTCTGTGCGGCAAAGAGCATC
>JAEEQP010000095.1 GCA_016285355.1 Bacteroidales bacterium
ACATCCACGCCGAAGGCTATCCTGCCGCCGAAATGAAGCATGGTCCTATCGCTTTGATTGACAAGGATATGCCAGTTGTTTTTGTGGCTACCAACCATAGTACTTACGAAAAGGTGCTCAGCAATATCCAAGAGGTGAAAGCACGTGATGGCAAGATTATCGCAGTGGTAAGCGAAAAGGATGTGCTGGCACGCAAGATGGCGGATTATGTCATTGAGATTCCCGAGACCGAATGCCTCTATTCGCCTTTGCTGGCAACGGTGCCGTTGCAGATTCTGGCCTACCACATCGCGGTGATGCGTGGCTGCAATGTGGACCAGCCGCGTAATTTGGCCAAATCGGTTACGGTGGAATAAAGACTCGACTTGTAGTACTTGTACAATCGCATGGAAGAAAGAAGTAGAAGAAAGTATTGGTGGATTTTGCTCCTATTGGGGTTTATTTTGCTGAAGACCAATTATTTCAAACCGATGTCGAACTTCGGTTGCAGCAGGACCGTTACCCTTGATATGGACACGGACAATGCCGTTCTGGAAGGCATTACCTTACCTTCGATCAAACAGACGAAGGACGGCTCGGGTATGTTCAATTTCCGCTTTTTCACTTTGTCGAAGAAGTACAAGTACTACAAGATTTACTATCAGAACGAAAGCTACAAGTTCGCTGACACTTCTGCCTTGGCGGGCGAGAACTTCTATGGCAGCTGGGAGGATGTGAGCATCGGGTTCAAGCCCATTGAGCACCATCGTACACGCGATGCCTTCCGCATTGTGGGCAACCCGCGTGACGAAAGGAAATACTATGGCGCCGACCTTTCGGAGAACAGCTTCAGTGCCGAGCACATCCAATCGGTCATCAATTCGATTCACAATGTGCCGGAATGGTACAACTCCATCGTCGAAAAGGCGGAGAAGAACGGATGCAGCGTGGATGAACAGCTTTACAAAGACGCCCTTTGGGTGATTAGCGACAAGAAGAACCAAGGCGATGTGAACCACCGTTGGAAACGCAACCCGCGAGTGGGTGAATACAGCTTCCTTTTGGTGCTTTGCAAGGAGGAAGGGCTGAAGGAAATCCCTGACTATGTGCAATATATCGGTCAAACCGATGAAAATGGGCAGTTTGTGAACCCTTACGGCTGGTTTGAGACGCACCCATCGAAAAACATCAAAGTCATCCGCTCGAAACGCAAGTTGAAGACGCGTGCCGTCATTGCCGTCGACAAGGGTGTGTTTATTGACGAGTCGAGGGTGAACAACATGGGTTATCAATTAGATACCACCAACTGCCACTGTGGCACTGATGATTCGTTGTATCGTAGCGCACTCTATGAGCAGTTTTTCAGTGCGGTAAGTCGGCAATATACACTTCGCAATATTCCCGTCATTCAGGATGTGGTGGGTGAAAATCCTTATACGCGAGCCGATTATGAAGCCAACCGCAACCGCTTCGACAGCACTGAACTTCAGATGAACTGGCCTGTGGTGAGCGAAACACCTTGCCAAACGGTGCGCCTTGCCGAGGATGGCAGCTACATCAGTCTCATTAATCCTGGCAATAATGACCTGAACAACCTGCACAAGGAGTCGACGGGCATTCGCACTCGTGTAGGATTCACTTACGGCAAGTTCCGTGGCAAGATTAAGTTCCCTGTGATGCTCAACGAGGAAAACATTTGGAACGGATTGACCTACGCTTTCTGGTTGATTTACAGTGATAACCATTCATGGAACAACCGTCGCCACGATGAAGCCGAAGGTGGCTATGTGGACAAGAACGACGATTCGGAAAACCCGATTCGCCATCCTGACTACCATTATTCTGAAATCGATATTGAAATCGTGAAGGCCTCGCGGTTTTGGCCGAAGGACTATTACGGCAAACGTGCCGATAGCATCTGCGTTGTGCAAGACGAGACCTTGAACGACGACGTGATGTACTGCTGCACCAACTGGGACCTCGCCGTTCCCTCACCCAAGTATTTCTCATGGGGCATTGACAGTATCCCCTACGACAAGGAGCATAAGTATGAGACTTTGCGCTGGTACAAGCTCTACAAAGCACTCACAGAGCGTGCCCCGATGAGCAACAAAGCCTTCAAGGAGCCATATTATTACTATGAAATTGAGTGGCGACCCACCGAAATCATCTGGCGTTTAGGCCCTACTCCCGACAAGATGCGTGTAATGGGCTACATGAACGACGAATATACCTCAATTCCGAATAACCAGATGAAAGCCATCGTCACGCAGGAGTATCATTATTCTGAATGGTGGCCGCCCATCGTTTGGGAGCAGGGGCTGATTCCTTACAATAAGAGTGATATTGAGGGAAGAGTTTACGAGATTGTAGTGGAATAGAACTTGTTGAAAAACCGGCCTTTCGACAGGCTCAAGGGCCAACTCTTAGAACAGCTCCCCATTCCTCAGCCGTTCATTAACCACCCAGCGGGCATCTTCTTCTAAGACGGTCTCGAAAGTCTTGCCGTTCTCTTGGGCTTTACCTTCCAAGAACTTGATGCTTTCAGGGTTATTGCGCCATTGTTCCATCAATTTATTTACTTCAAACTCGATGATGGAGGCCGTGTCCACTTGGATTTCGTCGCGCATCATGGGGCGACCGAGCAATACATTCTCGGCTTCCTCGTCCAAGATGTCGTCGAAAAGGCGATTTGTCCTTGAAGCTTGGATGCGCAAGGCGGTGCTCCATGGCTTGTCGTTGGCAATGTTGTTGGCTTGTTGTGCCAGCTGAATGGCTTTGGTGTTGCGGATGGTCGGCATGGCTTCTCCGTCGAGGCCTGGGATGAGCTCGGGATTGTCTTTCAAAGCCTTTACAGCATATCTGCGGAGGGTGTCATCAAATTGTTCAGGATGATTCCAATCGAAATGGTGCTGCTTGAAATTGCTGTCGTGTCTTAGGCTGTCCATCACCCAAGGGATTTGTGCATCAAACAGGCTATCACTCACGCAAAGACGCAGCAAGGCATCCTCCACAAAGTCGTAGGATGAAAGCCCCCATTGATAACCAGAGGAATACCAAACGACATAGTCGACGTTGAGGATGGAACGCAGTCGGTTGATGTCGCCGATGGGATGCTTCTCTTTCTCGAAGCCCAAAAAGGCGGACTTGTTGTAGAACCAGATCTCGACATAGTCCATAATCTCCTTCCAAGGCATGTAGGTCTCCAAGTCCCAGATGAACGAGTCGCCGACGAAAAGCACTTTAGGCTTGTGGCCTGGGTCGACGGTGATGTCGGCGCGGTATTTCGGCGAGTCGTTGCCGATGGGGAAGATGAGGTTAAGGGTCTGCTCGTCGTTTTCGGGATACATGGTGTCGAGTTTGACCAACCTGTCAACATGGATGTCGGGGATGCCGAAGCCGTTGAGGCTGTTCATGTAGCTGAACAGGCTATCGTAGCCGTAGACGGCAGAATAGCGCCAGTGGGTGTCACGTTTCGGAAAGAGCAGGAACGAAGCCGTGTCTTTCATGCTTTGGTACCATTTCGTCATTTCCACATGGGGAAAAGCGATGGC